>NZ_OY780957.1:0-600000 GCF_963675985.1 uncultured Roseibium sp. | reverse complement strand
GAATGTAGCGGCCGTTCTTCTTGAACGTGATCGATACCCGTTCCTTGGTATGCAGGTTATAGAGGTGCAAGGTCCGGGTCTCGGCCTCGGCGTCAGCAACGGCAAACTGGGCAACCGACAGCGCAAAAAACAAACACATCAGTGTCAGCGCACGCTTCAGTCCAGTGACGGCGTCGTATCCAACAAACCGTTTACGCAATAATCTGTCTCGCCGTTTGTGATGGCCTCAGCCATTCCCTTGCTCCCCAGCAGGTCCCGCAAGGTAGCCTCGGGCAGGTTAAAAAGATTTTACCCTGTTTTCGTTTGATCTTAAAACGTGGCAGAAATGCAACGATAAACATCTTTCTCGCCAAAATGCGCACGAAAAACAAGCCCGCAATCGGCAAATTGCGGGCTTCTGCGTAGCGATTCGAGGTTCGGGTCCCTGACGGGCAAGGATCCGGTCTTACGCTGCAGCGTCGCTGCTCGCTGATTCGTTGCCTTCTTCCAGACCGTATTCCTTCAGTTTGCGATAAAGGGTCGATCTGCCGATCCCGAGCCGCTTTGCGACTTCCGTCATGCGGCCGGAGTAGTGGTTGATGGCGGTGCGGATGAGTTCCTCCTCGACATCGGCCAGTTTGCGGACATGGCCTTCATTGTCGAGGTTGCGCATGAAGCCGAACGGGGCGGCATGTTCGAAAGCGCTGTAGCTCGACGTCGGAACGGGATCGCGCGGAAGGGCGGGTGGCTGGTGGGCGGCCGATGCTTCGGCCGTCTCTACGTCGATCTGCGGTCCGTCCGCCTGGGCGGAGGCAGGCACGTGAACCGGGTGGTCGATGGCGGCGGCAACTTGAGGAAAATCGTCGATCGTCAACCGGGCGCCGTCACAAAGGACCACCGCGCGGAAAACCGTGTTCTCCAGTTGCCGGATGTTGCCGGGCCAGTGGTAGCTCTGCAGCATGGCCATGGCCTCCGGGGCAATCGCGGTCACCTGCGGCTTGCCTTCCTCTGCCGCGAAACGGGCGAGGAAATGACGCGTGAGGGCGGGAATATCCTCCAGACGGTCGCGGAGCGGCGGGATCCAGATCGGGAACACGTTCAGCCGGTAATAGAGATCCTCGCGGAATGTGCCTTCCTTGACCAGATCGATCAGGCGCCGGTTGGTCGCGGAGATCAGCCGGAAATCCACCTTGACCGGGCGTTTGGCGCCGATCGGGTCGATCTCGTTTTCCTGGAGCGCGCGCAATAGCTTGACCTGGACCTCGGCCGGCAGTTCGCCGACCTCATCCAGGAACAGGGTGCCGCCATGGGCCTCCTGGAACTTGCCGACGTGCTTTTCGACGGCGCCGGTGAAAGCGCCCTTTTCATGTCCGAACAGGATGGATTCCACCAGATTGTCCGGGATCGCTCCGCAGTTGACGGTGACGAGCGGCTTCGATTTCCGGTCGCCGGAGCCCTGGATCGCACTGGCGATCAGTTCCTTGCCGACGCCGCTCTCGCCCTCGATCAGGATCGGGATATTGGAGGAGGCGGCGCGTTTTCCCAGGTTGATCACCCGCTCCATGGCGGGCGAATGGGTGATGATGTCGTCGAAGGTCAGGGTGCCGGAGGCTTGCTTGCGGAACCGGGTGATCTCGTCTTCAAGCGCGGAGGTCTTCAAAAGATTGCGGATCGAGACATCGAGTCGTTCCGGAGCCACAGGCTTGACCACGAAATCCTGCGCGCCCGCGTTCATGACGTTGACCACGGTGTCGATGCCGCCGTGACCGGTCTGCACGATGACCGGCGTGGAGATCTTGTCCGCGCGCAGGCGCGTGAGGACACCGATGCCGTCGAGTTCCGGCATGACCATGTCGAGAATCATCAGGTCGATATCGGCGCCTTCCGGTCCGGTCATGATCCGGACGGCTTCGGCCCCGTTTTCGGCGGTTTTGAAGCGATACCCGAATTTCTGGACGGCCTCCTGGAGAAGGCGGCGCTGGATCGGATCGTCATCGACTATCAAAATCTTGCCGCTGGTGGCTGTCATGATTCACCGTTGTTGTTTGCTGCAGATTGTCTCAATTCGGGCCAGTCTGGTCGCAGATGGGTAAACAAATCCTCCAAGCCGATACAAAAATAACTGCGCAGTGGAATTGCGATGGTCCTGTTTTCGGGCCTACAAACTCAAAAAGCGCCGGTTTCGGTTTCGAATCGGCCTTCCGATTCCTTCGTGCCGTCCGGAGACGTCCCTATGCGCCTTGACCCTGCCGTGTTTTCGGCCTCGTCCGCCTCGCCCGATACAGACCTCGGCCTCCTGCCGGAATGGGACCTGACGGATCTCTATCAAGCCATCGATGCACCGGAGGTGGCCGCCGACCTGGCCGCCGGCCTCGACCGGGCGAAGACCTTCGAGGCGTCCTACAAGGGACGGCTTGCCGAACTGGCGGCTGACAATGTGCCCGCCCTGCTGACAGCGATCCGGGCTTATGAGGAGCTTGAGGATCATCTCGGGCGGCTGATCTCCTACGCGGGGCTCGTCTATTCGGGAAACACCACCGATCCGGCCCGGCAGAAGTTCTATGGCGACGTTCAGGAGCAGATCACCACGGCCGGATCGCATCTGTTGTTCTTTACGTTGGAATTCAACCGAATCGAGGATGATGTCATCGAGGCGGCGTTCAAGACGCCGGGTCTGGAGCACTACCGGCCGTGGATCGAGGATCTGCGCAAGGACCGGCCCTATCAGCTGGAAGACCGGGTCGAGCAGCTCTTCCACGAAAAGTCGGTGACCGGCCGCGGCGCCTGGAACCGGCTGTTCGATGAGACCATCGCCTCGCTGACGTTCGAGGTGGACGGCAAGGAGCTGGCGATCGAGCCAACCCTGAATTTCCTGCAGGATCCGGCTCCGGAAAAACGCAAGGCGGCGGCCGAAGCCCTTGCGAAGACCTTTTCGGAAAATCTGCGCATCTTCACGCTGATCACCAACACCCTTGCCAAGGACAAGGAGATCTCCGACCGCTGGCGGCATTTCACGGACATCGCCGACAGCCGTCATCTGGCCAACCGGGTGGAACGCGAGGTGGTCGATGCGATGGTGTCCGCCGTCCGCGATGCCTATCCGCGTCTGTCCCACCGTTATTATGTGCTGAAGGCCAAGTGGCTCGGCATGGACCAGCTCAATCACTGGGATCGCAACGCGCCGCTGCCGAAGGCCGATACGAAGGTGATCTCCTGGGATGAGGCCAAGGAGACCGTGCTGTCGGCCTATGGCGCGTTTTCGCCGGACATGGCCGATATCGCCGGCCGGTTCTTCGAAAAGAATTGGATCGATGCGCCGGCACGCTCCGGCAAGGCGCCGGGCGCCTTTGCCCATCCGACCGTGCCGAGCGCGCATCCCTACGTCCTGGTGAACTACCAGGGCAAGACCCGTGACGTGATGACGCTCGCCCATGAACTCGGTCACGGCGTGCATCAGGTGCTGGCGGCTCCCAACGGCGCTCTGATGGCGCCGACACCGCTGACGCTCGCAGAGACCGCCAGCGTGTTCGGCGAGATGCTGACGTTCAAGTCACTCCTGGAAAAGGCGCAGACGAAGGAAGAGCGCAAGATCATGCTCGCCTCGAAGGCGGAGGACATGATCAACACGGTGGTCCGTCAGATCGCCTTCTATACCTTCGAGCGCAAGCTGCACACGGAACGGCGCAACGGCGAACTGACTGCCGACAAGATCGGCGAGCTGTGGATGTCGGTTCAGGGCGAAAGCCTCGGTCCCGCGATCAAGATGCAGCCCGGCTACGAGTGCTTCTGGACCTATATCCCGCATTTCATCCACTCGCCGTTCTACGTCTACGCCTATGCCTTCGGCGACTGCTTGGTGAACTCGCTCTACGCGGTCTACGAGGATGCGGAAGCCGGCTTCCAGGAGAAGTATTTCGACCTTCTGAAGGCCGGTGGCACCAAGCATCATTCGGAATTGCTTGCGCCGTTCGGTCTCAGTGCAAGCGATCCGGGGTTCTGGAAAAAGGGTCTGTCGGTGATCGAGCGGATCATTGACGAGTTGGAAGAACTGGACGGCTAGCGCGGCCGTCATCCGGCGGAGACTTCAGGATGGTTTTTCGGTACACGCCCTATGACGGGGCAAAGCGTCCCTTTACCGTCGGGCTCGAACCGGTCGACTTCTCCCGCTGGCTGGATCCGGACCAGGATCTGGTGGCGCATCTGAAGCGCAAGGCGCAGCTTCTGGAGACCGTGCATAGCCGAGTGTTCCGCGCCGAGGCCGGTACCGAAGAGGCCCAGAGCGAAGTTCTGGATCTGCTGATCGCGGATCTAGGCGCCCATCACCGGTCGACGCATTCCGTTTCCGCCGATGCGGTCGAAGTCCTGGAGGGCGGGCCCAAGGTTCGTCTTGCCGATTTTGCGCCGCTGGAAGCCGCGTCCCGGCTGGTGCAGGAAGATCTGGTGCTGATGCGCAAGGGCGAGGACGGGTACAGGCTCGCCGCCGCGTCGCTGTGTTTCCCGTCGTCGTGGTCGCTGGCGGAAAAATTCGGCCAGTCGATGCATGGCATTCACGACAATGTGCCCGGTTTCAACGATGGCCGGATGGGGCAGGTGGTTGCGCGGATTTTCGACAATCTGACCTCCGAACAACTTGTTGGCCGCTACAACTGGTCGATCTATGACGATCCTGACCTGCATCACCCGCAAGCCAAGCAGCTTGCGCCGCAGATCGAGGAAACGGGCGCCGGCGCGCTTGCGCATCTTTTCGTGCGTGTCGAGCGGCAGACCCTGCGTCGGCTGCCGAAATCGGGCGACATTCTGTTCACCATCAAGATCCACCACGATCCGATCCCGCTGTTGAAGTCCCATGAGCGGGGAGCGGAGCTGGCGGCCGGTCTTGCGGCCCAGTTGCGCGACCTCGACGACCGGCAGGTCGCCTACAAGGGGCTGACGCAATACCGGAGGGCGATCGCGACCGAACTGGAAAACCTTGCGCCGTCCGCGCCGGAGGCGGTGTAGGCCGCACAGCAAATAGAGCCGCGTGGTGATCTGGTCGGCCGGAGCTGCGTACCTACATTACTGAGGGTCAAACCGGAGAACTCCAGACATCATGGCAGGTGAAAAGGATCGCGAGGCAAACCGGCTGACGGGCCGGGTCGGACGCTATGCGAAGGTCGGAACGAGTGTCGGCGGCATTGCCGCCAAACTGGCCGGTGCGCGCCTGTTCGGACTTGATCTCGACAACGAAAAGAACGCGGCTGAAATTGCTGCGGCACTGGGTGGGCTCAAGGGGCCGCTGATGAAGGTCGCTCAATTGCTGTCGACGATCCCGGACGCCCTGCCGCCGGAATACACCACCGAACTTGCCAAGCTCCAGGCCAACGCCCCGCCCATGGGCTGGGCCTTCGTCAAGCGAAGGATGCGTGCGGAACTGGGCGCCGACTGGCAGTCCAGGTTCAAGGCATTCGGCAAGGAGCCCGCGGCGGCGGCCTCGCTCGGTCAGGTGCACCGGGCTGTTGCGCTGGATGGTCGTGACATTGCGTGCAAGCTGCAATACCCGGACATGGCGTCGGCCGTCGAAGCGGATCTGAAGCAGCTGCAGATGCTGTTTTCGATCCACCGGCGCATGCAGGCGGCGATCGATACAAGGGAAATCTCAAAGGAGATCAGCGCCCGGGTTCGCGAGGAACTCGACTATGTGCGCGAAGCCGCCAACATGGCCGTTTACCGCGCCATGCTGGCGGACAATGACCGGATCCGGGTTCCCGATGTGGTCGCGGAGCTGTCGACCAAACGTCTCCTGACCATGAACTGGCTCCAGGGCGCGCCGCTGCTTGATTTCAAGGAGCACAGTCTTGAGGAGCGGAATCTCCTGGGCACCACCATGTTTGAAGCCTGGTGGCATCCCTTCAGTCATTACGGCCTGATCCACGGCGATCCGCATCTGGGTAACTACACGGTGTTTGAGGAAGACGGGGCGCCTGCCGGTATCAACCTGCTCGATTACGGTTGTATCCGCATTTTCCCGGAAAGCTTCGTCGAAGGCGTCGTCGATCTTTACATGGGCCTGCTGGAAGAAGACGAAGCCCGGGTCGTTTCGGCCTATGAGCGCTGGGGCTTCAAGGATCTCAAGCGCGAAGTCATCGATGTTCTCAACATCTGGGCACGGTTCATCTACGGGCCTCTTCTCACCGACCGTGTCCGCTCCATCGCGGACGGGGTGAGCCCGGCGGAGTACGGGCGCAAGGAGGCGTTTCGCGTTCACAGCGCCTTGAAAAAACTCGGTCGGGTCACGGTGCCGCAGGAATTTGTCTTCATGGACCGCGCGGCGATAGGTCTTGGCGGTGTTTTTCTTCATCTACGCGCCGAATTGAATTTTTTCCGCCTTTTCAACGAGCAGATCGAAGATTTTTCAGCCAAAACAGTGGCGGAACGGCAGGGAAGAGTTCTTGCTTCCGTGGGCTTTCCTTTTGAGAAATCTGCCGCTTGATGGATTCCGGGACATTATTGCACGTTGACGAATGTACCTTTGTTTACGCAAAACATTGCCCAGTCCGTCGGCTTTCATGTAAGACATTTGCCGACGACAGCTTTTAATCGGGGGACCACATGTCTGATAATTCCGCGCCCGCCATGGACTACGAGGCACACGAAGCCACCTACGAGGGGTTCATCAATTTCTCCAAGGTCGGCACTGTGGCCGTTCTCAACATCGTCCTGTGCCTGATTCTGTTTTCGTTCGGCGGAACCGCCGCCACCATTTTCGGATGGCTCATGCTGATCGCGACGATCGTCGCAGGTTCTATCGGTCTTGCACTTGGTGCCAAGGGCTGGGTTCCGTCGGCCGCCGTCTTCGTACTGACCGCCCTTCTGGCGATTCTGACCGTCTGATCGATCCATCAAAAGGCATCCCTGGTACGCGCCCGGGATGCCTTTTTGTTCTTGGGAGGTTACTCCATGAAAATTGCTGTGCCGCGCGAAAGCGACGCGGTTGAAACACGCGTGGCCGCAACGCCCGATACGGTCAAGAAGCTGATCGGTCTGGGCGCCACTGTGTCCGTCGAAAAAGGGGCCGGTCTGGCCTCGCGCATTCCCGACGCCGATTACAAGGAAGCGGGGGCCACGATTTCCACCAGTGCCGCAACCACGCTCAAGGACGCGGACGTCGTCCTGAAGGTCCGTCGGCCGAATGCGGATGAACTCAAGGCCATGAAGAGCGGTGCGCTCGTCATCGCCACCATGGACCCCTACGGCCATGAGGACGAGGTCAAGGCAATGGCCGAGGCCGGTGTTGCCGCATTCGCCATGGAATTCATGCCGCGCATCACCCGCGCCCAGGTCATGGACGTCCTGTCGTCTCAGGCGAACCTTGCCGGCTACCAGGCGGTCATCGAGGGGGCCTACGAATACGACCGCGCCATGCCGATGATGATGACCGCGGCCGGCACCGTTCCCGCCGCACGCGTCTTCGTCATGGGGGCTGGCGTCGCCGGTCTCCAGGCGATCGCGACCGCGCGTCGTCTCGGTGCTGTGGTGACCGCCACGGACGTCCGTCCGGCCTCCAAGGAACAGGTCGAATCGCTCGGAGCGAAGTTCATCGCCGTTGAGGACGAAGAGTTCAAGCAGGCGGAAACCGCCGGCGGCTATGCCAAGCAGATGTCCGAGGAATACCAGAAGAAGCAGGCCGAACTGGTCGCGACGCACATTGCCAAGCAGGACATCGTCATCACGACCGCGCTCATTCCCGGACGTCCGGCGCCCAAGCTCGTTTCCAAGGACATGCTTGCCAGCATGAAACCGGGCTCCGTTATCGTCGACCTCGCGGTCGAGCGGGGCGGAAACGTGGAAGGTGCCAAGCCGGGCAAGGTGGCCGCGGTTTCCAACGTGAAGATCGTCGGTCATCTGAACATGGCCGGACGGATCGGGGCTTCTGCCTCCGCACTCTATGCCAAGAACCTGTTCGCGTTCCTGGAAACCATGATCGACAAGGAAGCCAAAACGCTGAAGCCCGATTGGGAAGACCAGCTGGTGACCGCAACCGTCCTGACCCGCGATGGAAAGGTGGTTCATCCCGCCTTTGCACCGGCAGAGGCCTGAGGGGGGAAGTTATGAGCGAATTGTCTCAAAGCGAAATGCTGGAGCGGGCGAATGCCGCTGCCGACGCTGCACGTGAAGCCGCGGCAACGGCCCATGATGCCGCGGCGGCCGCGCAAGGCTATGTGGACCAGCTGACTGCCGGCGCCGGCGATACCGCCATGCATGTGGCGGCCTCTGGAAGCGTGATCGAACCGTTTGTGTTCTTGTTCTCGGTGTTCGTGCTGGCGATCTTCGTCGGCTACTACGTGGTCTGGTCGGTGACCCCGGCCTTGCACACGCCGCTGATGGCGGTGACCAACGCCATTTCGTCCGTGATCGTCGTCGGTGCGCTTCTGGCGGTCGGCGTCGACCTGACGGCCGGCGACGGAGCGCTCATGGCGCGGATCTTCGGGTTCCTCGCCCTCGTACTTGCAAGCGTGAACATCTTCGGGGGGTTCCTCGTGACCAGCCGAATGCTTGCCATGTACAAGAAAAAGCAGCGATAGGAGACCGATCTGATGTCAGCAAATATCACTGCGCTCCTCTACCTCGTTTCCGCCGTTCTCTTCATCATGGCCCTTCGCGGCCTGTCCAACCCGGAAAGCTCGCGCAAGGGCAACTACTACGGCATGCTCGGCATGACCATCGCCGTCGTGACGACCCTGTTTGCCTCGGGCGTTAGCTTCGGTTCCGGTCTTCTGATTGTGGCCGGCGTGGGCATCGGTGGCGGTGTCGGCGCGGTCACCGCCCGTCGCATTCCCATGACGGCCATGCCGCAGCTGGTTGCCGCGTTTCACTCGCTGGTGGGCCTGGCAGCCGTCTTCGTCGCGGCAAGCGCGCTTTATGCGCCTGAGGCGTTCGGCATCGGCGCTCCGGGCCATATCCATGCCCAGGCACTGGTCGAAGCCGCTATCGGGGCCGCGATCGGCGCGATCACCTTCACCGGTTCGGTCATCGCTTTCCTGAAACTGGACGGACGCATGTCGGGCAAGCCGATCATGCTGCCGGGCCGCCACCTGATCAACCTCGCGCTGGCGATCGGCCTCGTGCTTCTGGTCGTCGGTCTGGTCAACACCGAAAGCGCCGTCATCTTCTGGGGTCTGGTGCTGGTGGCGTTCCTGTTCGGCGTCCTGATCATCATTCCGATCGGGGGCGCGGATATGCCGGTGGTGGTTTCCATGCTCAACTCCTATTCGGGGTGGGCGGCAGCCGGTATCGGTTTCACCCTCGGCAACATGGCCCTGATCATTACCGGCGCGCTCGTCGGTTCGTCGGGGGCGATCCTGTCCTACATCATGTGCAAGGGCATGAACCGCTCGTTCATCTCGGTGATCCTCGGCGGCTTTGGCGGCGAAACCGCCGGTCCTTCCGGCGGTGACGAGGAAGAGCGCCCGGTCAAGCAGGGCTCGGCCGAAGACGCGGCCTTCATCATGAAGAACGCGTCCAAGGTCATCATCGTACCGGGTTACGGCATGGCCGTCGCCCAGGCCCAGCATGCCCTGCGCGAAATGTGCGATCTTCTGAAGGAAGAAGGCGTCGAGGTGAAATACGCCATTCACCCGGTCGCGGGCCGCATGCCGGGGCACATGAACGTGCTCCTTGCGGAAGCCAACGTGCCTTATGACGAGGTGTTCGAACTGGAAGACATCAACTCCGAATTCGCGCAGGCCGATGTGGCTTACGTGATCGGGGCGAACGATGTGACCAACCCGTCTGCCCGTGACGATCCGCAATCGCCGATTTACGGCATGCCGATCCTCGACGTCGACAAGGCCGGTACGGTTCTCTTCGTCAAGCGCGGCATGGGCTCCGGTTATGCCGGTATCCAGAACGAGCTGTTCTTCCTCGACAAGACGATGATGCTGTTCGGCGACGCCAAGAAGATGACCGAGGAAATCGTCAAGGCGTTCTGATCTTTCAGACCATCCGACTTTCGAAAGGCGCGGGACAGAAACCCGCGCCTTTTCTTTTGCCGGGAAGGCGGTATAAGCGCTGCATGTCCGCGCCACCCGCATTTATCTACGATCCGCCTGTCGAGCCTTGGCTGGAGGTGCTCCACCGGGATGAGGATCTGCTGGTGGTCAACAAGCCGAGCGGACTGTTGAGCGTGCCGGGCAAGGCTGCCGAACATGCCGATTGCATCGAGGCGCGCGCCCGGAATGCTTTTCCGGAGGCACGGATCGTCCATCGTCTCGACATGGATACGTCCGGTGTCATGGCGCTTGCCACGAATCCGGCAGCGCACAGGCATCTGGGACTTCAGTTCGAGCGTCGAAAGACAAAAAAGGTCTATGTTGCCCGGATCTGGGGGCAACCGGCGGCCGACGAGGGCGAGGTCGATCTGCCTCTCATCTGCGACTGGCCCAACCGGCCCAAACAGATGGTCTGTCACGACCGCGGCAAACCGGCCTTGACGCGCTGGAAGGTGGTTGAGCGGGACGGGGCCACGGCACGGGTGCAGCTCTACCCCCTGACGGGGCGCTCGCACCAGTTGCGGGTCCATATGCTGGCGCTCGGCCATCCGATTGCCGGTGACCGTTTTTATGCCGAAGGGGCCGCCCTTGACGCTTCCAGCCGGCTTGCATTGCATGCCGAAGAGCTGACGTTACATCATCCGGCGGACGGCAGGCTGGTTACGTTCCGCGCGGAATGTCCTTTTTGAAATCGTCTTTGGTGCGCTGTTAGGTTTGAAGATTGCATTCCATCCTTCGAGACGCCGTTCGCGTGGCTCCTCAGGATGGCCGCCTGTTTCCGCAAGTCACTTCGATTGCTTTCTCGCCTTCCGGACGTTTTCCGATTGAACTTTGTGCCTCTCCGTCCGAGATATAGCCTAGACATTGTTCCGGAGCCTAGATGAACAAAGCCGTGCTTGACCCCGCCCCGCGCACATATGCGCCCCATGTCTATCTGATCGCCCGCTCCAGTCGGGGACCGGGCTGTGCACCCGAGACGCTGACAATCGAGGAGCTTCATGCCTGGCTGCTGCATGAGGCGACACGGATCGACAATGTCATGCTGATGTTCGAGGAGTTCATGTGGCGCTGCAAGGCGGCAGGTCTCGGCATTGACCGGGCAACGTTGCATATCGGCACGCTGCATCCGCGCGTTATCGGCTTTTCCTGGGTCTGGAACAGCCAGGACATGTATTGCGACGAGGTGGCGGCGGGCGCAAACGCCCCCAAGACCGAAGCCTTCACCCGCAATCCGCTTTTCCTCGTCGTCAATGAAGGCCAGACCATCAAGGTCGATCTGGAAAATGAGGAAGGCGCCAATTCCGCACCGCTGATGCGCGAACTCGCCGACGAGGGCTACACGACCTATGTCGCCCTGCCGCTCAGTTCCTCTCACGAGAAAAGTAACGCGATGACGCTGGCCTCGATGCGGCCCGGTGGGTTCTCGCCGTTGGAAAAGGACAAGATCCGCAGCCTGATCGACCTCTTGGCCCTGCATATCGAGCGTCATATCGTACAGCGCATCGCCCGCAACGTCGCCGACACCTATCTCGGCCCTATTGCGGGACAGCGGGTGCTGGACGGCGAAATCAAACGCGGCGATGGCGAAGCCATCCGGGCCGTTGTGTTCATGGCTGACATGCGCGGTTTTACCCAGCTCGCCGACCGGCTCTCCGGCCCGGAAGTGACGGCAATCCTCAACGCCTATTTCGACAGGATCTCGAATGCGGTCCTCGGCCACGGTGGCGACATCCTGAAGTTCATGGGAGACGGCGTCCTTGCCGTCTTCGACCAGAAGGCGCTCGGGGAAACCGATGCCGCCAACGCGGCGGTGAAGGCAGCCCGGGCAGCGCTCAAGGCCATTGAGGATCTCAACACCACCCCCCCGCCGCAGGACCTGCCGGATCCAGCTTACTGGCACCCTCTGAAGATCGGAATCGGCCTCCATCGGGGCGAAGTGTTTTTCGGAAATGTGGGCGGCGAGGAGCGGCTCGACTTCACCGTGATTGGCCGCGCCATCAACGAGACCAGCCGGGTGGAATCCTTATGCAAGCCGCTGGGCTGCGAGCTGCTTCTGACCGAACCGGTCCGTGAGGTCCTCTCCCGTGACCTTCTGACCGGCCTCAACGCCATGGGCGAACACGCCCTGCGTGGTGTCGGCAAGCCTGTGGCGATCTATGCCGCTTGAGGGATTGAACAGCGCCTGCTCGGTTCATCTTGTGATGGGGGATTTACTCGCTCTCGTCGGGAGGCGCCTTAATGCACGTCGCGAAAAAGTGGATACCGGTTTTTCGCAACAAGACGTGCGTCAGAAACGGATAGAGCATGTCACGTGAATTCGAATGAACGCGACATGCCTTAGACCGCCTGCCGTCCCAGGTCCTCGACCTGCTTCAGCCAGCCCTTGCGTTTGTCTTCGCTGACCGCCTCCACCATGCCGAAAATCGTGTCCCGGACCGGTTTGAAGCCGATGAACTTCAGGATGTTGCGCTCCAGGCTCTTGAGGCTGTGCGCGCCATACCAAAAACGATAAGCGAGGGCAGGCATGCCCATGGTCACGATCACCCGGGCGGACTTGCCTGTCAGCCGCCCCTTGGGCCATTTGCCTTCCTCGGCGGGTTCGAAGGCGGTATCGCGATGGAAGACCTGCTCGAGAAAGGCTTTCGTGAGCGCCGGCAGGGTTCCAAGCCACAGCGGATAGATCAGGACGACATGATCCGCCGCAAGCATCTCCTGCGTGACCTGGTCCAGGGACGTCGGGACAGGGGCTGTGTCGTAATCCTTTGGCGAGCGCAGGAAAGGAAAGTCGAGATCGGCGATCCGCACCACATCGACAATGTGCCCTCCGCTTTCGGCGCCCTGGCGATAGCTTTGGGCGAGGGCATGGCAGAAGTGGTCGGATTCCGGATCCGGGTGACCGTCGATGACAAGTATTTTGCGACCGTTCGCCATGACCTAGGCTCCCTCGTGATGTCCGGAGGAGGCAGCTTAACGGCTATCGATGTCGCGGAAAATGATCGAAGTCACGGGTAGCGCGGTGCGTCAGCCCGTGAAAGGTCCCCGGTTCTGATCCTAGGATTTCATGGACCTGTTGACCCGGGTCAGGCCGTCACGGGCCAGAGTATTGGAATTATCCAGGTTCAAGGCCTTGTTGTAGTTCCTGCGGGCGTCTTTCAGCCTGCCCAGAAGCTCCAGGGCCGCGCCGCGGTTCGCCCAGGCGACGGCCGACCGCTTGTCGAGGTTCACGGCCATGGACAGGTCGGTGAACGCCGCGTTCGGATCGTTGATGGCCAGATAGGAGATGCCGCGGGCGGTGTAGATCTCGCTGACATTCGGGCTCAGGCCGATCGCTGTCGCGAAATCCTCGATCGCCTGGGCTTGCTGGCCCTGGGCCTGGTAGATCAGGCCGCGATTGTAGTAGGCGCGGGCATCGCCGCTGTTCCGGGCGATGACCGAATTGAAGTCGGCCAGAGCGGCGCTGTAGTTGCCCTGGGTCCGGTAGGCGTTGCCGCGGCCCACATAGGCCGCGTCGTAATCCGGCTTGATGTTGATCGCCCGGGTATAGTCGGCAATCGCCTGCTGGGTATTGCCCATGCGGCGAAAGACGAGCGCCCGGTTGGTATAGGTCTGGTAGGAGCGCGGATCGAGCTGCAGCGCGATATTGAAATCGGCGATCGCCTTGTCGAGCTTGCCTGCCTGTCCGTAGGCGATGCCGCGCGTATTGTACGCGCTTGCATCCCGCGGATTGGCTTCGATCACGGCCGTCAGCGAATCGATGTTGGCGGAGGAACCGACCGCCCGGTCGATCGGAACGTCGTCATAAACACCGCTGGACTGGCATCCACCCAGGCCTGCCGCAATCCCCACGGCGAGCAAAAGGCCGAGTGTATGTTTCGGATTGAGGGCGGAGCGCATTGCATGTGATGGGTGCTGAATCATTCAGTCCGGTTGCCTGTGCTTTGAAAGCTGAAACGTTTGCTTGGAGTGTGATCGTGTCGAAAATACGTTTTGAGGCCAGAATAAAAAGTAAAAGCCGGCCGATTATTCGGCCGGCCCGGATTTTGGCCCGACATCAGCTATGTAGTCTGACCCGCACCCTTAGTGGCGGGAAGAGCGGCCGGGAAGCAGGCCTTCGCGCTGAGCCTGTTTGCGAGCCAGCTTGCGGGCGCGGCGAACGGCTTCAGCCTTTTCGCGCGCCTTCTTTTCCGACGGCTTTTCGAAATGGCCACGGAGTTTCATTTCGCGGAAGACACCTTCACGCTGCAACTTTTTTTTCAGCGCTCTGAGCGCCTGATCGACGTTGTTGTCGCGAACCAGAACCTGCACGCGTCTTTTCCCGTTCTGAGACGAGTCGCGAGTTTCCCGCGACCGTGATTGTAACCTGAATTGCCGTATGAACGTTTTTGTCGTCTGCTGTGGTGTCCGTTTCCGAACTGCATGGGCGTTCCAAAGTCTGTGAAGATTCGGATTTGCACATGCGTACGGATAAACGTCGCCGCTGACGCGCCGCTCACAATGCGCGCGGTCATATCAGAAGGTCTGTGGATTGTCCACAGGCATTCACAAAGATTTTCGCGCGGAATTCAGCCATTCCTGAGGCTTCATCCGGTGTTCTGGACAGGGCGGCTTTCGCGGGGTACAGGGGAAGTACGCATTGTTGCGGACGACGTGTCGAGGCAGCGTGCGATTTCCGGGAGGCTCACATGGCTGGCTGGGACGGTATCCGTCCGGGCAACGGCGGTTTTCTGGCGCTTTGGAAGAGCGACATCCGCCCGACGCTTGCGCTCGGCTTGCCGCTGGTCGGGGCTCAACTGGCCCAGATGGCGATCAACACGACCGACGTTTTGATGATCGGCCGCCTGGGCGCGCAGGAACTTGCGGCGTCTGTGCTGGCGTTCAACATGTACATGTTGCTCTGGTTCTTCGGCATGGGCGTGATCCAGGCGGTGATCCCTCTGGCCGCCAAGGCCCGTGGACGGCAGGACCTGCGCGAATTGCGCCGGTCGGTCCGTATGGCATTCTGGGTCGTCGCGTTTTATTGCCTGCCCGTCTGGGGGCTGATCCTTTATGCCGAGGAGATCTGGGTATTCCTCGGGCAGGATCCTCAAATCTCGGCTATCGCGGCGGGCTATATGGGTGTCCTCAAGTGGACCATGTTTCCGGCGTTGAGCATCATGGCGGTGCGCGGGTTCCTGACGATCATGGAGCGGGCCCAGGTGGTTCTTTGGGCGACAATTGCCGGAGCGCTCGCCAATGCGTTTCTCGATTATCTGCTGATCTTCGGCCACTTCGGGTTTCCCCGTCTTGAACTCGTCGGCGCGGGGATCGCGTCGGTCATCAGTTCCACCGTCACGATGATATTGCTGTTCGCCTATGCGGCGCTGCATCCCCGGTTGAAGCGCTACGCGATATTCGGCCGGATCTGGCGGTCCGACTGGCCGGCGTTTTTCCAGATCCTGCGCCTGGGGCTGCCGATCGCCGTGACGATCATTCTGGAAGCGGCACTGTTTTCAGCCTCCGCGATCATGATGGGCTGGCTCGGAACCCTGCAATTGGCCGGTCACGGGATCGCATTGCAGATCGCCTCTCTGACCTTCATGGTGCCGGTGGGGCTCAGTCAGGCCGCCATGACCCGGGTCGGTCTGGCGTCCGGGCGCCGGGATCACGCGGGGGTCGGACGCGCGGGCTGGACGGCCCTTGTGATCACCGTGATCTGCATGACGTGTTTCGCCGTGATTTTCCGGTCGATCCCCGAAACGCTGATTTCGCTTTACCTGGATTTCAGTAATCCGCAGTCCCAGGCGGTGCTGGCTTTCGGCGCCTCGTACCTGGCGGTGGCGGCGCTCTTCCAGATTGCCGACGGGGCCCAGATCATCGGCGTCAACAACCTGCGCGGCCTGGGCGATACCAAGGTGCCGCTGATTTACGCGTTCGGCGGTTACTGGGTGATCGGGATCAGCCTGTCACTGGGGCTCGGCTTCGGTCTCGGCATGGGGGGCGTCGGCATCTGGGGCGGGCTTGCCGGTGGATTGCTGACCGTCGCCATTTTCGCCAATCGCCGGTTCTATCGCCGAGAGGCCCTGGGGTTGCTGTCCTGAAACCTCAGCAAGTTCCGCTTATTCGGACGTGAGTGGGCTGATCCGGTTGACGTGGCCCATCTTGCGGCCCGGCCGCGCCTCGCGCTTGCCGTAGAGATGCAGTCTGGCGTTCGGGTCGGCCAGGATTTCAGGCCAGGCGTCGCATTCGTCGCCGATCAGGTTTTCCATGACCACGTCGGAATGGCGGGCGCAGGCACCGAGCCGCCAGCCGGCAACCGCGCGCATGTGCTGCTCGAACTGGGACGTCAGGCAGGCATCCTCGGTCCAGTGACCGGAATTGTGCACGCGCGGCGCGATCTCGTTGACCCGAAGGGTTTCGCCGTCGGTTCCGCGCGACAGGAACATCTCCACACCCATCACGCCGACATAGTCGAGGGAGGATGCGATCCGGATCGCCATCTCGCGGGCCGCCGCCGCAGTTGTTGCGCTGACCTTCGCCGGCACGGTCGAGGTCTTCAGGATGTGGTTCTCGTGATGGTTTTCGCAAACGTCGTAGGCATCGCATTTGCCGTCGATATCGCGGGCGACGATCACCGAGACTTCGCGCTCGAAGCCGATCAGCTCTTCCAGGACGGCGGGTGCGCGGCCGATTCGGTCGAAGGCATCCTTCACGTCTTCGGGCTTCCGGATCATGATCTGACCCTTGCCGTCATAACCAAAGCGGCGGGTTTTCAACACGCCGGTGCCGTCGAAGCGTTCGAGGGCCGCCTGAAGGTCCTCATCGCTGTCGACACGTGCATAGCCGGCGAGGGCCACGCCGGAGCCGGACAGGAAGTCCTTTTCGCTCAAGCGATCCTGGGAGACTTCCAGGGCTTTGACACCCGGCCGCACCGGGACGAGCGCGGCGAGATGGGCCGCGGTCAGGGCAGGCACGTTTTCGAATTCGTAGGTGATTGCCGAACAGGCCGACGCAAAGGCGTCCAGCGCGCCGATGTCCTCATAGGGCGCAATCGTATAGGTGGAACAGACGTCGAAGGCGGGGCTTTCCGGGTCGGGGCAGAAGATATGGGCTTTCAGACCGAGGCTTGCCGCGGACAGCGCAAGCATGCGGCCGAGCTGACCGCCGCCCAGAATACCCACCGTGTCGCCGGGGGAAAGACGGATGTTTTCGTTCATGGCCTGCCTCTCGCCTGCTGAAGCTCAGTCGTCGGTCGGCCGCTCGGCGACATCTGCGGTACGACCTGCGCGATAGGCTTCCAGGGCCTTCTCGATTTGCGGATCGCTCAAGGCCAGGACCGCGGCGGTCAGAAGGGCCGCGTTGGTCGCTCCGGCCTTGCCGATCGCCAGGGTTCCGACCGGAATGCCGCCCGGCATCTGCACGATGGACAGGAGACTGTCCTCGCCGGACAGGCTCTTGCTTTCGACGGGAACACCGAAGACGGGCAGGGGGGTCAGGGCCGCGGTCATCCCGGGCAGGTGGGCCGCCCCGCCGGCGCCGGCGATGATCACCTTGAAGCCTTCGGCCTTGGCCCCCTTGGCAAAGTCGTACATCCGGTCCGGCGTGCGGTGCGCGGAAACGATGCGCGCGTCATAGGATATCCCGAGCTGATCGAGAGTCTCGGCTGCATGTTTCATGGTCGGCCAATCGGACTGGCTTCCCATGATGATTGCAACGTCGGCAGCGGCCATGTCGTGTGTCCTGACTTGAGGGTGTCCGGAAAGGCGCGGAGTATAGGCAGCGGCCTTGCCGATGCAAGGTTGTTTTCAGGAAGGGGTGCGGAGCGTGTGCGCGGACGATTAGGCGATGATGTCGGGAAAGAGCTGATCTTCCAAGGTGGAGATCCGGTCCTTGATCATGAGCTTCTTCTTTTTCAGCCGCTGCAGCTGGAGGGCGTCGCAGTTTGCCGTCGCAGCCAGTGCTTCCACGGCAACGTCGAGGTCGCGGTGTTCCTGGCGAAGCTGCGCCAGTTCAATTCTCACTGCCTTTTCATCCGCTTCCGACATTGCACTCCCCCGACAAACGGTACGCCGGTGTTTCCTATTGCATAAAATCCTGTTTCGACAAGCGTCTCGTTCCGCATTCGGAGAAAATATGGCAGTCGGATGTCATGTTCCGTTCGTGTCATTCATAGCAGATTGCAGAGAAAGCCGGTGCGAATTGTCGCAATGGGGCGCCATAATTCCGTAGCAGGATTAAGGTTTTCCTAGCTTTGTACCCAGGAATCACACGTTCGACGGCAAATCTTTGGACCGAACCGCAAACGACAATCGACAAGGTCCGGTGACCGTGGCACGATATCCTGGTTTGAGGCCAACAGACAGGAGGCAATTCCATGTCGATGCAGTCGCATCTAGCAGAACTTGAGCGCCGTCACGCTGCGCTGGAACGCAAGATCGAAAGTGCTCTCCATCATCCGAGTACGGACTCCCTGGAATTGACCGATATGAAACGACAAAAGCTCAAGCTCAAGGACGAGATCGAGCGAATACGAAAAGATGAAACGCTTCACTGACGAAGCTGCCAGTTTCGAAAACGCCGCGGATTTCCGCGGCGTTTTTCATTGGGTCCTCAGGAACCGGATGATCAAGGCAACCGGTTCGGCGTCGTTTAAATAAAACCCGTGCGCGTCGAACGGGCCGCAGGGAGTGCGATCCGATTTTCCCGGCATGGACATCCAGGCGACGTGGGCCTTGCCGTGCGCCCATTTCACGAATGTGGGCACGTTTGACGGGGGTGTCTGCTGGCAGCGGTCGCCACTGTGATGGACGATGAGAGTCGGGGGAAGAAGCGCGGGTGATAGCAGCGTTTGCTTCGCGTTCCTGTAATTTCCGGAAATCATCACTGCGGCATCGACCTGGGCTCCCAGGGCGATTGCCGCGGCGACATTGTTTGCGCCTCTGTCCGCGCCGACAAGAAAGACCTTGCGTCTGTCGCTATGGACATTCGCCGCATTCGTCACCGTCCGCGGGATCGTAATCACCTTGGTGTCGAACCCGGCCGCACGGAACCGGTCCCGGTTTCGCATGACGAAATCGCTGGAAACGGGACCGCCGGCACCCGGCATCAGAATGACCAGCGGCTTGAGGCCCGTGAAGGCATGGGTCGGCGTTGTCAGAAAGGTCGCGATGACGACCAGCACCGGAAAAAATGTCGAGACACGCAAAGGGCTCATTGCTGTGAACCTTCAGCCGTTCAGGCGTTTTAGAACAAGTTGCGTGTTTCGATAAGGCTCCAGGCTTGCGCGCAGTGTGATCCCTGTCACAAGTGACAGGGATTCAGCGAAACGAATTACGTATCTGGTTTCTGAAACGTTAACGGATTACAGGGCTTTAGCCTGTTCCCGCAGGGCGAATTTCTGGATCTTGCCGGTCGAAGTCTTGGGCAATTCACAGAAGACGATGGTCCTGGGGGCCTTGAAGCCTGCCAGATGCTCGCGGGCAAAGGCGATGATGTCTTCTTCGGTCACGGTCGCGCTTTCGCGCAGTTCCACGAAGGCGCAAGGCGTTTCGCCCCATTTTTCGTCGGGCTTTGCGACGACGGCCGCGGCCTGGATATCCGGATGCTTGTAAAGCACGTCTTCCACTTCGATGGAGGAAATGTTCTCGCCGCCGGAAATGATGATGTCCTTGGACCGGTCCTTGAGTTGGATATAGCCGTCGGGATGCAGCACGCCGAGGTCACCGGAATGGAACCAGCCACCGGCAAACGCCTCTGCGGTCGCTTCCGGGTTCTTCAGATAGCCCTTCATGACCACATTGCCTTTGAACATGACCTCGCCGATCGTCCGGCCATCGGCCGGAACCGGTTCCATGGTGTTCGGATCGAGCACGGTCAGGCCTTCCAGCGCCACATAGCGGACCCCCTGGCGTGCCTTTTTGGTTGCCTGTTCGGCCCCGGTCAGGGCATCCCACTCGCCTTTCCATTCGTTGACGACGGCGGGTCCGTAAACTTCGGTCAGGCCGTAGAGATGGGTGACGTTGAAACCCGCGTCCTTCATGGCCGCAAGCACGCTTTCCGGCGGCGGGGCGGCGGCTGTGAAGAATTCGACCACCCGGTCGAGGTCGCGTTTGTCTGCGGTCGCAGCGTTCAGAAGTGTCGACATGATGATCGGCGCGCCGCAGAGGTGGGTCACCTCTTCGTCGGCGATCAGGTCCCACATGGCCTTGGGCCGGACCCAGCGCAGGCAGACATGGGTGCCGGCGACGACCGACAGCGACCAGGGAAAACACCAGCCGTTGCAATGGAACATCGGCAGGGTCCAGAGATAGACCGGGTGCTTGGCCATGGAGGCGGTCAGGATGTTCGCCTGGGCAAGCAGATAGGCGCCGCGATGATGATAGACGACGCCCTTCGGATTGCCGGTCGTGCCGGAGGTGTAGTTCAGGGAAATGGCGTCCCATTCGTCGTCGGGCAGGGACCAGGCATAGTCCGGATCGCCGCTTGCGACGAAGTCGTCATAGTCGAGCGTGCCGAGCCGCTCGCCGTCCTGCGGGAAAACGGGATCGGAATAGTCGATCACCACCGGTTTCACCTTGGCAAGTGCCAGCGCTTCCTTCATCACCGGGGCATATTCCCGGTCGGTGATCAGGACCTTCGTGTTTGCATGATCGAGCTGGAAGGCGATGATGGCGGCATCCAGGCGGGTGTTGAGCGAATGCAGCACGGCCTTGGTCATGGGGACGCCATAGTGCGCCTCGATCATCGGCGGCACGTTGGACAGCATGACGGTGACCGTATCGTCCTTGCCGATGCCGAGTCGGCTCAAGGCTGACCCAAGCTGACGGCAGCGGCTGTAAAGGGTCTTGTAATCCAGCCTCTGGGAGCCGTGGACGACGGCGATGTGGTCGGGAAAAATGTCCGCCGCCCGGTTGAGAAAGCTCAATGGGCTGAGCGGTGCGAAGTTGGCGGTATTCTTGTCGAGCCCTACAGAAAATGGGCTTGTGCTGGCGTCCATGGCCGGATCCTCCCGAAGATCGTTCTTGGCGCCATCAAAGCCGTATCACCGGGTTTTTGCAACGCTTCTGAAGACTGGCAATCCGATTAGATGTGCGGTGAAAACAAGCTGTCTGCCCGCTCAGGACAGGTACATGCCGATGCCGTCATAAACCAGCTTCACGCCGATGACGCCCATAAGCACGTAGATAATCCGGTAAAAGAAGGCCGGGTTCACGACCCTGACCAGCCAGACGCCAGTCATTGTGGCGACCGGTGCGATCGGCAACAGGACAGCCGAGGTCGTCAGATTGGTCGTGTCGAATTGCCCGAGCATGAAATAGGGGATCAGTTTCAGGAAATTCAGGGTGGCGAAATAGATCGCCCCCGTTCCGGCGAAGAGCGTCGGCGTCAGCCGGAGCGGCACCATGTAGAGCTGGTAGGGCGGGCCGCCGGTATGGCTGACGAAGCTGGTGAAGCCGGAAACGGCTCCCCAGAAATATCCCTTGGGCCTGTTGTGCTCGGCAGGGACATGCGCCCGCTTTCCCTTGTACAGGTAATTGGCCACGAAAAGCAGGGAGATGACACCGACCATCAGGGTGATGAATTCCTCATGGACATAAGCGGCGGTGGCCCAGCCGATGCCGATCCCGGCAATGCCGGCGGGCATGAGGATTATCAGGCTCTGGCGGTCGAAGGTTCCCCGGTAGGCAAACAGCGCCACCGCATCCATGACGATCAGGATGGGCAGCATGATGCCGGCCCCCTGGATCGGGGAAATCACCAGCGCCATCAGCGGAACGCCGAGCATGGCGAGCGTCCCGCCGAAGCCGCCTTTCGACATCCCGACAAGAAAGATTGCCGGAATGGCGGCGGCATAAAACAGCGGGTCTGAAATGGGGTGCATGAAAAATGAAACCGGGGTTCGGACGGGAGGTGAGGTGACAAGGGCTACGTAATGCCCCGATCCCTTCTAATGTCGTATTGGCCGAAGCCTTGCAAGTATGGATGCTGTCGCGCACTGTTCTCAAAAGTCTCCGGGTCAGATATCGATGCTGAGCGTTGGGGACGGAAGTTTCTTGGGAGGAACGGGAAAAATGGCAAGCCGGTATGCTGAAACCTATCAGTCCTGGAAGAATGCACCTCACAGGTTCTGGAAAGAAGCGGCCGAGGAAATCGACTGGTTCAAGACCGGGGACGAGGTATTCGACGGCAGTTCCGGCCAGTATGGCGGCTGGTTTCCCGATTGGGAGTGCAACACCTGTTACAATTGCCTTGACCGTCATGTGGACGGCGGGCGGGCCGATCAGCCGGCCCTGATCTACGACAGCCCGATCACGGGTGCGGCCGCAACCTACACCTATAAGGAGCTGCTGGACAGGGTGCAGGCCATGTCGGCGGTTCTGGCTGATCACGGCATCGGCAAGGGAGACCGGGTGATCATCTACATGCCGATGATCCCGGAAGCGGCGATGGCGATGCTTGCCTGCGCGCGGCTCGGCGCGATCCATTCCGTCGTCTTCGGCGGTTTCGCCGCCCATGAACTGGCCACCCGGATCGATGACGCCACTCCCAAGGCGATCATCGCGGCATCCTGCGGTATCGAGCCGGGACGTACCATCGCCTACAAGCCGTTGATCGATTCGGCGATCGACCAGTCCTCCCACAAGCCGGACGCCTGTTTCGTCTTCCAGCGCGAACAGCAGGCAGCGGATCTGATGGACGGCCGCGATCATGATCTCGGCGCGCTGATGGATGCGGCTCAATCGGCCGGTCGCACGGTCGACTGCGCCACGGTGAAGGCGACCGATCCGCTCTACATTCTCTACACGTCCGGCACGACCGGCC
Organism: uncultured Roseibium sp.; assembly: GCF_963675985.1. Lineage (NCBI taxonomy): Bacteria > Pseudomonadati > Pseudomonadota > Alphaproteobacteria > Hyphomicrobiales > Stappiaceae > Roseibium > uncultured Roseibium sp. Next base: position 577,195 of record NZ_OY780957.1, on the reverse strand, counting down.
AGCCCAAGGGTGTCGTGCGCGACAACGGCGGCCATATGGTCGCGTTGAAGTGGTCGATGTCCAATCTTTACGACATCAAGCCGGGCGAGGTGTTCTGGGCCGCGTCCGACGTCGGTTGGGTGGTAGGCCACTCCTATATCGTCTATGCCCCGCTGCTGCATGGCTGCACGACCATCGTATTCGAGGGCAAGCCGGTCGGCACGCCCGATGCAGGCGTCTTCTGGCGGGTGATTTCCGAACACAACGTTGTGTCGCTCTTCACCGCGCCGACCGCCTTCCGCGCGATCCGCAAGGAGGATCCGGACGGCAAGCTGATGGGCAAGTATGACCTGTCGAAATTCCGGGCCCTGTTCCTGGCCGGCGAACGGGCCGATCCGGATACGGTCAACTGGGCGGCGGAGCAGCTTCAGGTGCCGATCGTCGATCACTGGTGGCAGACGGAAACCGGCTGGTGCATTGTCGGCAATCCACTTGGGCTCGGTCAGCTGCCGGTCAAGCCGGGGTCGCCGACGGTTCCCATGCCCGGCTACGATGTCCAGATCCTGGACGATGCGGGCCATCCGCTGTCGGCTAACACGCTCGGCAACATCGTGATCAAGCTGCCGCTGCCGCCGGGATGCCTGCCCACGCTATGGAACGCGGAAAAGCGGTTCCACGATGCTTATCTTGCCGAGTTTCCCGGCTACTACAAAACCTCCGACGCCGGGGTCATCGACGACGACGGGTACCTGTCGATCATGTCGCGCACGGATGACATCATCAATGTTGCGGGTCACAGGCTTTCCACCGGCGCGATGGAAGAGGTGCTCGCCACCCATCCGGCCGTGGCCGAATGCGCGGTGATCGGCATCGCCGACCAGTTGAAGGGTCAACTGCCCTGCGGCTTTGTCGTGCTGAAGGCGGGCGTCAATCAGCCGCATGATGAGATCGAGGCGGAGCTGGTCAAGCTGGTCCGTAACCAGATCGGTCCGGTGGCGGCGTTCAAACTGGCGATCACGGTGGAGCGCCTTCCCAAGACCCGGTCCGGCAAGATCCTGCGCGGGACCATGCGCCAGATCGCCGACGGGGAGAGCTACAGGATGCCGGCCACCATCGATGATCCGGCCATCCTCGATGAAATCTTCGGGGCAATGAAGGATCGCGGTCTCGGCGGTCCCACCTGAACCGGGAAGGCAAAGAAGCCATCGACATAGGGACATGAGCCTCTTATGGTCGGGTCGCCGTTTCGACGGCCCGTTTAATAATGCCAAGAGGTTTTCAGTGTCCCTTGAGAACAAGGTCGCCATTGTCACGGGTGCTGCCCGTGGAATTGGCTATGCCGTCGCCAAGCGTTTCGTCATGGATGGAGCCAAAGTCGTCATCGCGGATGTCGACGATGAGGCCGGACAGAGCGCAGTTGAAGACCTGTCGGGCTTCGGCGAGGTGATCTACCTGCATTGCAATGTGGCCGAACGCCTGGACGTGCGCAATCTGGTCGCCGAGACGCTGAATGCGTTCGGCGATATCGATGTTCTGGTGAACAATGCCGGCGTGGTTGTCGGCTCGGATTTCCTGGAACTTGAGGAAGACGATTTCGACCGGGTGCTTTCGATCAACCTGAAGGGGGCGTTCCTGTGCTCTCAGGCGGTTGCCCGGCACATGGTGGAAAAGGTTGAAGATGGCGGTGCGCCGGGGGCGATCATCAACATGTCGTCGATCAACTCCGTCGTCGCTATCCCCAACCAGATTCCCTATTGCGTCTCAAAAGGCGGGATCAACCAGCTGACCAAGGCCACGTCCCTGGCGTTGGCCCCGCATGGTATCCGCGTCAACGCAATCGGTCCCGGCTCGATCATGACGGACATGCTGGCATCGGTGAATGACGATCCGGCCGCCCGGAACCGGATCCTGTCGCGCACGCCCATGCTTCGCATCGGCGAGCCTTCGGAGATTGCCGGCGTCGCTGCGTTCCTGGCGTCCGCGGATGCAAGCTATGTGACCGGCCAGACGATCTATGCCGACGGTGGCCGTCTGCCGCTTAACTACACGGTTGCGGTGCCCGACGAGGACTAATCCAGCTTCCGTAGCCTGAAATTTTGGCGCGCCCGCGCTCAGCCAGCCTGAGTCGCGGGCGCAGCCGTTTCCGGGCTGTCGGTATTGAACTGCAGCCGGGCCAGCTTGGCGTAGAGCCCGCCCTGGGCAGAAAGTTCGGCATGGGTACCGGTTTCCACGATCCGGCCCGCCTCCATGACGATGATCCGGTCGGCTTTCAGAACGGTTGCCAGGCGATGGGCGATGACGAGTGTGGTGCGGCCCTGCATCAGGCCGTCCAGAGCATCCTGAACCAGCTTCTCGCTTTCCGCATCCAGTGCGCTGGTCGCCTCGTCGAGCAGCAGTACGGGCGCGTCCTTCAGGATGGCGCGTGCAATGGCGATTCGTTGGCGTTGTCCTCCCGACAGTGTGATGCCACGCTCGCCCACGGCAGTTTCGTAACCGTCGGGCAGGTTGGTGATGAAGGTATCCGCATGGGCGGCCGCGGCGGCCGCGACAATCTCGTTCCGCGATGCTTCGGGCCGGCCGTAGGCGATGTTTTCCGCAATGCTGGTTCCGAAGACCGCCGTGTCCTGGGGAACGAGGGAAATCGCGCGTCTCAGATCTTTCGGATCGAGCGTGCGCAGATCGAGACCGTCGAAGGTGATTTGTCCCGACTTCGGATCGTAAAACCGCATCAGCAGGTGAAACAGCGTCGACTTGCCCGCACCCGACGGGCCAACGACGGCGAGGGTTTCGCCCGGTTCGATGGTCAGGTCCACGCCGTTGAGGACCGGCATGTCCTTGGCGCCATCATAGGCGAAAGAGATCTGGTTGAAGGCGATCGCCCCTCGCGGCATGGCGGGCAAGGCCACGGGATTTTCGGGGGCTGCGATTTCCGGTTCGATGTCGAGAAGCTCGCTGAGACGCTCTGCCGCTCCGGCGGCCTGGGACAGTTCCCCCCAGACTTCCGACAGGCTCGCCAGCGATCCGGCGGCCAGGATGGAGTAGAGCAGAAACTGGCTCAAAGTGCCGCCGGTCATTCGACCCGCGAGCACATCGCTGGCGCCGATCCACAGAACGGCGACCACGCTTGCGCCGATCACGAAGATGGCGAAGCCGGTCAGAACCGCCCGGGCCGCAGTCGCCAGCCGGGCGGCGCGGAAAGCGGATTCGGCGGCATTGCGAAACTTCGCAGACGCGTAGGTTTCGTGGGTGAACGCCTGCAGGGTGCGAACCGCGCCGAGCATCTCCGAGGCATAGGCGGAGGCGGCTGCGAGCATGTCCTGCGCGGACCGGGAGCGTTTGCGCACCGAGCGGCCAAACCCTAAGAGCGGTACCAGGATCACGGGAATTGCGAGCAGAACGATGACGGACAGGCGCGGACTGGTAACCACCATCATGATCGACGCGCCGATGAACATTAGCGTGTTGCGCATCGCAAGCGAGGCGCTGGCGCCGAAGGCGGATTTGATCTGGGTCGTGTCGGCGGTCAGACGGGACAGGATCTCGCCCGATTTCGCCTGATCGTAGAACCCCGGGCTGAGCGCGGTCATGTGTTCGAAGACATCGGCGCGGACTTCGGCGACGATCCGTTCGCCAATCCACATCACGAGGAAATAGCGAACCCCGCTGGCGACCGCGAGGGCGGCCACAACGCCAAACAGCACGAAGAAATAGGTGTTGATCAGGGCCGGGTTGTCGCCGGCGAACCCGAAGTCGATCACGCGCCTGACCGCGGTGGGTAGGACGAGGGTAATGGCTGCGGCCGACACAAGCGCGACCAGCGCCGCGGCCGTCATCCTGCGGTGCCGTTTGAGGTAGGGAAGGAGGCGGGCTAACGGGCGGAGGGATTTGCGGCTGCGGGCGGTCTTGTCACTGCTGTCACTGCTCACGGTTTTTCCCTCGCTGGCCTGCTGATCGGCTTGTTCGTAGACTTGGGGGATCGCATCTTAAATGCCAAGGCTTAAATTGACTCAGGAATGCCGGTAACCCCCTTGTTTCGGGCGCCGGCTTGGGGTATATCCCCGCCTCATGTTTATGGAAGGCTGCATCCGTAGGGGATCGGCGGCCTTTTTGTTTCGTTTGTATCCGGGTACGGCGTTGGATGAGAAATGCCGGTTCCGGATGCCTGAAAGGACCGGTCATGAAAGCGGATATCCATCCCGATTACCACACCATCAAGGTCGTCATGACCGATGGTACCGAATTCACCACCCGCTCCACCTATGGAGCGGAAGGCGACACCCTGCAGCTCGACATCGATCCGATTTCCCATCCGGCCTGGACCGGTGGTGACCGTCAGTTGATGGACCGCGGCGGTCGCGTGTCCCGCTTCAAGAACAAGTACGCAGGTTTCCTGGGCTCGTAATTCCCGGAACACCTTGTGGTATTTTCGAAAACCCGGCCTCGTGCCGGGTTTTTTGTTTGTCGACGCCGTGCTTTGTATGCGCGCAAAAAAAAGCCGCCTCCAAACGATCTTGGGAGGGCGGCTGAAAAAGTCTTGAAGCTGTCAAAGCCGGAAGGCCACCAAGTGTGAGATGGCCTCCGGGTGGAAGGCGTCTTCAGCCGATACGGCCGAAGGCGGCATGAAGCTTGTTCAAATGGGCTTCGACCGGATTGGACGGAGTTTCATTCGCATCGTTGTCATCGCTTTTGCGGTAGAGCATCTGATCGAGATGGACGATGCGTTCCTGAAGGCGGACGGACCGGCTGACGAGATCCTGCAGGGTTTCAGGCATGTCGGTCCAGGACGGGCTGTCGACCGGGCTGCTGAGCTTTTCCAGGCGGACCCGGTTCTTGTCGCTGCCGGCCTGTTCGCGGGACATTTCACCCTCGTTGACGGCGCGCTGCAGGAGTAGCCACGATGCCAGCTGCATCAGGCGGGTGGTCAGGCGCATGGATTCGGTTGCATAGGCGAGCGAGGCCGCCCGCGGCAGCAGCTTGGCCTCGGCACGGCCATCGCCGTCCAGATAGAGTGCCGTTTCCTCGACCAGAGACATGCCTTCTTCAAACAGGCTTTGAAAATTGTCGGAAGATGCGAGCCGGTTGGCAATGTGCACCATTTCGGGTGCGGCTTTGCGGGTGGGGGTCTCATCCGTCATCGATCGGTACGCCTTTGTTACTTCTGCTTCACCTGCCCGTGTGCCTTTTCGGGAACCGTCTCCGCGAAAGAAGTGCCTCAAAGCGGAACTGTTTCACTTCGAGACGAATTGGGCTTCTGCCGGAAATAGTTGCAACACGCGTGCCAATCGGCCCCACCAGGTCTGTCGGCGACAGTTAACGGTAATGATAGCGCGTGGGGTGACCAAAAAAAAGAGCCGCGGATATGCGGCTCTGAGTCTTTAACAGGGAGGCGTCAAACAGAGTGGACAGGAGCCACTCAAGATCCAGATGACTGGATAACTCTGTTTATACTTTGGAAAGATTAATGAGGCGTAAACGACTAAATTTTTACCTATCCAAATGACCCAAAGTAGGACTGTTTTGTATTGGCCGGGAAGGTGTCATGAAAACTACGTACTCGGTTTTCCGAATAAAGACTCTGCTTCATCGCGAATATTACTACGGTGCGACAAAGTCTCTTTTGTGCGGATGATTTCCTGTTCCAGTTCGACAATCCGCTCCGCCAGCTCTGATTCCGATAAAGTGCTGAGATCCTGCCCCACACTGATTTGGGTACCCCTCGGTTTCTTCGGGGTGTCGTCGTCAAAAAGGCTCATGGCGCTGCTCCTTTCCGCCGGCTGCGGCCATCGATTGAAAGGACCAGTTTTATCTTCCAAAACCGACATTGTCAGCCTTGGCCGGTCAGGATAAACCCCAAAGGACTTTAATGAGACCGTGACCCAGGAGATGGAGCATGACTGACCTACCGGCAAAAATGACCGCCATGGCGATTTCCGAACCGGGTGGTCCGGATGTTCTGGTGCCCGAAGAGCGCCCGCTGCCGGAACCGGCCGAAGGGGAAATCCTGATCAAGGTGGAAGCGGCGGGCGTGAACCGGCCCGACGTGCAGCAGCGCAAGGGCGCTTATCCGCCGCCCAAGGGGGCTTCTGACCTTCCGGGACTGGAGGTGGCCGGCACGGTCGTGGCGCTGGGCGACGGCGCTACCCTGCACGAGATCGGCGCCAAAGTGACGGCACTCGCGCCCGGTGGCGGCTACGCGCAGTACTGCAAGGTGCCGGAGGCCCATGCGCTTTCCGTTCCGAAGGGAGTGTCGATGGTGGAGGCGGCCGCCCTGCCGGAAAACTATTTCACGGTCTGGAGCAACGTGTTCGACCGGGTCGGCCTGAAACCGGGCGAGCGGTTTCTTGTTCATGGCGGCACGTCCGGCATCGGCACGACCGCCATTCAGCTCGCCAAGGCGTTCGGGTCCGAGGTGTTCACCACCGTTGGATCGGATGAGAAGGCGGAAGCGGCGCGGGCGCTGGGTGCCGACCACGTGATCAACTACAAAGCCGAAGATTTCGTCGAGGTCATCAAGGACCTGACCGGTGGTGACGGCGTACATGTCATTCTCGACATGGTCGGCGGCGACTATGTGGAGAAGAACTGGATCGTGGCGGCCGTGGAAGGCCGCATCTGCCAGATCGCCACTCTGGGCGGCATTTCCGAGAATTTGAATTTCGGACGCCTGATGATGAAGCGGCTGGTTCACACCGGCTCGACTCTCAGGCCGCGCGACAATGCCTTCAAGGCGGCGATCGCGCAGAACCTGAAGGAAAAAGTCTGGCCGCTGATCGAGGCCGGAAAGGTCGGCCCGGTAATGGATTCCACCTTCCCGCTGGTGCAAGCGGCAGACGCCCACCGGCGGATGGAAAGCTCCGGCCATATCGGCAAGATCATGCTCGAGGTGAACTGATCCTGCGCTTTGCCGCACACTCTGCTGTCATCACACGGACTTCGCTCTCTGCTGTCCGGTTTAACAGCGTATTTTTTGCGCCCCCGGTTTATCCGCTTGTCTTCCTCTCCCCCCTTGAGGGGGAGATGTCTCCGTCAGGAGACAGAGGGGGGTATAAGCCTCTCGGAAAATTCGGCGTTTCAGAAAATTCGGCACCGTTTCACCCCCCCTCTGTCGGCTCACGCCGACATCTCCCCCTCAAGGGGGGGAGACGGGAGTGGGCGGAACTGTTTTTCGTATCCACTCTATCTCTGCGGAGGAATGCCGGTGATATGTCAAATACTTGGAGAAAGACTTCATAAGTAAACCGGACAGCAGTGGACTTCGCCGGGCAATGACGCCTCAGAGAAGAGGCCGGGTCTCTTTCACATGCCGCCTTCGCTAGCGCCTGAGCGCGGGCAGGCCGATGCCGGTGGCCTCGAAGCCGCCGTCCGCGCACAGCAACTGGCCGGTGACGTAGCTTGCCTCCTCCGACAGTAGGAAGACGATGGCATTGCCGATTTCCTTCTCCGAGCCATAGCGGTTCAGCGGAATGGCGTCGTGATAGGCCTCCCGGATTTCCTGGGTGTGAACCGCGAGCGCGAGCTTTGTGTTCACCGGTCCGGGCGCGACCACATTGGCGCGAATACCGAATTCGCCGAGTTCGGCGGCCTGTTGCAGGGTGAGCTGGATGACCGCTGCCTTCGACGTGCCGTAGGCGACGCGCAGGGTGCTGGCGCGCAGGCCCGAGATCGAGGCGATGTTCACGATCGCGCCCTTGCCGGCGATCAGCAGATCCGTTGCCGCCTGGGTCATCAGGAAGACGCCGTCGAGGTTGGTTTTCATCACCGTTCGCCAGCGGTCGAAGGTGGTCTCTCTGATCGGGCCGAAGTCGGCGACGCCGGCGTTGTTCACCAGCCCTTCTAGGCGGCCATGGGTTTTCGCCACATCGGTGAAACAACGCTCGACCTGTTCCGGGTCGGAAACATCCATGACGATGGGCTGGACGCTATCAAGCGGAGCTGCGGCCTTCATCAGTTCCTCGCCGTCGATATCCACCATGAGGACCCGCCAACCCTTGTCCAGAAGGAGCTGTGTCGTTGCCAGTCCGATACCGCGTGCGGCGCCAGTCACAAGCGCTGTTTTCATTGTGATCCTCCCGATCCGGTCTCCGTCCCAAGGAGACTCGCTTTTTTATCCTACGGTCGCTGCAAAGGCATTCAAGGCCGGAAACGGGCAATAACGTCCTGCTTTTTATGAGACTTTCATAAGGTAAATGACGGATTTGCTTTTGATCGCCTGTCGCCTTATATTCACGGTCAATTCCCATTCAATTCAAATGGACCACTGCTTTTTCGTCTTGCCGGGCGAGGGAGCCGACAGGAGGAATTTAACCGATGGCGAACACGCCGCTGATGCCGAAGGCCACCGCCGTCTGGCTCGTCGACAACACATCCTTGAGCTTCACGCAGATTGCGTCCTTCTGCAAACTGCACCCGCTTGAGGTCAAGGCTATTGCTGATGGCGAGGCCGCACAGGGCATCAAGGGCCTCGACCCGATCCTGACCGGGCAGTTGACCCGGGAAGAAGTGGAGAAGGCGCAGAACGATCCGAATCATCAGCTGAAGCTGCAAGGGTCGAAGGTCATCGTCCCGGAAGCCAAGCGCAAGGGACCGCGCTACACGCCGGTATCCCGCCGCCAGGACCGCCCGAACGCGATCCTGTGGCTGGTGCGCAATCATCCGGAACTCAAGGATGCCCAGATCATGCGTCTGGTCGGCACCACCAAGCCGACGATCGCAGCGATTCGCGACCGGACCCACTGGAACTCGGCCAACCTGGTTCCTTCCGATCCGGTCACCCTCAGCTTGTGCAGCCAGCTGGAGCTCGACATGGAAGTGGAAAAGGCTGCGAAGAACGCACCGCCGCGTCCGGAAGGCGAAGTTGTGGAGACGCTGATGCCGGTGGAAGAAACCACCAGCGAAGAAGCACTCGCCGCCGCCTTCTCCATGGATACGAGCAAGCCGATCGCACGCGAAGAGGAAGAAGAGTTCGACGCGGATGCCGTCTTTGCGAAGCTGAACTCGCTGAAGGGCGACGATGCCGGCAATGACAACGACAATGAGGACGACGGCAAGGCCTGATCACAGGTCTTTGTCTTCCGCTTGTTGTGACGTAATCGGGCTGCCGCTTCCTGCGGCAGCCTTTTTCTTTGCCTTTCAGCCTGAGGCCGCGCCCTTTCCACTCCGGTCGCTTGGGGTGTTCTGAGCAGGGCGCAAAAGACTTTACATACATACATGAATGTATGTATAAGCTATGCTGCAGTGCACAGGAGCGGTTTATGCGGAAGACACCGGAAGAAGCGGAAAGGACGCGGCAATCGATCCTTGATGCCGCGGAACTGCTGTTCCTGGAAAGCGGCATCGCTCACACGTCGCTTGAACGGATTTCGCGCGCCGCAGGCGTGACCCGCGGCGCGTTCTACTGGCATTTCAAGGATAAATCCGAGCTCATTCGCGCGCTGCAGGAGCGCGCCGATCCTCCGCAGGCTGAGATGTTGCGCGTTGCCGCCGACGAGCCACATGCAGATCCGCTTCAGCTTCTGGAAACGGCAACCCAGGAGTTCCTGCAGGAATTCGAAAGCAACATCCACCTTCAACACATGATTGAAATCATGTCCTCCAATCCGCATGTCGGTGAGGACACAGCCCCGTTTGCTGAAGAAAACAAGGAAATGCTCGAGGTTCTGTCCAAAATCACCCGGCGTGCCGAGGATCTTGGACAACTGAACCCCGAGTTCACGCCTTTGGAGGCAGCGATTGCGCTGATGACGATGGTGAACGGACTGCTCTCGGAGTGGCTGCGGTCCAACAAGTGCTTCAAGCTTCAGGAATTGGGCACAAAGCTAATCCGCTACCAGATCAAGGCCTTGAAGGTGGCTCCTACCTGATCACCAGCTCCGTTTCCCGAATATCGCAGACATGCGAGGAACCCGCCTGCCATCGCCGGCGCCCGCGTTCATGACCCAGGTAAAATGATGATAAACAGCAGGAAATACAAAGTTTTAGGCGCCTCCCTCGCAGCGTTGGCGCTAAGCTTCGCATCAATCACGGCCCATGCGCAGCAGCGTCCGGTCCCGTCGGTAACCGTTCTCACGGCGAAATTGACCGACTACACGCCGACCTCCCGTCTGCCGGGCCGTATCAGGGCGTCGACGATTTCCGAAGTCCGACCGCAGGTCTCCGGCGTGATCAACAGCCGGCTGTTCGAGGAAGGGTCCGAGGTCAAGAAGGGCCAGGAGCTCTATTCCATCGAGAGCAACGTCTATGCCGCGACTGTGGCCGCAGCGAAGGCCTCCGTTGCTCAGGCCCAGGCGAATTACGATCTGGCGAAATCCGATGCGAAGCGGGCCGAAAACCTCTTTTCGACCCGTGTCGGTTCCGAGGCCAGCCGGGACACCGCGGTTGCCACGCGCGACGCGGCTTTCGCTTCGCTTCAGGCCGCGGAAGCTCAACTCGACAGAGCCCAGATCGATCTGGACCGGACGACGATCAGGGCGCAGATTTCGGGCGTGATCGGCCTGTCCAAAACCACCATTGGAGCGTTGGTCAGCGCCGAGCAGGCCGACCCGCTCACCACCATCCGCACCCTCGATCCCATCTACGTGGACGTAACCCAATCGGTGAATGACCTGCTGAAATGGCATTCCAGCGAAGACCAGCGCAAACGGCTCGACAAGGCCGAGATCAGGCTGCTCCTGCCGAATGGTAAAACTTACGGCGAGATCGGACATCTGCAGGCTGCCGAGCCACGGGTCGAGCCGACGACCGGAATGGTGACGCTCCGGATCACGTTCCCGAATCCACAGCACATGCTGCTGCCGGGCCTCTATGTTGAAGTCCTGCTGCCGGAAGGCGATGCCCGGAAAACCGTTCTTGTTCCGCAAAGTTCCGTCATGCGCGACACCGATGGTACGGCAAACGTCTGGATTGTCGATGATGGCAAGATCGCCAAGCGCACCATCGAGATTTCCGGTTCGGAAGGAAACCAGTGGGTTGTCTCGTCCGGTCTGAACGAAGGCGACCAGATCGTTACGTCCGGTTTCCAGAAGGCCCAGGTCGGTGCCGACGTTCAGATCGCCCCAGGCGCTGCTTCAGATGGCCCAGCCGAACAGGCCGGTGCCGGGGAAGGTGAATAACAATGTCTCGCTTCTTTATCGGGCGTCCGATTTTTGCCTGGGTTCTCGCGATCATCGTGATGGCCGCGGGCGTGATCTCCATCATGGGACTGCCTATTTCCCAGTATCCGTCAATCGCCGGGCCTTCGGTTGTCATCAGTGCGGTCTACCCCGGTGCCTCGGCGGAAACCGTCTCCGACACGGTGGTCCAGCAGATCGAGAAGGAGATGACCGGCCTGGACGGCCTGCGCTACATCAATTCCTCGACCACCTCCACAGGTGGGGCGAGCATCACCCTGACTTTCGAGTTGGGCACGGATCCTGATATCGCTCAGGTCCAGGTGCAGAACAAGCTGGCGCAGGCAGAAGCCGGCCTTCCGTCGGTCGTCACCCAGCAGGGTGTCACCGTTGAGAAATCAGCCACCGGCTTCCTGATGGTGATCGCCCTGATTTCCGAGGATGGGAGCCGTACCGGCGTCGACCTTTCCGACTACCTCAACTCTTATGTCGTGGAGCCCATTTCGCGTGTTTCAGGCGTTGGCTCGGTCGAGGTCTTCGGTTCCGAATACGCCATGCGGATCTGGCTCGATCCCCAGAAGCTGAAGTACTACGGCCTGTCGCCGTCCGACGTCACAGCGGCAGTCCGTGCCCAGAATGCACAGATTTCCGCAGGATCCTTCGGGGCGATGCCGGCGCCGAAGGGGCAGCTTCTGAACGCCACGATCACTGCGCAATCCCTGCTTAAGACGCCTGAGGATTTCGAACGCATCGTGTTGCGGGCGGACACCGACGGCGGGCTGGTTCTCCTACGGGATGTGGCCCGCATCGAACTCGGCTCCGAGAACTATGAACTTGCCACCTACATGGACGGTAAGGAATCCACCGGCATGGCCATTCAGCTTGCGTCCGGCGCAAATGCGCTGGAGACGTCCAGGCTGGTCAAGGCGAAGATAGAGGAACTCTCCCAAATCTTTCCGGCCGGTGTCAGCTACACCATTCCCTATGACACCACGCCCTTCGTAGAGCTGTCGATCGAGGCCGTCGTACACACGCTGATCGAGGCCATCGTTCTGGTGGTTTTCGTGATGTTGCTGTTTCTGCACAACTTCCGTGCCACGCTTATCCCCACCCTGGCGGTTCCGGTGGTTCTGATGGGGACCTTCGGCATCATGGCGCTGCTCGGCTTCACCATCAATTCGCTGACCATGCTCGCGATGGTTCTGGCCATCGGCCTTCTCGTGGACGATGCCATCGTGGTGGTCGAGAACGTGGAGCGGCTGATGCGGGATGAGCATCTGTCTCCGCGTGAAGCGACCAGGAAATCCATGGACGAAATCACCGGGGCCCTTGTCGGTATCGGCATCGTGGTTTCGGCGGTGTTCGTGCCCATGGCATTCTTCGGCGGCTCGACCGGGGAGATGTACAAGCAGTTCGCCGTAACCATCGTCTCGGCCATGAGCCTCTCGGTGCTGGTGGCACTAATCTTCACGCCGGCGCTGTGCGCAACCATCCTCAAGCCTCACTCCGAAGCGAACAAGGGTGTTATCGGGCGCCTGGCGAAGTCCTTCGGGGCCGGTTTCGAGGCCGCCTTCGGGCGTCTGACCTCGGGCTATCTCGCGATTGTCCGTGGCGCCACGAAACGCATTGTGCGGATGCTGCTCATCTTTGCCGTCCTGGTCGGCGGCATGGTCTTCCTGTATCAACGTACGCCAACCTCCTTCCTGCCGGATGAGGATCAGGGGGCGGTGCTTGTCATTGTCGAACTCCCCTCCGGATCTACCGCAGAGGCAACGGAGGCGGTCCTCGACAAGGTCCAGAAATACTGGTGGAGCGCGGAGGCGGACAACGTCTCCTCCATCTTTGCCGTCCGCGGCTTCTCCTTCGCCGGACAGGGCCAGAACATGGGCATGATGTTCGTGAAGCTGAAGGACTGGTCTGAACGTATTGGTCCGCAGAACTCGGTGATGGCCATTGCGGGACGGGCCTATGGTCCGCTGCTGGGCGGCATCCGGGAAGCGATTGTCGTGCCGATCGTGCCGCCGGCCGTGATGGAGCTGGGTACGTCCAACGGCTTCAGCGCCGTTCTTCAGGCGACCGCCGGCCAGTCCCACGAGGATCTTCTGGCGGCCCGAAACATGTTGCTGGGACTGGCTTCGCAAGACCCGCGCCTGACGGCTGTGCGTCCCAGCGGCGTTGCGGATGCCCCGCAGTTCCGTCTGAACATCGACTGGGCCAAGGCGGGCGCCGTCGGCGTTTCGGCCGCCGATGTGGGCACCTTCATGACGACGATCTGGTCGAGCAGCTACATCAACGACTTCCTCTACCAGGGACGGATGAAGCAGGTCGTGGTCCAGGGCGAACCTTCGGCTCGCTCCGTCCCGGAAGATATCAGCTTGTGGCGGATCAAGAACGAGAATGGCGACTTCGTCGATTTCTCGACCTTCTCCACCCAGGAATGGGTCTACGGGCCACAGCAGGTCAACCGCTACGATGCGCTTCCCTCCATGAACATCGAAGGCTCCGCCGCCGATGGCTATACGTCCGGTGACGCGATCGCCGTCATGGAAGACCTGGCTCAACAGCTTCCGCCCGGTTTCAAGCTGGCATGGACAGGCATGTCCTTGGAGGAAAAGGAAGCCGGTGCCGGCGCCATGCTGCTCTATGGCCTGGCACTTTCCGCCGTTTTCCTGTGTCTGGCAGCACTTTACGAAAGCTGGACGATCCCGATCTCGGTACTGCTGGCAATGCCCGTCGGGATCCTGGGCGCGCTCATCGGGGCGCAGATCGGCCATCAGTCGAACGGCGTTTACTTCCAGGTGGGTCTGCTGACCGTCGTCGCCCTGACGGGCAAGAACGGCATCATGATCGTGGAGTTCGCCCGCGACCGGATGACGGCTCTCGGGGAAACCGCGCTGGAGGCGGCACGAGAGGCTTCACGCCTGCGTTTCCGCCCGATCCTGATGACCTCGCTGGCCTTCGGTCTGGGCGTCGTGCCGCTGGTTCTGTCCAATGGCGCTGGTGCCGGTGCCCGCCAGGCAATCGGGTATGCCGTTCTGTTCGGAACGATTACCGGTACGGCACTGACCATTGTCTTCGTCCCGGTCTTCTTCGTCTTCGTGATGTGGCTCTTCTCGCGCCGCAAGAAGGAGGGGGGTGCCCCGGAAGCGCCGGCCAGCCAGATGTGAACTTTCAACAGGGTGTCCATTCGGGGCTTTGCGAGGAGGTTGGAGTAATGCACTTCAAGCCTTCACGGAGCACCCGAATGAACATCCATCCGGTCAACAGACTTCAGGCGATAACGCCGGAGACCGAGATCGAGACCGTGGTTTCCACCGAGATGCTGCTTACGGAGACAGTGATGCCGGACGCACCCTGGGTGCCGGTGTCGAGACCGGCAACAGGCGCGTAGCGGCCGGCCTGAAGGAACCGTTGCAGGTCGTCATTGTCCAGGATCTCGTACCCCTCGGCGAGCTTCTTGCCGATGTCCGTCATGGCCTCCTGTACCTGCTCGTCCTCCTTGTCGACGAGCGTTTCCAAGGAGTCGGCCAAGAGCTTGATTTCCTCAAACAGCTCCAGCAACTGTCCATGCTCGCCGCGCATGGAGTCGATGCGGCTTTTGCGGTAGAGCGAGTCGGACTGGTGTTGCAGATCGGCATAGGTATGGACCGCGGACTGGTAGAAAGCGGCGTCCTTCTTCTGCAAAAGCGTTTCCTGCAATTCGGTGGCAAAGTCGCTTAAAGCGCCAGGGTCCAGAAGGGATGCCATGTCCCGGACGGGGGCGTCGCCGGCCGATGTGTCGGCAGGCGCGGCCATGCTTGCGGGCGGTGCCGCAAACAGCGAGGAGGCCAGGTCGCCGGCGGCGGCCGCAAGATCGTCGGGCGTGACGTCGGAGGAGCCGATCTTTGTCTGGATTGCATGGCTCGTTGCATCGGCGGCAACGTCGACGGCCATGTTCGGCCGGTCCGGACCGATTTTTTCCGCCGCCTTGCGCAGCTCGATGCTCGCGGTTCTGAAATTCTTGGCGATCTGCTGCAACTCGCGCAGCATCTGCTTCGCCTTTTCCGGGGTGGCAAAGCGCAGGGCTTCCTTCATGCGCTTGATCTGTTGCGCCATCCGCTCGATGCGCAGTTCACGCTCGGCGTCCGCATTGTCCTTGACCGCCCGCGACAGGGAACTGTTCAGGTCGACGGCGTCCTTGTACTCCTCGACCATCTTCTCCGCTTCGTCCTGCGCTTCCTCTGATTGCGGGGTTGTGGTCTCGGTCAGGCTGTCGGCAAGGTCTTTTGCCTTTTCGGCGGATTTTGCCTCCGCATCCTTCGTCCGGTTGCCGGTGGCTGTTCCGACCTTCGGGAGCGGGGCGCCATTCGTTTGCAGGCTGAATTGCTGCTGCTGAGATCTCTGAATGATTGAAAACACGGACATCGCCCGCCACCCACGTTTGCTGCGATGCCTTCCATTAGGGTGGGGCAGTGATTAAGAACTCGTTAAGACTTCCATTGCTGATTGTATGTCGGGGGGTATACCAGCGGTTACGGCGATGCCTTCCGCGTTGTCTTCGAACGGCAGGCTCCGCTCCGGGGCGGTGGCGTATGCGCTCAGGCAATGCTCGATTAGCCCACCGCCGTACAGCCCTCCGGTTTCAACACCCGCTTCGTGGACGCCGGGTAGCGCAGCAGCTTTTCCGCGGGCCGGATCGGACGGGCAACGAGATTGCCGCCGCAGTTCGGGCACTGGCCTTTCAACACACTTTCTGCGCAGTCCCGGCAGAAGGTGCATTCGAAGGTGCAGATCATGGCGTTCGGGGCCTCCGGCGGCAGATCCCTGTCACAGCATTCGCAGTTCGGGCGCAATTCAAGCGTGGCTGGGGCTTCCCGTTGATGTCCTGAAGTGTACCCCGGTGCCGGGAAGGTGCAAACGGTCGTGTTGGCTCAGCGTTCGGTCAGCTTGAGTTCAATGCGGCGGTTGCGTGCGAGTGCTTCCGGACTGTCGCCTTCCTCCAGCGGCTGGTACTGGCCGAAGCCGGCGGCCACCAGGCGCTTGGGATCGACGCCGCGTTCGATCAGGTAGCGGACCACCGAAATCGCGCGGGCGGCGGATAGCTCCCAGTTGTTGCGGATCCGGCCTGTTCCCGAAAGCGGGCGGGCGTCCGTGTGGCCGTCGACCCTGAGTACCCAGTTGATCTCGTCGGGGATCTGAAGGCTGAGTTCCTGGATGGCCTCGGCGAGCTTGTCGAGTTCCTCCGTGCCGTTCGGATTGATTTCATCCGATCCGGAGGAGAAAAGGACTTCCGACTGGAAGACGAAGCGATCGCCGACGACGCGGATATCGGAGCGCTGCGACAGGATTTCCCGCAGGCGGCCGAAAAAGTCGGAGCGGTAGCGCGACAGTTCCTGGACCCTTTGGACCAGGGCGGCGTTGAGGCGCCGGCCGAGGCTTGCGATTTTTGCCTGGCTCTCGCTTTCCTTGGCTTCGGAGGCTTCGAGGGCGGCGTTCGCAGCGGCAATCTGGCGACGCAGGGCGGAGATTTGCTGGTTCAGGAGTTCGACCTGGGCCAGGGCGCGCTGGCTGACCTGCTTCTCCTCGTCGAGCATGGTTTCCAGGCGTGCTGCGCGGCCGCCAGCCGCCTGTGCTTCGCCCGAAGAATTGTCCAGCAAACCGAGTAACCGGTCCTTTTCAGCGGTCGCTTCGCCGAGGCTGGCGCGCAGGCCGGTGATGGTATCGTTCAGTTCGCCGCTGTTCGCCCGTTCCAGGGCCAGCAGTTCGGTCAGCTCGCTGATCTGGGCGTTCAGCCGGTTCAGGACCGTGTCACGCCCGGAGAGCTGCTGACTGAGGAAAAACTGCGCCAGCATGAAGATCGACAGCAGGAAGATGATGACGAGCAGGAGCGTTGCCATGGCATCGACGAAGCCGGGCCAGTAATCTGTCCCCGAGGAGCGGCGTCTGGCGCGCAGGCTTGCCATGGATCAGTCCTTCGCGCGGTCGAAGGCCGCCGAAATCGAGGACAGAAGCGCTTCGATCCGCTTTTGCTGTTCGCCCTGGTTCTCCGCCCAGTCGCGCATCATCTGCTGTTCGGAGCGGACATGCTTGACCAGCCCCTGAATGCCTTCGGCGAGGTTGGCCATGGCCTGGGAGGCCTTCTTGCTGCCTCCCTCCTCAACCGTTTTCTGCAGTTGGGCGATGGAGGCCTGAATGCGCTCCGAGTTGTCGGTGGGGGGCTGCAGAGGCGAGGAATCTTCCGGTTCGATGTCGGTGACGGTGGACAGCCAGTCTTCCAGCTCGTTGTAAAACCGGTTCTGCGCCTGTCCCGCCTGAAGATCGAGGAAGCCGAGAACCAGAGACCCGGTCAAGCCGAAGAGCGATGAGGAAAACGCCGTGCCCATGCCCGAAAGCGGGGCTTCAAGGCCGGCTTTCAGATCCTCGAAGATCACGCCGGCATCGCCGGAACCGACATTGAGGGACTGGATGGTCGCGCCGACCGCGCTGACGGTCTGCAACAGTCCCCAGAAGGTGCCGAGAAGGCCGAGGAAGACGAGAAGGCCGGTAAGATAGCGGGAGATCTCGCGCGATTCCTCCAGGCGCATGCCGATGGAATCCAGGATCGAGCGGGCCGTCATGGGGGTCAGCGCCATTTCGCCGACCTTGTTGCCGAGCAGGGTCGCCATGGGGGCCAGCAGAACGGGGGGGCGGGTGTCGAGGCCCGGATCGCCGACGCGGAAGCTGTTGACCCAGGTGATTTCAGGAAACAGCCGGATAACCCTGCCGAACAACAGCAGGATGCCGAACAGACCCACCAGAACGATCAGGCCGTTCAGGCCGGGGTTGCTCATGAATGCAACCGAGATCTGCCGGTAGAGAATGAAACCTATGAATGCAACGATCACCAGGAAGATGATCATGAACGACAGGTATGCCCGGGGACTGGACAGACTGTAGGGGTCGAAGTCTCTTGCCATCGGTCGCTAAGTAGCCGCCTGTTATTGGTAAACGATTGATAACGTGATTTCCCGGGGATTGAAAACCGTTAATCGTTCGGGGGCAATGGTAAACGCACGACAAATCGCTCCGCGGCCACAGCAAGGCGCGGAGTTTCAGCGATTTCAAAGCCGGTGAAGACCGGGGTGAGGCGGATCAGTCGACGTTCTTCAGAAGCCTGAGAAGATGTTTCTGGGCAAATTCGTTGCCCGCGACCACATCGCCGGTGTCCAGCATCTTGTCCTTGCCGGACAGGTCGGAGACATACCCGCCTGCTTCTTTCACCATGAGAATGCCGGCGGCAATATCCCAGGAATTGAGATTGCGCTCCCAATAGCCGTCGAAACGGCCGGAGGCGGTCCAGGCCAGATCGAGCGCCGCAGCGCCGCAGCGGCGGACGCCGGCGACTTCCGGCATGATGTAGCGCAGTTCCTTCAGGGTCCGGCCATGGTCGCCCTTGCCGATGAACGGCAGGCCGGTGGCGAACACCATGTCGGGAAGCTCCGTTCGGCCCGCGACCCGCAGGCGGCGGTCGTTCAGGAAGGCGCCCCGGCCGCGTTCGGCGGTATAGAGTTCGTCCATGACGGGATTGTAGATCACCCCGGCGACGATCTGCCCCTGACGCTCAAGCGCGATGGAACTGGCGAAAATCGGAATGCCGTGAAGGAAGTTCGTTGTGCCGTCGAGCGGGTCCACGTGCCAGCGGTGCTGGCCGTCGGTGCCCTCGACTTCGCCGCTTTCCTCCATCACCAGACCGAAGGCCGGGCGGGCCTTGGTCAGTTCGGCGCGGATGATCTCCTCCGCCTTGCGGTCGGCGGCGGAGACGAAATCTCCCGGACCCTTCCGGGACACCTGGAGATTTTCCACTTCGCCGAAATCGCGAACAAGGCTGCGGCCTGCCTTCATGGCGGCCTGAACCATTACGTTGAGGAGGGCGGTGCGAGCCATTTTCTTTTTGTCGCTTGTTGTCAGGCGCGCCCGAATGACAGGCGCGCCGCAGGAATGATTGGGAACTTAGTCGGCGCGGCGGACGTATTCCAGCGTGCCTGTGTCGACGATGATCTTTTCGCCCGCCCTGATGAACGGGGGAACCATGACGCGGACGCCGTTTTCCATGATGGCCGGCTTGTAGGACGAGGACTGGGTCTGACCCTTGACCACGGCGTCGGCCTCGGCGATTTCCAGCGTAACATGCTGGGGCAGGGTGATGCCGATCGGACGTTCCTCGTGCATTTCAACGGTCACCATCATGCCGTCCTGGAGGAAGGCCGCGCGGTCGCCGACGAAATCCGCCTGGAGTTCAAGCTGCTCGTAGGTTTCCGTGTCCATGAAGATCAGCATGTCGTCCTGGGTGTAAAGGTACTGGAAGTCCTTTTGCTCAAGGCGCACCCGCTCGACCTTGTCTTCGGACCGGAAGCGTTCGTTGAGCTTGCGGCCGTCGAGAAGGTTTTTCATCTCGACCTGGGCGAAGGCGCCGCCCTTGCCGGGCTTGACGTGATCGACTTTTACGACCGCCCAAAGCGTGTCCTGATGCTGGAGAACGTTGCCAGGCTTGATTTCGTTACCGTTGATTTTCATGGAACGACCGATTGAATTGACTGTTTGAGACAAAGCGGGTGCGGAGACGGGACACCTTTCCCATGCGCGAACCCGATGTGGCGCCTGTCGACCACAAATGCGGGCCGGATTCAAGGAAAAAAGGCGAAAAGTGTTACCGTGGCTACGGCGATGGGCGCGTGGGATCCTCGGAAGGGGCGAAAACGGTTGCCGTATATTGTTCCGCCCGTTTTCTGGCTTCTGCCAGCAGGTCGCTGTTCAAGGTGGCAACAAAACCATCCAGCTTCAGGTCCGAAACCCCAAGGGCGCGTGCAGCATAGTGCCAGGCGGCCGCGGCGACCGGATCCTGCTGGCGGCCCCGGCCATAGGCATAGACGCGGGCAAGCCGGTTCATGGCGACCGGGTTCCCCGCCTGCGCGGCGCGCTCGAACCAGTCGGCAGCTTCCTTTTCGTTCGGTTCCACGCCTTTGCCCTGGAACCGCAGGATACCGTAATAGACCTGGGCCGCGGTGTTGCCGCGCCGGGCCGCCCGGCCGAGCCAGAAGGCGCCCTTGCCCGGATCGCTGAAGCCGCCGAGTCCCTCCAGATAGGACAGGCCGAGCACGTATTGGGCCTGAGGATCATTGAATTCGGCAGCTTCTTCCAGAAGCTCACGGGCCTTTTTCTCGTTGTACGGCCGTCCTTCGCCTTCCTGGTAGAGGAGGGCGAGATTGTATTTGGCTTCCGGGTTGCCGGCTTTGGCCGCGATTTCGAACAGGTCGGCCGCCCGTTTCTTGTCCTGTTTGACGCCTGTGCCCAGCAGACAAAACTGGGCCAGCCGGTAAGCGGCGTGCGGATCGTTCTTGGCGACGGCCAGTTCGTACCACTGGGCTGCCTTTTCCTTGTCCTGGGGGATGCCGAGCCCGGCTTCGAACAGAACGCCGATAAGGGTCTGCGCTGATGTGTTCCCCTCTTCCGCCAGTGGTGTGGCCGCGGCGAGCGTCGACAGGTACCAGCCGCGCTGAAACAGGCTGTAGACATAGTCCTGCGTGATGCTGGTGCCTTCCGGCGGCAAGGGAGGTTGCACGTCCGTGGTGCTGATGAGTGCGTCCGGTTTTTCCGTTTCCTGCGTCTGACCGGCTGTTTCGGTCCCCTCAGGCATCGCACCGGGAAGGGGGGCGGGAGGCGGCGTGACGGAGGTATCCGATGCCGGTGCCGTCTGCTGTCCGCTCTGTGCCAGGGACCGGGAAACCATGCCGGTCTGGCAGGCGCCAGTCAGAATGAGGGTGGCCAGAACAAGCGTGGAGAGTGCTCCGGCCAGCCATGTGCGCAGGTTCTTGCGGATCACTTCCATACGGTTCGACCTCTTTGCTCAGTCGGTATCCTCAAACGGATGGGCTTCCAGAATGGCATTGGCCGCCGTTACGGCGGCGGCCGGTCCGTCCGGATTCTGCCAGACTGCGTCCTTCAGCGCGACAAAATCCGCACCGGTTGCAGCGGCCGCTTCGACCGAGGCAATGGTATTGCCGCCGAGCGCGACACAGGGCGTTTCGAACAGGTGCGACCACCATTCCGCCTTGGACAGCGTCTTGTCATGAGGATCGGGCTTTTCCTCCAGATCCAGTCGGCCGAAGAACAGGTAGTCGATCCCGGTCTCCGCCCATTCCATGTCTTCGTGCTTCAGTTTGGTGCCGCCGGCGCCGACGATCTTCGCCGGCTGGAGGCTTTCGACCGCCAGTTTGACGTCTTCCAGGGAGGTGTCGATATGAGCACCGTCCGCGCCGCTGCGCCCGGCCACCTGGGTGTCGCGGTAGACGAGGGCTGCGGCACCGCCGTCCTGGATGGCGGGAACGAGAACTTGTGCCGCTTCCTGAAGCGCCTTCCCGTCAGCATCGGGCATGTAGATCATCACGCAGGCGATGTCGCCGCCCTTGAAGGCGTCGCCAAGATCGGTTGCGAGCTTGCCGGTGTCGAACGTCGGTGGCGTGACAAGAAAGAGGCGGGGGCGGTTCACGATGAGATCCGTTTTTACCAAATGTGGGACAGCGCATTATGCGCCTGTCCGGTTTCTTGTCCCTAAAGACGGCGAAAGAGGGACGCAAGGCCCCTCTCTCAATAAACTTGTCGTTGCTGTCATAGCCTGAGCAGGCTTGATGGTCAGCCGATCTTCGGATCCAGGCTGCCGTCCTTGTAGCTGGCAGCCATTTCGGCAAGCGTTGCGATCCGGCCGATCTTCGGCGCCTGACCGGCTGTGTTGAAGGCTTCCAGGCGGGCGATGCAGAGCTTTTCCATCGCGTCGCGGGCCGGCTTCAGATACTTGCGCGGATCGAATTCGCCCGGGTTCTCGGACAGAACCTTGCGGATCTGACCGGTGATGGCCATGCGGTTGTCGGTGTCGATGTTGATCTTGCGCACACCGTTCTTGATGCCGCGCTGGATTTCTTCCACAGGCACGCCCCAGGTCTGGGGCATCTCGCCGCCGTACTGGTTGATGATGTCCTGAAGATCCTGCGGCACCGACGACGAGCCGTGCATCACCAGGTGAGTGTCCGGCAGGCGGCGGTGAATTTCCTCGATCACGTGCATGGCGAGAATGTCGCCGTCCGGCTGGCGGGTGAACTTGTAGGCGCCGTGGGAGGTGCCCATGGCGATGGCGAGCGCATCGACCTTGGTCGCCTGAACGAACTTCACCGCTTCTTCCGGATCGGTCAGAAGCTGGTCGTGGGAGAGCTTGCCCTCTGCGCCGTGGCCGTCTTCCTTGTCGCCCATGCCGGTTTCAAGGGAACCGAGGACGCCGAGTTCGCCTTCCACGGAAATGCCGCCGAGGTGGGCCATCTCGGTCACCTTGCCGGTGACGCCGACGTTGTAGTCCCAGTCGGCCGGGGTCTTGCCGTCGGCTTCCAGAGAACCGTCCATCATGACGGAGGTGAAGCCGGCCTGGATCGCGGTCATGCAGGTTCCCGGCTCGTTGCCGTGGTCGAGATGCACGCAGACGGGAATGTGCGGGTAGATTTCGCAGACGGCGTCCATCATGTATTTCAGCATGACGTCGTTGGCATAGGCGCGGGCGCCGCGCGAGGCCTGGATGATGACGGGAGCGGACGTCTTGTCGGCAGCTGCCATGATGGCCAGCGCCTGTTCCATGTTGTTGATGTTGAACGCAGGAACCCCGTAGTCATGCTCAGCAGCGTGATCAAGCAGTTGGCGAAGGGTAATTCGAGCCATTCAATTCTCCCGTGTTCCGGCGTTGAAATCGTATCTGTCCGAAATGTTCGCAGCCGTTGATTGGCGCGATGCATCAAGTTGACGCGGTTCTAGCAAAAACTGCCGGTTTTGGAAGTCGTCGATAGACGATTAAATCGTTTAAATTGTCAGCAAAGGCGAGAACTTTGCAACAGTTTTAATTTGGCATCCGAAATAATTGCCGAATACAGAAAACGCGCAGCCGTAGGCCGCGCGTCATCTGCGAAAAATTTCAGGATCAGGCTTCGAGCGCCTTCACGCCTGGAAGCTCCTTGCCTTCCAGCCATTCCAGGAAGGCGCCGCCTGCCGTGGAAACATAGGAAAATGCGGACCCGGCATTGGCATGGTTCAGGGCGGCCACCGTATCGCCGCCGCCGGCGACGGAATTGAGCTTACCCTGTTTGGTGCGTTCGGCCGCATGTTGAGCCGCGGCGACCGTCGCCTTGTCGAAAGGCGCGATCTCGAAGGCTCCGAGCGGACCGTTCCACACCAGCGTTGCGGCCGTGTCGATCTTTTCGTTGACCTTCGCAATCGAGGCGGGTCCCACATCCAGGATCATGCCATCCGCCGGAATGGCATCAAGGGCGACGGTTTCGTTGTCGGCGCCGGCCTTGAATTCTTTTGCAACGACCGCATCGGCGGGCAGTACGATTTCGCAGCCGGCTTTTTCCGCGGCGGCCATGATGGTGAGGGCCGTGTCCGCCAGATCGTGTTCGCACAGCGACTTGCCCACGTCGATGCCTTGTGCCGCCAGGAAGGTGTTGGCCATACCGCCGCCGATCACCAGCATGTCGACCCTGGAGACGAGGTTTTCCAGAAGGTCGATCTTGGAGGACACCTTGGCACCACCGACGACGGCGAGAACCGGGCGTTTGGGATCGCCGAGCGCGGAGGCGAGCGCATCCAGTTCCGCTTGCATGGTCAGGCCGGCATAGGCGGGCAGGAGCCGCGCGAGGCCTTCTGTCGAGGCGTGTGCCCGGTGGGCGGCGGAGAAGGCGTCGTTGACATAGATGTCGCCGTTTGCGGCTAGCGCCTTGGCGAAGTCCGTATCGTTCTTTTCCTCGCCCTTGTGATAGCGGGTGTTTTCAAGAAGCAGAATGCCGCCGTCGACCATCTTGGCCACCGCGTCCGCTGCGGGTGCGCCGATGCAGTCGTCGGCGAAGTCCACCGCCTGGCCGAGGAGTTCGGCGAGCGGACGCGCAACCGGCTTCAGGGACATGTCGGCGACCCGTTCGCCTTTCGGACGGCCGAAATGGGCCAGCAGGATCGCCTTGCCGCCCTTGGCGGTGATCGCCCGGATGGTCGGAAGAATGCGCTCGATCCGGGTGGTGTCGGTCACCACGCCGTCCTTCATGGGAACGTTGAGGTCAACGCGGATAAGGACGCGCTTGCCGGAAATGTCTGTCAGATCATCAAGTGTTTTGAATGTCATATGTCTTGAACCCCCCAATCAAGGACGTGAAGAATGTGTAGTCAGGGCAATCCCGATGCCAAAGAGCGTGAGCAGGATGCCGAACGTGCGTTCCATCCAGAGTTTCATGCGGATGAATTGCCGTTTCACCGGATCCAGCGTGAAGACCATCGTCACCAGTATGAACCAAAGGGACACACCGGACACCATGATTGCGCCATAGCCGATCTGGGTCCAGAGCGGCGTCTGCGGCGAAGTGACCTGCAGGAAGACGCTCAAGGCGAACATGGTCGCCTTCGGATTGGTCGCATTGGTGAAAAAGCCCCAGCGCAGCGCTTTCAGAGGCGGCATGCCCATGGTCTTCACGTCGGCAGGCATCTCCCGCGAAGCGGTCCGATACATGGTGACGCCGAGAAAGATCAGATACGCCGCGCCGATCAGCTTCATCACGTTGAACAGCAGGATGGACTGGGAAACGACAAGGCCGATGCCGGCCAGGGCGTAGGTGACGTGCACGCCGAGGGCCAGCCCTATTCCGAGGGCCGTCATGATGCCGGCCAGGCGCCCGCCGACCAGTGCGTTTCGCAGCACAACCGCGAAGTCCGGGCCCGGAACGATCGCTACAACGATCGTAAGCGCGATGACGGTAAGAAGTTCGACCATTTTTTCCCTGGAGAACCGGCATGAAACCAGCCGGTGTCAAAAATTCGATCTTGGACGACCAGGGCCTAGCCGCCGCAGGTGGCGGTCGAGAACCGGGCTTTGCGATGGTCCTGTTTGATGAAGGTTGCCAGATCGCCCTCTGCCATCGGTCCGTAGGCGATGATCGCCGGGATTCTCGGAACAACCCTGATTTTCAGCGCGGTTTCGTTCGGGTAATCCGGATGGGAGAGCAGGACGGTCAACACGTTGCCCGATTCCGAGATCTGTTCCGAAATGATGTCGTATTCGGGATAGGGACCTACGTCCCGGGTCCAGCATTTGAAGGATTCCGAATAGGCGTCGAGAATTTCGGGAACCTGTTCTTCGGTAGCACCAGACGCCGATGAAAACGCCAGGATATGCGGTTTCCCCATGGGATCGGGCGAACTCTGACAAGCCGCCAGCAAGGCGACCAATCCGGCCGCGATCAATCGTCTCATTTCCGTTCCCGCTGCAGGAATGCGATGCGGACCGGGATTGCTCCCGGCCCGCGAATGTCGACAGGATCAGATCAGCTTCGCCATCGCGACGGCCGTGTCGGCCATGCGGTTGGAGAAACCCCATTCATTGTCGTACCAGGACAGGATCGAAACCAGGGTGCCGTCCATGACCTTGGTCTGGTCCGTGTGGAAGATCGACGAATGCGGATCGTGGTTGAAATCGATCGACACGTTCTTGTCATCGGTGTAGCCGAGCACGCCCTTCAGCGCGCCGTCAGCCGCTGCCTTGATAGCGGCGTTGATTTCATCGACGGAGGTCGCGCGCTTGGCGATGAACTTGAGGTCGACCACGGAGACGTTCGGCGTCGGAACGCGCATGGCGAAGCCGTCGAGCTTGCCGTTCAGTTCCGGCAGGACCAGGCCGACGGCCTTGGCGGCGCCGGTGGACGTCGGGATCATCGACATGGCTGCGGCACGACCGCGGTAGAGATCCTTGTGCATGGTGTCCAGCGTCGGCTGGTCGCCGGTGTAGGAGTGGATCGTCGTCATCATGCCCTTTTCGATGCCGACGGTTTCATTCAACACATAGGCGACCGGGGACAGACAGTTGGTGGTGCAGGACGCGTTGGAAACGACGAGATCGTCCTTGGTCAGCGTGTCGTGGTTGACGCCATAGACGATGGTCTTGTCGGCGCCGGAGGCGGGTGCGGACACCAGAACGCGCTTGGCGCCGGCGTCGAGGTGCAGGGCGGCCTTGTCGCGGGCGGTGAAGAAGCCGGTGCATTCCATGGCGATATCGACGCCGAGTTCGCCCCACGGCAGGTCCTTCGGATCGCGGATCGCGGTGACCTTGATCGGATTGCCGCCGTTGATGGAGATGGTGTCACCGTCAACGGTCACTTCGGCAGGGAAACGGCCATGCACGGAATCGTAGCGCAGCAGGTGGGCGTTGGTTTCGACCGGACCCAGATCGTTGATGCCGACGACTTCGATATCGGTGCGGCCCGATTCCACGATGCCCCGAAGAACATTCCGGCCGATGCGGCCAAATCCGTTGATTGCTACCTTGGTGACCATACTTCACTCCCGGATATTGTCGTGCGTCCCCTGTGCACGGACTGATTGAACGCCTGGAATGGCATTCCCTAATTCAAGGCCCTTGGGGGGTCTGGGCCTTAAACGGCTGCATGCGGGAAGGGCATGCAGCCTTCTTCTAGCGTGTTCCTTTACGCCGCGGCGAGTTTACCTTTCGCCGCAGCCACCACGGCATCGCTGGTGATGCCGAAGTGTTCGTAGAGAACCTGGTAGGGCGCGCTGGCGCCGAAGCTCGACATGCCGATGAACGCGCCGTCGACCCCGATGAACCGGTCCCAGCCCATGCGAATGCCGGCTTCGACCGCAATCTTGACCGGGCTGGTGCCGATGATGTTCGCCTTGTAGTCGTCCGACTGGGCTTCGAACAATTCGAAGCACGGCACCGAGACAACGCGGGCGGCGATGCCTTCCGCGGCCAGGGCCGCATAGGCGGTCGTGGCGATTTCCACTTCTGAACCGGAAGCAAAAATCGTGACGGCTGCGTCTTCCTCGCTCTCGATCAGAACATAGGCGCCACGGGCACAGCGATTGGTTTCCTCGTAGGTCTTGCGCTGCGCGGGCAGGTTCTGGCGGGTGAGCGCCAGGATCGACGGCGCATCCTTGGTTTCAAGGGCCAGCTGCCAGCATTCCAGTGTCTCGGTGACATCGGCCGGGCGGAAGAAATAGAGGTTTGGAATGGCGCGCAGGGCGGCGTAGTGCTCCACCGGCTGGTGGGTCGGGCCGTCCTCGCCAAGACCGATGGAATCATGGGTCATGACGTGGATGACACGCTGCTTCATCAGGGCAGCCAGGCGCAAGGAAGGCCGGCAATAGTCGGAAAAGATCAGGAAACCGCCGGAATAGGGAATCAGTCCGCCGTGCAGCGCCATGCCGTTCATCGCCGCGGCCATTCCGTGTTCGCGCACGCCCCAGTGAATGTAGCGGCCGGAGAAATCGTCCGGGGTGATCGGGACCGTCTGCGATGTCTTGGTGTTGTTGGAACCGGTCAGGTCGGCGGAGCCGCCGATGGTTTCCGGGATCACCTCGTTCAGCACGGTGAGCACGGCTTCCGAAGCCTTGCGTGTTGCCATGGTCGGCTGATCTTCGGCGAGCTGCTTCTTGTAGTCCTGGACGGCCGCGGCATAGCCGGCGGGCAGGTCGCCGCGGTTGCGGCGCTCGAAATCGGCCCGGGTGTCGGCATCCAGCTCCGCGAAACGCTTTTCCCAGTCCTTGTGCGCCTGGCGGGAGCGCAGCCCGGCAATCCGCCAGGCGTCGAGAATGTCGCTCGGGACTTCGAACGGCTCATAAGACCAGTTCAGGGCTTCGCGGGTCGCCGCGATTTCGCTGGCGCCGAGCGGAGATCCGTGGACGCCGGAGGTGCCGCCCTTGTTCGGCGCGCCGAAGCCGATCGTGGTCTTGGCGGCAATCAGCGTCGGCCGGTCGCTCGCCTGCGCCTGGCGCAGCGTGGCGGAAATGGCTGCCGGGTCATGACCGTCGACGCTCAGCGTGTTCCAGCCGGAAGCCGCGAAGCGTGCGATCTGATCGGTGCTGTCGGTGAGCGAGACACTGCCGTCGATGGAGATGCCGTTGTCGTCCCAGATCAGGATCAGCTTGTTCAGCTTCAGGTGCCCGGCAAGGGACAGGGCTTCCTGACTGATGCCTTCCATGAGGCAGCCGTCGCCGGCGAGAACGTAGGTGTAATGGTCGACGACGCCGTCGCCGTAGCGGGCCTGCTGAAGCTTTTCGGCGATGGCCATGCCGACCGCATTGCCGATGCCCTGGCCGAGCGGTCCGGTGGTGGTTTCGATACCGGCGCCGTGGCCGTATTCCGGATGGCCGGCCGTCAGGGCGCCGAGCTGGCGGAAGTTCTTCAGTTGATCCAGCGAAAAGTCTTCATAGCCGAGCAGGTAAAGCAGGCTGTAGAGAAGCATCGAGCCGTGGCCGGCCGACAGGACGAAGCGGTCGCGATCCGCCCATTTCGGGGCGGTCGGGTCGAACTTCAAAAATTCGGTGAAAAGGACGGTCGCAATATCGGCAGCCCCCATCGGCAGGCCCGGGTGGCCGGATTTCGCCTTTTCAACGGCGTCAATGGCAAGGAAGCGGATCGCATTTGCCATTCGCTGATGTTTTTCAAGGTCGGTCATTTTGTTTCCGTAGCTTGCAACGGCGCGTGCCGGATGAATCCTGGGGCCTTTTCGAGTTCGTTCCTGGCGCCGCAACAGGTTCCGCTGACAGGATGCTGCAGGGTTTTTTCGGGCCGCCGGAGCGAAAGGCGCCCGACAAATATCAGGAACCCTGCACGAGTCAATAAACCGCGGGCGCGAATAAACCGCAGATTGCCGGGAACCTGTTTGCCAAGGGAATTGAGGATTCTGACATCGGCGGCATTGACTGGGTTGTGGCCCGGTGCCTAATCTTCCGACCGGGATCGGGCGAGACGAGGCCCTTTTCAATGGTCTCAGAGTATTGAGCCCGCTTGCTCGCAAGGAACTTGAACCATTGAGTGTTATGGATGCGGCCTTAATTTCGACCATAACTCTTTCATTGTGGATGCGTGATGCCGCGCCGGTGAATTGCAGGCGCGCGTGAGAGTGATTGAAATGCCGGACACGGGATCACAGGCTGGTGGAGCAATCGAATCCGCCCTGCAGCGCCTTGAAAAGGCACTGGGCGGGCTTGAGGTTTCCATTCAACGCCGGATCGATGCGGACCGGTCGCTCAATGCCTTGCAGGAAGACCTGCAAAGACTTGGGGAAGATCGTTCCCATCTCGCCGCCGGCCTGGACAAGGCCGAGGCCCGGGCCGCCCGCCTCGAAGATGCGAACCGTGACGTTTCCCGCCGACTTGTCTCGGCGATGGAATCGATCCGGACCGTGCTCGACGCACATGGAGGCTGACCGGGGATGGCGCAGATAAATGTGACCATCAATGGCCGCTCGTTCCGCATGGCCTGCGACGATGGCGAGGAGGAGCGGCTCCTTGGTCTTGCGGAACGCTTCGACGGCTGGATCAACGAATTACGCGGAGCCTTCGGAGAAATCGGCGATCAGCGGCTGACGGTCATGGCCGGGATCATGGCCACGGACCAACTTGTCGAACTGGAAAAGAAGGTCGCTCGCCTCGAAGAGGAGCTTGCGACCGCCAGGGACGCCGGAAACGCGGCTCGCGATACGCTTGACCGCCGGGAAGCGGAAACCGCTTCCGCGATCGCAACGGCAGCGGAAAAGATCGAGGTTCTCGCCGAGAGTCTGACCCGGAGCCTGAAGGCCGATTGAGCCGACCCCTGATGGTCCGTTTCCATACAATTTGTAAGCTATCGCTCTATCGGACTGGTATTGTCCGGGTGCCGCCGCTATATGGGGAGAGCGTGGCTGCACGATCCGTCAGGAAACACTATCCCCGGGGCCTTACGCATTCCTTCGGGAGCTGTCACTGCTTCGGTCCGTGGACTGTGGCATCACGGCGCCCACCTACTCTGTAGGTTCTCCGGGATTGCATATTCCAACGGTCGCGCGGCTACGTCCTTATTCGACACCAGCCTGAAATCTTCCGCCCGACGTTCATGACGCAGACCGAGAACACCCTGGCCGCCGCGAAGGACGTCCTGCGCAAGCAAGCGCTTGCCCGGCGGGCCGCAATGGATCCGACGCACCGGATCGAGGGCTCGCTTGCCCTTGTCGATGCCGTGGACCGTCTGCCGATCCCTGAAGGTGCCATCGTCTCCGGCTTCTGGCCGATCCGGGACGAGATCGATCCGCGCCCGCTGCTCGACCGGCTGCGGGCCTCAGGCCATCGCCTTTGCCTGCCGGTGGTGAGCGAGCCGCATCTGATCTTCCGTGAGCTTACCCGGGAGACTGTCCTGGTGCCGGCCGGGTTCGGAACCACGGTGCCGGATGCCGCTTCGCCGGAACTGCGTCCCGATGTCCTGCTGATGCCGCTTGCCGCCTTCGACAAGGCGGGAAACCGCATCGGCTACGGCAAGGGTCACTACGATACAGCGATTGCCGCGCTGGAAAAGGACGGGCCGGTGACCTGCATCGGGCTTGCGTTTCAGGTGCAGGAAGTCGACCATGTGCCGGCCGAACCCCATGACAAACCCCTGGATGGCATCCTGACCGAGAATGGCTACCGGTCTTTCCCCACGCCAGGTCCTGAACCCCTCAGAGAGGCAGAATGAGGCTTTTATTTCTCGGCGATCTCGTGGGCCGTACCGGGCGAACCGCCGTTATCGAGCAGCTTCCGGGCATGGTCGAGGATTACCGGCTCGATTTCGTGGTCGTCAACGGCGAGAATTCCGCATCCGGTTTCGGGATCACCGAGGCGATCCTGCAGGATGTTCTGGATGCCGGCGCCGATGTGGTGACCACCGGCAATCATGTCTGGGACCAGCGGGATACGCTGGTCTATATCGAGCGGCAGGACCGGCTGCTCAGGCCGGTGAATTATCCGTCCGGCACGCCCGGGCGCGGCGCGCATCTTTATACTGCGCGCAACGGCGCCCAGGTGATGGTCGCAAACGTCATGGGCCGGATTTACATGGATGCGCTGGACGATCCGTTCAATGCCATCGACCGGGTGGTGAACGATTGTCCGCTCGGGGATGTCGCAGACGCGATCATCATCGATGTCCATGCGGAAGCGACCAGCGAGAAGCAGGCCATGGGCCATTTCCTCGACGGCCGGGTCAGCCTTGTCGTCGGGACCCATACCCATGTGCCGACCGCCGATCACCAGATTCTGGAAGGCGGCACCGCCTATCTGTCGGATGCGGGCATGTGCGGCGCCTATGACAGCGTGCTGGGCATGGAAAAGGAAGAGCCGGTCAACCGCTTCCTGCGCAAGATTCCCGGCGGCCGGTTTGCGCCGGCTTCGGGCGAGGCGACGATCTGTGGGGTTGCCGTTGAAACTGACGATGCCACCGGACTGGCGACCTCCGTCGCGCCGGTGCGGATCGGCGGCCGGCTGGAACCTGTCTTACCGTCGTTCTGGCGTAACTGAACAGGCCTAAAGACGCCTGTTTGACGGGTCCGCTGGATTTTGCCGGCGGCTTTGCCTATAAGCGTCCGAGATTTTTTCCGCAAAATACCCGCACGAAGCCGAGAAGAGCCATGGCAGGACATTCAAAATTCAAGAACATCATGCACCGCAAGGGCCGTCAGGACGCGGTGCGCTCCAAGATGTTTTCCAAGCTGTCCAAGGAAATCACCGTTGCAGCGAAGATGGGCGATCCCGATCCGGACGCGAACCCGCGCCTGCGTCTGGCGGTCCAGAACGCCAAGGCCCAGTCCATGCCCAAGGACAACATCCAGCGGGCGATCAACAAGTCCCAGGCCGGCGATAGCGAGAATTACGAAGAGATCCGCTACGAGGGCTACGGTCCGGCCGGTGTTGCCGTCGTCGTCGAGGCGCTGACCGACAACCGGAACCGGTCCGCATCCAACATCCGCTCCTATTTCACCAAATGCGGCGGATCGCTCGGTGAAACCGGTTCGGTTTCCTTCATGTTCGACCGGGTCGGCGAGATCATTTACAAGCCGGAAGCCGGTGAAGCCGATGCGGTCCTGGAAGCGGCGATCGAAGCGGGTGCGGAAGACGTTCAGTCCGACGAGACCGGGCATACGATCTACACCGCCTTCGAAGACCTGAACGATGTGTCGTCCGCACTGGAAGGCAGCCTGGGCGAGGCCGATTCGGTCAAGATCATCTGGAAGCCGCAGAACCTGACCCCGGTCGATGCGGACAAGGCCCAGACCCTGATGAAGCTGATCGACATGCTCGAAGACGATGACGACGTCCAGAACGTCTATTCGAACTTCGACATCGACGACGAAACGATGGCCGCGCTCGCCTGAGATTAGTTGTTCCGCACAAGCGTGAGCTGAGATCCGGGGCAGTTTTGGCTAAAGGTCGATCGCGCTGCTTGCTCCTGTCTCCCCCCTTGAGGGGGAGATGTCACCAAAGGTGACAGAGGGGGGTAACAGCATTGGCTGCACACTCTGGCGCTTCGATTTTCCGATAGGCTGACACCCCCCTCTGTCCGCTGGCGCGGACATCTCCCCCTCAAGGGGGGAGACGGGAACAAGGGGCATGGCCGTGGTCAATTTCAGCAGGGCTTCGGCCCTGCTTTTTTGTTTTATCGCAGGATGCCGTCGAGCAAAGGCATGCTGGTGACCGCAGCCAGCGCGATCAGGCCATAGGCGGTGACCCGGTAGTATTTCGGGTCGGCCTTGCCGAAACCGCGCGAGCCCAGAAAGATCCCCAGGGCATAGGTCGGAATGCCGGCAATGATCAGGCGCGCGACTTCCGTTGTGAAAAAGCCGTTCAGGGCAAAGGCGAATATCGTGCCGATACTGGCGAGCGTAAAGTAGACGATCAGGTTGGCGCGGACGATCGCCGGTTCCTTGGCGCTCGACAGCCAGAAGGCGACCACCGGCGGCCCCGATACCTGGCTGACGCCGCCCAGAATTCCGGAAGTCGCTCCGATACCTAAGGATACCGGAATGCTCGGTCTGCCGTGATACCGCCAGCCGGACATCAGCAGCAGCAGAACGCCGGTCACGATGGCAAAGATCAGCCAGCGCAGCAGGAGGACGTCCGTGTTCGCCAGGAACCACGCGCCGACATGCACGAAGATGACAGAGGCGATGACCGCCGGCAGGACGGTGTGCCAGTCGCATAACCGCAGCGCGCGGAAGACCAGAGGCAGCCCGATGAAGAAATCCAGAAAGAGAAAGCTGGCGGCGGCCGTCGGCGGATAGACCACGCTCGTGGCGACGGGCATGAAGATCATCGCGGCGCCGAAGCCGGAAAAGCCGCGGACCGCACCGGCGATGAAAAGGATACATGCAAGGAAGGCCAGAAGTCCTGGCGTGAACGAACCCAAAAAATCCTGCATGGCTGTCCGAGTGGTCGAAGAAAGTTGAAAAAGGAGCGGCCTTCACTGCCTAAAGTCCGCTTTGACTGGCGTCAACGCAGAAGTTTTGTTACCGCTTTGTTCCATGACACATCCGATTCGAGTTCTTGGCATCGACCCGGGTTTGCGACGGACCGGCTGGGGCGTGATCGAGGCGCTCGGCAACCGGCTGACCTTCGTCGCTTCCGGTACGGTGACCTCCGACAATAAAAAGGGTCTCGCGGAGCGCCTTGTGCAGCTCCATGACGGGCTTGCCCGGATCGTTGAATTACAAAACCCGGCCGAGGCGGCCGTGGAACATACCTTCGTCAACAAGGATGCGGGCGCGACGCTGAAACTCGGCCAGGCAAGGGGCATCGCCCTGCTGGTTCCCGCCCTTGCAGGCATCAGTGTTGCCGAATACGCGCCGAACCTGGTGAAGAAAACCGTGGTCGGGACGGGACATGCGGAAAAAGATCAGATCCGGGCGATGGTCAAGGTTTTGATGCCGCGCGCGGTGTTCGATACGGACGATGCCGCGGATGCTCTGGCGATTGCGATCTGTCATGCGCATCACAGGGGCGCACCGGCGGCACGGCTGGCGCAGATGGGGGCGGCATGATCGGAAAACTGAAAGGCGTGATCGACAGCTACGGCGAGGACTACGTCATCCTCGACGTGCACGGGGTCGGCTACCAGGTGCATTGTCCCTCGCGTATTCTGCAGGTGCTGCCGCGGCCCGGCGAAGCAGCCGTGCTTTCCATCGAAACCCTGGTGCGTGAAGACATGATCCGTCTTTACGGATTTTCCGAGGACGGCGAGCGGGAGTGGTTCCGGCTGCTGATGACCGTCCAGGGCGTGGGCGCCAAGGTGGCGCTTGCCATTCTCGGGATCCTGAAGGCCTCGGAAATCGCCAACGCCATCGCCCTGGGTGACAAGGCGACCATTTCGCGCGCACCCGGCGTCGGCAAGCGGGTGGCGGAGCGGATCCTGGCGGAACTCAAGGACAAGGCGCCGGCCTTTGCCAGCGTGGACAGCGAGACCATCTCGGTGTCGCAGACGGTTGCCGAAAACGTCGCCGCTCGTCCGGTCGCGGAAGCGGTTTCCGCGCTCACCAATCTCGGCTACGGCCAGCCGCAGGCAAGTGCTGCGGTCGCTAGGGCAATGAAATCGGCCGGTGAGGATGCCACCATGGAGACCCTGATCCGTCTGGGACTGAAGGAGCTCGCCGGATGAATGTCGTCATCTTTGCGGTTATTGCCGTCGTCTTCTTCGTTCTCGGCCTCGGCGGGATGATGTATATCGATCACAAATTCGCGCTTTCGGTCGAAGGCCGGAGCTATGCGATCGAGGGCCGGAAGATCAAGTCCGACGATCCTTACGTGGTCAGACAGTACAGGAAATTCTTTGCTCTCAGGGTCGCCTATTCGATTCTGCTCCTGGCCCTGCTGATCCTGGTGACCGCCAATGTCTGAGGACAGCCGCATCGTAACGCCGGAAATCCGTGGCGATGAGATCGACAGCACCATGCGTCCGCAGGTGCTGGACGATTTCGTCGGCCAGGCACAGGCGCGGGCGAACCTGAAGGTCTTCATCGGAGCCGCAAAGGCGCGCAGCGAGGCGCTGGACCATGTGCTCTTCGTCGGACCTCCCGGGCTCGGCAAGACCACCCTGGCGCAGATCATGGCCCGTGAGCTCGGTGTCAATTTCCGCGCCACATCCGGTCCGGTAATCGCAAAGGCGGGCGATCTGGCCGCGCTGCTCACCAACCTGGAAGAGCGTGACGTGCTCTTCATCGACGAAATCCACCGGCTCAACCCGGCGGTCGAGGAAGTGCTTTATCCGGCGATGGAGGACTATCAGCTCGATCTGATCATCGGGGAGGGGCCGGCGGCCCGCTCGGTCAAGATCGATCTGGCGAAATTCACGCTGGTGGCGGCGACCACGCGGCTGGGGCTGTTGACCACTCCGCTCAGGGACCGGTTCGGTATTCCGGTGCGGCTGGAGTTCTATACGGTCGCGGAGCTGGAACACATCGTCAATCGCGGCGCCCGGATCCTGGGGATCGGCATGGCGCCGGACGGGGCCCATGAAATCGCCAAACGCTCCCGTGGTACGCCGCGGATCGCGGGGCGTCTGTTGCGCCGCGTGCGCGACTTTGCGGTCGTTGCCGGCAAGGAAACGGTCGACCGCGACATGGCTGACCGGGCTCTTTCGCAGCTTGAAGTGGACAGTGCGGGACTCGACAGCCTCGACCGGCGCTATCTCAATCAGATCGCGCGGAACTTCGGTGGCGGGCCGGTCGGTATCGAGACGATCGCAGCTGCCCTGTCAGAGCCACGGGATGCGATCGAGGAAATCGTCGAGCCCTATCTCATTCAAAACGGTTTCTTGCAGCGCACGCCGCGCGGCCGTGTTCTGACCCCGCAGGCCTTCCGGCATCTGGGGCTCGAAGTGCCGCAGCGGCAGGAGGTGCCGCAGCTGGGCCTGTTTGCCGATCCGGACGGGGATTGACCCTTAAACTCTTGAAAAATCCTTAGTTCTTAAGGGATTGTTTGCTATCTTCAGAAAATCATAACCCCCATTGATACGGGGGGACGTATGATTCGGAAGCGCCTATCCACAAAACTTGCTCTGATGTTCCTGGCCGGAACAACAGTCATGTGCCTGGCGATCGTGCTGGTCACGTCCAACCTTGCCAGCGGTGTCGCGAACACCCAGGCCAATGCTGCGCTCAAGAGCGCGACACTTGGAAAGCAGAAGACGCTGGAACTGGCGCTTGAGCAGGTCCGCGACAGCGCGGGCTTTTTCGTCTCGCTGGAAGATGCCAAGGACTCGCTTCTGAAGGCCAATGCCGGCTGGAAGAGCCTGGAGGACGGCGAGAAGCCGGAGCTTCGGAAATTCTTCGTCGATAACAATCCGAATCCGGCGGACCAGAGATATCTTCTGGTGACCCCCGAAGGCGCGGATAATTACTACATCACCAACCACGAGATCGTGCATCAGGCGTTCAAGAAGATTGTGGATCAGGGCCTGTTCGGCGATATCGCACTGATGAGCCCGGAAGGGGACTTCGTCTATTCCTACAACAAGGGATCGGAGTTCGCCCGCAACATCGCCGCGCCGGAACTGGCGCAGAACACCTTCAAGCTGGCGCTCGACCAGATCATCACGGCGGCCGGCGATGACACATTGAAGCCGGGAACCATGTACAGCTCCGGCTTCGTGGTGTCGGACTCCGGCAAGGTCGCCCTGGTGATTGCAGCTCCGATCTATTACATGGACCGCTACTTCGGCGCGGTCGGCCTGTCGGTCAACATGAGCCGCTTTGCCACCCTGTTGAATGAAACGACGGGCATCGCCGAACATGAAGCGAACTTCCTTGTCGACAGCGAGGGCGCGGCCATCGAACTCGGCGCCGACGGCAGCGCGCTAAGCAGCTTTCAGCTTGCAGATGTACAGAACGGTTCGGACCTGCTGTCGCTTGACGGGACGCTCTATCGTTTCTTCCGCTCCGAAGCACAGGTTCATGACAAGACTTATGGCGTGATCGAGGCTGTTCCGCAGACGGAGCTCGCCGCGGCAGCCAACAAGATCATCTATGGTGTGATCCTTGTGGGTATCGTGTGCATGCTGCCGATCGTCGGACTGATCTGGTGGCTGACCGTGCGCATGTTCGCGCCGCTCAACACGCTTAATTCCGCGGCCCGCAGGATCGCGGACGGCGAGCTGGAGGTTGAAATCGACGCGACCGAGCGCGGCGACGAAATCGGCGAGATGGCGCGCTGTATCGCGATCTTCAAGGACAATTCCATCGAGCGCGAGCGGCTTGCCGAAGAGCGCAAGGTCGGTCATGTCGCCCGCGAGGAGCGCGAACAGCGGATCGATTCGCTGATCAACGGTTTCCGTGCCGAAGCGCAGCAGGTGCTGTCCGTCGTGGAGGAAAACATCTGCCGGGTCGAGGACCTGTCCAATGTGCTGAGCGACCGGTCCGCAGCGGCGGCCGAACGCGGCGCCGGGGCCGTGTCCGATTCCGAGAACGCCTCCGCCAACGTGCAGGCGGTCGCCTCTGCGACCGAAGAGCTCAACGCCTCGATTGCCGAGATTTCCCGCCAGGTGGCAACGACCGCGGAGATCGTCGGCCAGACCACCACGAGCGCCCAGACCTCCAATCAGAAGATCGAGGGTCTGGCAGAGGCCGCGAACAGGATCGGCGATGTTGTGTCGCTGATTTCGGAGATTGCCGAGCAGACCAACCTGCTCGCCCTGAACGCGACCATCGAGGCGGCGCGGGCCGGGGAAGCCGGGCGCGGATTTGCGGTCGTGGCGTCCGAGGTCAAGTCGCTGGCCGAGCAGACCGCCAAGGCGACGGAAGAAATTTCGGCGCAGATTTCCGCGATCCAGGCCTCGACCACCGATGCCGTGCAGGAAATCCAGAACGTGTCGAGTTCGATCGAGGAAGTGAACACCTACACGGCCACCATTTCCTCCGCTGTTCAGGAGCAGGGATCGGCAACATCCGAGATCTCTCAGAATGTGACCGAAGCGGCCGGTGGAACGCGCAACGTGTCCGAAGCGGTGGCTTCCTTGAATGACGACGTGGTGGAGAACTCCAGATCGGTCGAGCAGATGCGCGAAGCGACGCTGGAGATGAAGCAGCAGGCAGAACAGCTCAGGACGTCCGTCGAGACCTTCCTTGCCGAGGTCGCCGCCGCCTGATCAGGTTCAACGACAAAACGGAAGGCTCCGCCGGCTCTGGTCCGTTGCGGAGCCTTCTGCTATTTGGGCACGGAAGAACTGGTACGCTGATTTTGATATCCGGAGACTGCGGTGATCCCCTGGCCCGATCTTGCCGGCCGTCTGGACGACGGCGTTCATGTGTTGCCGGTCCGCGTCTATTATGAGGATACGGATTTCACCGGCATCGTCTATCACGGAGCCTATGTGCGCTTTTTCGAGCGCGGACGCTCAGATCTTCTGCGCCTGGCCGGCATCCATCATTCTCGGCTCAAGGCAGGGGAGACCGGCCAATCACTCGCCTTTGCCGTAAGGTCCATGAACCTGGACTTCCGCAAGCCTGCGACGATCGACGATGTTCTGGAAGTCCGGACACGGCGTACGGAGCTGAAGGGCGCGCGGATCGTGCTCGATCAGGAGATCCACCGTGGCGAAGACCTGCTGGTTGCCGCCCATGTGGTGGTGGCAGTCATTACCGCCGACGGCAAACCCACGCGCCTGCCGGCAGATCTGGCAGGCCGTCTTGGCGGGGTCTGATATTTCTGGTCTCGAATGCGGTCACTTCCCCCGGCGTTGAGGAAATATTTTAAGTTTCGCCCTAAGCATTAATATGGCGGTAACCTTAATTGATTCCTTTGTTCTTCGGGCAAAGTCTTTGACAAAGTCGAAGTTTCGCCAAATTCAGCGGTCAGAGAGGCTCTGAGCGGCGGTCCGGCGACGTCATGCAACCCGTGCTCCGAAAGCCAGGGGACTGGCAAATTACACGACCAAGAGGTCTTACGTTTCATGAATGAACTTGTTCAGTCGACGCTGACGGCTCCAGATAGCGGTATTTCGTTTTTCGCACTTTTCTGGCAGGCCCATATTGTCGTGAAAATCGTGATGGTCGGTCTGATCGGCGCCTCTGTCTGGTGTTGGGCGATCATCCTGGACAAGTTCCTGCTGATGGGCCGGACCAAGCGCCAGATGAACCGCTTCGAGACCGTGTTCTGGTCCGGGCAATCCCTGGAGGAGCTCTACGGCACCCTGCATCACCGGACCAACCATTCCATGGCCGCTCTGTTCGTTGCCGCGATGCGGGAATGGAAACGCAGCCATGAGGGAGCGAAGCCGGCCATCGGCAGCCTTCAGCAGCGGATCGACCGGGTCATGGATGTGACCATCCAGCGAGAGGGCGAACGTCTAGAGAACCGGCTTCTGGTTCTGGCAACCGTCGGTTCCGCTGCGCCGTTCATCGGCCTGTTCGGAACGGTCTGGGGGATCATGACCGCGTTCCAGGCGATCGCTGCTTCGGAGAGCACCAACCTCGCCGTCGTTGCGCCGGGTATCGCCGAAGCCCTGTTTGCGACCGCGCTCGGTCTTCTGGCCGCAATTCCGGCGGTGATTGCCTATAACAAGTTCTCCGCCGACGTCGGCAAGGCGGTGGCCCGCATGGAAGGGTTCGCGGACGAGTTTTCCGCCATCCTCTCCCGCCAGATCGACGAAAGGTCGTAAGCCATGGGCATGCAGGTGGGATCGGGTCAGGGGTCGAGCGGCGGCCGCCGTCGGCGTCGTCGCCGTCATGCGCCCATGAGCGAAATCAACGTCACGCCCATGGTGGACGTGATGCTGGTGCTCCTGATCATTTTCATGGTCGCTGCTCCGCTGTTGACGGTCGGTGTGCCGATCGATCTGCCGGAAACCAAGGCGAAGGCCCTGGAAGGCGATACAGAGCCGATAACGATTTCCGTCAATGCGTCCGGCCAGATCTTTATTCAGGACACGGAAATCCCCATCGACGAAGTCGTGCCGAAACTGGAGGCCATTGCCAAGAACGGTTACGACGAGCGCATCTACGTACGCGGAGATCAGCGTTCCGACTACGGCACCATGATGAAGATCATGGGCCGGATCAATGCCGCCGGGTTCAAGCGGCTCGGCCTTGTAACGCTCGACGAAAAGGGCTCGTAACTCAGTTATGCGCGTTGGCCTCATCGCGTCTTTGACCGGTCATGCGGTCGTTCTACTCTGGGGTTTGATCGCCTTTCCGGACGCGCGGAGCTTTACGACACCACCGGTCGATTCCCTTCCCGTCGAACTTGTGCCGGTGGAAGACATCACCCGCCTGCAAAAAGGCGAGAAGGATGCTGAAATCCGCGAGGTTGCCGCCGTAAACCCGTCCGAAACGCCGAAAGAAAAACCCGCCGAGCCGACGGATAAACCGGATCAGCCCGAAGTGGCGCAGCCGACGCCGCCGACACCGGAACCAGAGCCGGCCCCGGAACCGGCACCAGAGCCGGCACCTGTTGCCGAACCCGAACCCGCGCCGGCCCCCGAGCCTGCACCTGAACCGGAGCCGGAACCTGCCCCGGCGGAGAAAGCGCCGGAGCCCGCTCCGGAAGCGGCGGCGCCCGAGCCGATCCGCACCAATGTCGTGCCGAGGACGAAACCGAAGCCGCCGCGCCCGACCCAGACGGCGGAGAAACCGAAGGACAAGAATTTCAAGCCCAATGAAATCGCGGCCCTGCTCAACAAGGTGGAACCCACGGGAGGTGGATCGACATCCCGGGATCCCGCGTCCCTTGGCAGCCGTCTAAGTCAGGACACCAATGTGAAGATGAGCCAATCCGAGCTTGATGCGCTTCGGGGCCAGATTGCAAGATGTTGGAACCCGCCGGTCGGAGCCGTCGGTGCGGAAGAATTGAAAGTGCGTGTCAAGTTCGGCCTGGATCGTTCCGGGGAGGTTTCGACCAGCCCGGAAGTCTTGAACTCC
This sequence comes from uncultured Roseibium sp., assembly GCF_963675985.1. Lineage (NCBI taxonomy): Bacteria > Pseudomonadati > Pseudomonadota > Alphaproteobacteria > Hyphomicrobiales > Stappiaceae > Roseibium > uncultured Roseibium sp. Next base: position 536,370 of record NZ_OY780957.1, on the reverse strand, counting down.
AACTCGAATCCGGCGTTTCGGGCAGCGGCGAGCAGCGCCGTCCGAGCCGTCATGCGGTGCGCGCCCTATACGTTGCCGGCATCGAAATACGAAGCCTGGCAGGAAGTGATTATCAATTTCGACCCGCGCGAGCTGATTGGCGGGTAGGATGAATTTGAGAAAGCAAGGAGCCCTTTCGCTCATGTGCGACAAGTCCAAAGCAATTCGTTTCCTGCCCCGCCTGGAGGTGTTGGCAGCCGCATGCCTGATGTCATTCGGACTGCTGGCAGGTGTTCTGTCCGGAGTTCAGCCGGCGAAGGCCCTGGTCGAGATCGATGTGACACAAGGTCATGTCGAACCTCTTCCGATCGCCTTGCCGGTGTTCTCGCCCGAAGGAGGCGATGCCAAGCTTGCCGAAGAGATGACGGCCGTGATCGCGGCCGACCTGAAGCGGTCGGGCCTGTTCAAGCCGCTCGATCCGGCGAGCTTCATCCAGAAGAACATGAGCGCGAACACCCAGCCGCGCTTCGGCGATTGGCGCACCATCGGGTCCCAGGCTCTGGTGACCGGGTCGGTCGCCAAACAGGCAGACGGGCGCGTCAGGGCCGAATTCCGGCTCTGGGACGTCTTCGCGTCAGAGCAGATGCTCGGTCAGCAATTCTACACGACGCCGGACAACTGGCGCCGGCTGGCGCACATCATCGCCGATGCGGTGTATGAGCGGCTGACGGGGGAAAAGGGCTACTTCGATACGCGGATCGTCTTCGTCGATGAAACCGGTCCGAAGGACAAGCGGGTGAAGCGTCTGGCCATCATGGATCAGGACGGGGCCAATGTCCGCTATCTCACCCGGGGCGATGAACTGGTCCTGACGCCCAGGTTTTCGCCGACCAGCCAGGAAATCACCTACATGTCCTACGGCGGCACCGATCCGAGCGTCTACCTGCTCAACATCGAGACCGGGCAGAGGGAGATTGTCGGCAACTTCCCGGGCATGACATTCGCGCCGCGGTTTTCGCCGGACGGGCAGAAGGTTATCATGAGCCTGGAGGAGGGCGGCAATGCCAATATCTTCTCCATGGATCTCCGCTCGCGGCGGACGACACGGTTGAGCAATACCGCGGCCATCGACACAAGCCCGTCCTATTCTCCCGACGGTAGCAAGGTCGTTTTCGAATCCGACCGGGGCGGCTCCCAACAACTTTATGTGATGAATGCCGATGGTTCGAATGCCCATCGGATTTCCTTCGGTCCGGGCCGCTATTCCACGCCGGTCTGGTCGCCGCGGGGCGACCTGATCGCCTTTACAAAGCAGCACCAGGGACGGTTCATGATCGGCGTGATGACCCCCGATGGAAAGGGAGAGCGCATTCTGACGGAGGGTTATCACAATGAAGGCCCGGCTTGGTCACCAAATGGCCGTGTTCTCGTGTTCTTCCGCGATACGCCGGGCGCGAATGGCGGGCCTCAGGTTTGGACGGTCGATCTGACCGGCTATAACGAGCAGCGTGTGACCACGCCGTCCTTCGCATCGGATCCGTCCTGGTCGCCGCTGATCGACTAGGGGGCCGGGGCGACCGGCGGGGTTGAATAAACGGAACGATTAGGAAACTGTTTACCAGTTTTGCCAAGACGGTCTTAACCAGCTTTGGCTAGAAACTGTTCACCCTGTCGGGGCCGGTGGGGATAGGAGAACGAGAATGTTTGAATTGGGGAAGTTGGCGCGGGGCGCAAAATTCATGGCCGTGATCGGTGCCATGCTGTTCGTCGCCGCCTGCGCCCAGACGCAGCCGGATGGTCTTCAGGGCAATGTAAAGCCCGGCACCGGCCAGGATTTCGTCGTCAATGTGGGTGATCGCGTGTTCTTCGAAGAAGACCAGTCGACGCTCAACGCACAGGCCAAGGCGACGCTGGACAAGCAGGCCCAGTGGCTGAGCAGCTATTCGAAATACACCATTACCGTCGAAGGGCACGCCGACGAGCGCGGCACCCGGCAGTACAACCTTGCCCTTGGCGCGCGCCGGGCCAATGCGACCCGGGACTATCTGGTCTCCCGCGGCGTCTCCGCCTCGCGCATCAAGACGATTTCCTACGGCAAGGAACGGCCTGTCGCCGTGTGTAACGATAACAGCTGCTGGTCGCAGAACCGGCGCGCCGTGACTGTTTTGAACAACGCTTCGAGTTAACAGACCCGTATCTGTTGAGGATCGAGGCCGGGCCGTTCGCCCGGCCTCTTTCGTTTTGTCCCGAAGTCGGGGCGCGGCGTGCAAAAAAATCGGCGTTCATGCCAAATTTTGGCCGAACTCCGCGCGCCCTGTGGTATCCAGCCCTTGAGTAGGACACGGGTCCTGCACAAGACGGAGGATTGGAATGGGGAAATTGAAAGCACTGTCGGCAATCCTGGCCGCGCTGGCTTTGTTCACGCTAGCCAGCCCGTCACAGGCGCAATTGTTCGGCCGCAAGAACGACACTTCGAATGTCCGGATCGACGAAATGGAAGAGCGGATGCGCGTTCTGACCGGCCATATCGAGCAGTTGTCCTACCAGGTGCGGGAATTGCAGGATCAGATCCGGCGCATGCAGGAAGACAATGAATACCGCTTCCAGCAGCTGGAAGGCGGCGGGAGACCGGGCAAACGCTCCGATGCCGGACAGCCGGCACCGCCCGCGGGCAATCTTGCCGACAACGTCCAGACGCTCGGCACGTTGCCGGCCGGCGGATCGGGCGACGGCGATTGGGGGGCGTCCGGCGGTTACCGGAACGGTGGTTCCAACGCCGGTTCTTCCGGCGGCCTGCCCGGAAACGGTCCGATCGATCTGGGCGCCCTGGCCGGCGGCCTTTCGGGCGGACAGGGTAACGGCGGCCAGCCCAATGGTGCCTTGCCGCCGACGGCTTCCGGGGACAACGGAACGGAAGCCGCCGGCAATCTCATGGCGGGCCTGGCGCCGAGCGGGAATCCCCGGGCTGATTACGACCGGGCCTACAGCTATGCGGTCAACGGAGAATACAAGGCGGCGGAAGAAGGCTTCCGCGCCTTTGTCGAGACCTATCCGGACAACCGGCTTGCCGCCAATGCCCAGTACTGGCTCGGCGAGAGCCTGCTGGCCCAGCGGAATTACCGGGAAGCGGCGGATGCTTTTCTCAAGACCTATACCGATCACCCGGGAAGCGAAAAAAGCCCGGACAGCCTGCTGAAGCTCGGTTTGGCCCTGAACGGCCTCGGCGAGAATGGGGCTGCCTGTGCGACCTTCTCGGAACTGCTGAACAAATACCCGAACGCGGCGCCGGCGGTTCTCGATCAGGCGCGCGACGAGCAACGCCGTGGCCAATGTTCCTGACCAGCCTGGCGACGTTCCTGTTCTGACGCAAGACGAGGTCAATCAGCTCTTTGATCCGTTGACCGGAACCGACGCCGTTGCCCTGGGTGTCTCAGGTGGTCCGGATTCTCTTGCGCTTCTTTATCTTTTCAATGACTGGCGAATTCAAACCGGCTGGACCGGCCGGGTTCTGGTGCTGACCGTCGATCATCGGCTTCGCGACGAGAGCGCCCTGGAGGCGCAAGCCGTTTCGCGCCATTGCGAACAACTGAACCTGGATCACCGGATCCTGGTGTGGGAAGGCGAAAAGCCGGTCTCCAACCTTCAAGCGGCCGCCCGCGATGCGCGGTACCGGCTCATGGCGCAGGAAATGCGCGCTGCCAGCATCGACTGTCTCCTTCTTGCCCATCACCGCGACGATCAGGTCGAGACGTTCCTGGATCGATTGACCCGCGGCAGCGGTGTCTACGGTCTGGGTGCCATGGCTCCGGGTCAATCGAACGGCCCGCACGGGCTTCGGCTGCTGCGCCCGCTGTTGAGGCTTCCGAAGGCGAGACTTGTCGGCGAGCTCACGGCACGGAGGATTTCCTGGGCCGAGGACCCCTCCAACCGCGATCCTGACTACAAGCGCGTCCGGCTGCGGACCATGGCCGGTCTTCTGGCGGAGGAGGGACTGGATCCTGACCGTCTTGTCGAAACCGCTCGGCGCCTGCGCCGGGCCGCCGACGCCATCGATACATGGGTGGCAGACATCTGGCGGGCGTCCGTTACCGAACACCCGGCCGGCCCCCTGCGTCTCGAATTCGCCGTCCTGGCCGGGCTGCCGCAGGAGGTGCGGCTGAGACTGCTGGCGCGAATGATCCGCCGGGTCACGGGCCGTGACACACCGCCGCGCCTTTCCAAACTGGAATTTCTTGAGGAGCGTGTTCTGGCCGGAAACGGTCAACAGACCCTGTCGGGCGCGATTGTTCTTCGAAAGGGCGGTGATCTTTTTGTCTGGAAGGAAGCGGGCAGGGAACTGCCGGAGCGCATCTTGCTTGCGGTGGGCTCAAAGGGCAATTGGGATGACCGCTACTGCTACAGGCGGGAAGAAGCTGTGAGCGATGACGCGACCGGGACACTCACGCTTGGCGCATTGGCTCAGGAGCCCGGGACGTCCGCCCTGATCGACTGGCCTGCCGGCTGGCCGAAAACGGCCTTTGCCTGCGCTCCCGCCTTGCGGGTTGGAGACAGGCTGTTGTTCGTGCCGGGACTTTTAGAAGAGGTTGAGAAGGGGTTTCTGCCTGACGTCACGCTTTGCCGGCTACCCGATCGCACCGCGGTCATGCCGGCTCATGGGAAAGACGGTCAGGGGCCAGAAGATTGCTTTTATTAACAATCTTGCCTTTGCGATGACGAAGCCAAGATAAGTTCCTTAAGGAAAAAGTCAGACGCAATGCGCAAGAATGGCGCACCGCCTTGGCAGATGGGCTTCAGCGACCTATCTTGACAGTTGAGTACTAACGCCGCGCAGGTTCTTGCGCGCGGCGGTAAAGGGATCGAAATGAACGCACATTTTCGCAATTTCGCACTCTGGGTGATCATCGCACTCTTGCTGATCGCCCTGTTCCAGCTGTTTCAGAGCCCCGGGCAGCGGACGGCGTCGAATGAAATCGCCTTTTCCCAGTTCCTGAATCAGGCGGAACAGGGAAATATTCAGGATGTCACCATCCAGAAACAGAAGATCACCGGCCATTACAGCAGTGGCGGTGCCTTCCAGTCCTACGCGCCGGAAGGCGCCGGGCAATATGTGGATCTGCTTCGCTCCAAGGGCGTGCTGATCAACGCGCAGCCGCCGGCGGAAGGGAACAACATCCTCGGAGCGCTGATCAACTGGTTCCCGATGCTGATCATTCTTGGGATCTGGATCTTCATCATGCGCCAGATGCAGGGATCGGGCGGCAAGGCCATGGGCTTCGGCAAGTCCAAGGCAAAGTTGCTGACCGAGGCTCATGGCCGGGTGACCTTTGAAGACGTCGCAGGCATCGACGAAGCCAAGGAAGATCTTCAGGAAATCGTCGAATTCCTGCGCGATCCGCAGAAATTCCAGCGCCTCGGCGGACGTATCCCGCGCGGTGTTCTGCTTGTCGGCCCTCCGGGCACCGGTAAGACGCTGACCGCGCGTGCGGTCGCGGGCGAGGCGAATGTGCCGTTCTTCACCATTTCCGGTTCGGACTTCGTGGAAATGTTCGTCGGTGTCGGTGCGTCCCGCGTGCGCGACATGTTCGAACAGGCCAAGAAGAATGCGCCTTGCATCATCTTCATCGACGAAATCGACGCCGTCGGCCGCCATCGTGGCGCCGGTCTCGGCGGCGGCAACGACGAGCGTGAACAGACGCTGAACCAGTTGCTGGTCGAGATGGACGGCTTCGAGCCGAACGAAGGCATCATCATCATCGCGGCGACCAACCGTCCGGACGTTCTCGATCCGGCGCTGCTGCGTCCGGGCCGTTTCGACCGTCAGATCGTCGTGCCGAACCCGGATGTCACCGGCCGCGAGAAGATCCTCAAGGTTCACATGCGCAAGGTTCCGCTGGCTCCGGACGTCGACGTCCGGACCCTGGCGCGGGGTACGCCGGGCTTCTCCGGCGCGGATTTGATGAACCTGGTCAACGAGGCCGCCCTTCTGGCTGCCCGCCGCTCCAAGCGGCTTGTCACCATGGCCGAATTCGAGGACGCCAAGGACAAGGTCATGATGGGTGCGGAACGCCGCACGCTGGTGATGACCGAGGAAGAAAAGAAGCTGACCGCCTATCACGAGGCGGGCCACGCCCTGGTGGCCCTGCATCAGGAGGCATCCGATCCGATCCACAAGGCGACCATCATTCCGCGCGGACGTGCGCTGGGCATGGTGATGCGTCTGCCGGAAAAAGACCAGGTGTCGCTGACCCGCGCCAAGTGCAAGGCCGACCTTGCGGTTGCCATGGGCGGCCGCGTGGCCGAGGAAATGATCTTCGGCTACGAGAAGGTCACCTCCGGCGCGTCCGGCGACATCCAGATGGCAACCAAGCTCGCACGTGCCATGGCGACCCAGTTCGGCATGTCCGACAAGCTCGGTCCGCTGCTCTACGGCGAGAACCAGGAGGAAGTCTTCCTCGGGCACTCGGTGGCCAAGAACCAGCACGTTTCCGATGAAACTCAGAAGGTGGTGGACGCGGAGATCAAGTCCTTCGTCAATCAGGGCTATGAGACCGCGAACAAGATCCTCCGCGATCATGAGGATCAGCTGCACACCATCGCGAAGGGGCTTCTGGAATACGAAACGCTGTCCGGCGACGAGATCAAGGGGCTCCTCGATGGCAAGCCGCCGGTTCGCGATACCGACGACGATCAGCCGATCGGACGCTCCTCAGCCGTTCCGACCACAGGCGTCAAGCGTGGCGGAGACGAGCCGAGCGGCGGAATGGAGCCGCAGCCCCAGGCCTGATCGGAAAGCATAAAAAGAAAATGCCCGGCTTCGTCCGGGCATTTTTGTGTGTGGAGCGTAATACTTGCTCATAATTTTTGAACCGTTTTTTGCCATAATCCGGGATAAAAGAAGCAAAACGATAATTCACACACAGGCGACAAACACACATGCGCAAGTTCTTCGGCACGGATGGCATTCGCGGGCAGGCAAACACGTTCCCCATTACCGCCGAAATGGCGCTCAAGGTCGGAATGGCTGCCGGGATTGCCTTCAAGAACGGCGGCCATCGGCACCGTGTCGTGATCGGCAAGGACACGCGGCTGTCCGGTTACATGATCGAGAACGCGCTGGTCGCCGGTTTTACCTCCGTCGGCATGGATGCGTTTCTCCTGGGCCCCATGCCGACCCCGTCGGTCGCCATGCTGACCCATTCGCTTCGGGCCGATCTCGGCGTCATGATCTCCGCGTCGCATAATCCCTTCCAGGACAACGGCATCAAGTTCTTCGGTCCCGACGGGTTCAAGCTGAGCGATGCCATCGAACTGGAAATCGAGCGGATTGCGACAAGCGACATGAGCGCGCTTCTGCCAGGCCCGAAGGACCTGGGCCGCGCCAAGCGCATCGAAGGCGCGCAGCAGCGCTATATCGAATTCGCAAAGCGCACGCTGCCGCGCGAGATGAGCCTGGAAGGCCTCAGGGTTGCGATCGACTGTGCAAACGGTGCCGCCTACAAGGTCGCGCCGGAAGCCCTTTGGGAACTGGGAGCGGACGTGATCGCTCTCGGTGTCTCGCCGGACGGGTTCAACATCAACAAGGATTGCGGCTCGACCTCCACCGATACCCTGATCAGGAAGGTTCACGAGGTCCGGGCCGATATCGGCATTGCGCTCGACGGCGACGCGGATCGGGTGATCATCGTTGACGAGAACGGTCAGGTGGTCGACGGCGACCAGCTCATGGCCGTCGTCGCGCAATCGTGGAAAACGAATAACCGGCTTACCGCACCGGGGATCGTGGCGACCGTCATGTCCAATCTCGGGCTGGAGCGTTATCTGCAGAGCCTCGACCTCGGCCTCGTGCGGACCAAGGTGGGCGACCGCTATGTGGTCGAACGCATGCGGGCGGACGGATACAACGTCGGCGGCGAGCAATCCGGCCATATCGTCCTTTCCGACTTTGCCACGACCGGGGACGGCCTGATCGCGGCCCTGCAGATCATGGCCTGCGTCAAGGATCAGAATCGGCCGGTGTCGGAAGTCTGTCGGCGTTTCGAGCCGGTACCGCAATTCCTGAAGAACGTCCGCTACCAGGGCGGTAAGCCTCTGGAACAGGAAGACGTCAAATCCGCGATCCGGGACGGCGAAGGCCGTCTTGGCAAGAACGGCCGCCTTGTCATCCGCGCATCCGGCACCGAACCGGTCATTCGTGTCATGGCGGAAGGCGACGACGCGGATCTCGTCAATCAGGTGGTCAACGATATCGCGGATTCCGTCGCCCGGTCCGCCGCCTGATCGACATCAGTCCAAGTTTTCATTGAAAATAGGCGTTGCCTTGTGGAGGGCGACGCCTTTTCTTTATGAAGTGTAAACAAAATGAGGCTTGTTAAGTATTTCTTAAGGTAAAAAAACTCGGTTAATGAGTACGGTTAAGTCACCTTTAATGAATTCCGACCATTGTTGGCCTGTGATTCAAGCGCGAACCGCAACCGAACCTGCGGACGGCTGAAGAAGAGGACTAGGACATGGTCATGTATGTTAAGCGATTGTCTTTGGCCGGCATCGCGGTTGTTATGTCGACTGCAGCCTTCGCTGCCGACCTTCCGGCACCGGTCATCGAACACATTCCGCAAGTTCCAGCCGTCGGCGGTTGGTACCTGCGCGGCGATATCGGCTACAAGCTCTACGGCGATCCGGACGGAAGTTTCAATGATCCTGTCGTCGGTAACCTGCGCTATCAGCGCGAAAGCATGGACAACGCCTGGATGATCGGCGTCGGTGTCGGTTACAAGTTCTCCGATCACCTGCGTGGCGACGTCACCCTGGATTACGAAACGCCGGCGAAAGCAACGGGCTACGCGGTCTGCGGCGGCTGTACTGGGGGCTTCTCCAAGGAAACCACGGACATCGATGTCTGGACCCTGATGCTGAACGGTTACTATGACATCGGCACCTGGAACAACTTCACGCCTTATGTCGGTGCCGGTATCGGTGCGGCTTACGTGAATACGGACAACACGGTTTCGGTGAACCCGGGCGGTGCGACGACGAACTACGACGGTTCCCACGGCGAGTGGAATTTCGCCTGGGCTCTGATGGCCGGTGCCTCCTATGCGATGACACCGAACTGGAGCCTCGATGCGGGTTACCGGTACAAGAACCTGGGCACGGCCAAGACGGTGAAATATTACAACACCGGATCCGGCCAGACCCGGTCCGAATTCAAGGACCTGACGGCTCATGAATTCCGGCTCGGTGTGCGTTACCAGTTCGCAAACCAGGTGGCTGCTGTGCCGACCTATTTCCCGCCGCAGCCGATTACCAGCAATTACTGAGCTGGACACAGATCAATGGGAAAGGCCGGCTGCAACGCCGGCCTTTTTCGTTTTTGGAAAAATATTTTATCCAGATTCATTTGACGGTCCGGGCAATCGGGCCTATCCCAATCAGTGGGCCACCCCTCCCCAACGAGGGGCTCCTATCTGAAAGGGTAGATTACATGACTGTATCGAATGCCAAGCCGGACGTGCGTCCGGCCAATCCTAATTTTTCTTCCGGTCCCTGTTCCAAGCGTCCCGGCTGGTCTCTTCAGAGCCTGTCCGACGCCGTGCTCGGCCGTTCCCACCGCGCAAAGATCGGCAAGGCCAGACTGGCCGAAGCCATCGACCTCACCCGCGAAGTTCTGCAGGTGCCGGCGGATTACCGTATTGGCATCGTGCCGGCGTCCGACACCGGTGCCGTTGAGATGGCGCTGTGGTCGCTGCTCGGCGCGCGGCCGGTCGACATGCTCGCCTGGGAAAGCTTCGGCTCCGGCTGGGTCACGGACGTGATGAAGCAGCTGAAGCTGGAAAACACCCGCAAGATCGAAGCGCCCTATGGCGAACTGCCAGATCTTTCGACCGTCGACTTCAGCCATGACGTGGTCTTCACCTGGAACGGCACCACCTCTGGCGTGCGGGTTCCCAACGGCGACTGGATCCCGGCAGACCGGGAAGGCCTGACCATCTGCGATGCGACCTCGGCCGCCTTCGCCCAGGACCTCGCCTTCGACAAGCTCGATGTGGTGACCTTCTCCTGGCAGAAGGTGCTTGGCGGCGAGGCGGCTCACGGCATGCTCATCCTCAGCCCGCGGGCCGTGGAACGGCTGGAAAGCTATACCCCGGCCTGGCCGTTGCCGAAGATCTTCCGCCTGACCAAGGGCGGCAAGCTGATCGAGGGCGTGTTCAACGGCGAGACCATCAACACCCCGTCCATGCTCTGCGTCGAGGATTATGTCGACGCGCTGAAATGGGCGCAATCCGTTGGCGGACTTTCCGGTCTGGTCGGCCGCGCGGACGCCAATCTCAAGGTGCTCAGCGACTGGGTGGAAAAGACCGATTGGGTCGATTTCCTCGCCGCCGATCCGGCCACGCGGTCCAATACCTCGGTCTGTCTGAAGGTCGTCGATCCGCAAGTCTCCGCCTTGTCCGCCGATGACCAGGCGGCCTTTGCCAAGGCGATGGTGTCGGCTCTCGACGCGGAAGGTGTCGCCTATGACATCGGCGCTTACCGCGATGCTCCGTCCGGCCTTCGGATCTGGGCCGGCGCGACCATCGAAGCCTCCGACCTTGTCGCATTGACGGGCTGGCTGGACTGGGCCTTCGCCAGCGAAGCCGCCCGGCTTTCCAAAGCCGCCTGAACGGCTCAAAAGCCATTCCCTTCCGGCCGGTACTGTCCGGCCGGATTCCCTGTGCGATTTCAAGGAGGCCACTGATGGCTCCCAAGGTTCTCATTTCGGACAAACTGTCCGACGCTGCTGTCCAGATTTTCAAGGATCGCGGTATCGACGTCGATTTCCTGCCGGATGTTGGCAAGGACAAGGACAAACTGCTGGACATCATCGGCAAGTACGATGGTCTGGCTATCCGCTCCGCCACCAAGGTGACGGAAAAGATCATTGCCGCCGCCGACAATCTCAAGGTGATCGGCCGGGCCGGGATCGGCGTCGATAACGTCGACATCCCGAAGGCCACCGCGCGCGGCATCATCGTGATGAACACGCCCTTCGGCAATGCCATCACGACCGCCGAACATGCGATCGCGATGATGTTCGCCGCCGCCCGGCAAATCCCGGCAGCCGACGCCTCGACCCAGGCCGGCAAGTGGGAAAAATCCCGCTTCATGGGGAAGGAAATCACCTCCAAGGTCCTCGGCCTGATCGGCTGCGGCAATATCGGTTCGATCGTGGCCGATCGGGCAATCGGCCTGAAGATGAAGGTGGTCGCCTTCGATCCGTTCCTGACCCCGGAACGGGCGGCGTCTCTCGGCGTTGAAAAGGTGGAACTGGACGATCTTCTGAAACGTGCCGACTTCATTACGCTGCATACGCCGCTCACCGACAAGACCCGCAACATCATCGATGCGGCAGCGATCGCGAAGATGAAAAACGGCACCTATATCATCAACTGTGCCCGCGGCGGTCTCGTCGACGAACAGGCGGTGCGCGAGGCGCTTGACGCCGGCAAGCTCAGCGGGGCTGCCTTCGATGTGTTCGTGGAAGAACCCGCGAAGGAAAACGTTCTGTTCGGCGCGCCGAACTTCGTGTCCACGCCGCATCTGGGTGCGTCCACCAGCGAAGCCCAGGAAAATGTGGCGCTGCAGGTGGCCGAGCAGATGTGCGACTACCTGCTCGACGGGGCGGTGACGAATGCCCTCAACATGCCGTCGATCTCGGCGGAAGAAGCGCCGAAGCTCGCGCCGTTCGTGCGTCTGGCCGAACAGCTCGGTTCTTTCGCAGGACAGTTGACGGAAAGCGGCATCGAAGCGATCCGGTTGGAATATGCCGGCGCGGTTGCCGAGCTGAATACCAAGGCGCTCACCTCGGCGGCCCTCAGCGGGTTGCTGACCCCGCTCCTGCAGACCGTGAACATGGTTTCCGCTCCGATCGTCGCCCGTGATCGCGGCATTCAGGTGGAAGAGGTTCGCCGGGAAAAGAAGGGCGCCTACGAAACCTATATCCGCCTGACGGTTGTGACCGAACGCCAGGAGCGATCCGTTGCGGGCACGGTCTTCGCCGATGGCAAGCCGCGGATCATCCAGGTGAAGGGTATCAACATGGAGGCCGAACTCGGGCCGCACATGCTCTACATCACCAACGAGGACAAGCCCGGTTTCATCGGACAACTCGGTATGGAACTCGGCAGCAGCGGCGTCAACATCGCGACCTTCAACCTGGGCCGGATCGCGCCGGGACAGGATGCGATCTGCCTGGTCGAAGTGGACGGGCAGGTGCCACAGGAGGTCATGGATCGCCTGGCCGCGGTGTCCCATGTCAAACAGGTGAAGTCGCTTCGGTTCTGATTTTCACAGTCCTCTCGATTGTCTCCCCGGCTCGCGCGAGCGCCTGGCCGGGGTGGCAATCGCGATAAAATTTAGATTCGGGCGGTCTTCGGGCCGCCCGTTTTCATGCGGGCTGACGGCGTTTCGGAAGGATGCGTCCGTCCAGGACCAGAAGGCCTGTCAGCAAAAGGCCGAGGCCGGCAAACTGATAGGTGGTGAGGCGTTCGCCAAGCAGCAGGAAGCCGAACAGGATCGCGCTTGCCGGAACGATGAACGTGACGAGGGACGCGTTGGTGGCGCCGGCATCGGCCAGGAGCCGGAAGTAGATCAGATAGGCAAGCGCTGTGGCGCCGATCCCAAGTGCCAGAACGTTCAGCCAGACAAAGGCAGATGTCTGGAGCGGGGACCAGTTTCCGGCCGCCAGCAGCGCGACCGGCAGCATGATCAAGGTTGAGCCGGAAAGCTGGCCGGTCGCGGAGACCAGCGGCGGAATGCTCCTGAATCTGCGGGCGAACGTGGCGGCCAGCGCATAGGAGAAAGCGCCACCCAGGCACGCGAGTTGCGCCCAAAGCGGATCGTCACTCAGACCGGTAATGCTTGAAGCGACCATGACGAGCACGCCGGCAAAGCCGATCAGCACGCCGGCGACCCGGTGTGCGCGTACCGGCTCCTGACGCACGATGAGGGCGGCCACAATGAAGGTGAAAATCGGGGTCGTCGCATTGAGGATCGAGGCAAGACCGGCTGAGACTTCGGTCTGTCCCCAGAACAGGAGCGAAAAGGGAACCGCGTTGTTGAGGAAACCCATCGTCAGGAACGCCACGAGCATGCGCGGCTGAACCGGAAAACGATGGGACGTGAACCGCAGGACGATATGCAGTGCCGCACAGGCGATGGCCACTCGGCAGAACACCAGAACCAGCGGTGGGATCTCGGCCACGGCAACCTTGGCGAAGAGAAAGGATCCGCCCCATATGGCGCCGAGGGTGAGCAGCAGCATCCAGTTTCTGAGTGTCATGCGACATATCCATGCAGGTCCGAAGGGGCCCTTCCAGCGGGAAGGAGCCGCGTGAATAGCACGGCGGATGTTGGCTCAAAACCCGATTTGCGAGTGCTGTGAAAATTCGGGTTATTGGCAACCTTCCCGAATCTCTCTTAGTTTCCAGAATGTTGAGGCGGCACGCCTTTGCTTTTGGTTTGTCAGAACGCTGGTCGGCAAGACACTCCGGCACATAGGGAAAAGGCCGGAAAATCTGACTTTGTGACGGCCTGGTTCGGTTCCTGAGGAAGGGTCTTCGGCCGGGCGACAGAAGTGTTTCCATTTCAACCGGAACCGCACTATAGTCCGCCGCGTTTGCCCCGGGCGGCGCGTCCGGGGTTTGTCGTGTTTGCGCCGGTCAACCGGCGCCGGAATTGCCGCTTCAGGAGGGCGTGTCTTAATGGCCAATGTGGTTGTCGTCGGATCGCAATGGGGTGACGAAGGCAAGGGCAAGATTGTCGACTGGCTGTCGGAGCAGGCGGATGTCATCGTGCGCTTCCAGGGCGGGCACAACGCGGGCCATACGCTGGTCATCGATGGTGTGAGCTACAAGCTCTCGCTGCTTCCTTCCGGTGTCGCGCGCGAAGGCAAGCTCTCGGTCATCGGCAACGGTGTTGTTCTTGACCCGCACGCCCTGGTGGACGAGGTTGCGCGCCTTTCCGCCCAGGGCGTCGTGGTGACGCCGGAAAGCCTCCGGGTTGCGGAAAACGTCACGCTGATCCTGTCCCTGCACCGGGAACTGGATGCGCTTCGGGAAAATTCCAATACGGGGACCCGGATCGGCACCACCAAGCGCGGGATCGGCCCGGCCTACGAAGACAAGGTCGGACGGCGGGCGATCCGGCTGATGGACCTTAAAAACCTGTCGACCCTGCCGGCGAAGATCGACCGCATGCTCGTGCATCACAATGCCTTGCGCCGGGGGCTCGGTCAGGACGAGATTTCCGCACAGGCGATCTACGACGAGCTGGCAAGCGTGGCGGACAAGGTGCTGCCTTACATGGATTCGGTCTGGAACCTGCTGGACCGGCTCCGCAAGGAAGGCAAGCGCATCCTTTTCGAGGGCGCGCAGGGTGCCCTGCTCGACATCGACCACGGGACCTATCCGTTCGTGACCTCTTCCAATACGGTTGCCGGCCAGGCCGCCACCGGTTGCGGCCTCGGGCCGGGCAGCGTCGGATATGTGCTGGGTATTACCAAGGCCTACACGACCCGTGTCGGTGAAGGACCGTTCCCGACCGAACAGCAAAATGAGGTCGGAGAATTTCTCGGCACCCGGGGCCATGAATTCGGCACCGTCACCGGCCGCCGCCGCCGGTGCGGCTGGTTCGATGCGGTTCTGGTGCGCCAGACGGTCTGTACCTCCGGCATCAACGGCATCGCATTGACCAAACTTGACGTTCTCGATGGCCTCGAGGAAATCAAGATCTGTGTCGGATATGAACTGGACGGCGAGCGAATCGATTATCTTCCTGCCTCCCAAGGGGCTCAGGAACGGGTGGTTCCCATCTACGAAACCCTGCCGGGATGGAAAGAATCCACAGAAGGTGCGCGGACATGGGCTGATCTTCCGGCGCAGGCGGTCAAGTATGTTCGCCATGTCGAGGAACTGATCGGCGCGCCGGTCGCCTTGTTGTCCACCAGCCCGGAACGGGAGGATACGATCCTTGTCCAGAACCCCTTCCAGGGGTAAAGCTGGTTAAGAATCGCCTTTAAAAACGCCAAAAAAGCGGGCTATTGAAAAACTACGATGCCCGTTGAAAAATGGATGCCCGGAGACGGGAGGCGATTTAAGAAAGGCGAATTGCAACGACGACGTGATACACCGACAAGGCCGCAGCGTCATTTGCCGGGTGACGACCGGCAGCGAACCCCGCGAACAAGGGGTTCGCGCCCGGCATAACTTGGTATATGGCTGATTAAGGGACTGTTTTTGGATCGGCAAATTGCCGATAGGCAAGAAGATGGCTGACTACTATTCGATTCTGAAAAAAACGATCGGCTCTCTTCCGGAAAACAACGGCGCGGCCCGCCGCGGTGTTTACAGCCGGGCGCGGAATGCGATCGTCAATCAGCTGAAGGCCTATGAGCCGCCCCTGTCGCCATCGGAAATCACGGCCGAACAGCTCCGCCTGGAAGAGGCGATCCGCAAGGTCGAGGCCGAAGCCGCTCGCGAGAGCCTTGGCCTCACCCCGCTGAGCAAGCCTCCGGCAGCCGCCGGTACGTCGGGAACGGCGACTTTGACCGCCCGGCAGGAACCAACGCCACCTCCTGCGCCGCCAGAGGAAAAAGCGCCGGCTGTTCAGCCGGAGACACCTGCGCCGGCCTCGCCGCTCAAGCAGGCTGTGGAGGATGCCGAAAAGCTGGGTGCGGCGTCGCACATGGCGATTCAGTCCACGAAAGAGGCGATTTCGTCGCCAGCCGAGACGGGTGTGGGATCGTCCCAGGAACCGGTCATGGCTGCGTACGAACCGGAAGCAGAGACCGACGACTACAAGAAAGAGCCTCATCAGGACTACGGGTCGAACGGGTCGAACGGGTATGAGGTCCGGCATCACGCCTATGCTGACGACATGGACGATGAGGCGGAAACGGGCGGCAAAGGCCGAGGCCGCAAACGGCTGTCGGATGCGGTCCGGCGACCGGGCCGCGGTCTTTCCCTTGTTCCGCTGGCCCTGATCGGGGTGCTGATCCTGATTGTCCTTGGCATTGCCGGGGTCATTTATTCCCAAAGGGACATGATTTCGGAAATGATGGCCGGCGGGTCGTCAAGTCCGAAACAGACCGTGACGGATGGCGAGACGACCGCACCTGTTACGACCGAGCCCCGGGTCGCCGTGGATACTGCCGGCGCCGACAAGAACGGGGGGAAGATTACCGACCGCCTTCTGGATGACAACGGCCAGCCCGCAGCGGCTCCCGATGCGCGCACGGTGACGACGACGACCATCACGCCCGATCAGTCGTCCACGCAAGCGGCAACACCGGCGGCGCCCGCCGAAACGGTTGCTCCGGCGGCCTCCGTTCCGCAAACTGAGACAGCGACGCCCGCCCCGGCAACGCCGGAGCCTGCGGTCCCGGAACCCGCCACTCCGGAAGTTGCCGCGCCGGTTTCGACTCCGAGTGTCCCCCAAATCGTGGCCTCCACCGAGGAAGGGGAAAAGCAGGGCACGTCGCCTGCGCCTGAAGGCACGGCGGCCGTCGCTCAGCGCGCCATTCTTTATGAAGAAGGCGCCGGCGAG
Organism: uncultured Roseibium sp.; assembly: GCF_963675985.1. Taxonomy (NCBI): domain Bacteria; kingdom Pseudomonadati; phylum Pseudomonadota; class Alphaproteobacteria; order Hyphomicrobiales; family Stappiaceae; genus Roseibium; species uncultured Roseibium sp. The sequence goes on along the minus strand of NZ_OY780957.1, from coordinate 519,810 downwards.
AACGGTGCGGGAACCGCCTCCCAGGGCGAAGTGGTCTGGGCGCTCAAGGAAGAAACCGATCTGGACGGCAAGAAGCAGGAAGTCCTGACGGCCGAGGTCAGGATCCCGGAGCGGCACGTTTCCGTCGACCTTCGACTGAAGCCCAATGATGACAGTTCCCTGCCGGCAAGCCACCTGGTGGAGATCAAGTACAATTTCCCCAAGGAGTTTCCGGCTGGCGACGTGCAGAACGTGCCGGGGCTGGTCATGAAGCCCACCGAGCAGGCGCGCGGCGATGCGTTGATCGGCGCCTCGGTCAAGGTTTCGGAAGGCTACTTCTGGATTGCGCTCTCCAATATCTCCAGCGAGCGGGAACGCAACATCGGATTGTTGCGCGAGCGGGGATGGATCGACATTCCCATGCTCTACGATAACGGCAAGCGTGGCATCCTGACCCTCGAAAAGGGTCCGACCGGCACCAAGGCCGTCGACGAAGCCGTACAGGCCTGGCAGGCAGGCTGACAGCCGGCCTGCCCATTCAGCAGCAATGTGAACTTAGCCGTGCAGCCCGTATTTCTCCCACTCCTTATGTCCTGCGCTGGTTCAAACAGGCGACAGGGTAGGAGAATGGGGCAGGGCGATGTTGTCCATCGGACAAACCATTTGACGTCCCCTGTCGCCTGTTTCAACCGGCCCGAAGGGTCGCATTTTGGCGGCCGCCTACGGGCGAGAGCCGCTTGACCATAGTGTCCACTATGCTCTGCGCGTCTATCACCCGCATTCGGCAAGCCAATATGCGACGCAGGGCGTAAGGAGTGGGAGAAATACGGGCCGGGGTTGCGTTTTCGTGCGTGCCGGTGCATGGTCGCGATCGGTCCGAGGGGTGTTCCATAGCGGAACTGAGATGGCTTAGCCGAACCCTTAGAACCTGATCCGGGTCATGCCGGCGAAGGGACGGAAGCCTTTAGCCTTATCCCGGATCTCCAGTGTCGCTTTCGGTTTATCCGAAGACGGGAGATCCTGTTTTGTCGAGACGTATGCGCACCGTTTGGTGCCCTTTTTCCTTTTCGGTGGCACGGCCGCCGCATCTATCCGGGTTCTGCCGGGAGGTTTCGCGATGCGGGACCTGATGCAAAGGGCGTTGCGCGTTTTGATCGGTCTTGTCGTGGCCGTGATCTGCTGGTCCGCCCTGGTCCGGGTGTTCGACATCCAGCCCTTCATGTTGCCCGGTCCCGAGCGGGTCGCGCTGGCCTTCCAGAAGCAAGGCGGCTTCCTGCTTCACCATGCGGCCATTACCGCCTACGAGACGCTTCTCGGCTTTGCCGCGGGCGTGGTTGCCGGTGCCTCTCTCGCCCTCCTTATGTGGCTTTCGCCGCTCGCCCGGAGGGCCTTGCTACCCACTGTCCTGGTGACCCAGGCTTTGCCGGTCTTTGCCATTGCGCCCATCCTGGTTCTGTGGCTCGGCTTTGGCTTGTCCTCCAAGATCGTGATGGCGGTGCTCGTCATCTTCTTCGCCGTGACGTCCACATTCTTCGACGGGCTACGACGAGCGGACGAAGGTCTTATCGATCTGGCAAGGCTTTATCGGGTCTCCCGGCTGAAGGAACTCGTCTATTTCCGTATCCCCGCCGGACTGCCGGCGCTCGCGTCCGGTATCCGGATTGCGGCTGTTTTCGCTCCGATCGGCGCCATCGTCGGTGAGTGGGTCGGAGCCAAGGGCGGGCTCGCCTTCATCATGCTTCAGAGCAACGCGCGCATGCAGACCGATGTCATGTTCGCGGCCCTGCTTCTGCTCGCGCTGATGGTGCTGATTTTACGTTTTTCCGTCGATCGCCTCACCCGCCGCCTGGTTCCCTGGCAGGTCGAGGACTGATCCGGGCCAATTCGCTCTCATAATCTCCAAGGAGGACTGAATGAAGAAAATAGCGCTCTGGTCGTTTGCGGCCATGCTGATGACCGCAATGCCGGCTCACGCCAACGACAAGCTGACCGTGTTGCTCGACTGGTTCGTCAATCCGGACCATGCGCCGGTGATCACGGCGCAGACCATGGGCTTCTTCGACAGGCAAGGGCTCGATGTCGAGCTGGTCGAACCGGCAGATCCCGCCATGCCGCCGAAGCTTGTCGCCGCCGGTCAGGGCGACATTGCCGTCTCCTATCAGCAGACCCTGCATGCCCAGATCGACGAAGGCCTGCCGATGAAGTGGATCGGCACGCTGGTCGAGACCCCGCTCAATGCGTTGATCGTCCTGAAGGACGGCCCGATCCAGACGCTTGAGGACCTGAAGGGAAAGAAGATCGGCTTCTCCGTGTCCGGCTTCGAGGATGCCATGCTCGCACAGATGCTGAAATCGGTGGGCCTGACCATGTCCGACGTGGAACTGATCAACGTCAACTTCGCCCTTTCGCCGGCGCTTCTTTCCGGTCAGGTCGATGCGGTCATCGGCGGCTACCGGAATTTCGAGCTGACCCAGATCGAGCTCGAAGGCAAGGCCGGCAAGGCCTTTTATCCGGAAGAGCATGGGATGCCGGTGTTCGACGAGCTGATCTATGTGATTCACAAGGACAAGACGGACGATCCCCGTTACGCCCGCTTTCTGGCCGCTGTCGAAGAGGCGACCATCTATCTGACCAATCATCCGGACGAGGCGTGGAAGGCCTTCATCAAGGCCTATCCGAACCTGGATGACGAGCTGAACAAGCGGGCCTGGGTCGATACCCTGCCACGGTTCGCCAAGCGCCCGGCGGCGCTCGACAAGGGCCGGTATCAGCGGTTCGCGGAATTCATGGCCGAAAACAAGCTGATCAAGAAGGTCGTTCCGGTCGACACCTATGCGGCGGAAATCCGCTGACCGAAATCGAGCTTGCGATGCCGCCTATTGAGCGGCATCGCCGGCCGGCACACCTGCCGTTTCCAGTGCCGCAATGCGTTCGGCGAACCGGTCGTAGAAGGGCTGTAGGTGGTCAGGTGCCGTGCTTCGGCAGTCGATGAGCAGCCGTTCGGCTTTCTTCGGCTCCCCATTGTGCAGGGCTTCCATGAGATCGGCGTGCAGCCGGCTGAGTTTGCGGAAGCCTTCCGATATACGCAGCTTTTCGCTGCCGACCAGCGCAAACAGCCGGACGGCTTCCGACTTTCCCTTCAGCGCAATTTCGCCTGCTTCCAGATAGGCGAATTCCGGCGCCTGGTTGCGGGTTTCGTCGGAGACCAGCAGTTCCGCACCAACCGCCTTGCAGCTGGATTCGATCCGCGACGCCACGTTCACCGCGTCGCCGATCACCGAATAATTGAAACGCTTGTCGGAGCCCATGTTGCCGACGCAAGCCTCGCCGCTGTTCAGGCCGATGCCGATCTGGACCGTCTGGGTTCTCAGGTTGCGGGCCTTGAAGCCGAAGGCGTCCGCTTCGTTGAGCCGGTCGACGGTTGCGAGCATCTCCAGCGCCGCCTGGCAGGCGTGGCTGGCATGGGCCTCGATCATCAGCGGCGCGTTCCAGAAGGCCATGATGCTGTCGCCGATGTATTTGTCGATGGTGCCCTGTTCGGCCTGGATGGCATCCGACAGCGGCGACAGGAGCGTGTTCAGGAAGCTGACCAGTTCCGTCGGGGTTAGCTGTTCGGAAATCGGGGTAAAGCCGCGGATGTCCATGAACAGGATCGTCATCGGCCGCATTTCCCCGCCGAGCACCAGCTGCTCCGGTGACTTTTCCAGCTGTGAAACCAGGTCGGGCGACAGATATTGGCTGAAGGCCTGGCGGACGAAACGCTTTTCCCGTTCGGTGAGGAAATAAAGCAGGGCCGTCGTGACCGCGAAGATCATGAAGATGGCAAAGCTCGGATAGATCGGATCGATCAGCAGACCTTCCTTGAGGAAGAAATAATAGGATCCTCCGATCATGGCCGCGGCAGCGCCGGCGCCGAGAAATCCGGTGCCGATGGCGCCGATGACCGGAAGGGCCAGAATCACGAGAATTCCGACGGCAAAGGTGGTGAGCGTTTCCGCACCGTCCGCCCAGTCGGGCCGGGTTAGGTAGTTGCCGTTGATGATCTGTTCGATCGCCTGCGCATGGATCATCACGCCCGGCACCAGTTCGCCCAGGGGGGTGGCCCGGATGTCGCGAAGGCCTGCCGCGGAGGTGCCGACAAAGACGATCTGTCCTTCGACCAGGGGAGCGACTTCGGCGCGTTTTTCCGTATCCAGAAGGTCCTTGACCGAAACGTAGCGCTCCGGACGTTCATGGTCGAAATAGACCCACATTTCCCCGCCCGCCGTGGTGGGAACCGAGAAGGCGCCGATCTTCAAATCTGTAATGGCCGCGTTGCCGGTATCGGTCTGGCCACTGGCGCCGGTGGTTCTCACCAGAAGTCCCCTCGCGCCCTGGGCGACCCTCAGGGCCTCGACGGCCAGGCCGGGATAAAGCTGTTTTCCGTCGGAAAACAAAAGGGGCGCGCGCCGGACGACGCCGCTCTGGTCCTTTGCCGACAGCGAAATGCCGCCGACGCCGCTGGCCTGGTTTTCAAGAATTTCAAGACTGGGAAGCGCGGACGGAAATGCCGGCAGGATCTTGACCGGATCGGTGCCGCCGAACGCGAAGCCGCTCTTGCTGGCCGGCGAGCGGCCTGCGGCATCCCGGCGGGCGGCAAAGCCCAGGACCGAGGGGGATTGCGCCAGGGCTTCGGCGAATTTTTCATCGTTGTCGGGCAACCGGTCCAGCAGGGCCTTCAACGCCGCCGGATCCTGGCCGTTATCCAGGGTGAGCGATTCGCTAATTCGCGTCGGGGAGGTGCGGTCCGGCTCGCTGAAGACGATATCGAAAGCGATGACGGCGGCGCCCATGTCGGTCAGCGTCGTGACCAGTTCGGCCAGCCGGGTGCGTGGCCAGGGCCATTGGCCGTATTTCTCGATGGAAGCCTCGTCGATATCCGCCACACGCACGGGCGCCGCGGCATAGGGGCGGGGGCTGAGACGCTGGTAGTAGTCGAAGGTCAGTTCCCGGACGGCGGTCAGGAAGTCGGGGTTGACCGCCCGCAACCCGGTCGCGGCGATCAGTCCGAGAACCGCCGCAACGGCGACCAGTGTCCGTTTTCCGGTCAGTCGCCTGACGATTCCGCGCATGAATCGGCCTCCCAGTATCGCTGGGAAACCAGCCTATTCGCGGCAAGAGGGGCCTGCAAGTGCGGGCGTTCGGGGGAGGGACATCAGCATAAGAAAAAGGCGCCGGAACGGATCGTTCCGGCGCCGATTTGTGTTGAGTGAGCGTTATCGCGTCAGGCCGTAGGCCGTTCCATCGCCTTTGCGCTGGTCTGGACGGCCTTCTGCACCTTTTCAAAGGCGCGGACCTCGATCTGGCGGACACGCTCACGGCTGACACCGAATTCGCCCGACAGGTCTTCAAGGGTCATCGGATCATCGGACAGCCGGCGGGCTTCGAAGATCCGGCGTTCGCGGTCGTTCAGGACGTCCATGGCATTGCTCAGGAGCTTGCGGCGCATGTCCAGCTCTTCCTGATTGGCGAGCATAGTCTCCTGGCTCTCGCTTTCGTCGACGAGCCAGTCCTGCCATTCACCGGCGTCTGCCTCGGCGCGCACCGGCGCGTTCAGGCTGGCGTCGCCGCTGAGGCGCCGGTTCATGGAAACCACTTCTTCCTGGCTCACGCCGAGCGTGGTCGCGATATGTTCCACCTGATCCGGCTTCAGATCGCCCTCGTCCAGGGCCTGGATCTTGCCTTTCAGGCGGCGCAGGTTGAAGAACAGCCGCTTCTGGTTGGCGGTCGTGCCCATCTTGACGAGCGACCACGAGCGCAGGATGTATTCCTGGATCGCGGCCTTGATCCACCACATGGCGTAGGTCGCCAGGCGGAAGCCCTTGTCGGGTTCGAACCGCTTGACCGCCTGCATCAGGCCGACATTGCCTTCGGAGACGACTTCACCGATGGGCAGGCCGTAGCCGCGGTAGCCCATGGCGATTTTCGCTACAAGACGAAGGTGGGAATTGACCAGCCGCTCGGCGGCTTGAGGGTCATCGTGCTCCTTGTACCGCTTGGCGAGCATGTACTCTTCCTGCGGCTGAAGCATCGGAAACTTGCGGATTTCGTCGAGGTAGCGGCTAAGCCCGCCTTCCCCGGCAGTAAGCATCGGTACATTCTGGGCCATAGTATGCGCCCCCTTTCTCCCGTCGCTGCGTTCCCTTGCGCATCAGGAGGCAAACAGTCCCCCTGTCTTGCCAGGTTCCTGATTTTAAAGGCGAACGCCTAGTATTGGACGCCCGGATCCCGGCGCGCCCGTATCTTTAATATAAGTAGGATTACGCCTTTTGCATGGCCTGGGAGAGGAACAGGATCCTAAAATTTTTGTAATGCGGATAAAAGGTCATTGAAATCAGAAGGATAGCTGCTCTCAAATCGCATGGTTTCACCCGTGACGGGATGGGCGAAAGCGAGTAACCCCGCATGCAGGGCCTGCCGGGAGAAGCCCGCGACAGCGCTTTTCAGCGGCTCCTGCAGCCGGTTGATTTTCGTTTTGAAGCCCGCGCCGTAGTCGTCGTCGCCGATCAGGGGATGGCCGATATGGGCCATGTGGACGCGGATCTGGTGGGTACGGCCGGTTTCCAGCCTGCATTCGACCAGGGACGCAACGGCCGGTTCGTCTTCCGGGCCGAAACGCTCTTTCACCTGCCAGTGGGTAATCGCATGACGGCCTGCGGTTTTCACGACCGCGATCTTCTGACGATTGTTCTGGGAACGGGCCAGGTTTGCATCGATCGTTCCCTTCAGGCTCGACGGCGCGCCCCAGACGATGGCCGCATAGGCGCGCTCCAGCGGGCCGGTCTTGCCGTGGTCGGCGAATTGGGCGGACAGGCCCTGATGGGCCTGATCGGTCTTGGCCACGACCAGCAGACCGCTGGTGTCCTTGTCGATCCGGTGCACGATGCCCGGGCGCTTGACGCCGCCGACGCCGGACAGGCTGTCGCCACAGTGGTGGATCAGCGCATTGACCAGCGTTCCCGTCCAGTTACCTGGTCCGGGATGGACCACGAGCCCTGCGGGTTTGTCGATGACGATCAGGTGCTCGTCCTCGTAGACGATGGTGAGCGGGATGTCCTCGCCCTGCGGCTCCGGGTCCTCCGGCTCCGGCAGGCTGAGGGTCAGGACCTCGCCCGCGTTGACCCGGTATTTCGGCTCCACTATCTTGCGCCCGCCTGCGGTGACGTCGCCGGACCTGATCAATGCCTGGATCCGGTTCCGGCTCAACGTGTCCAGTCGGCTTGCCAAGACGGCATCGAGGCGTTTACCCGCGTCATCGGCTTCAACCTGATATGTGAAATCCGAACCGTATTCGGTCGGATCTTCCGGAGTACCATCATTCATGACTCAACCTGAGTTCAACGACCAAGGCAACGAGGAAAAGCCGCTCGATCCGGCCGTAGAGCGCGTGCAGAAAAAACTGAGGCGCCTGCTTGCGGGATCGTCCCTGGTCATGCTTGCGGGATTTATCGCTGTCTTCGCAGCAATTTTCTACAAGATCAACTCCTCCAGCAAGCAAGTCGACGCGGCATCGATCGCCAGAACGATCGCGATCGGCGCCAATGCCACGGTCGAAAGCGTCGATTGGGTCGACGGCCGGATGATGGTCGTCATTCGCGAAAACGGCACCACGGCCCTGTTGCAGGTCGATCCATCCACAGGCCGCGTGCTCGGCCGCACGGATTTCGTGGCGCAATAGGGCAGAGTTCTGTCGATTGATATCAAGCTGGCAAAAAAGGGGCTTGCCCTATTTTCAAAGGCCCCTTATATGCTCGCTTCTCGGTTCGGGGCGCTTGGTCGCCCGAACCTGGGCGCCCATCGTCTAGCGGTCTAGGACGCCGCCCTTTCACGGCGGAAACACGGGTTCGAGTCCCGTTGGGCGTGCCATTTTTTCTGGCGCTATCGGCCGTTGGCCTGCTTGAGCGCGATTTTCCCGCCCCGGCCTGGCATTTCTATTGGGCTGCCGGCCTTCGCTTCCCCTTGAGCGCTCTTCTCCAACTTGTAAAGAACAGCCAAGGTATTTTGCTTCCTGATGGCACTTGCTCCTTTAGGTTGTTAAAGGCATGTCGAGACGTTTTGATCCATTCGGCATAGGGAAAAGAGGTGATGGCCAGATTAACTATGTTCGCTGCGGCCATGGCGGTGATCTCTATTCCCGCCGCTACTAATGCATATTCGCAATCCTTTTCATGCACGTTCGGCGAACCGGCCTGCCTGGACTACGGAGCGAAAGTCTGTCGCAGCTCTGCCAAATGCGTCGATCAAAACGCAGTCTGTTTTGACTCTTTCACCTGTGATTACAACGGTTTCGTCTGCAAGTCCGATTACAACGAGGCGGTGGATGAAATCGAAGAAAAGGTGAGGCGTTACAATGCGCTTGTTGAGGATTTCAATCAATTGCAGCGGGCGCACAACAATCTAGTCGATTGCCTGAATTACGCTGTTTCGCTGGAAGATGCCAAATCCTGCCAGTAGTGAATTTGAGGACTGCGCGCCTTATGCTCGGCTTTTAACAGTCTTTCTCGGTGCGCCGCTGCCTCCCCTTTCTCCTGCCGATTGACATCTGCCCGCCTCTTTCTAGAATTCGCGCCATTGACCTAACGGAATTTCTTTTAAAGAGGTTGCCCGCAATTGACCCGGTTTTTGCGATATCTGCCGGTTGCCATCGGGTTTTTATCGGTCGCCGCCCTGCCGGGCGAGGGGGCTGCGATGGGGCTTGGTCGGCCGGAGCCGATCATGGGGCCGCATGCGGCGGATCCGGGCAGGTTGCGCGAGGTTATCGAATTGGGGTCGGAGCAGATCGTTCCGCCGCCGACACGCGAGCAAGCCGCCTTCATTTCCCGCGTTTGCACGAAAATAGAAGCCGCGGCGCAGGCCCATGCCTTGCCGCCGGCCTTTCTGGCGAGGCTGATCTGGACGGAGAGCCGGTTCGATCCGGACGCCATCAGCCCGATGGGGGCGGAGGGCATTGCCCAGTTCATGCCGTCGACCGCGAAGGTCTGGGGTCTGGAAGATCCCTTCGAGCCGATGACCGCGATCACGGCGTCTGCCAATCTGCTCGGGCACCTGTGGAAGGGATACGGCAATGCCGGTCTGGCGGCCGCTGCCTATAACGCCGGGGAGAAGCGCGTTGACGCCTGGTTGAGGGGCCGTTCGGGGCTGCCCGGGGAAACCCGGGGCTACGTCTATGCCATCACCGGCCACAGCGCCAATGACTGGAAGAAGAAGAGCCCGCCCGACGTCCGTTTTGTGCTCGACGAGGCCCGGGACTTCCAGGAAGCCTGTAACGACTATCCCCAGATCAAGGCACCGGCGCAACGCCGGTTCGCCAATCGGTATTTCAATCGCGGCCTCGCTCTGACGGCCAAGAAGGACTATGAGGCGGCCATCCTGCGCTACACGGTCGCCATCCGCCTGAAGCCCAATTTTCCGGACGCTTACAACAATCGCGGCATCATCTACCGCAAGACCGGAGACTACGAGGCGGCCATCCTGAATTATGATGCCGCGATCCGGCTCAAGCCGACCTATGCGGCGGCCTACAACAACCGCGGCTATGCGAAACGCAAGCTCGGCCGGTTTGAGGAGGCGATTGCGGATTACGACCGGGCGCTCAAGTTGAAGCCTGGATATGCGGCCGCGTTTTTCAACCGCGGCTTTGCTTATGCGAAGCTGGGGCAATTCAGCCAGGCGATCGCCGACTATTCGCAGGCGATCAAGGCCCAGCCCGGCAATGCGCTCGCCGTTTACAATCGCGCCCTTGCCTATCTGAAAGCCGGACAGAATGAAAAAGCCCTGAGCGATCTGGACAAGGTCATTGCCGCCAATGACGGCTTTGCCCGAGCCTATTTTCAGCGGGCAACGCTGTTGAAACGGCTTGGAAAGGCAGACCGCGCGAAGGCGGACTATCGTGAGGCCGTTGCCCTGAACGCCGGTTTTGCGCGGGAACGGTTCCGCAAGCTGTTCGACTGAGCCTTGTCAGACTTGTCCTGCCGGACTCATGGCAGTTTGGTCGGAACCAGCGGTCTGCCGAACTGGGTCGCATGGTAGTTGTGGCAGAGCGTGCAGCTCTCGCCGGCGGATTCGTCCGTATGGCAATCGGTGCACATGTTCTTTTCGATCGGAGCGAAGATCGGTGAGAAGACGGCCGGATCATTGCCCTTGTAGGTTTCCAGATAGGTATCGGGAGCGGGGTCCAGCTCGTGACAGGTCCGGCAGCCCTTGTCGCCCACGGCGTCGATATGGGGTTCGTGGGAGAATTTCGTGAAGCGGTCCTTCACCCGTCCGGAGTTGAACGGCTTCCATTTGACGTGCTGCGTTCCGGCGTCGTCATCGACGCTGTGGCACTTGGTGCAGCGGCCGACGGCATCGGACGACGCGAGCTGATCGAAAATTGGCGCCAGCATTCCCTGCCGGTCCGTACCGAATGCGCTCCCGGCATAATCGAGCCAGCTGCGCAGGAAACGGTCGGCGTGGCCCATCGGGCGATAGCGGATCGTGAAATCCTGGCGGTACCAGCCGCCGAGTTCCGCCCAGACTTCCGGATCGAAATGATGCGCCTGCTGGGGTTCGGCCGGTTGCGTGTCGCTGTCCGTATCCATCACTTCCAGACCGCCGGCGCCGCCCCCATCTCCAGAAAGAATGTCTCCTGAGAGGATGTCGCCATCGCCCCCGTCTCCGGAAAGATTATCTCCGGACAGGATATCACCGCCGTCGCTATCGCCGCCGCCAAGGATCGAGTCCTTATCTTCCGCAGGCCCGGTGCCGCCGCCGGACAGAATGTCATCGGAAGACGGGCTGTCGTTGCCTGACAGAATATCCCCGCCCGATTGCGTCTCCTCGGCCGGTTGCTCGTCCGCACCGGCCGGTTGGCTGAGCAGCTCGCCGCCGGCTTCGTCTGCTCCGGCGGGCTGGCTGAGCAGATCCGCGCCGCCATCGCTGCCACCGGCAAGATCGTCGGAGGAGCCCAGAATATCGCCGTCCGACCCGGTGTCGTCGCCTCCCAGGATCGAACCGTCATCCGCATCCTGCCCGCTGGAAGGAGAAGACGCCTGTTCCGCTGCTGCGGCGGCTTGCTGCTTTGCAGCTTCTGCCGCGGCTTCTTCCTCAGCCTTCTTTTGGGCTTCGTAGGCGGCGGTCGGCTGGCCGTTGTCATGCCGCTGCAGATCGTCCTGCAGGTTGGGGAACCAGTCGTGGTTGGCGGACGCGATCACGTCATGGGAAATCAGTCCGGTCAGATAGGACATGTCCAGCCGGTTCATGTCCGTGCCGCTGTCATCGGCGGGCATGTGCATTGCCTTCATGATGCCGTCGTTCTCGAACCGGGAGAACAGGCTTTTGACCGACCAGGCCAGATCCGCGACTTTGGCGAGATCCTCGTCGCTGGCATCGGTCAGGTCGAGCAGGTCGAGTTCGGCGACCTGGTCGGCAATGCCCTCACCGGATGTGTTCTTGGCAAGCAGAGCCTTCATGAAGGCGGTCAGCCTGGCTTCGGAATACTCGGGCCAGTCACCGATATCGATGTGGCGTTCCTTGAGGGTTGCGACATCGAGGCCTGGAACGGCAAGGAAATTGATGCCCTTCGGACCGCTGACGCGCGTCGTGCCCAGAATATCGCCCTCGTGACAGCTGGAACACATGGTGTCGAAGGCCCGTACTTCCATATAGCGCTGGTCCTCTCCGGGCTCATGACAGTCCATGCAGGTGCCGGGAACGGAGGAAGGTTTGGTTTCCGCGGTCTTCGGAAAGTGGTTCCCGAAGTGTGACTTGTGGTCAAAAATGATCCGGGTGCGCCGGTTGAAGGGAAAGTTCGTGAACTGCGGATGCGAAGCCACGAATTCCCCGAATTTCGAGACGTGGCACGTCTGGCAGCGCAGGTTCGAGACCGTTGTGAGATCATGGACGCCGCCTTCGTGCTCCTGGTGGCAGGTGGCGCAGAAAATCTCGGTTTTCCCTGACGTCTGTTTCGGCGGAGGGAATGATATCCGATAGACCCAGTTGTCGTTCTGGACCGTCTGCCCGTCCGGACCGGCCTGGTAGGTGGCGGTCAGCTTCTCAAGGCGTTCGACCGGGTTGGTGTGCGGGGAAAACGGCGCATCGCCAACATTGTGGCAGGCGACACACAGATTGGCGTTTTCCTTCGCGCTGGTCGTTGCCGCGAAGCTGTGAAGCCATCCGAGTTTCTCGGCCTTGACGCCGGCATGGCAGGCGTCGCAATTCGTCAGGCTGGCATGGGCGGACGTCAATGGCCCGGGCATCAGGAAACGTCCGGCCTGGCTGCTCGCGACGAGCAGGACAACCAGCCCCACGGCGAGGGCAGCCGCCCAGCGGGCCATGCGCCCCCGTCTGGTCCGCAGGCTCGGTTGCGGGACGCACGGTTCCTGCTGCATGCAGCAACGGCCATCCGGAAGCGGGCCCTTTTCGCAAGGTCCGCCTTCCAGTGCCGAGCGTTTGCACTGCCAGCGGCCATCTTCCAGGTGCGGTTCGCAGGCCGCCTTCGCCCCGCATTTGCCGTGCATGTCCGGACCGAGGGGACAGGGCTTTCCTTCCGCCAGATGGCCGCAGACCCATTTGTCCTGCGGGCGCTGATAGGGGCTGTCCTTGAAGCCGAATTTCTGCAGCACGCTCACGTCAGGCTATCCCCGTCGAAAAGGCGTAGGCGATGACGACATGGATAACGATCACCACCGCCAGCGCGTAGGTTGGGGGGATATGCAGAAACAGCCAGAGCTTTAAAAGGCCGGCGTTGGCATAATGGAAGTCGAGACTGTTTTTCGCTTCGACCAGTTCGCGCAGCCGCGCCAACCGGGCCTTGCCGTCGTCGTCGAGATAACGCTCGATCGAATCGAGCTCGCCCTGAAGCCGGGTCAGCGGCAGCCGGGACGCGCGCAAGTGGGCCAGAAGATTGCGGGGGCGGGCGAAAAACCAGCCGAGCAGGTCATTATAGAGCTTGGCGATGCTCCGGGTGTTGCCATCTTCCACGGACTTGAGCGCCAGGGCCTCGGCTTCGGCGGCAAGCTGGGCCCGGAAGACGGGAATGCGTTCGAAAATGATGCGCTCGCCGAAGGATTCCAGTCGTATCGGAATGGTCTTGCTCATCCAGGTGCCCACCAACCCGCTGAGGGCGACCAGGACGAAAAGGCCCCACAACAGCCATTCAAGCGGCGTGTTCGGGAGCCGGTAATGGGTGTGGGCGAGGAAAATGCCGACGGTGACGAAACCGAGGTAGATGTGGAGCAGCAACCAGAAGCGGACGCGCCCGAACGGCAGGATCACCATGCGTTTGCGCAAGGTGAGCAGCATCATGACCGCCATGCAGCCAAGGAGAAGCCAGCCGTTGAAATACTGGACGTCGCGGAGCGAGACGTCGTAGCCAAGATTGCCGAGAAGAAACAGCGCGTAGGCCGCGGCGGCGAACAGGAGGTTGAGGAGCACGCCCCGGTCGAAGAGCCAGTTCAGCCAAGCCATTGGAGCAACTTCTCGGTATCGCGGATATTGGTGCGGGTCAGCGCGTCATGCGGACAGGCCTGGACACAGGCCGGGCCGGTCAGCTGATCTGAGCAGAAATCGCATTTGGTCGCGCGGCTGATCACTTCTCCGTCGTTGTCGCGGACCAGCGCGCCGGTTTCGTCGCGGATGTCGACCATGCGGATGTTGTTGTAGGGGCAGGAATTGGCGCAGGTTGCGCAGCCGATGCAGATCGAATCGTCGATAACGACGACGCCGGTGTTCTCGGTCCGGTGGATGGCCCCGGTCGGACAGCCGATCAGGCAGACCGGATCCGTGCAATGCATGCAGGCATTGGCGATCATGGCATTTTCGAACGAATAGCCGTGGCGCACGAATCTGGGATTGTAATCATGAGCGGTCGCGCAGGCGCGCACGCAGTCGTCACAGCCGACGCAGCGGTCGAGATTGATCACCATGGCGTTCTCGCCGTTGATGAACCGGTGATCGACGACGAAATCCATCATTCCCTGGCGCATTTCCTCCTTACGGCCCTTGACGTCAGCCGAGAGGTCCTTCTTCAGGAATTTGCGGGGAAGGCCCGGAAGCACATGGGTCCGGATCAGGTTGGTCGGAATCCGGATCACGTCGACATAGCCGATGGCGCGCAAGCTGACATCGAGGGTCATGCCGTCGCCGCTATTCTCCGAGGCCGCGATTTCGTCCAGCCCGAACGTGTCGTTGCGGGAGAGGTGGCTGATCGTTCGCTCCCCGTGGTCGACCCGTTCGCTGACCCGGGCGAAGCCGCTGTTGATCAACAGCAGGCCATCGAGATGGTTGCCCTGTTCGCAGATCAGCGGTTCATGCTCGATAACATGCCCGGTTCCGGCCTGCCGGGCGATTTCGCGCTTGAACCGGTGCGTCCAGTCGAAATTCCCGTAGGTCTCGAACAGGGACTGGCGAGCGATTTCATTGAGCTTGTCGCGGCTGACATGGTCGAAGACCGGGCATTCCTGCAGCCGCGTTAAAAGTCCACGTTCGTGATAGAGCGTGTCGATCCGCTGCCGGAAGGGTTCCGACCAGTTGCGGATGTCCCGCAATCCCTGCCAGCGCAGTTCGAACAGCACCGTATCGTCTTCGAAGGCGAAAACGCTTGCGCTGCGCAGGCTGCGCGTCAGGGCGGCCAGTTCGCCGAACATTTCTGGCGGCTGCAGGGTGAAGGTGGAGTCCTGCGCTTCCAGCGTTGCGATATCGACCTTGCCCAACTCGCCGAGATCGCTCGCCTGAGGCGATTGGGGCTTCCACCGGGCCCCGGCCTTGCGGCGGGTCTTGCGGTATTCCGGTGGTTTGCGCGGTGCCAGCAACTGCGCAAGCGAACGGGACCAGGACTTCCGGCTCCGGGATCCGGGTTTGACATAGCCTGCCCCGGCTGCCGGTGACGACAGTCCGATGACCTTGCCTTCAAGGATCGCGAACAGCGAATTGCCGTAATCGCCCTTGCGGATGATCACTTCGCCACGATTGAAACGGCGGATGCGGCCGTCGTTTGCGATGATCCGGTCGAGAGGCAACCAGTCCGGGAAGTCGCCCGCGTTGATGCCGGAGAAGGCCGGCAGGGCGAGGACGCGCGCAATGGCCTCCTCCCCCAGCGGTTCCCCGCCAAAGGGTTCATCCCAACGCTGGTTGCGCTCGTCGCGGAGTTCCGGATCCAAACCGACGGTCCTCAGTTGGAGACCGGTCCCTTGAACTTGTCCGGACCGGGTATGTACTTGTCGATGGCGGCGAAGGTGGTGCCGTCATATGTGTTGGAGAACTGCAATCCCAGAACCGAAACCTTGCCGGCTGCCTCGGTCAATTCGGCCTCATTGTTGAGTTTCAGCTTTGCCGAATTGGCGGCCTTGTAGATTTCGACCAGTTCCGGTGCATCCGGCAGCAGCTTGGCAAGGCTCGCAATCACCTTGCGCGCGTTGTCGGCGCGTTTCGCCATCTTCAGCGCGTAGTCGGCCTTCTCCGTCGCCTTGCTGACGCCAATCAGTGCGGTTTCCAGCTCGACGATCCGGCCGACGACGAACAGCATCCGCTTGCGTTCGATCGAGGCTTCCTTGTTGCTTGCGCCCTTGTTGTACCAGTTGTTGTGGCGCACCTCGCCCTGGGACCAGCTGACCAGCTCGAACGGGCTACCGGCGGCGTGGCCACCGACGTTGACCAGCTTCTCGTTCGGCACCAGGTGGCAGCTGAAGCAGTTCTTGGCGAGGGCATAGGTCATTTTCGGACGGATCATGCCGGCCTCTTCAGCCTTGGCCCAACGGGCGGCAATTTCCTCAGGCGTCTCCTGGCCTTCCTTCTTGCCGCTGAAACCGGAGTGAACCTTGTACCAGTTCTTGCCGGCCGAGTGGCAGGACTCGCAGGAAATGCCGGCGATCACGTCCGGCTTCGAATTGACCGTCTGGGTGGTGAAATGACAGTTCAGGCAAAGACTGTCCGCCTTCAGCCGCTTTACGCCCATTTTTCCGGCGATTTCCTTCGCTTCCTTGCTTTGAGGCAGGCTCCGGTAGGTGGCGAAGTGGTGGGTTTTCTGCCAGACCGCCGCCTCTGCCTTGTGGCACTCGGCGCATTCGTTCGGACCGACCACGAGATCGGCGTCGATTGCCATGGCCGGGGCCATGAACGCTGAGAAGAACATCGGGACGGCTGTTACAGCGAGCCACCGCCAACGTGCTGAAATCATTCGTTTCATACTCATTTTACCGTCCTGTTTCTCAAATGAATAAAGAGGTTTGAAAATCGCCGTCGTTCTCAGGCATCGAGGACAATGTCCCCGTCCGGACAGGCGATGCACAAGAGCGCCGTGCCCTTGGCCGGTTGGCTAGTCGGAGGCGTGACATAATTCACCTTGCCTTCCTTGACGGCCGTCGCGCAGGTGCCGCAATTCCCGGCCCGGCAGCCCGATGCGATCTGAACACCGCATTCTTCCGCAAGGTCCAGCAATGTTTCAGCGGCTTCGTTCCAGGGGACCGATTTGTTCGACCGCGCAAAGCCCACGGTCAGGACTGCGCCATCGCCCGGGGTACTTTCCGCAGTCCCCGCCGAGGCCGTCTTCTTGACGGAGGCAGGGCCAAAGGCTTCGAAATTGATATCTTCTTCCGGTACGCCCCATTCCTTCAGATGGGTTGTGACCGCGCTCATCATGGGCGGCGGACCGCAAATGTAGAACTCGTAGTTCGATGTGCCGAGATAGGTCTTCATCACGTCGACGGTGAGATAGCCCTCGCAATCGCAATTCCTGGCCGCAACGTCCTCGGCGGCCGGGTCACTGTACAGAACGACCAGATGGAAATTGCTGTTGTTGTTTATGATTTCCCGAATTTCGTCGATGCAGGCGACATCTTCGCCGTTTCGCACGGCATAGAAGAACCAGGCTTCCCGATGGCTGTTGGTATCGGCCAGCCACTTGAGCATGGACAGGACCGGCGTCAGGCCGACGCCGCCACCGATCAGGGCAACAGGTCGGTCGGAATGAACGTCCAGATGAAATTTTCCGTTCGGTGCCATGACATCGATGACGTCGCCTTCCTTCACGTTGTTATGGAAGAAATTCGACGAAAGTCCGCCTGGAACGTCCGGCCCTGCGGACGGCGGGGGACCCTGGCGGCGGACGGAAATCCTGTAACAATCGCGATCTTCCGGGCTGCCGGAGAGCGAGTAGCACCGGACGACCGGGCGCGGCTGATCTGGAATGTTAAGTTCGAAGGTCAGAAACTGGCCCGGGAGAAACGGGGGAAGGGACCCGCCGTCGTGGGGCGCCAGATAAAACGAGCAGATATCGCCGACCCGGTTTTCCATCTGCCGCTTGATGACGCGGAACTTTCGCTTGCCGGACCAGGTCAGGACGTTGCGCTGCCGATCGGCTTCCGCGCGGGTGATCAGGATGTCGGTCTGCTTCTTGAAAAACGCCAGCTGTTGCTGGTCCATGCTCCGTTTGCGCAGGGCGCCCGCGACCTGGGCGATTGCCCCGGCGCCTGCCTGAAGCAACGCCGCGATCACGATAATTCCGCCGCCGATCTGGAGCGCCAGCATCATCGAGCGCTCCTCTTCTTATACACGGTCTTACGCATGGCTTTTGGCTTTGCGAACATCAGAATCGCGTCCTCAACTCCAACCTGAGCCCGGTTCCGGTGGTCTGGTTCTGACCCTCGGAAACAAAGCCGTCCAATTGAATGCTACTGCGATTGTTCAAAGCGTGCAGCAACTGCCCGCCGAACGCAATAGCCCCGGTGTTCGAGCCGTCGGTATCTTTCCGACCACCCAGTTCCATGGTGAACTGTGTTTTTTCATGGTTGAAGAACATCTGATAGCCGAGGGCGCCGCCGACCACATCATTTGCCTGGTTCGACAGGGCCGAGCCGGCGAAACCGACGACCGGGGAAGCAAATAGAATCCCGGCGCGGCCGAGCGGTCCGCCGGTGGTCGGCCCGCGGGCCGCGGAGGAATAGTTCTCAATACCCCAGAAGGCATTCGCATAAACAAGGTTTTCGGAGCCGGTCACCGTTCGCGACACTTCGGAGAACAAGACAACGCCGCTGTCGACCGCCGGACCCTTTTCGTTGACGGCCAGGGAGCCGTTGACCCGGAACGAGGTGTTGAACTGGCCTATGCGCTGCGTGGCTGCGGCACCGAGGAACAGTCCGTCCCCGCCTTGAGGATTGGTGCTGATGACATAGGATCCGTCCAGGTTGACCGTGCTCCAGCGCAGGTCGGTTTCCGAGAACAGACCCAGGAGGTAGGCATCGCGGTCGCGGATATTGTCGTTACGGTGGATGTTGCTCCAGCCGAAGAGGGCTGTCAGGCGCATGTCCGGCGTCAGGCCGGGGATCACGATCGTATCGCGGGTAATCCCGATGGCATCGATCGTGTCATTGATCATGATGCCTTCCTGGAAAAAGATCGGCTGACGGCCGATGGCGAAACCGAAATCGAGGGCCTTGTTGTCGTCCGGATCGAGGTTCGGGAAGATCTCGCCGAACTCGCCTTCGAAAAACAGCGTGTTGATATAGGGATTGAGGCCGTTTTCGAACGTGGTTCCTGTTGAATCGCGGTGCAGGATCCCGGTCTGCTGGGCGCCGTCCGTGAAGGGCGTGATCCCGAGCAGGATGCGTTCCGTCGGCGACAGCTTGAGATTGAAGAAAAGATCGAGGCGGGTGGCCAGGTATTCCTGGCTTTCCGCCCTGCCGTTATCGAAGTGCCCGGCCGCGGTGCGCCAGTTACCGAAGACCCAGAGACCGGGCTGCCAGACCGCGCCGGTGGGCAGGGTGTATCCCGGCTCGATGTTGCCCTTCGCCAGGAACTTGTCGCCCCGCTCGACGATCGGCGGTGTCGGTTTGGGCTCGGTTGCCTCCGTGAAAAGCGGCTTCGATTTCGTCGGCAGTTTGCTGCTGTGATGAGCCCCCGACCGCCCCTGTGCCTTGTGGACCTCTGCTTCGGTCAACATGGGACGGGGTTCTTCGCTCAGTGCACTGCTGCTTGCCGCAAGGGCCTTGCCGCCCAAAGCCGAAAAAGACAGCGCCAGATAGACCAGGACCTTGCCGATGCGCACGTTGTTCATCACCCCCCTCATGGCCTCCTAGTCGATCCGGACTTTTGACCGGCGCGTCCAGAGGACGGAACTTCCACGCACAATCTGCCGGGCAATCTGAGCAGGGCTCATGCCGTAGTCGAAACCTGCCCCCTGAATGGCGGCGATGAGATTGACCGGCACCATCTGGGAAATCAGGCTGACCGAAATCGAATAGGTTTCCCCGGGTTTCAGCCTGTCAGGCGGAATATTGTAGGTGGCGGTCCGGCTGGCGTTCGGCTCGATGGTCTGCTTGTGTTTGCGGGCGCCGCGTGGACGTCCGTAGATCGTCGTCGCGCGGGTTTCGGGACGGACGAAGGGCAGAACATCGGTCGAGGTGTTGATGGCAAGCACCTGTTCGCGTTCGCCGCCGCGCAGCATACGGACCAGGAACTTGGACTGGAGGCTGAAGAGGTCCTTGTCGAGCGGCAACTCGCCATTGTGGACGTAAAGGGAGTGGGAATCGCGAACATCGCCGTTCGGATCCCGATCGCCGGAGACGTAGACGATCTTGCCATGCCGGTCCCTGACCTCCACCTTGAGGAAGATCAGCCGTTCCGCATCGAAGCCGGTCGGGACCGCATGGCCATCGGTTCCGTTGCGCACATCCACGGAGAACTTGAGACCGTTCCGGTCGCTCCGGAGGATGCTGATGTCGCTCAGCTTGAAGCCGTTTCGCAGGACCTGTTCGCGGAGCGCGCGCATCTTCCCGAGCCGTTCGAACTGAACCTTCAGAATGGCACGCGCGTCATAGCGGTCGTCGACGGACTGCCAGGCTTTCGGGAACTTGTAACTGTCGGAAACAGCGTCCTCGAACTTGTCCGTTCCCCAGCCTTCCCAGTACCTGAACTGCAGCCATTCACGCAGCGTCTTGAACTCGGCCGCCTCGACGTTGTGCGGGAAAATGCCCGGATGGATGATGGAGTAATCCGGTCCTGCGAAGGCGTGGTTGGTCAGCTTGCGGTTCTTGGTGGGCACATCGCCGACGACAGCAGCCGGGCCGTAGTCGTAGCCGGAAGCCACGCCCTGGATCTTGCCCATGTGGCAATCCTGGCAGGTCTCGCCGCGCTTGGCCGCCGGCGTTTGCTTGTATTCGGCAAAAGCTTCCTCGAGGCGGAACCCGTTCAAAAGGGTCACGTCGTGACAGGTTCCGCAGAAGCTCGGTTTTGTCAGAGTGAAGAACCTTTTGGCCTGGGTATGGATGCTGCGGCCGGGATCGTCTTTCGATTTCGAGACGCGGTATTCTTCCGGATGGTTCAAAACCCGGGAGAGTTCCTGGTTACCGCTCGGGCCATAGACCGAGGAGAAAATATCGCCTTGCTCCAGGGCGAAACGGCCGCTGATTTTGCCGTAGTTCTTGTTGACCCGGTGGCAGGCCACGCAGGTAATCCCCTCGCGCGAGGTGGGTGGCCGGTCCAGGTTGGTCACGTAGAGGGATTCGCCCAGGTTCATGCCCACCGGGTTGTGGCAACGGATGCAGAAGTCGCCGTTGGTCGCGCTGGTCTTGATGTTGATGGCCGTCTGCATAGCCATGTAGACCGGGCTCAGCTGGGCGTAGGCATGTTGAGAGGCCGACCATTGTTCGTACTGGCGCGGATGGCAGGTGGCGCAGGTGTTGGCCGAGGGATACTTGCTTTCGATAAACAGATTTTCGTGTGCTTCGTTGGCAGCTTGCTGCCTGATTGCCGGTTCTTTTTTCTTGTTCTCTTCCGCTGTTTCCAGCCCGCCGCCGGGCAAAAGCAGATTGTCCTCGTCGCTCGGCTGGAGAAGGTCGTCCCCTCCGCCGTCAGCATTCAAAAGATCGTCACCGCTTTCGTTTCCGCCCGAGAGGAGATCGTCGCCGCCGCTGTCATCGGAGGTGAGCAGATCGTCGCCGCTTTCCGCAGGCGCCGCAAGGAGATCGCCGCTGTCGTCACCGGGCAGCAGATTGTCCGAATCCGAGGCAGCCGTGTCATCCGGGCTGTTCAAAAGCGTATCGCCGGACTCTTCGAGAAGGGTGTCGTCGGCGGCCAGAACAATCGGGGCAGTTTCCCGGCGATCGAGGTCGGAAACATAGTTTTCAAGGCGAGCCAAAGCGTCGGCGCGCAATCCATGATGGATGGCCGGCCGCGCCTGATCGGCGGCGGAAGGAATTGAGAATGCCGTGCCAAGCATCGTGAACCCGCCAAGAGACAACAGAATCAGGCGGAACTGGAATCCGGGAAAAAAGGTCATTGTTTCGCGTCTGTCATTGGCCCCTCATTGCCGACTTGCGCGTGTTCTTTTTCTTGAAATGTTTTTTTCGCGAAACCGACATGCCGATAAAAGCAATAAATATATGCCTATGGAACATAATATTTCCGTAGAGGCAACTTTTAAGGCGAAATTGTGACCGTCTGGCCACAATAAAACATCAATCAATGGATAAGGTGATGCAAACGTAGGCGATCCAACCGAAAAATAGGCTGCCGACCTCGTGGCGATGCCCGGATTTCGCAGGCTTAGGCAACGTCCCGATTCTTGTCCTTGGAATCGGCGTCCGGTTTCTTTTTGGCTTCGGTCTTGCCGGTCGGCGTTGCGTCACTTTCCGCATTCGCCTGGCTGGATTTGACGATGCGGCTGACTAAGGCACTGACCGGAGTTGGCGCTATCTGTTGGTCATCGGAAACTGTCTTCCGGGCTTTTGCAGGCTTGTCAGTGCGATCCGCTTTTGCAGAGGGGTGTTTCCGGCTGCCCGGTTTACCGGCTGCCTTGTTCTTCGCGGCCGGGGCCTGTTTATCCGTAGCTCCGGATTTTTCCGATACCGGACCGGCGTTACGGTCGACGATCCGTTTGCCGAGCTCCTTGAGCTCTTCGCGCAGGCCGGCAAGTGCGGGGGTTGCGTTCAGGTCCTGGCGCAGGTGCATGATCTGGTTCTGAGCCCTGAGCAACGTCCGTTCGCGATCCCGGGTCAGGGCGGTCAGGCGAGCCTTTTCGGTTTCAGCCCATTTCAGATCGCGCTCCAGCCGGTCCACGACGTCGTCGCGGGGCAGGTCGACGGTTTCGATCTGCACGGTCAGGCGAGCGACTTCCGCTTGCGCTGATATATATTGCGTCTCGGCGTCTACCAGCTGCGCTTCCAGATCTTTCACGATTTTCTGGAGTTTGGCCGCGCCGGTCTCCAAATGCAGATCGGGCGTGGGGATCTCTCCGCCTTCATATTTCGCCAAGCGTGCCTTCAGCGTGGAAATCTGGGACTCCAGACCGGTAATCGTGGCAAGTGCCATCGTGTCTTCCGCCGGCAACCATCCGCCGTCGTCGGTTGATTTCGCCTTGAGAACGTCCGCTTCCGCATGGGCGGCCGCCAAAGCCTGCTCGGTCTCATGCAGCTTCTGGCGGAAGGATTCCAATTCCGCCTCCAGCTCCGCCTGGCGGCCCTCGGTCTCTTTCCTGTCTTTGTCTTCGAATTCCTGACGAAGACCTTTGAGTTCGGCTTCGTGTTTCGACTTTTCCTTGATCAGCTCGGCGGCCAGCTTGCCGGCTTCCAGGCGGAAGGTCACCGCATTTTCCCGCTCCTTCTCCAGGGCTCGCTCCACCTTCCGGACCGCCAGGGCATGCTGGGCGCGTTCATAATCCTGGGCACCGCGGACTTCCGCGTAAGTGGACGGATTGACGGCTTTCATCGCTTCCTGGGTGAGCCGGACGGCGCGCCTGTAGACAGCAGGCAGGATTGCCAGGCCAAGCAGCGTGGCTATAAAAAATCCGAGTGCACCATACATTGCCGCTTCGATCACGACCGGCTCCAGATCACTTGCAGGACTTCAAATCACAGTGCATCAATAACCGACGCGATGGCGGAGAGCAACGATTTGCACCGTTGCCCGCTAGATCCCCTGCGTCATTATCAGCAGGAATGCGCTTCGCGCCTTCCGGTCAGAACGGGTTCCATGTGGGCTTATCGGTGAATTTCAGATAGCCGATGTTCACGCCCAGACGGGCGCCGACCCCGGACTTGATCGGGACCACGAAAACTTCGTTGTTGGAAAGAACGGTCATGCCGACACCGCCCACAAGATAGGCGGATCCGTTGATGCCGACGTATCGTTTGTATATCGCATCCACGGTCGGCAGGTTGTAGATCAGCATCATCACCCGGTCGCCGTTACCGCCAAAGTCCCATCCGATGGACGGTCCCTGCCAGAAGACCTTGTGAGTGCCCGCGTTGCGGGTGTAAAGCTGGCCTTCGCCATAACGGGCTCCGGCGACGATCGCGCCCGCACCTTCCTCTCCGAGGATGTAACCGTTCGGTTCACCGTATTTGGAAAAGGCCTTTTCCACGACCGAGGCGAGACCGCCCGAAACGGATCCGAAGAACTTGTGCCCGGTGGCAAGGACCTGATCCTGCCCGTAGGTCTGCTCCGGCGGCTGAGCGTGCGCCCGGCCGATGTCCGTGGTCACGGGAAACCGCGGGAGTGCGAGAACCGCACCGAAAACCATGATGGCTGCCAGGCTCTGCAGGATCTTGATTTTAGGCATTGCTGACATGGAAGGCTTTCTCCTCAGAGGAACAGGACGGGTCTGCAGGTGCGCCCTGCGATAAACCGGGATCGTTCTTTGCCGGTGCTATAGTGTCTGCGCTGTGCGACTGATTCGCCAGTAAAGACAGCCAAACGCATAGTCCGAGCAAATGCAAAACTGGAGTGGAAATAGGACGAGGGTAAGGCTCACGCTCCTTTGTCTCGCAGCTTTTTGCTTTGGGGCCGGATTTTTGGGCGAAACGGAGCAGGGCGTCGCGCGTCCACCGCTTTTCGTGCCCGATCCTATCGCGGGATACGCGATCGGCGGTCACGACCCGGTTTCCTATTTCGTCGATCACCGCCCGCGCCTGGGAAGCCGAAAGTTCTCCTACAAATGGGGAGGCGCCGAGTGGGTGTTCGTCAATCAGGGAAACCTGGCGGCATTCAGGAAAAACCCTGAAATTTATGCTCCATTGTTTGCCGCGTGCGGCGCGTATGCCCTGAGCAATGGCTTTGCCACCGCCGGAAACCCGTTCATATTCGCCATCGTCGGCAGAAAGCTGATTTTCTTCCATTCGGAGGTCAACCGTTTCCTTTTCCTCGTCAATGACGGGCAATTGCTGAAGGACGCGGAAGCAAATGCACAGAAAACTGGCTGTGTTGCGAGCCGGTGAATTTGTCTGCGGCTTGGCATTGATGCCTGTCGTGTGTATCCCTTGAAAACACAGTTAACGAATCAATTGGCATCAGTTCGCCCAAAGATCCTTGGATAGCCATGCCCGAACTCAAAGAAATTTCCTCGCTTGACCTGGCTGCCCTCGTCGCCAGCCGGGTCTGTCACGACATCATCAGCCCGGTCGGTGCGATCACCAACGGACTGGAGGTCCTGGACGAGGAGGGATCGGAGGACATGCGCGAGTTCGCCATGGACCTGATCCGGAAAAGCGCTCGCCAGGCGTCGGCGAAACTTCAGTTCGCGCGGCTTGCTTTCGGCGCGGCCGGTTCGGCCGGGGCGGAGATCGACCTGGGCGATGCACAGGTTGTCGCGACCGGGTTCATGGAAAACGAGAAATCCGATCTGGTCTGGGAAGTGCAGCGGCACCTGATGCCGAAGAATTTTGTCAAACTTCTGCTAAATCTTATCCTGATCGCTAACCAGTGCGTGCCGCGCGGCGGTGAAATCAAGGTCGAGATGGAAGGCGAGCCGTCCGCTCCGTCTTTCATCCTGAGCGCAAAAGGTCTCAATCCGCGTATTCCGCTGGGCATGAAGGAAACGCTGTCTGGAGAAGAGCCAGAACGGATCGATGCCCATTCGGTGCAGCCGATTTACGCGCTTCTGCTTGCCCGGGAAAACGGAATGAAGCTTGATATCGACAAAGATGAGGACCTTGTAAAAATTACTGCCTCAATGAAAATATAGAGTGTAGAAAGAAAAACTCTTTTTGCGCTTCAGCGTATCTTAACTGTTTCGCCTCACCCTTTCGACATGGACATAACGGTCCAGCCGCCTCATCGAGGCGCGGAACCAGTAACCAGTCGGGTGAGAGCAGGCCATGGACGACCTCCTCAGGGAATTTATTACTGAGACCAATGAAAGTCTCGACGTTGTCGACGTTGAACTTGTCAAATTCGAGCAAGAGCCAAACAACGCGACAATTCTTGATAACATCTTCCGCCTTGTGCACACGATCAAGGGCACATGCGGTTTCCTGGGGCTCCCTCGACTTGAAGGCATCGCACACGCCGCCGAGACATTGATGGGCAAGTTCCGTGACGGGGCTCCCGTCACCCAGGAGGCGGTGTCGATCATTCTGACCTCCATTGACCGGATCAAGGAAATCCTGGCCGATCTCGAAGCCGCAGAAGGTGAAGAGCCGCAGGGCGACGACAGCGACCTGATTTCCGAAATGGAACGCATGTCGACCAATGCGGATACGGCAAGCACGGGTGAAAGCGAGGCGGAAGCCGAAGCAGACGCTCCGGAAGAGGAAGCCGCCGGCGATATGACGCCGGAGCAGTCCCTGGAGCGCCCGTTGCGTCCCGGTGAGGTTTCTCTCGACGAATTGGAACGTGCCTTCCGCGAAACAGAAGTCGAGGCGGAAGCCGCGGACCCGGTCGCAGAAGAGGCTGTTGAAGAGGCAGCCCCGGTTGCTGCGGCTTCTCCGGCCAAGGAAAAGGCTGCCGCAAAGACTGCGGGCAAGGCCAAGGCGGACGGCGACAAGAAATCCGGCGGCGGTTCGTCCGTTTCCAATCAGTCTATTCGCGTCGCGGTCGATACACTCGAGCACCTGATGACCATGGTGTCGGAACTGGTGTTGACCCGGAACCAGCTTCTGGAAATCGTCCGTCGTCACGAAGACAGCGAATTCAAGGTTCCTCTGCAGCGGCTTTCGAACGTCACCGCCGAACTGCAGGAAGGCGTCATGGCGACGCGCATGCAGCCGATCGGCAACGCGTGGCAGAAGCTGCCGCGTATCGTTCGCGACCTGTCCCAGGAACTTGAAAAGCCGATCGAACTCGAAATGATCGGCGCGGATACCGAACTGGATCGCCAGGTCCTTGAGATGATCAAGGATCCGCTGACCCATATGGTCCGCAATTCGGCCGACCACGGCCTTGAAATGCCGGCGGATCGCAAGGCCTCGGGTAAGCATGAAAAGGGGACCATTACCCTTGCCGCTTACCATGAAGGCGGTCACATCATCATCGAGGTCCGCGACGACGGTAAAGGCCTGGACGTCAGCAAGATCAAGTCCAAGGTGCTTGAGCGCGGGCTGGCGACCGAAGCCGAATTCGACAAGATGACGGACGCGCAGATCCACAAGTTCATCTTTGCGGCCGGGTTCTCGACCGCGGCAGAGGTGACCAGCGTTTCCGGCCGCGGCGTCGGCATGGATGTGGTGCGCAACAACATCGAAATCATTGGTGGCACGGTCGATCTTCGCTCGACGCCGGGCAAAGGCACGACCTTCACCATCAAGATTCCGCTAACGCTGGCCATCGTTTCGACCCTGATTGTCGAAGCCAGCGGCGACAGGTTCGCGATCCCGCAGCTCTCGGTTGTGGAACTGGTCCGGGTTCAGACGAATTCCGAACACCGGATCGAGCGGATCAAGGACACCCCGGTTCTGCGTTTGCGCAACAAGCTGCTGCCGCTGGTTCATCTGTCCCAGCTTCTCGGCATCTATGAAGGCGAGGATGTCGAACACGCGATCGATGCGGACAACGGCTTCATCGTGGTCATGCAGGTCGGCAGCCAGACCTTCGGTGTCGTGGTGGACGGTGTCTTCCATACCGAGGAAATCGTGGTCAAACCCATGTCCACGATGCTGCGCAACCTGACCATGTTCTCCGGCAACACCATCCTCGGTGACGGTTCGGTGATCATGATCATAGATCCGAACGGTGTTGCGAGCGCCATGGCAAGCCATGCGTCGAGTGCTGTTTCGGAACAGGCGGAGGAAGAAGAAGCGGAAGATCTGTCGAAGAAGGCGCACACCAATCAGTCGTCGATCTCGCTGCTGCTGTTCCGTGCTGGCGCGCCGGAACCCAAGGCGGTTCCGCTCTCGCTGGTTACCCGCCTGGAAGAGTTCGAGGTCTCCAAGATCGAGCGCTCCAACGGCCGGGATCTGGTTCAGTACCGCGGCGCGCTCATGCCGCTCGTCTATGTTACCGACGGCGACCAGCACAAGACGGAAGGCACCCAGCCGATGCTGGTGTTCTCCGACAGCGGCCGGTCCATGGGCCTCGTCGTCGACGAGATCGTCGACATTGTCGAGGATCGCATGAACATCGAGGTCGGGTCGGAACGTCCCGGTATTCTCGGCTCCGCGGTGATCAAGGAGCGCGCGACGGAAATCATCGACCTCGGCTACTACCTGCCGCAGGCCTTTGAAGACTGGTTCATGCGCAAGGAAATGGACATCGAGGCCCTGACCAAGAAGGTCCTGTTCGTCGACGACTCGGCTTTCTTCCGGAACATGCTGACGCCTGTTCTGAAGGCTGCCGGCTACGATGTCACGACCTGCGACAGCGCGAGCCACGCCTTCGAGCTGCTTGAAAACGGCGCGAAGTTCCATGCGGTCGTCAGCGATATCGAAATGCCGGAAATCAACGGCTTCGAGTTCTGCGAAGCGCTCCGACGCGATCCGAGGTTCCGGAACATTCCGGTCCTGGCCCTGTCGGCCATGGTGACCCCGGCCTCCATCGAGCGTGGCCGCCAGGCGGGCTTCGACGACTATGTCGCGAAATTCGACCGTCCGGGCCTGATCGCGGCCCTGAAAGATGTGTTTTCCGGTGAGATGGGAGTAGCAGCATGACTGTGCTGGAAAAACAAGTCACCACTGGCAGTGACATGATCCAGTATGTCACCGTGGTTATCGGCGGACAGTTGTTCGGCCTGCCAATTTCCCAGGTGCATGATGTGTTCGTGCCCGAGAGCGTCACCCGTGTGCCGCTTTCGGCGCCCGAAGTGGCCGGTGTTCTCAATCTGCGCGGCCGGATCGTGACGGCCATCGACATGCGCCGCCGGCTGCATCTGCCGCCCTTGAAGGAGGGACAGATGATGGCCGTTGGGATCGAATACAAGCACGAAAGCTACGGACTGATGATCGACTCGGTCGGCGAAGTCCTGACGCTGCCGGTCGCCTCGGCGGAGGCGAACCCGTCAAATCTCGACAAGCGCTGGGCCGAAATTTCCGGTGGTGTGCATCGGCTTGAAGGCAAGCTCATGGTCATTCTGGATGTCGATCGGTTGTTGGGCGCAATGTTCACCGAACAGCCGATGGTTGCTGCCTAACGTTGTGATCGGCCGGCTGGTCGGAAGTGGAGTTAAACCTGATGAAACAGTGCCTTGTAGTTGACGATTCAAGCGTCATCCGGAAGGTCGCCCGCAGAATTCTGGAAGACCTGAACTTTCAGATTACGGAAGCGGAAGATGGCCAGCAGGCGCTGGACGAATGCCGCAAAAGTATGCCGGATGCGATCCTGCTGGACTGGAACATGCCCGTCATGGACGGCCTTGAGTTCCTGACGAGCCTGCGTGGTGAAGAGGGCGGCGAGAAGCCGATCGTCGTTTTCTGTACAACTGAAAACGATGTTGCGCATATCGCCCGGGCTATTCGGGCCGGAGCCAACGAGTACATCATGAAGCCTTTCGACCGCGAAATCGTGGAAGCGAAGTTCCAGGAAGTTGGCCTCATCTAACAGTTTCGTTCGTTCGGGTTTAGTAGATGGCATTTGCGCAAAAGACCTCCGCTGCGGGGGCAAGTCAGGATAGCGATCCCATCCGTGTGATGGTGGTCGATGATGCGGTGGTCATCCGGGGCCTCTTGACCCGCTGGTTGGATGAGGCCCCCGGCCTGACCGTGGTCAGCTCCCAGCGGAACGGTAAGCTGGCGGTGGACGACATCCTGAAGAGCAACCCGGATGTGGTGGTTCTGGATATCGAGATGCCGGAAATGGACGGCATGACCGCCCTGCCGCTGATGCTGGCGAAAAAGCGGGACCTCGTCGTCATCATGGCGTCGACACTGACCCGCCGGAACGCCGAAATCAGCTTGAAGGCCCTGTCTCTGGGCGCTGCCGACTACGTGCCGAAACCGGAGTCGACCTCCGAGGTGACGACGTCGGTGGATTTCCGTCGTGAACTTATCGACAAGGTCAAGGCGCTCGGACTTCGCGCCAGACGTCTGCGCGGTCCCGCGCACCGGATGCGGGCCGAAACGACGGCCGGACGCACCGCCGCGGCACCGGTCCCGGCAAGCCGGCTTCCTGATACACGTGAGGCTTTTCGCGGCGCAGTCAAACCGGTTGCTCCGGCAGCGACGGCGTTCAAGTTGCGCCCTTATTCTTCCGCGAAGCCGCGCATTCTGGCTATCGGATCTTCCACCGGCGGTCCGCAGGCTCTGCAGGTGGTCATGAAGGTGATCGGAACGGCGATCCAGGATGTGCCGGTGGTGATCACCCAGCACATGCCGCCGACCTTTACCGCGATTCTGGCCGAACATGTCGGCAAGGCCGCTCTGCGCCCGGCGGCGGAGGGCAAGGACGGCGATGTGCTGCAGCCCGGTCATATTTACGTCGCTCCAGGCGGCAAGCACATGGTGCTGGAAAAGGATGGTGGTGCGGTCAAGATCCGACTGAACGACAATCCGCCCGTCAATTTCTGCAAGCCGGCGGTCGATCCCCTGTTCGACAGCGTGGCAAAGATCTATGGCTCCGCGACCCTGGGTCTCATCCTGACAGGCATGGGCCACGATGGCGCGGACGGGGTGCGGACGATAGCGGCCGGCGGTGGCAGCATCATCACCCAGGATGAAGCGTCCAGTGTTGTCTGGGGCATGCCCGGCGCTGCCGCCCAGACCGGAATGTGCAGCGATGTTCTGCCGCTTTCGGAGATCGGGCCGAAAATCAGTCGCGTACTCAAAGGGAATACCAGATGACACCGGGCGAGTTCGAGTTCCTGAAAAAATTCCTGAAAGAACGCTCCGGTCTGGTTCTGTCGAACGACAAGCAGTACCTGGTCGAGAGCCGTCTTTTGCCGATTGCCCGCAGTTCCAAGCTGGAAACGCTGAGCGCCGTGATCGGCGTGTTGCAGAAAGGCACGAACAAGGCGCTTGAGACGGACGTCATCGAAGCGATGACGACCAACGAGTCCTTCTTCTTCCGCGACAAGACGCCGTTCGATCACTTCAACGACACGATGCTGCCCGGCCTTCTGGAACGGCGCGCAAAGACGCGCCAGATCAAGATCTGGTGCGCAGCAGCTTCCACCGGTCAAGAGCCCTATTCCCTGGGTATCTGCCTGAAGGAGGCGCAGTCCAAGGTTGCCGGATGGCGAATGCGGATCCTCGGAACCGACCTCTCCAACGAGGTGCTGGACAAGGCCAAGGCCGGTCTTTACAGCCAGTTCGAGGTGCAGCGCGGCCTGCCGATCCAGATGCTTTTGAAGTATTTCGATCAGAAGGGCGACATGTGGCAAATCAATGCCGGCCTGCGTGCCATGGTCGAATGGAAGAAGCTCAACCTTCTGGACAATTTCTCGCACCTGGGCGAGTTCGATATCGTCTTCTGCCGGAATGTTCTGATCTACTTCGACCAGCAGACGAAATCGGAAATCCTCGACCGGATCGCCAAGATCCTTCCCGAAGACGGGTATCTGGTTCTCGGCGCAGCGGAAACGGTCGTCGGTCTAACCGATTCCTTCAAGCCGGTTCCCGGAAAACGTGGATTGTTCCAGCGCAATGTTGCTGCCAAGTCGGCGACCGGCGCGGCACCCAGAACCTTTGCCGCGGCGAGCTTTCAGCGTTGAGCAGCGGTGACTTCAGATAGTCAAATTTGAAATGGCGGCCTTCGGGTCGCCATTTTTTTACAGCTGCCTTTGACCTTTTAGAGCATCGTGCACGCGGCGCAACGCAGCCGATGGGCTGCTTTCAGGCACCCGCAGGACCGCGGGCTCTTTTGCCCGCTGACCGCGGGTTGGCTCGCGGAAAACACCACGGCGCGCAAGCCGCCTTGTCGACCGACAAAAGCGCGCCGGTCAGATGGTTCAAAGTGATCGTCCGATGCTCTAAACCTTGACTTCAGTTGGCGATGTTTACGCGTTTCCGGACAATAAAAAACCCCGCCATGGAGGCGGGGTTTTGGAATTCGTGGCGAAACGGAATGCCAAGGAGCGAAAGCTTCTGAAGCGAAGGATTCCTCAGGCGGCCTGTTCGACTTCCGGTTCGCGCAGCACGTAGCCGCGGCCCCAGACGGTTTCGATGTAGTTCTTGCCGGAGGTGGCCGCTGCCAGCTTCTTGCGCAGCTTGCAGATGAAGACGTCGATGATCTTCAGTTCCGGCTCGTCCATACCGCCATAGAGGTGGTTGAGGAACATCTCCTTGGTGAGCGTGGTTCCCTTACGCAGGGAAAGCAGCTCCAGCATCTGATATTCCTTGCCGGTCAGATGCACGCGCTGGCCACCGACCTCGACGGTCTTGGTATCCAGGTTGACCTTGAGGTCGCCGGTAACGATGACCGATTGGGCGTGTCCCTTGGAGCGGCGAACGATGGCGTGGATCCGGGCGACCAGTTCGTCCTTGTGGAACGGCTTAGTCATGTAGTCGTCGGCGCCGAAGCCGAGACCGCGAACCTTGTCCTCGATGCCAGCGTTGCCCGAAAGGATCAGAATCGGCGTCTTGACCTTCGAAACACGCAGTGTGCGCAGGACCTCGTATCCGGACATATCCGGAAGATTCAGGTCGAGCATAATAATGTCGTAATCGTACAGTTTGCCGAGGTCTATTCCTTCCTCGCCAAGATCTGTCGTGTAGACGTTGAAGTTCTCGGATTTGAGCATCAGCTCGATGCTCTGCGCAGTCGCGCTGTCATCCTCAATCAACAATACACGCATGCCAATCCCCTTTTGTTGCCTTTCCTGGGCAAGTCGCAACGGCTCTGTCGGTGCCGGCTACGAAGGACTGTGTTAACCCCGACTCAAAGCTAGAGATCAATGGTTAACAAATTCTGATTCGTAGCGGCAAGCTCTATAAAAACGAATCTGTGAAAAACACCCAAGATCTTGAATCCCCGTAAAAAATTGGGTTTCTCGATACTTAAAGTTTCACTTTAGGAAATCGATGTACACGACTCCATTCAGACTCATTTCCACAAAGCCCTTGAACTTTGAAATGGCGCTCGCCTCTCGGCGTTCCAAACGTTAACATTAAGCAGAGACGTAAACGATCCGTTACCAAACTCGTTAACTCCTGAAAGGAATTTGAATTGAAGTCGCTTTTTGCCGACATCGATTCGCTGATGCCGACCGAAATTTACGGTCGTGTGGTCGCCGTCCAGGGGCTGCTCGTGGAGATCGCAGGGCCGATTCACGAGATGAGCGTGGGCTCCCGTCTTCTGATCGACAGCGGTGAGGACAATCCGAAGGTCCCGGCCGAAGTCGTCGGCTTCCGGGAAGGCCATGCCCTGTGCATGCCGTTTTCCGGTCTTGAAGGCGTGCGCATGGGCTGCAAGGCGGTCATCAGTTCCAGGGACAGCGTCGTTCATCCTTCGAATGCCTGGCTTGGCCGGGTGGTGAACGCCATGGGCGAGCCGATCGACGGAAAGGGCGAACTGCCCGGAGGCGAAACGCCTCGCAAATTGCGAAGCTCGCCGCCGCCTGCGTCTGAGCGGGCCAGGGTCGGACCGCCTCTCGACCTGGGAGTTCGGGCACTCAATACCTTCGTGACCTGCTGCGAAGGCCAGCGCATGGGTATTTTCGCCGGCTCCGGTGTCGGCAAGTCGGTGCTCATGTCCATGCTGGCGCGCAATACGAAATGCGATGTCGCCGTTATCGGCCTGATCGGCGAGCGTGGCCGGGAAGTGCAGGAATTCATCGAGGACGATCTGGGCGAGGAGGGCCTTGCTCGCTCGGTGGTCATTGTGGCGACATCGGACGAAAGTGTGCTGATGCGCCGGCAGGCCGCCTATCTGACCATGACGGTTGCCGAACATTTCCGCGACGAAGGCGAAAACGTGCTGTGCATGATGGATTCCGTCACCCGTTTCGCCATGGCCCAACGGGAGATTGGCCTGTCCATCGGCGAGCCGCCGACGTCAAAGGGCTACACGCCGACGGTCTTCACCGAATTGCCGCGTCTGCTGGAGCGGGCCGGGCCCGGGCTGAATGGGTCCGGCTCGATCACCGGACTGTTCACGGTTCTGGTGGAAGGCGACAACCATAATGAGCCGGTGGCGGATGCGGTGCGCGGTATTCTCGACGGTCACGTGGTCATGGAGCGCGCGATTGCCGAACGCGGACGCTATCCGGCGATCAATGTGTTAAAGTCCGTCTCCAGAACCATGCCGCGCTGCGTGCCGGAGGAGCAATTGCCGGTTCTGCGCAAGGCGAAACAGCTCTTGTCCACCTACACGGACATGGAAGAGCTCATTCGCCTGGGAGCGTATCGCAAGGGATCGGACCCGGGTGTCGACGAGGCGATCCGGCGATTTGAACCGATGGAGACGTTTCTGAATCAGGGCAAGGACGAATCCACGTCTCTGGAAGAAGGTTATTTTCAACTTGCCAACCTTTTGGAAATGACTCCGGATTAGGATGCTTCTGTTAGGGGAGTATTGAGTAATGAAAACCCGAGACAGTCTCATTCGCCTGAAGCGGTTTCAGGTCGATGACAAACGGCGACAGCTGACTCAGATCGAGTCGATGATCGCCGAATTCAACAGAATGGCAGACGAGCTGGACGAACAGATCCGCGCGGAGCAGGAACGCGTCGGTATCACGGACGTGAGCCACTTCGCCTACCCGACGTTTGCAAAGGCTGCCGCCACCCGGCGCGACAATCTGAAAAATTCGGCCCATGAACTGGACGAACAGCTGGAGCGCGCGCGCGAAGAACTGGCGGAAGCGATCGAAGAGCTGAAGAAATTCGAGCAGCTCGAGGAACGCGACCAGCAACGCGAACGCACCGCCCAGGAAATGGCGGAACAGGAAGAACTCGACGAAATCGCAGGCCGGGCCCGCGCCCGCTGACCCGGTCTTCGAAACCAGATACTGCCGCTTGATCGGGTGCCGTACCGAACGGTGCCTGGTGGGCGCAGAGCGGACAGGTGTAATCTGTTCACGTCTTGCCGGACGCAAAAACGCACCTTATTTTTCATATATCACAAAATTCTGATGTATTTTGTCGCACCTCCTATGGTTTAATACGTAGGTCTCGTTCTGCGATGGACGGGCCAATAATTACGCACGTTAAAGTGCTTCGGGAGGAAACGAATATGAAGTTTTTGGCAGGTCTTTTCCTGATTCTTTCGGCAATGCTCTTGCCGGATGCAGCATTCGCGGCAGCGTCCGCTCATAAAGTGGCCATTCATGTGGATCAGAACGATCCCAAGGTCATGAATATGGCGCTGAACAACGCCAAGAACCTTGCGGCCTATTATTCCGAAAAGGGTGAGGATGTGGCTATCGAACTCGTGGCCTATGGCCCGGGCCTGATGATGTTGCGCGAAGACAAAAGCCCGGTCAGGGATCGCATTTCGATGATGGCGCTGGAAATGCCGAACATTACCTTTTCGGCTTGTAACAACACCATCAAGGGCATGACCAGGAAAGAAGGTCATGAGATCCAACTTCTCAGCGAGGCCGGTGTCGTGCCTTCGGGGGTTGTGCGCCTGATGGAACTGCAGGAGCAGGGATACTCCTACGTCCGGCCCTGACGACTCGTCCCGGCGCAAGCCTGAGGCATGTGCCTGACCGGATTGCGTTTCAGATATCGCCGATAGGACGGGGCGGCCGCCGGCGCGGTCGCCCCGTCTGTCTTTTGCGCGTCTTTCCTGTATGAAGGCCGTTCAAAATCGAAAACAATCATTACATAAGTCCCATGCGCCTGATCATCGCCCTGCTGTTGCCGGTTTCCACCTTCTCCTTCGCCCTGGGGCTCACGCAGCCCTTGATGCGGTTCGAGCGGCTGTATTTTCTGGAAGACCGGCCGTCGCTGATCGAAATCGTGCAGACCTTATGGAACGACGGAGATCCGTGGCTGGCCACCTTGATCGGCACGTTTTCCATCGGGTTTCCGGCCGTGAAGATCCTCCTGACCCATATGGCCGCCCTTAACGGAGGCAAGACCCGGTCACTGGCACTTCTCTCGGCAGTCAGCAAGTGGTCGATGCTCGATGTGATGCTGGTGGCACTGGTGATGTTTGCGGCCAAGACGAGCAGTCTGGCGGATGCCGCGGTCCTGCCCGGGCTCTGGTTCTATGCCACGGCGACGCTGTCGACCGCCCTGGCGGCCTTCCTTTGCAATCGGTAAATCGTTGAACCCTTCGGTCGTCCAGACCGTCGGCTATAGGACCGCAAGCCGTCTGGCTCTTTTCGCAGCGGATTTGTCGCGCCCGACCGCCGCCTTGCGGCGCCGCTTCGCGGCAAATCCGGCACGTGGTTCCTCCGGGTATCCCCGCAGGCCGAGCAAGGCTTCGGAATAGACCGTGATCCATTCGTCCGCCTGAGACTCGGGAATGCGCAGATGCCGGCAGCGGGTGTGGGCGAGAAGGGCGAATGTATCCGGGCGCAGTTTCAGATTCAGGGCGGTTTCAATGACCGTATCGGAAACGCCCTTGTAGACCGCATTGCGCAGGTCCGCCGGCGATTGCCTGGTCAAGATGGCCAGCAATTCGGTGACATGGGACAAGCGGTTGTCCTGCAGGAGCAGAATGAGGAGATCGTTCAGGTCGATGTGCGCCTTTTCGGCCAGCTGCCAGAGCTTGCGCATGTCGGATGTATCGAGCGCCGGACCGAAATCCCTGCGGATTTGCTTGAAGCTGGCGATCTGGGTGAGTGTCTCGTCAGACAAGGCGCCGTTGATAATGTCGCGGAGTCGGTTCTGTGTTGCTTCATTGACATAGGGAAGCATCTGTTCGCGCAACCGGTGGGTCAGATCCTTGCGCAGGACAAGATCTTCGCGCAACACCACATCGTCGATCGATTTACGGACCAGGGTCTGCAGAGCCAGACGGGAGAGCCGGATATCCCGGTTGCTCGCAAGGATCCGCCTGATCGGTTTCGTGCTTCGCTTGATGAGGGCATTGGACACCTCGTAGCCGAGGTCGGACCGCTTAGCGATAAACTCCAGGTGTTTGTCGCTGACCCTTCGGGCGAGCTCAAGCAGATGTTCCTGTGTGAAGCATCCGCCATGAAGCAGTATCGGACGGGCCACTTCGAGTTCGTCTTCGGCCAGTTTCATGGCCAGATTCACCGGCGCGCGGGCATGGGAGGCCAAGCGCTTCGACAGCCGGGCGCGTCCCTCGGCCGGCATCGTGGCATAGAGCAGGAGGGCGATCTCGGCGAACAGGCGCAGTTCATCGTCTGTCCGTGCGTCGATGTTGTTAAATATGGCATCGGCAATGCCGAGCACGAGTTCAGCATGCGCTTCAGGCGTATTTGTTTTCGCCAGCTTTAAAAGCGACTCGGACATATTTCCCCCAATAACCGAGAGAGCATGCACCAAACAGTATTATGTCCGGGTTACGAAACATGTTGAACAAACGGTAAAGCGCCGGTTCGGCCTATCGACGTCTTGAAAGCGCAGGCCCATCTTGCGACTTTGCACCTTCAGCGGGGCGATTTTGGTTCATGTCGCGCTTCAAATCCTGATAAGCAGCAGATGCCGTAAGGGAATGGGTGTGAGCCGCCCGTAACGAGACTTAACGACCGGATGATGTGATGACCGTCTTTATGCGCTGCCTGGCAGTCTGGCTTGTTTGTTTGTTTGCATCGATTACCCATGCCCAGGACGCGGCACCTTCGAATGCGGCTCCTGCCACTCCTGCCGGCCCAGCCCCAGCGACGACACAGGCTCAGGGCACCTCGACGGCTCCCAATGCAGTCGGTGCGGCTGCCGATGCGTTGGCCAGGCTGCTGGAAGATCCGAAAGGCCGGGCGGCGTTGGTCGATCTGATCCGAAAGCAGAGCCAGGGAAGCGAGCCGGCGTCCGGATCTCAGGCCACGGATGGGGCTACGGGCCAGACCGCGGCTCCCGCGGCTCCCGCGGCTCCCGCAGATGCGGTGGGGGCACAGCCGTCGGCGGAAGGGTCGGATGCCGCCACGCTCTCCTCGCAGGCTTCAGAAGCCACGGCGCCCGACAATTTCGCGGTTCGGCTCGGCGAATACACCAAACTGATTGCCGATGACGCCACTGGGCTGGTTCTGCGCGTGGCCCATTCCTTCCGGGGTGTGGGGCTGCTTGTGAACGGCGACATTCAGATCCGGTGGGACAGGGCCCGGACTGCCGGCCTGGAAGTCGTCATCGTGTTGAGCGCGGCCATACTGCTGTTCTGGGTCGGGCAAAAGCTGCTGACCTTTCTGTTCCATCGCCAGGAAGTCCGGGCCCGGTATGGCACATGGACCCAGCGGGCGGTCATTCTGGTGGCGACGACGATCGTTGATGCCGCGACAGTCGTCGTCGGTTGGGGGGCCGGATACGCGGCCGCGCTTATCGAGTTTGGGATGCTGGATCATGGCGTGTCGCTGCTGGAGAGCCTGGCGCTGAATGCCTTTCTGGTGACAGGTTTGACAAAGGTCGGGTTGAGGCTCTTCTTTGCGCCCAAGCGGCGGGAACTCAGGCTGTTCCCGTTCAGCGACCGGTCGGCGTCCTACTGGTGCGGGCGACTCGGGTTTGTCGTTGCACTGATGGGTTACGGCATCATGCTCGGCGTCCCCGTGGCCAATCTGGCCATCTCCTTTGTGATCGGCAATGCGGTGCGGGCGCTTGTCGTTATCATCTCCGCGCTCATCCTGTTTACGCTGATCCATCGCAACCGTCGCGCGGTGTCGGACGGTCTCTCGACCTACGCCGATCAGATGCCGGGCGCCTTCGGCAAGCGGGCCATGAAGATCCTCGCCCGGATCTGGCATATCTGCGCGAATCTTTACGTTTTGCTGGTTTTCGGCCTTTGGCTGACAAGTCCGTTCAAAGCGGTGGCAATCGCCATGCGGGCGACGGTCCTGTCCATTCTGACGATCATGGCAGGGACGGTCGTCACGCTGATCATGACAAAGGCGATCACCGGCGGTATTCGGTTGCCTGAGGACCTGAAAAAGAGTCTTCCCGCGCTGCAGGGCAGGATCAACGCCTTCGTGCCGCGCCTTCTGAAGTTGTTGCGGATCTTCGTTTTCCTGGTAACGCTTCTGTTGTTGCTGGAAATCTGGGGCTTCATTGACATCGTCGGCTGGCTGCGAAGCGCGCAGGGGATTTCAATCATCGGCAGCTTCAGTTCGGCCTTCCTCGTCGTGGTGATCGCCTTCGTGGTCTGGCTCGGGATGATGTCCTGGATCGATCTGCGCCTGCGCGAACAGGCCGGTTATGTGGTGACCGCGCGGGTCCGGACGCTTTTCCAGCTTTTTCGCAATGCCTTCACGGTGCTGGTCATCGTCATGGCCGCGCTGCTCGCCCTGTCCGAGATCGGGGTGGATATCGGGCCTCTGATCGCCGGTGCCGGTGTCGTCGGTCTGGCCATCTCCTTCGGGGCCCAGACCCTGGTGAAGGACATCATCACGGGCGCCTTCATCCAGATCGAAAATGCCATCAACGAGGGGGACGTGGTCACGGTCGGGGGTGTGAACGGTGTCGTGGAGCGGCTGACAGTGCGTTCCGTCAGGCTGCGCGACCTCGACGGGACCACCCATATCGTGCCGTTCTCCTCTGTCGATACGGTGTCCAACTTCATGCGCGATTTCTCGTACCATGTCGCCCTGATCGGGGTTGCCTATGACACGGATATCCGCAAGGCGAAGGCAGCCCTCGAAGAGGCTTTCCAGCGACTGCAGAAGACCGACTATGGCAGCAGGATCATTGGTGACCTCGAAATGCACGGGGTGACCAATTTCGGCGACAGCGCGATCGATATCCGGGCCAGGATCAAGACGACGCCGGGCGATCAATGGGGTGTCGGCCGGGCCTACAACGAATTCGTCAAAGATGTCTTCGACGAGAGGGGCATCGAGATTCCGTTCCCGCAGGTAACCTATCACGCGGCGGGAGCCGGGGCGCCGCCGACCACCTCCAAGAAGAAGCTGGCCGATGTCCATAATGACGAGGAGGCGGAAGGCGACGGAGCCGGCGAAGGGGCAGCCGGATATTCAACGTCTTCATCGGACGAATAACGGACCGACGGAAAAATTCAGTTTTCAGGGCGATCAGGGAATAGCAGCATCCAAGGCGCATAAATCGCGGGAAACCCGGGCGGTTCTCAGGATTTTGCGACGCAGGAGATAGCCTTTTCCCGATCGCTCCGAAGGACGCCAATCCGGCCGCGGAAAGCCGCGTCAAAGCCTCGGCCGAAAGGGACCGAAAAGACGGTACTCGGAGCGGCCTGGCTTGCCGGCTAAAGGGCCGGGATCTGGCCCAGCCGGAAGGAATTTGCCACACGCTGGCAATTGGACAGAAAATTTTCCCCGCTTATGCCGTCCGAACAACGGAAAAAACTTCTCGCCGGATGGCGCGATGTGGTGCGTCGAACCCGGTCGCTACCGGCTTAAACCTCCGCTACGTCAAGTTTGTTCAGGCGACAGGTTGCAGTGTTTTCAAAGGGTTATCCAGGTTGAGCGGGATGAGGCTACCCTAGGGAATGTCCTTCCGTATTTAACAAGTTAAATGGCCTTTA
Source organism: uncultured Roseibium sp. (assembly GCF_963675985.1). NCBI lineage: Bacteria > Pseudomonadati > Pseudomonadota > Alphaproteobacteria > Hyphomicrobiales > Stappiaceae > Roseibium > uncultured Roseibium sp. The sequence goes on along the minus strand of NZ_OY780957.1, from coordinate 480,123 downwards.
AACTGCGTCAACATGCCTTGCTCAACAAGATTATTTCTCCTACTTAGCGATATAAGAAAAATATTGCCGGTTGATTTCATTTGAAAATCGGGCCTTATTTTGCCCTTCTGCGGGCCGACAGTTTCGCACGATCCCAACGATGCGTGGTCCGCTTCTTTACTTAGGGGAGAACAGTTTATGAAAATGCGTAAAACCCTGAAGGCCACTCTTTTGGGTGTCAGCCTTGCCGTGGTGGCGGCAACCGGCGCCTCCGCAAAGACGCTGGTTTATTGCTCCGAAGGGTCTCCGGAAGGTTTCGATCCGGCTCTTTACACCGCCGGCACCACATTCGATGCGTCTTCCAAGCCGATTTATAACCGGCTCGTGGAATTCAAACGCGGCACGACGGAAGTGCAGCCGGGTCTCGCCGAGAGCTGGGACATTTCCGACGACGGGCTTGAGTACACCTTCCATCTGCGTAAGGGCGTGAAGTTCCATACCACGAGCTTCTTTACGCCGACCCGCGACTTCAATGCCGACGACGTAATCTTCTCCTTTGAGCGCCAGCTCAAGAAGGACAGCCCGTGGCACGAATACACCGCCGGTGCCGCATGGGAATACTTCAACGGCATGTCCATGCCGGATCTGATCAAGGACATCGTCAAGGTCGACGATTACACGGTTAAGTTCGTTCTGAACCGTCCGGAAGCGCCGATGATGGCGAACCTGGGCATGGATTTCGCGTCGATCTTCTCCAAGGAATACGCCGACCAGCTCGAAAAGGCCGGCAAGAAGGACATGCTGAACCAGGAGCCGATCGGCACCGGTCCGTTCTCTTTCGTCGGTTACCAAAAGGACGCGGTCATCCGCTATCAGGCCTTCGCCGACTACTGGGGCGGCAAGCAGCCGATCGACAATCTCATCTTCGCCATCACGCCGGATGCATCCGTGCGCCTGCAGAAGCTGAAGGCCGGCGAATGCCATGTCATGCCGTATCCGGCGCCGGCGGATCTCGCCGACATCAAGGCCGACAGCAACCTGGCCATGATGGAACAGCAGGGCCTGAACGTAGGCTATCTTGCCTACAACACCCAGCAGGCACCGTTCGATAAGGCTGAAGTGCGCAAGGCTCTGAACCACGCCATCAACAAGCAGGCCATTCTCGACGCCGTCTTCCAAGGCTCGGGTGTTGCCGCAAAGAACCCGATCCCGCCGACCATGTGGTCCTATAACAACGCCATCAAGGACGACGTTTACGATCCGGAACTGGCCAAGAAGATGCTCGCCGATGCGGGTGTGACCGATCTTTCCATGAAGATCTGGGCGATGCCGGTGCAGCGTCCGTACAACCCGAACGCCCGGCGCATGGCCGAAGTGATCCAGGCGGACTTCGACAAGATCGGCGTCAAGGTCGAGATCGTTTCCTACGAATGGGGCGAGTACCTGTCGCGGTCGAAGGACCTCAAGCGCGACGGCGCGGTTCTCCTGGGCTGGACCGGCGACAACGGCGATCCGGATAACTTCCTCGCTGTTCTTCTCGGCTGTGACGGCGTCGGCGGCTCCAACCGCGCGCAGTGGTGCAACGACGACTTCGAGGCCCTGATCCAGAAGGCCAAGGTCGTTTCCGACAAGGCGGAGCGCACCAAGCTCTACGAACAGGCCCAGGTCGTGTTCAAGGAACAGGCGCCGTGGGCAACCATCGCCCATTCGACGGTGTTCATGCCGATGTCGAGTAAGGTTACGGGATACGTCATGGATCCCCTCGGCGGTCACTGGTTCGACGGCGTCGACATCGCCGAATAAGGGCCTTCATCAACACAGGACGCCGGCGGTTTCTGCCGGCGTCCTTCCATGTTCAGGCCGGTGACGTTTCGGGCTAAAGTCAAAGCTTGGATTTCCGCCGGTTGGAGTAACCTGGACCTCAAACATGTTCCGCTTTCTTCTGAGCCGCCTCGGCCTTCTCATCCCGACTTTCTTCGGCGTGACGCTGGTTGCTTTCAGCTTCATCCGGTTGCTGCCGGGAGACCCGGTCGACCTTTTGGCGGGGGAACGGGGCGTCAGCCCTGAACGCAAGGCCGAGATCATGGCGCAGCTGGGCTTCGACAAGCCGCTGTGGCAGCAGTATCTCGACTATATCGTCAACATCTTTCATGGCGACCTCGGGATCTCCTTCGTTTCCAAGAAACCGGTGGTGACCGAGTTCTTCACCCTGTTTCCGGCAACAGCCGAACTGTCTCTGTGCGCGATCATCATCGCGGTCGCACTCGGTATTCCGGCCGGGATCTTCGCCGCCGTGAAGCGCGGCTCGGTCGCCGACCAGGCGATCATGGGGACGGCGTTGGTCGGCTATTCCATGCCGATCTTCTGGTGGGGCCTGCTTCTGATCATCCTGTTTTCCGGCACCCTGCAGTGGACGCCGGTGTCGGGGCGCATCTCGCTGATGTTCTTCTTTCCTCAGGTAACCGGCTTCATGCTGATCGACAGCCTGCTCTCCGGCGAAAAGGGGGCCTTCGCCTCTGCCGTCAGCCATCTGATCCTGCCGTCGATCGTGCTCGCCACCATCCCGCTTGCCGTGATCGCGCGCCAGACGCGCTCCGCCATGCTGGAAGTGCTCGGCGAGGACTTCGTGCGCACGGCACGGGCCAAGGGGCTGCCGCCGCGCCGGGTGATCGGTCTTCATGCCCTGCGCAATGCGCTGATCCCGGTCGTGACGACCATCGGCTTGCAGGTCGGCGTGCTTCTGGCCGGTGCAATCCTGACGGAAACGATCTTTTCCTGGCCCGGCATCGGCAAGTGGCTCGTCGACAGCATTTCCCGCCGGGACTATTTCGTGGTCCAGGGCGGGCTGCTGCTGATCGCCGGCATCGTCATGATGGTCAATCTCATTGTCGATGTGCTCTATGGGCTCATCAACCCGCGCATCCGCCATAACTGAGCCAAGGGAGACAGAACATGACAAAGACCTCCCCGGCGAATACGGCCGCCGTAGAAACCCTCAAGAGCGAAAGCCGCAATGCGACCAGGGCGATGCTCGCCGAGTTCTGGTATTATTTCTTCCAGAACAAGGGCGCGGTGATCGGCCTGATATTCTTCACTCTTCTGGTGTTGATGGCGGTCTTCGCGCCGCTAATCGCACCGCACGATCCGGATTTCCAGTATCGCGACAGCTTCCTGACGCCGCCGTTCTGGGAAGACGGCGGCAAGATGACCTTCCTGCTCGGCACCGACGCGGTTGGCCGCGATATCCTGTCCCGGCTTATTTTCGGTGCCCGGTTTTCGCTGTTCATCGGCGTGGTCGTGGTCACGATCGCGCTGACCGGCGGCATCGTCATCGGTCTGATTGCCGGGTACATGCGCGGTGCGGTCGATACGCTGATCATGCGGGTGATGGACATCATCCTCTCCTTTCCATCGCTGCTGCTCGCTCTGGTTCTGGTGGCGATCCTCGGACCGGGTCTGATGAACGCGATGATCGCGATTGCCATCGTTCTGCAGCCGCATTTCGTCCGTCTCACCCGTGCGGCGGTTCTTTCCGAGCGCAACCGTGACTATGTGGTTGCCGCCAGGGTGGCCGGGGCGGGGCATTTCCGGCTGATGTTCAAGACGATCCTGCCGAACTGCCTGGCGCCGCTGATCGTGCAGGCGACGCTGTCCTTCTCCAATGCGATCCTGGATGCGGCGGCGCTTGGCTTCTTGGGCATGGGCGCCCAGCCGCCGACGCCGGAATGGGGGACGATGCTGGCCGAAGCGCGCGAATTCATCCTGCGCGCCTGGTGGGTCGTCACCTTCCCGGGGCTTGCCATCCTGATCACGGTGCTGGCCATCAACCTGGTCGGCGACGGTCTGCGTGATGCGCTTGATCCGAAGCTGAAGAGGAGCTGAGCCGATGCCGCTTCTTGAAATCCGCAACCTGAAGGTCGAGTTCGATACGGCCAAGGGGCCGTTCAAGGCGCTCGATGGCATCGACTACACGGTCGATGCGGGGGAAGTGCTTGCAATCGTCGGTGAATCCGGTTCAGGCAAGTCTGTCGCCATGCTGGCGACCATGGGACTGCTGCCGGACAGCGCCACGATCACCGCCGACAAGATGGAATTCGAGGGCCGGGATCTCAGAACCCTGTCCGCAAAGGATCGGCGCAGGGTGATCGGCAAGGACATCTCCATGATCTTCCAGGAGCCGATCGCCAGCCTCAATCCGTGTTTCACGGTCGGGTTCCAGCTTGCCGAGACGCTGAAGATCCACACCGACCTGACCAGCAGGCAGCGCAAGGAGCGGGTGTTCGATCTTCTGCGCGCGGTCGGCATTCCCGATCCGGAAGGGCGTCTCGGCGCCTTCCCGCACCAGATGTCCGGCGGCCAGTGCCAACGTGTCATGATCGCCATGGCGATCGCCTGTCAGCCGAAACTCCTGATCGCGGACGAGCCGACCACAGCGCTCGATGTGACCATCCAGAAGCAGATCCTCGATCTGCTGGTGACGTTGCAGCAGGACAGCGGCATGGGGCTGATTATGATCACGCACGACATGGGGGTCGTGGCGGAAACGGCGGACCGGGTGATCGTGCAGTACAAGGGACGCAAGATGGAAGAGGCGGATGTGCTGAGCCTGTTCGAGAATCCCCAGCATTCCTATACGCGCGCGCTTCTATCTGCGCTGCCGGAAAATGCGACCGGCGACCGTCTGCCGACGGTGAGTGACTATGCCGAGGCAGGAGGTTTCTGATGAGCGAACCCATTTTGAAGGTCCGTGACCTCTACCGAACCTATGACATTGCAGGCGGCCTGTTCCGCAAGGCGACCACGCTGACCGCGGTCAAGGGCGTGAGCTTCGACGTGGCGCGCGGCTCGACGCTCGCGGTGGTCGGCGAAAGCGGCTGCGGCAAGTCCACCTTGGCGCGCATGCTGACCATGATCGATGCCCAGTCCTCCGGAACCATCGAGATCGACGGTCTGTCGATGGATATCTCGAAGACCGGCATTTCGAAGGACATGCGCCAGAAGGTGCAGATCGTGTTCCAGAACCCCTACGGCTCGCTCAATCCGCGCCAGAAGATTGGTGACGTCCTGGAAGAACCGCTTTTGCTGAACACGGACATGGGGTCTGCGGAGCGGCGCGACATCGCGCTGGAAATGCTGCAGAAAGTTGGTCTCCAGCCGGAGCATTACGGCCGTTATCCGCACATGTTCTCCGGCGGCCAGCGCCAGCGCATCGCTATTGCCCGCGCGATCATGCTGAAGCCCAAGCTGCTGGTGCTCGACGAGCCGGTGTCCGCGCTCGACCTCTCCGTCCAGGCGCAGATCCTCAACCTGCTTGCCGATCTCCAGGACGAGATGGGTCTCACTTACGTTTTCATCAGCCACGACCTGTCGGTGGTGCGCTACATCGCCGACAAGGTGATGGTGATGTATTTCGGCGAGGTAGTGGAATACGGCACGCGCGACGACGTTTTCGAAAACCCGCAGCACGACTACACCAAGACCCTGTTTGCGGCGACGCCCCGCGCGGACGTGGAGAGCATCCGGAAACGGCTGGCGGCGAAAGCCGCCTGAATTGTCTGACGGCTCTCGACATTGCCACGGGCGGGATGTGCCTGGCGCGGCTTGCCGGTCGTTGGCAGCCGACTTGCCATAATAATTCGTCTTGTCTCGAGGTTAGGGTTTGCTTTCCGGCGCGCCCAACTTAATGATGATCTCAGGTCAATCAGAAACAGGCCTGAGTGCAATGAAGACGGGGAGCTGCACGTTTGAGAGGCGCGGGCTTGCAGGCGAGATTCTTGAAAAGGAGAGGCGGCCGATGAACCGAAGTCAATTCCGCGGCAAGTCCCTATTCTTTGCATCGATCGCCATGTTCATGTCGCCGGCGAATGCGGCGACGGCGGAGGGGCAATCGGTCCCCTGGTGGTCGCAGCCGGGGGAAGCGGACATGACGGCGTTTTCGGCGCTTGTGCTGCTCTTCGTCCTGCTGTTCGTCGTCTTCCATCTCTACGCTCGTTTCGATCGTTTTGTGGAGCATCACAACGAAGGGACTCCGCTCAAGACGACCATCCCCATGCTGCTCCTGATCGCATTGGCATATGAGCTGCTTCCGCCTCTCAGTCACTTCAGTATTCTTCTCCCCCTTGCTCTGATTGCGACCACGCTCGCCCGTGACGTGATGCTTTGGTTCGAACCCATGAAAGCACACACGCTCAAAGGTGAACTCGAAGGCGAGATGCTCGAGGAATTGCAGCGAGAGCATTTGGGCGAACACGACCGGTATGGACAACGTGTCCAGGCTCAGGCCTATCCGGAGGCCAATGCTCCGGCTCAGGAGGTTCCGGTCGAACCGGTCAACTCAGCCGACAAGAAGCCGCCGGCTGCATCGGAGCAAAAAATGCCGCACTCCGGAGGAGAGACCGACCGTGATTGAGTTGGCCGTTACTTCCATTCCCTTCGTGCTGCGCATCCTTTACCTGCGTTGGCGGGGGATGCCTGTGACGTTCTATAACGTCCACGTGGCGCTCTTCGTCTGGCTGGTGCTCGCTTTTGCCGTTTTCTTCACCGTCTTCTATTATTATCCGAAGTCCTATACCGGCTTCGTTCCGTTCCGGGCCGTGCCTGTCGTCAGCGAGAACGGCGGTACGGTGACGCGCATCGAGGTGGACAACGGAAGCCGGGTGGAGCCGGGCCAGTTGCTCTTTACGGTATTCGACGGAACGGAAAAAGCCACGGTTCGGGCCGCAGAGCTTAAACTCGACGAGGTCGAAAAATCCTTTGTTCTGGCTCAGGCGCAGGTCCGTTCCGCGCAGGCGGCCCTGGATCGCGAGGCTGCGATCCTTCAACAGGCCGTAGAAGTGTTCAAGGATCAGGAAGAACTGCGCATTCGCAAGTCTGCTGCCTACACGGCTCACAATTACGAAGCAGCCGTTGCGGACAAAGCGGCTGCGGAAGCCAAGGTCGCTCAAACGCAGGCAGAGCTGGATCAGGCAAATCTTCAGCTTGAAGAGGTGCTGCCGGCCCAGCGTGCAAGCGCCAACGCGGCGCTCGAACAGGCTCGTGTGGAACTGGAAAAAACCGTCGTCCGGTCCTGGGTGAGCGGTACGATCGACCAACTCACCCTGCATGTCGGTGCCCGAGCTTCCCAGCTGGCAAGCAGCCCGGCCATGCTCATCATTCCGGATCGGGACGACGCCCATCCCAAACGGGTGGTTGCCGGATTCTCCCAGGTCGCCCGCTCGGTCCTTTACGTCGGTATGCCGGCGGAGGTCGCTTGCGACACCAACTTCAATGTCGCGATGGTTGATGCCGTCTTGCCTGCGCGTATTGCGGCTATCCAGCCGGAGATCGCTACAGGTCAGGTTACCACGACCGGGCGGCTGCTGGAGCCTTCTCAGTTCGCGGCGCGCGGTGAAGTCACCGTTCTGCTCGATATGGTCTACCCGGAGCATGAGGACCTGCTGGTCAACGGAAGCGGGTGTATCGTTCAGACCTATGACCGCAATCTCGGTCACGGCATAATGGGTCACATCCTGGGTGGCCTTGGTATCATCAAGGCCTGGGGTCTGCGTATCAAGGTATGGATCGCGCTTGTTTCCGGTGTCGGCCTCACCGGCGGCGGCCATTAGAGCCTTTGCCGGCTGGATTGAAGCATTTGTTGGCGAAAGCCGGCTCACCCCGGCGAGGCGCGTCATGTGAGCTGAGATGCGGAGCATCGGGAACGCGACGTGACACCCTTGCCGCTATGTTCCGAACATCGGAACTGATGAGGTAATACCGACCACAAATAATGGGTATCTATTATTTGTGGTCGGTATTAGCAGTTCTTCGTTGCATCAATTCGATAATTCGACTATTCTCGAAATATGAAGAAAGAAGTTGCACTCGATGCGCTGGCGGCGCTTGGGCAGGAAACGCGCCTCGACGTCTTTCGCCTGTTGGTGAAAGCGGGACAAGAAGGCATGCCTGCCGGCGCCATCTCCGAAACGCTCGACGTGCGGCCGAATACCCTGTCGACCCACCTGGGTGTCCTGTCCCGCTCCGGCCTTGTGCACGCCGAGCGGGACGGGCGCTCGATCCTTTACCGGGCGGACCTCGCCGCGATGGGGGATCTGGTGACCTATCTGCTGCAGGACTGCTGCGGCGGGCGCCCGGAACTCTGCGCTCCCGTTTTGTCCTGCCTTGAACCCACTTCGAAAGCTGAAACGTAACGTCTTTTCATCCGCACGCCCCATCGAAGGGCCTGACCAATCCGACCCGCCAAGGATGACAGCCCGCCGGAGCATGCCGTTCCTGGTCGAGGCGCGCCGCCGTTTAGGAGACTGAGACATGGCAACTGCCGATGAAACGCCGCTTGGCGTGTTCGAGCGTTATCTTTCCCTCTGGGTCGCCCTGTGCATTGTCGCCGGTGTCGCTCTCGGGCTGGCCGTTCCGGGCCTTTTTTCGGCGATTGCCGGTCTTGAATATGCCAGCGTCAATCTGGTCGTGGCCGTGTTCATCTGGGTGATGATCTACCCGATGATGGTCAATGTGGACTTCGCCTCGCTGAAGGATGTCGGCAAGAAACCCAAGGGCCTGTGCATCACGCTGGTGGTCAACTGGCTGATCAAGCCGTTCACCATGGCTGCCCTCGGTATCCTGTTCTTCCAGTATGTCTTCGCCGGGTTGGTCGATCCGCAGAACGCCAAGGAATACATCGCCGGCATGATCCTGCTCGGCGTTGCGCCCTGTACGGCGATGGTGTTCGTCTGGAGCCAGCTGGTCCGGGGGGATGCCAACTACACCCTGGTGCAGGTTTCCATCAATGACATCGTCATGGTGTTCGCCTTCGCGCCGATCGCGGCTCTGTTGCTGGGTGTGACCGATATCATCGTGCCTTGGGAAACCCTGCTGCTTTCGGTCATTCTCTACGTGATCATTCCGCTTGCAGCGGGATACGTGACGCGGCGGTCCCTGGATAACACGGGCCATCACGAACGCATTGCCGGGTTCACGGCGCGGGTGAAGCCATTCTCCGTCATGGGGCTGCTGGCGACCGTCGTCCTGCTGTTCGGGTTCCAGGCGCAGACCATCGTCGACAAGCCGCTGGTGATTGTCCTGATCGCCATCCCGCTTCTGGTGCAGAGCTACGGCATCTTCGCGGTTGCCTATGCCTGGGGTTATCTGTGGCGGGTTCCGTTCACGACGGCCGCACCCGCGGCCCTGATCGGGACGTCCAATTTCTTCGAGCTGGCAGTGGCGGTCGCCATCAGCCTGTTCGGGCTGAACTCCGGGGCGGCTCTGGCGACCGTGGTCGGCGTTCTGGTGGAAGTGCCGGTGATGCTGTCTCTGGTGGCCTTCGCCAACCGGACGCGCGGCCACTTCGCCTGATAAGCCATCGTCGATGCCTTAACTCGCCCAGTCGACGCCGGCGATCAGTGCCGCGGCCTGACGGTGGAGATATTGCATCAGTTCGCCGGCCTTCACGATGGCCCGCTGTTCCTCGCCGGCGGCGATAGCCTCCATCAGTTCAAGATGGGCCCATGCGGAGGCGTCGAGATCGCTGTCGGCGAAATAGCGGAACCAGAACCGGCGGCTGAGGGTCTGCAAGGGCGAGACCGCCTTGGCTGCGAAGGGGTTGCACGACGCCCCGGCGACAATTCCGTCAAATGTCCTGTCGAGCCGGTAGAAGGCGGTGACGTCCTGTCCGGATGCGGCATCGCGCATCCTTCCGGCGCATGCCTGCAAGGCGGCGCGCTCTTCCTTGCTGGCAAGACGCGCGGCGGCGCCGGCCAGCAGAATCTCCAGACCGTGGCGGGCGTCGAGCACGCGGGCGAAATCGCCGGGGTGCAGGTCAGCGATCACGATGCCGAGCCGTGGCCGGATTGAAAGCAGGCCTTCCCAGCTCAGGCGTTGGATCGCCTCGCGGATCGGCGTCCGGCCCATTTTCAGGTCCTGGGTCAGCCGGCTTTCCGTAACCGCTTCGCCCGGCTTCAACTGCAACGTGACAATGGCTTCCTCAAGCTGCCGGTAGGCGGCTTGCGAAAGGCTTTCTTCTTCACCCATCTGATCTCCGAATCTGATTGGGATAATGCGAACGTTCTTTGATATTTTATTGATATATCAGTTGTTGACAAGGGGCGAAGCGAACGGCACGATCCTGATCAACGGGTTTCTCAGGAGAGTGTCATGTGGAAGGGTATTTTTCCGGCGGTCACGACGAAGTTCACTGAAGGCGATGACCTCGACGTGGGCGAAATCGAGCGCTGCTTCGGCCTGCAGTTCGATGCGGGATGCGACGGCATGATCGTCTGCGGGTCGCTTGGCGAAGCCATGGCGCTGGAACCGGAGGAAAAGCTGGAACTGCTTGGAATTGCGAAATCCGTTGCAGGCAGCCGTCCGGTCCTGATGACGGTCTGCGAAAGCTCCACCAGGCGTGCCGCCAAAGCGGCTCAGGCGGCCGCCAAGGCCGGTGCCGACGGTCTGATGGTGCTGCCGGGCGTGCCTTACAAGTCCGCGCCTCATGAAACGGTCGCCCATCTCAAGGCCGTGACGAAAGCCGCGGGCCTGCCTGCGATGATCTACAACAATCCGGTCGCCTACGGCGTCGACGTTACTCTCGACATGTTCGAGGAACTCGCCGATGAGCCGCTGGTCGTCGCCATGAAGGAATCCACCGACGATATCCGCCGGGTGACGGATGTGATCAACCGGTTCGGGGATCGCTTCGATGTCTTCACCGGCGTCGACAATCTGGCGCTGGAAAGCCTGATGATGGGGGCGGTCGGCTGGGTCGCCGGCCTCGTCGTCGCCTTTCCGAAGGAAACGGTCGCGATCTACAAGCTGGTCCAGGCCGGCCGCATTCAAGAAGCGCTCGAGATCTACCGCTGGTTCCGGCCGCTGCTCGATCTCGATGTTTCCACCAATCTGGTGCAGAATATCAAGCTGGCTGAAGTGCATGCCATCGGCTCCAGCGACCGCTGCCGCGCCCCGCGTCAGGCCCTGTCCGGCGCAGAGAAGGCGCGTGTTGAGGCGGTGATCAAATCCGCTCTTGAAAAGAGACCCGAATTACCCGCTCTTTAGCCACATGACCAAACCTCATGTTCACATTGTCGGCGCCGGAATCGTCGGCCTCTCGACTGCCTGCCTCCTTGTCGAGCGAGGCTGCAAGGTCACGATTATCGACCGGGAAGGGCCGGCGGCTGGGGCCAGCCAGGGCAATGCAGGCGGCATCGCCTGGACTGATGTCGCGCCGCTTGCATCTCCCGGTGTCTGGAAACAGGCGCTGAAATGGTTGGCCGATCCGCTCGGTCCACTCACCATCCGCCCGGCCTATGCCTTGAAAATTCTGCCCTGGATGTTGCGCTTCCTGGCCGCCTCCAGCCGGTCGCGGGTGAAGGCAAGCACCGAGGCGCTGGCGGCGCTCAACAGCACCGCGCTGCCGGCTTGGGAACGGGCCTGGCGGCTGACCGGGACGCACAATCAGGTGCGCTACAACGGCTGCCTGGAAATCTTCGACAATCACGCCAAACTTGAAAGCTATCGCAAGACCTGGGCGGAACAGCGGGACTACGGTGTCGAGGTTCAGGAGCTGACCGGGGACCAGATCCGTGAAATGGAGCCGGAACTGACCGACCGGATCATCGGTGGCGGTCTTCTGCCCGGCTGGGCGCAGATGGACGATCCGAAGAAGCTTTGCCTGTCGCTTGCGGACTGGCTCAAGGGCCAAGGGGTGGCCTTCGAGGTCGCCTCGGTCGATGGTGTTTCGGCCAGGGAAGACGGCGCGGATATCCGTTTTGCCGATGGAACCAGCCGGTCCTGCGACAAGCTGGTGATCGCTTGCGGCGCCTGGTCAAAAAAGCTCACCGCCCAGCTCGGCGATGCGGTGCCGCTCGATACGGAGCGTGGCTACAACATCACCGTGCCGGATCCGGGGATCAAGGTGACCCGATTCATCATGCTGCCCGGTCACGGTTTCGTCCTGTCGCCGCTGGAGACGGGGCTGCGGATCGGCGGGGCTGTGGAATTCGGCGGTCTGGAACTGCCGGAAAACTGGAAGCGGGTCGATGCCATGATCGCCCGGGCGAAGACGATCTTTCCGAGGCTCGATGCCTCCGAAGGCACCCGATGGATGGGCTTCCGGCCATCCTTGCCCGACAGCCTGCCGGTGATCGGACCGTCCTCGGCAAGCGATCATATCGTCTACGGCTTCGGCCACGCCCACCACGGCTTGACGGAAGCAGCCGCGACCGGTGAACTGTTGACGGCGCTCATTCTGGGAGAGCCGCCGACAATCGATCTGTCACCGTTCCGGGCGACACGTTTCTAGGGGAGAGCAGGGTATGGCGCGTCACACGTTTTTCTGTATCGACGGCCATACCTGCGGCAATCCGGTCCGGCTTGTTGCCGGCGGAGGCCCGAGGATCGAGGCCGCTTCCATGTTCGAACGGCGGCAGACGTTTCTTGCCGATTACGACTGGATCCGCACCGGGCTGATGTTCGAGCCGCGCGGCCATGACATGATGTCGGGCACGATCCTCTATCCGCCGTCCTCCGACGATTACGACGTCGGCGTGCTTTATATCGAGACCACCGGCTGCCTGCCCATGTGCGGTCACGGTACCATCGGCACGGTGACCATGGCGATCGAGGAGGGGCTGCTTAAGCCGAAGACGCCAGGTATTGCGCGCCTGGAGACCCCGGCCGGTCTCGTCACCGCCGAATACCGGATGGACGGCGAGTATGTGGCCTCCGTCAAGCTGACCAACGTTCCGTCATTCCTGGCAGCCGAAGGCCTTGAAATCGACTGTCCGGAGTTCGGCCTGCTGACGTTTGATGTGGCCTACGGCGGCAATTTCTATGCGATCGTCGAGCCGCAGGCGAATTTCCCCGGTGTCGGCAAGGTGCCGGTCGATCAGCTGGTGGCGGTGAGCCCGAAACTGCGTGTCGCTCTGAACGAAGCCTTCGAGATGCGCCATCCGGAGAATCCCGAGATCAAAGGCATCACCCATATCCAGTGGACCGGTCCGGCCGAAGACCCGCAAGCGGATGCGCGCAACGCGGTCTTCTACGGTGACAAGGCCATCGACCGCAGTCCCTGCGGCACCGGTACCTCCGCGCGCATGGCGCAGCTCTTCGGCAAGGGCAAACTGAATGTGGGCGACAGCTTCGTTCATGAAAGCGTCATTGGTTCGCTCTTTACCGGAGGCGTGAAGGAAGACGTTCTTGTCGGCAACAGGCGCGGCATCGTGCCGACGATTGAAGGCTGGGCGGTGAAGACCGGCACCAGCACCATCACGCTCGATGAACGTGACCCCTATATGACCGGCTTTTCGGTTACGGGAACCGGTGTGAAGCGCTATCCGCGGCCGTAGGGTAGGAACCCTGACGTTACGGCAAAAAAACTGTTCATCTTCGGTTCATCCGGGGTATCTTATTTACCATACGTCATTTCATGAATTGCCACGCGTTTCCTGCGTGGCGTGTCACCGTTACTTCAAGGCAGGAATTTTCATGCGCGGTTTATCACGGCTCTTTTTGCTTGGCCTTTTGGTTCTATCCACTCCGGCCTCAGCATCCCCGGATGTCGATTTCCCTCAGCCGGGCTACTCCTACGGCGGCAAGGTTCGCGGCGGTCCGGGCATGAACTACCGGCAGGTGGGCAGTCTTCGCGAAGGCGACAGGATCCTGATCCTCAACGGCACCGGCGCCATGATGAACGGCTACGAGTGGTTCCAGATCCGCTACCGCAACGGCCGTACCGGCTATCAGTGGGGCGGCCTCATGTGTTCGCAGAAGCCCTATCCGACGATCTTCCGGGTTTGCAATGGCCCGAGCCTTGCTGCAGGCCAGCCGAACAATGGCCAGCCCAATTACGGGCAACCGAATAACGGCCAGCCGAATTATGGGCAGTCGTATAATAGCCAGCCCAACTACGGCCAGCCGGCGCAGAACCCGTATCCCGCTCCGGTGCAGGTCAACGGCTACAATGTCTCCCAGGTCTTTCATTCGCGCGGCAGCTTTTCTCAGGCCGGTGGCGGTCAATGGGAAGAGTTGAACGATCAGGGCCGGGTCACGTTCCGGTTCCAGGAACAGCAGCGCGACGAATGGTCGGTCTATTTGTACGACGCCTCCCGCAATGTTTCCCTGCAGCTTGATCTTCACCGCCGGCAGATTCTCTATGGCGTCGGCAATGCACCGAAATCGCCGCTCTACGCGATAACGAATGCGATCGCCGATGTTGCTCCGGCACAGCCGCAAACCGGCGGAGGATATCCGCAGCCGGCAGATCCGAATTCGCTTACAGTCCACTACACCTGCGCTGAGGGACTTCCCCTGACCGTGACCTACGTGAACAGCGGCAACGGGCACGTGATCTTCAGCATCGACGGCTCGCCACAGACCCGGCTTGAACAGGTCGTGTCCGGCTCCGGTTCCCGTTACACCAACGGCACTTATACGCTCTATAGCAAGGGTAATTCCGCCTCTCTCGAAAGTCCCAGCGGTCTCGACCGGTGTTATGAGCGTTAGACGATTCGGGGCGGCGGGCAATTCTGGCCGTTCCTCCATTCCGGCCGCTGCCGGAGAGAAAGACTTACCGGATAAAAAAACAGCGACAGGTTGCCCTGCCGCTGTCTTAAATTAAAATCCCCTAAAGTAAGTTTTTGCCCACTGGCTGAAACTTCCATGTAATTTATACCGAATAGGCACTACTTCTGATAGCTATCAGAATTGTTAGGGTTGGGAACAGGTTGTATACGATGGTCGACATTGGGCAGGCGATCGAAGAAATCCAGCGTTCTGTTTCGTCGGCGGAGGCTTTCAAGGTCTTCTGCAATGCCGTCGAGAAATATGGCTACGACAAGGTCTGCTTCACCTTGATGACCGACCATCCGGCTCTGGGGCTTCAGGCCTTCCATGGTTTTGCCACGAGCTATCCGGACGACTGGATGAGCCACTACACGGCTCAGGATTATTATTCCTTCGATCCGGTGGTCTACCGCTGCTTCCAAAGCCCGGCGCCGTTTTTCTGGGATGATGCGGTGGCCGCGCAAGGCCGCGATCCGGCCAGCGACGAGACCGCGCTCGTCACGTCCGAAAAAATGATGCGGGAAGCCGGCGATGCCGGGCTGGCCGACGGAATCGGGGTCCCGTTCGTGAGCATGTGCGGCGAGTTGTCGGCGGTCGGCCTGTCCCGCGAACGCCGCGAACCGGAACGCAATTATCATGAACTGGCCGAAGTGGCCCTGCTGGGAAATGCATTCTACGACAAGTTCCTGAGCTTTTACGGAAGCTCGGCCGTGCCGCATATGACCGATCGGGAACGGGATGTTCTGGCCTGGTCGGCGGAAGGCAAGACGGATGCGGAGATCGCGATCATTCTCGGCGTTTCCTCCGCTACCATCCGTTTCCACTGGAACAACATCTTCAAGAAGATGCAGGTTTCCAGCAAGGTGCTGGCCACCTGCATGGCCATTCGTCTCGGTGTGATCAGCGTGCAGAAACCCGCCGCCTGACGCAGATCCCCATTCCGGCGGACCATTATTTCGGTGGGCAGGCCGCATCCCCCGCGCGACCGGCGGGCGCGCCGTTGACAAGCACGTCGGCAGAACCGCCCGCAACGCAATTTTTGGATGGTGCCGCGAAGCGAACGGCAGGTTCGCCTTCGACGAAAATCCCCGGCACGGTTTCGAACATGCCTTTCGGGCAGTTCGCCACATCCGAGAGCCTGAGTGCCGGCTTGCCGTTGATGAAGACCGAAGACGCCCCGCTTGCCGCACAGGCGGGCAGATCCGCTGCCTGTGCCTGCAGGGGCAGTGGCGCCCCGACGAACAGGAACAACGATAGGCAGAGCAGGATCTTCATTCGTTTTCTATGCCAGAAAGCGGGGGATCGGGGAAGTCTCGGGGAGCCGGTATCTCCTGCCGAGGCCTTTCAAATCCGGCAAATCTGATTTTCGATGATCCATTTTCATTCCCCCCATAGCCACTTTCATGAAATCGCGCTATGCACGAACCGCACGAGAACGAAACGGGAATCATCTGATGGCGTGGTCGCCGGAACAGGACAAGGCGCTGACGGAAACGGCAAACTGGCTGAAGCGCGGCGACCGGCAGGTGTTCCGCCTGTTCGGCTATGCGGGCACGGGCAAGACCACGCTGGCGCGCCATCTTGCCGAGGGCATCGATGGCGACGTCTGTTTCGGCGCGTTCACCGGCAAGGCCGCCCATGTGCTGCGCCAGAAGGGCTGCGCGGATGCCGGCACGATCCATTCGCTGATCTACCGCCCGCGCGCGGCCAAGGAAGAAGAGGATACCGACGACGAGGAGGACGATGCCGGTCCGCAATTCGCCATCAAACGCGACAGCGCGGCCGCGACCGCAAAGCTGATCGTCATCGACGAATGCTCCATGGTGGATGAGGAACTCGGCCGGGATCTCCTGTCCTTCGGCACGCCGGTACTGGTGCTCGGCGATCCGGCGCAGTTGCCGCCGGTCAAGGGCGGTGGCTATTTCACCGAGGCCGAACCGGACGTGATGCTGACGGAAGTGCACCGCCAGGCGCAGGACAATCCGATCGTGCGCATGTCCATGGATATCCGCGAAGGCGGCAAGTTGGAGTACGGCGACTACGGCGAGAGCCGCGTCATTCACCGGCGCGATATCGACAAGGATCAGATCCTGTCGACCGATCAGGTGCTGGTGGGCACCAACAAGACCCGCCGGCTCTACAACGGTCGCATCCGCGAACTGAAGGAGTTCACCACACCGATGCCCGCCGTTGGCGACAAGCTGGTGTGCCTGCGGAACGACAAGACCAAGGGCCTCCTGAACGGCGGCCTGTGGACCGTCAAGCGCCTGCGTCCGCCACGGGGCAACACGCTCCGCTTCGATGTCGTTCCCGAAGACGATATCGGTGCGAAGCAGGTGGTGAAGGTCAGGGTCCTGCCGGCCATGTTCGAGGACGGCGCGGAACAGATCCCTTACGCGATCCGGCGCAAGGCCGACGAGTTCGACTACGGCTACGCGCTCACCGTGCACAAGGCGCAAGGCTCGCAATGGGATGACGTGGTGCTGTTCGACGAAAGCTGGGCCTTCCGCGAACACAAGGACCGCTGGCTCTATACGGCTGTGACCCGCGCGGCGGAGCGGATCACCGTGGTGCGGTGAATCCTTGTAATAATAGCGTGACGTTTTAACTCTTTCGAAGAAGGATAGTTAACTATGCCCGCTAAACCAAAGAATCCGCCCCCGCATTGGGGTGCAGATCCGCTTACTGAATACTTCGATAAGTACCGAGATAATCAGTATGCTACGTTTCACAACAAAAAGCTTGCTGTCGGCGATTTGATCGCAATCGATAAGCTTTTTTTAAAATTCCTCAAAGAAATCAAGAAGCCTGAGCCGATTTTTCCAATTGGCTTTATTTTTCGAGCGCATGGTGCATATCGTGCCGCGGTCGGCGCGATAATGGCAGGCCAATTGTATGAATCTCAGGCATTAATGCGGCTTTGCATCGAACACGGCGCTTACGCGCTCTATATTGGCGACGATATGGAACGCTGGGGCTTGTGGATGTCGCGCAATGACAGTGAATCTTCAAAAGATAAAGTTAAGCGTGAGTTCACGCAGAGAAAAGTTATCAAGTGCATTAAAAGCAAATCGAGAAGAATCGCCGAAATTTACGTTCAACTATATGATCAGCTAATTGATTTTGGGGCCCACCCGAATGAGATGGGTTATTCGATGAGTACTGAAATCTGCGAGGAGGTTGGGGAAACTCATATCGATTCAATCTACCTTCATGAGAATGGCTTTCAGCTAGATTTTGCTCTCAAAACAGTAGCGCAGATTGGCATATGGGTGCTTCTAGCTGCCCAGCTTATTTACTCCGCTAGATTTGATCTTTTGGGCATAAAACATTCACTGAACCAAATCGGGCAGCGTTATTGAGGCTAAATCAGATTTGGTAGCATCCCCGAAGCGAAGCAGATGGAGGAGTATTTCCCCGTGGATCATGCCCTTAGTCTCCTGGGAAAGATCTAGACGTCCGACGTGTCCGGGGACCCTGCCCCTTCCATCGCAGCGATCCAGCAGGCGACAAGTGCGGAAACCGGCCTGCGCAACACCGTGGTGCGGTGAGCGCGGCTCAGACCAACTCGACCTTGTAGCCGGAGCGCGGAAAATGGACGTGCAGGTCGCCGGCCTCCGGATCGGTGCGATGCAGGGTAATGGTATCTACGCTTGCCGCGGCCACCGTGCCTTTCACCGGTTGTTCCCCGCCGTCGACATCCGGCGAAACCACGACGGTCATTCCGACCTTGAGGCCCTGCGGATCGTTGCCGGTCGAAGGATCGCAGTCCAGCGGTGAGCACCGGCGGGCGCGGTCTATCGCATCCTCGGCGGACAGTTCGGTCATTGTGCCGTGGCCGATCTTGCCGACGTTTTCTTTCCAGCGAAGCACATGGGCAAGGTCCGACAGGAGCTGAACGCTCCCCTTCCAGCGGCCGTGGACGAACCAGACCACGTGATAGAATTGGGCGTCGAGCGCGGCCGGAGCGTCGCCGAGCAGAAAGGGACGGCCGTCGGAAAGTTGCTGGTCGAGCCATGTCAGCGGTGCGCGCAGCTGCGCGACGAGATGGGGCAGGTCCGCATTGGCGGCCCTGAGCCCTTCGGCCCAGTCGGGTCCCAAATAGAGTCGGCCGCGGTCTTCGGCAAAGTCTTTCGGCAGGTTTTCGCCGGCAGACCCGAGCACGATCTTGACGCTGAGTTCGAACAGCGCCCCATCGGTCCAGCGGCTCAGGGCCCACATCAGGCCTTCATCCCCCGTCGGGAAGAAGCTCGGTGAGGGATGGCGGCGTTCCAGTTCGCGCAGGATCGCCTGGCTGTCGCAATAGATGTCGGCGCCGATTTGCATCACAGGGGTGCGCCGGTAGCCGCCGGTCAGTCTGACTAGCATCGGTTTGGGCGGCAGACGCGGGATTTCCACCGAACGCCAGGACAGCCCCTTGATGCCGAAACCGACGCGGACCTTTTCGGCGACCGGCGATTGCGGGTAATTGTGCAGGATGATTTCATTGGCCAATGTGGACATGCGTTCTCCCTCGCCAGGACTGAGTTCGGGCTACTGGTAGCGGAATTGCCCGGCCGGATCATACGAAAATCGATGCAGATCGTTCGGAAGTGGTCGTCCTGAATGGTTTTTGAACGGCGGAATTTCCCCGTGGATCACACCTCAAGTCTCTTTATCGCCGTCATTGGCGGCACTATCGTCGCCAGCCTAGTCTCTCGAGAAAGATCCAGATGTCTGACGTGTCCGTGAACCCCGTCCCTTCCACCGCCACACCCCCGCAGGCGTCGCCCGCAGAAACCGCCTTGCGCATCGCGCGCAGGATTGCCGACGAGATCGCCTGTCAGCCGGCGCAGGTCAATGCGGTGGTGACGATGCTCGACGAGGGCTCGACGGTGCCCTTCATCGCCCGTTACCGCAAGGAAGCGACCGGCGGGCTCGACGACACCCAGTTGCGCAAGCTGGAAGAGCGGCTGATCTACCTGCGCGAGCTGGAAGACCGGCGCACCGCGATCGTGAAATCGATCGACGAACAGGGCAAGCTGACCGACGACCTGGCTGCGTCCATTGCCGCCGCCGATACCAAGGCCACGCTGGAAGATCTCTATCTGCCCTACAAGAAGAAGCGCCGCACCAAGGCGCAGATCGCCCGCGAGGCCGGTCTGGAACCGCTGGCGGATCTGTTGCTCGGCGATCCGATGAAAGGCCCGGAGACGGAAGCCGCGAGCTATGTCGACGCGGACAAGGGTGTTGCAGATACCAAGGCCGCGCTCGATGGCGCACGGCAGATCCTGATGGAACGGTTTGCGGAAAACGCCGAACTGGTCGGACGTCTGCGCTCCCATGTCGGCGAGCGCGGCGTGGTGCAGTCGAAACTGATCGACGGCATGGGCGAGAAGGGGGCCAAGTTCGCCGATTATTTCGACTATTCCGAGCCCCTGTCGAAGATCCCGAGCCACCGGGCGCTGGCGCTTTTCCGGGGTCGCAACGAAGGCGTCCTGTCGGTCGACCTTACTGTCGATGCGGACGATGTTTCCCCGGTGAAGCCCGCGGAAAAGATGGTGGCCGATACCTATGGCATTTCAGACAAGGGACGTCCGGCCGACAGGTGGCTGATGGATGTGGCGCGCTGGGCCTGGAAGGTGAAGTTGGCGCTTCATATCGAACTCGACCTGATGGGCGACCTGCGCGAGAAGGCTGAGGAAGAAGCGATCCAGGTCTTCGCCCGGAACCTGAAGGACCTGCTGCTGGCCGCTCCCGCCGGGGCCAAGTCGACCCTCGGCCTCGATCCGGGCATCCGTACCGGGGTCAAGGTCGCGGTGGTCGACGAGACCGGAAAGCTTACAGACACGGCGACCATCTATCCGTTCCAGCCGAGGAACGATGTGAGCGGTAGTCGAGCCGCGCTTCTGGCGTTGATCGCCAAACATAAGGTCGGCCTGATTGCCATCGGCAACGGCACTGCGAGCCGGGAGACCGACCGTCTGACCGCCGATGTGCTTGCCGACATTCCGCCGGCGAGCCGTCCGGTGAAGGTGATCGTCAATGAGGCTGGGGCGTCCGTCTATTCCGCGTCCGAACTGGCGGCTAAGGAAATGCCGGATGTGGATGTTTCCCTGCGCGGCGCGGCCTCCATTGCCCGGCGCCTTCAGGATCCGCTGGCCGAACTGGTCAAGATTGAACCGAAGTCCATCGGCGTTGGCCAATATCAGCATGACGTCAACCAGACCCGGCTTGCCCGCGCGCTGGATGCGGTGGTGGAAGACGCGGTGAACGCGGTCGGGGTCGATCTGAACACGGCTTCGCCGGCGCTGCTTACGCGGATTTCCGGTCTCTCGGACAGCCTTGCCAAGGCCGTGGTGGAGCATCGCGACTCGATTGGTCGCTTCACCAGCCGCAAGCAGTTGAAGGACGTGCCGCGGCTCGGGGCGAAGGCGTTTGAACTCTGCGCCGGGTTCCTGCGCATCAACGAAGGCGAGGATCCGCTCGATGCCTCTTCCGTCCATCCGGAAGCCTATCCGCTTGCCAAGCGCATCGTGAAGGCCTGCGGCCGGGACGTGCGCCAGATCATGGGCGACAGCGGGTTGCTGCGCGGGCTCGATCCGAAAGAGTTTACCGACGAACAATTCGGCCTGCCGACGGTGAAGGACATCATCTCGGAACTGGAAAAGCCGGGCCGCGATCCGCGTCCGGAATTCAAGACCGCCGTCCTTCAGGACGGGGTTGAGGAAATCTCCGACCTGAAGCCGGGCATGAAGCTGGAAGGCACGGTCACCAACGTCACCAACTTCGGCGCCTTCGTCGATGTCGGCGTGCACCAGGACGGGCTCGTCCACGTGTCCCAGCTCGCCGACCGGTTCGTCGATGATCCGCACAAGGTGGTCAAGGCCGGCGATATCGTGAAGGTGACGATCCTGGAAGTGGATGTGCCGCGCAAGCGCATCTCCATGACGATGAAGTCCCAGGCCGACTATCAGGGGCAGAGGGAACGCCAGACCGAGCGCGGCCGCGACGACCGCGGGGGCGGTGGGCGGCCGGACCGCTCAGGCCCTGGCGGGCGTGGTCCGAAACCCGGCGGTAACGGTCCTCGCGGAAAAGGGCCGCGTGGCGATTCCGGCGGTGGGGCCGGCGGCAACAACGCCATGGCGGCGGCTCTTGCGGCCGCGATGAACAAGCGCGGGAAATAGGGCGCAGAAAGACGTCTCGAATACCGGTCTGCAAACCCTGCAGCCCAAAAGAAAAAACCGCCTGATGCTGCCTGCATCGGGCGGTTTTCATTTCTGCCGTAAAACGGTGCCGGGCAGGAACCCGGACTGGCGTCTTATTTCCGGCCCTTGGTGGCCTGCTTGCGCGGGGCCTGACCCATGGTGCTGTTCTGAGACGGCGCATAGGAGGAGAAGACGCCCAGAAGGGTGGAGCCGAGGATTTGTGCCAGATAGGTCATGGCGTTTCCTAACCTGTGGTTCGATCTGTGGTTTTCGGGAGGCGGTTGCCTAATTCGTTGGCCGCTTGCCTCGTATATGGGCGGCCATTGCCTTTCAATCAAACGAATTGTACTGATGGAAACGATCAAAAAAATTGAACTGAACGAAAAAGGCTTGTCGGCATGGAAAACGGATCCAGACAGGGCGCTCCGCTGATCGACCTGGACCTCTATCGAACCTTCTTCGTAATTGCAGAAACATCAAGTTTTACAAAGGCTTCTGAGCTGGTCGGGCGCACGCCTTCGGCGGTCTCGATGCAGATTAAGAAACTGGAAACCATATTGGGAGTTGCGGTGTTTTCAAGGGAGGGTCGCGCTGTACGCATGACTCCGGAAGGCGAGGCGCTGCTTGGATATGCCCGTCGTATCCTGAAATTGAACGAGGAAGCGGTCAGCCTGTTCCGGTCCCCGGCTGTGGAGGGCGAGGTCCGCTTCGGTGCACCGTCCGATTTCGGCACCCGGTTCCTGCCGAATTTCCTGTCCCGATTCGCGCGATCCCATCCGGGGGTCAATGTGGATGTGGATCTGGACGCAAGTCCGGGACTCGCTAGGAAAATGAGGGGGGATGAACTCGATCTCGTGCTCTACACAGCCCGCCCGGACAGCGAACTTCTGAAAGAAGGCGAGATGGTCTTCACCGAGCCGCTGATCTGGGTCGGTCTTGAGGGCGGTGTCGCCTATGAGCGCGATCCCGTGCCGTTGGCGGTGTCCACCTCCGGCTGCCCCTGGCGCCGGGCGGCAAGGCTCGCCCTCGACAAGGCGGAAAAGCCCTACCGGATTTCCTATACGAGCTTTCACAGCGCCGGTCAGGAGGCGGCTCTTCTGGCCGACCTTGCCATTGCGCCGTTCCCGGCGAGCGTGGTCGAGCCGCCGCTGCAGGCCCTCGACGAACGCCATGGCCTGCCGGATATCGGCAACTACCACATCATCCTGGCGCAGAACCCGCAAGCGGGCAAAGCGACCCGTGCCTTCGCCGATCACGTGAAGGAATGTTTCCGGGAGATGGCGCTCGGAATGAGTGCCACCGCAGGATGACCGCAGCCGCCTGAGGACCTACTGCGCCAGGCCCAGGCTTTCCAGATGGGCGATGGAGGCCGGAATGCCGGCGGGGTCGCGCAGTTCGATGATCAATCGGGGCTGACTCGTCAGATCGCCGAGCGCTGCGAACACCGCTTGCCAGTTGACGGTACCCTGTCCGAGTGCCCAGTGGCGGTCGGCATAGCCGTCGGCATCCTGCAGATGGATGTGGCGCAGGCGGTTGCCCGCCGCTTTGACGTAGTAGTCGACAGGCGGAGCGCCGGTGGAGCCATGGGCATAATGGGCGTGGCCGGTGTCGATGGATACGGCGACTGCGTCCGAGCCGAAGCTGTCGGCGAGACGGACCCGGTCGTAAGGGTCCTTGTCTTCGATGTTCTCGATCACCAGGTCGCAGCCGATGTCTTCCGCGCGCTTGACCGCATCCTTCATGGTCAGGTGGCAGAGCTCGATCAGGCGCTCGCGGCCGCTTGGGTAATTGTCGAGGTTGTTGTAGCTCCAGGTGGTGAAGGGGCTGTGCACGACCATGTGCGTGCCGCCAAGGGCCTCGCAGACCTCGAGACCCTGCAGCAGGCGCTTCTTGACGATCGCGCGGACCTCCGGATCCATGGTGTCGACCGCAAAGCCCCAGAAGGGGCCGTGTATGCCGACCCGGCCCTGATGGCCGTCAAGCAGCTTCTTCGCCTCGTCGACGACAGACTGCCAATCGCCGTTAAGAAGATCGGCGTAGATGAAATCCTGCAGCTCCAGATCGCGATGCTTTTCGACCATCAAGGCGCGATGGGTTTCAAGATGTTTCAGCGTCATTGCCGCGCCGACGACGGGGAGGTCTGTCATGAGTGTGCCTGTGTCCGGGAAACGTAATAGGTCTGTTTCCCGGCTCTTAGGCCGGCTCGTTGACAGTCGTGCGACAGTGAAGGCGTTTGGCCAGTGCTTTTCGCTCAGTATCCCCGTTTGCGGTCGACGCTGTCTGGAAGGGTGCCAGTGTCCAGAAAGGCTCCGATGTTTTTCGCGACGATCCGTGACGCTGTGGCCGGGATCGTCGGCGCGGTAATATGCGGCAGGACCGTTACGCCCGGATGGGACCAGTAGGGATGGTTCTCCGGCAGGGGTTCGGTGACGAAGACATCGAGCACCGCGTGGTCCAGCCGGCCGCTGTCCAGGGCCGCGAGCAGGGCCTCGTCGTCGACGATCGGGCCGCGGGCGAAATTGATCAGCGAGGCGCCGTCCGGCAGAAGGCTCAGGGCTTGCGCATCGATCATCCCGCGCGTTTCCGCGGTCAACGGCATGAGCAGAACCAGAATGTCCGACTTTGAAAGAACGGTTTTCAGGCCGTCGGCGCCGTGGTGGGTTTCGACGCCAACGAAATTCTTCTCCGTCCGGCTCCAGCCGCAGACCGAAAAACCGTGGTCGCGCAATCGGGCCAGTGCCTGACTTCCCAGTTTGCCGAGACCGAGAATGCCGACGGTGCGTTCTTCCGGCAGTTTCAGGGGGTGTTCCAGCCAGACGCGCTCGCGCTGCTGGCGGGCATAGCGGGGCATGTTCCGGTGCAGGTACAGGGTCCAGGCAAGAACGGCTTCCGACATGGTTTCCGCCATTTGCGGGTCGGTCATTCGCACGATGCGCGGTCCGTCCACGGGAAGTTCGGAAACGAGACGCTCGACGCCTGCCCAAAGGCTCTGCACCCACTTCAGATTCGGCAGCGAAGCGACGTCCTTCGGGTCCGGGTTGGCGACGATGGCGACCTCGGTTGCTGTCCGTTCCGCATCGGACAGCTCATCGAGGGGCTTGAGGATGGCAATGTCCTTGAGCGCGGCCGGCAGGTGGCGGTACCACAGGGCCAGTTCGTCTTCCTGGGCGCGGAGGATCATGGGGACGACCGGCTTCACGATGCGAAAATCCCGCTGGTGTCGGCGAAGCCCTTGACCTCGATCGGATTGCCGGAGGGGTCTCGGAAGAACATAGTGCTCTGTTCGCCCGGTTCGCCCTTGAAGCGCACGGTCGGGGGGATCACGAAATCGACACCGGCCAGTTCAAGTTTTTCGGCCAGCGCGGTCCAGCTTTCCATGTCCAGAATGACGCCTAGATGGGGCATCGGCACCATGTGGTCGCCGACCTTGCCGGTGTTCGTGGTTTCGAACGGCGTGCCCCTGTGCAGGGAAATCTGATGGCCGAAGAAATCGAAGTCCACCCATGTGTCGGTGCTGCGGCCTTCGCTGCATCCCAGGAGGCCGCCGTAAAAAGCGCGGGCCTCGTCCAGATCGGTCACATGATAGGCAAGGTGAAAACAGGACTGCAAGTTGTTCTCCTGAAAGGGGGGGCGTTTTGGGTCCGCTGACGGCACCGAAGGTCGGGTTAAAGGTTACTGATAACGTTTTTTCGGCACGATGACAGCCCCGTCCGCGCCCGGACCGGTTATCTTGTTCCCTGTCCATGGTTGCATGATTTTATATGTATTATTTCCCGAAAACGCTGGATATATCGGCGATAACCATATTCGGCGGAATTTCGAAAAAGGGTTGGGGAGATATTTCGCCAATCCAATAAAATGCTATTGTAATTTTTAACGATAGATATCGACTTTCCCGTCAGAAGGGGGGCTGATTTGGACCTGATCCTCCGGGACTGTCAGTGGCGGCCGGGCAGATCCGTGGAAACAGTACTCGTATGCCATTTGAGATAGGGTCTTCGGCGCTGATGCACACAAGATCAAAAAACACACGCGTGGACGACGCCTACGATCGTCTCAAGTTCGAAATCACACATTCCAAGCTGCCCCCGGGTTCTCAGGCCCCGGAGCCCGATATCGCCGAAAGGCTCGGCATGAGCCGGACTCCGGTTCGCGAGGCGCTGATCCGTCTGGAGGCCGACGGACTGGTTCATCTGGTCCCCAGGCGCGGCGTCCGGGTTCTCGGCGTTTCAATGCAGGATCTCGTGGAGGTTTACGACATTCTCAGCGCGCTCGAGCCGCTTGCCATCTCCAATCTTGCCGGCCGGACGATTGCGTCCAGGGATCTGGAAAAGCTCGAAGATCTGATCCGGGATATGGATCTCGCTCTCGAACGAAAAGATCTCGACGCCTGGGCGGACGCCGAAGACGGTTTTTACCGGCTGCTTCTCGCTCTGGGCGAGAACCGGCGTTTGGAAAAGATCGTGGGCGGTCTTTATGATCAGGTCAGGCGCGGCCGCATGGTTCTCCTGCGACTGCGCGGCGTTCCCGTGGCGACGGTCCAGACCTACCGGGACATCCTCGCGGCAATTGTCAGCGGCGACGGACATGGCGCCTATAAACAGTCTCACGCCTGCCGGCAAAGAACCCTGGAGACCTTTTGCGAGCTGTTCCGAATGAGCCAGCTGTCGCAGATCTGAGGTCAGTCCGCCCACCAATCGAGACGGATGTCGTGCGGAAAGCGCAACTCGCGCGGTAGTGTCGGAGCGGTGGCCTCGTCGATATGGGCGTGGACGTTTTTCGGCGGAACGACCGTGGCATCGCGGCCGTAAACAAACGTCTGCCCGGCAACGATCGTGCGGTAGGCCTTGTCCAGCATCAGGGCCCGCTTCGGGCTCGGCGTGATCAGGTCGTAAACGGATTTGCCGGCGACCGCCTCCTCATTCACCGTGCCGTCTTCTGAAAACCAGCGGTCCAGCATTTCGGTGTTGGAGCGGAACTCGTCTCCGCCGCCCACGCGCTTCAGGTAGGTCAGGATCTCGCCTACGTCTTCCCCCTTGTTGGGGGCATCGGTCATGGCACGGTAGTCGATATAGCCCCAGCCATCGGCGCCTCGTTTCTTGCGCGGGAATGCCCAGGTCTGATCGATATTCGCGCCGACGCTCGCATGGCAACCGCGGCAAAAGAACTGCTCTTCGTTGGTTTGCGGGCGCAGGTGGCCGTCCGCATCCTCAATGAAGCCGACCATGGTCCAGCCGAAGCCCGTGTCCATGCCCCGGTCACCGAGGTCGATGTATCTCGGCAGGTTTTCGTCGATCTTCTCCTGAAGTTCGTTGCCATAACGTGAGCGCGTCTCGGAGAGCGTCAGCTTGCGCGTCTTCACCATGTAGCGCAGCTCCTTCATCCGCTTCGGTATGACGATCTCGTTGCCGTTCACGCCGACATAGCGGACCGAATGCATGAATTCCGTTCCTTGCGGATAGGTCATCCGGGTCAGGGGTTCGCTGTTCGCCGCACCGAGGTAGGTGTTCCGGCGCAGGATCTTGCCCGTCCGTCCAAGAGTGCCGTCACCGTCAAGATCGACGCCGATCGTTTTCTCGTCGACTTCCGGCAGCGTAACGCTCTGAAGGTCCTGAAAGGCGATTTCCAGAAGGGCGAGGTTCGCCGTGTAGATATCGCGCGACGGATTGGCGTCCGCGTCGGAGCGAAAAGTCTCGGGAAGCCGGATCAGGACATCGTCGGTAGAACCGTTCGTCGGCCAGAAGGTCGACGGCTGGGGCTTGTAGTTGAATGCCACCCAGCCCGATCCATCGCGGGCATGGCCGTGTTCGTCGAAGGCGTCTGCCCCTTCCGCGTAATCGGTAAGGTCGGGGACGAAGCCGGTCCAGTTCCGCGCCTCAAGACGCGCGGGCAGGGGGATGTAATTGTCCTCGCCGACATAGGCGAGGATCTCCTCGTCCGATATCGCGGCGACGGCTTCGCTCCGGTCGACGAAGAGGTTCACATGATGATTGGTGAGGCCGGCTTCGGAAAACTCGTAGGCCTGCTGCAGCGAGCCGTCCTGCATGAAGTTGGGACGTTTCGGGTCGTCGTTGTTCTGATGGCAGACGTAGCAGGGGTTATATTTTCCCTCGATCCGGGTGTAGCACTGGGGCGGGACCGGCGCTTCCGGATTGTAGATGCGGCCGGCACGGGCCAACTCGGTCGACGACGGCCGGGCGGTCATGATCTCTTCCGTGGTCATGCCTTCAAGATTTAGTGTCGCGGCGATGGCCGCGGCAGCAGCGCCGAGGCAGGCCAGCGTGGCAATCGACAGGGTCGCAAGTCTCATCTGAAGCCGTCCCACATTCAATGGATATGCTTTACATCAAGAAGGGGGCGGTCGCCGCGCCCCCTTCAATGGCTCGTTACGAAAAGACGTTTTCCGTCTTACATCGAAGAGGCTTTCCAGAGCCACATGGCATTGTTTTCGTGGTTGCCGGTGTCTTCGCCGATCAGAACGTCGCCGTTTGCCAGAACGGCGATGTTGTCCGGATTGGAGATGCCGTCGGTGGCGCAGGCGTTGGCCGCGTTGTTCTTGTCATAGGTCCCGCCTGCGACGACCGGGGTCATTTTCTGAACGTTGAAATTGTCGTCCAGCTTCATCTGGTAGACTACGCCGCATTTGTTTTCGGCAACCTGGATATCGCCCTTGTCATCGGCCATGCCCTTTGAGACTTCAGACATCGCCATGTACATGAAGGGAACGGACCCGTCGGCAGCGGCAGCCTGGTTGATCTGTACGCCTTCCATCTTGCGGAATTCGGCCGTGGCGCCCTTGGCGGCAGCGGCTCGGCGGCTTTCAAGGAAGGCAACCCGGTTGTCGTCGGCTTCGCCCTCGGCCCAGGCCGCGACCTCTGCATCGGAGATGTAGGACGTCTCGCCAGCTTTGTAATCATCCTTGGTAATGCCGTCATACTCGGCGACCCAGCTCGCGATTTCATCGTTGGAGGCATGGGCCAGTTCAATCCAGGAAATCTGGAAGGGGGCCTTGGAGGCTTCCGTTCCGGGTTCCGCCATCTGGGTGATCCTGGCAGCGTAAAGCGTGCCGGAGCTCAGGTCGCCCGCCTTGTCGGCAACGAACTTGTAGAAGACCACGTTGGTGCCGTCGTCGGACAAATAGACCGTCTTCCGGTCCGGCATGACGATGCTGTTTTCATGGCTGTAGCGGCCCAGTGCCATCTGCTTGACCGGGATGGCGCGGCCGGCCGGGTCCTTGATTTCGACGATGTAGCCGTAGTCATACGGGTTCGGATAATCGCCCTTGTAGTTGGCCAGGGCATCGACGCCGTCAATGTACTTGTAATCCGGATTGTTCCAGTCGGCTGTGTCGTCGAAATAAAGTTCTTCCGACGTCAGCGGCGTGTTCCACGGGCTGACACTGCCGAAGCAGTTGACCCAGGTGCCGCCAACAGCCGTGAAATCGATCATCCGGACGTCGTTCTTGTCGACGGTCCACGTCCCGTCCGCGGCGCGGGACAGCTTGGCGCGGGACATGCCGCCCGGACGGTCTTCCCAGTTGGTGAACAGATAGCCTTCATTCTCTCCGGTCCTGATGAAGCCGTTGAAGTCAGGGTCGTTCGACGTCTTGATGACACCGCCGGCACCCTCGATCTTGCCGACCGTATCAAGGTCGCCTTCCTGGAGAAGGATCTGGTACGTACCAAGCGACGATTTGACGACCGCCTTCTCATCGCCTTCCGGAAGCGGGGATACCTTGCCGGAGAAATCGGCATTCGAGATGACGCCGACAGTTGCCTTCGAGAAATCGGAATTCAGGTCGTCCGACGGGTGCTGGACGTTAAAGAACAGATCGCCGCCTTCGAGGTACATCCCGGTAATCTCGGCGCCGAGCGGAACGGTAACGACGCGGGTGAGAGATTCGGCAAGGGCGGCCGAGGAGAGGCAGGTCGTGGCTGCCAGGGCGAAGGCAAGTGTCTTGATTTTCATCTCTGTTGGCTCCCGGTACGGTGGCTGTTTCAATCGCGATTGCGCGCTTGATGCCCGCAAGTAGCCGCAATTTGTTTCAGTGATGTGTCGGTCTTCGGATCTGCCATCTGAAACTGTATTCCTTTCGTCATGCAATTTATAGGAGTTCAGGCGCAAGCCTGTCACGGGATGTTCATATGAACGTCTAAGAAGGTTCATATGAGCGCGCTAACCAGCATGCGGACGGCCCGCGAACCGCGCGCCGCCATTTTGGCCATTTTGGCGAAATGGAGATGACAGATTTGCGCATGCAGCTCGCTCGAGACATTACAAGAAGACAGGCCGAGATCACGGATCTTGTGCAGAAGGCGGGCTTTGCGTCGGTCGAGGAACTGGCCGAGCGGTTCGATGTGACGACGCAGACGATCCGCCGGGATGTGAACGGGCTGTGCGAACTGGGCATCCTCCGGCGCACGCACGGCGGGGTCGAACCGCCCGCACCGGCCTCCAACATTCACTACAACACGCGCAAGATCCTCAATCTCGGGGCAAAGCAGCAGATCGCGAAGACGGTCGCTGCCGAAATCGCAAACGGCCAGTCGCTTGCCTTCTCGATCGGAACGACCCCGGAAATCGTCATGCAGGCGCTTGCCGGCCACGAGAGCCTGCACGTCTTCACGAACAACCTCAACGTCGCCATCAGCGCGTCGAACAATCGGACTTTCCAGGTGACCATCGCCGGCGGCCGGTTGCGCCACGGCGATCGGGATATTCTCGGCGCCTCCGCACAGGAGTTTTTCGCCAATTACAAGGTCGACGTCGGGGTGTTCGGCGTGGCCGGTGTGGATGAGGACGGCACGCTGCTGGACTTTCACGAGGACGAGGTCGCCGCCCGCCAGTCGATCCTGGCCAACTGCCGGAAATCCTTCCTGGTGCTCGATCACAGCAAGTTCGGCCGCAGCGCCCATGTGCGTGGCGGTCATATCCGCGATGTGAGCGCCATCTTCACCGATCAATCCGTTCCGGGCACCATCGCCGATCTGCTTCGGCACAGCAGCTCACGGATCATCGTTGCACCGGAGGATGTGAAATGAGCAAGTCCTTCGACAGGAAATTAGCTGGCAAAGAAATCGAACTGCGGGCCGTGTCCAAGGTATGGGGTGACACGCGCGCGGTGGACAGCGTGTCCATCCAGGTGCCAGCCGGATCCTTTACCGCACTGCTCGGTCCCTCCGGCTGCGGCAAGTCGACGACCCTGCGGATGATCGCCGGGCTGGAGACGGTCGACGAAGGTCAGATCCGGATCGGCGGGGAGGACGTTTCCAGGCGTCCGTCCTCCCAGCGCGACCTGTCCATGGTGTTCCAGTCCTATGCGCTGTTTCCCCATCTCAACGTGGCGGAGAACATCGTGTTCGGCCTTAAGGTCCGCAAGGTCGCGAAGGCGGAGCGGATGGAGCGGCTGAAGCGGGTCGCGGATCTTCTGGGGCTCTCGCCCTATCTCGACCGGAAGCCGGCGCAGCTGTCGGGCGGGCAGCAGCAGCGGGTCGCTCTCGGCCGGGCCATTATCGGCGAGAAGCCGGTCTGTCTGATGGACGAGCCGCTGTCCAATCTGGATGCGAAACTGCGCCACGAGATGCGGGTGGAGATCCGAGCTTTGCAACAGCAGCTCGGCTTCACGATGGTCTATGTGACCCACGACCAGGTCGAAGCGATCACCATGGCCGACCAGGTGGTGCTGCTCAATCAGGGGCACCTGGAACAGGCCGCCGCGCCGCGCGACCTCTACGCGAAACCAGCAACACCGTTTGCCGCGCGCTTTATCGGCACGCCGCCGATGAACCTTCTGCCGGCAACCGCCTTCGACCGGCTCCCGGGAGCGGAAACACAGCAGCTCGGTATCCGTCCAGAAGCGATGCGGGTCGATGAGACCGGTCCGATCCGTGCACAGGTCCAGACGGTGGAGTATCTCGGCGCCGACACGCTGGCCGACTGCCTGCTGGGCACGGCGCCATTCCAGGTGCGGCTTTCCGGCGACAGCCGGATCGCGCCGGGGGACACTCTGTCGCTCGGGTTCGATGTGGCGGACCTGCATGTCTTCGACGACGCCACCGGCAGGCGCCGGGACGATCTGATTTCCGAAATTGGAGCGCAGCTGCGTTCCTGAAAAGCTGTGCCGGAAGGCGCAGGACAGCCGCAATCTTGCGGGGCTCAAACCAAGGATGATTTGAGATGTTGAAGTCCACTCTCTTGAAGGCCGTTGCCGCAACGGCGCTTTCATTCAGCACCTGGGCCTCCGCCCAGGCTGTTGACCTGCAGTTCTATTTCCCGGTTGCCGTCGGCGGCAAGGCCGCTGAAACCATCCAGGGTCTGACCGATGAGTATGCCAAGGCGCATCCGGATGTGAAGATCGACGCCGTCTATGCCGGCTCCTACCAGGATACGGTCGCCAAGGCGATCACCGCATCGCGCGGCGGCAACCCGCCCCAGCTTTCGGTGATCCTGTCCACGGACATGTTCACCCTGATCGACGAAGACCTGATCGTTCCCTTCGACGATTACCTGACGTCCGACGAAGACAAGAAGTGGATCTCCGGCTTCTACCCGGCCTTCATGGAAAACAGCCAGACCGGCGGCAAGACCTACGGCATCCCGTTCCAGCGCTCCACGCCGGTTCTCTACTGGAACAAGGAAGCCTTCAAGGAAGCCGGTCTCGATCCTGAAACGGCTCCGGCCACCTGGGAAGAAATGGTCGAGTTCGGCAAGAAGCTCACCAAGACCGACGCTTCGGGCAACGTCACCCAGTGGGGCGTGCGCATCCCGTCTTCCGGTTTCCCCTACTGGCTGTTCCAGGGTCTGGCGATCGAAAACGGCGTGACCCTTGCCAATTCGGAAGGCAACAAGACCAACTTCGACGACCCGAAAGTGGTCGAGGCGCTCCAGTACATGGTCGATCTGAGCACCAAGGACAAGGTGATGGCTCCGGGCATCATCGAGTGGGGCTCCACGCCGAAAGCCTTCTTCGAAGGCCAGACGGCGATGATGTGGACCTCCACCGGTAACCTGACCAACGTGCGCGACAACGCTCCGTTCGACTTCGGCGTCGGCATGCTGCCGAAGAAAGTGCAGCGCGGCGCACCGACCGGCGGCGGCAACTTCTACCTGTTCAAGGGTGCGTCCGAAGAACAGTCCAAGGCAGCCGTTAAGTTCGTGCAGTGGATCACCGCACCGGAACAGTCCGCCAAGTGGACCATGGCAACCGGTTACGTCGCTCCGCGGCCGGAAACCTGGGAAACCGACACCATGAAGAAATATGCGGAAGGTTTCCCGCAGGTTCTCGTTGCGCGTGACCAGCTCGAGTTCGCCAAGGCCGAGCTGTCCACCTACCAGAACCAGCGCGTCACCAGCATCTTCAACGATGCGCTCGCCGCTGCCATCACCGGCCAGAAGACCCCGGAAGCGGCTCTGAAGGAAGCTCAGGCTCAGTCCGACGCGATTCTGGCGGAATACCGCTAAGCCGACTTCGAAGGGCGGCGGTCTCCGCCGCCTTCCGGTTTGCATGGTCCAAGTTTTCGCGGACCTGCCGGTTTCCCCGGGGTGGGACTATTCGGATGACGGGCGCAGAGGGTCGTGCCGCTGTCTGTCCTGTCGTCCCATCCCGGGGAAACTCTCCAAGGACTGCTTTTGAAGATAACGAACGAACGCTTATTCGAGGTTGAACGGACCATGCGCGCCTGGACGTTGAAACGGGAATGGATTTACGGCTGGCTGCTGTTGCTGCCGGCCATGGTATTTCTGTTTGCCTTCACCCACGTTCCGGCGGTGACCACGCTGATCAACAGCTTCTTCTCCACGCCGCGCGGGCGCCGGCCGGCCAAGTTCCTGGGGCTAGCCAATTACGAGCGACTTTTGAACGATCCCGTTTTCTGGAAGGTTCTCTGGAACAATCTGTGGTTCGCGCTCGGCACCATTCCGGTTTCCATCGGGCTTGCCATTCTCATGGCGCTCTGGGTCAATGAAAAGCTCGCCGGGCGGAGCTTCGTGCGCATGGCCTATTTCACTCCGACCGTGCTTCCGCTGATTGCCGTCGCCAATATCTGGCTGTTCTTCTACACACCCGGCTTCGGCCTGTTCGACCAGATTGCCAGCGTGCTGTTCGGCTCGACCCACACCAACTGGCTCGGCGATCCGGCAACGGCGCTCAACGCGATCATGATCGTCACGATCTGGAAGGAGGCCGGGTTCTTCATGATCTTCTACCTGGCGGCGCTGCAGGCGATCCCGATATCGCTGAAGGAAGCGGCGGAAATCGAGGGCGCCGGACGCTGGACGGTCTTCTGGAAGATCACCTTTCCGCTTCTCATGCCGACGACCCTGTTCGTCTCGGTCAACGCGGTGATCAACTCCTTCCGGCTGGTGGATCATATCTTCATCCTGACCGACGGCGGTCCGGACAACGCCTCGTCGCTGCTGTTGTTCTACATCTACGAGACTGCGTTCCGCTATTGGGAAACCGGTTATGCGGCAACCCTGACCGTCGTCCTGCTGGTGTTGCTGTCCGCACTCGCTATCGGCCAGTTCTTCTTCTTCGACCGCAAGGTGCACTACAAATGAACCGGTCCGCGTTTTCTCTCGATCGGATCCTGAACACGGCCGCGGCCTGGGCGCTGGGCATTCTCTGGATCCTCCCGCTCGCCTATGCGGTGTGGACGGCGTTTCACCCGGCGGCCTACGAGGCCCATTTCGTCCTGACAGCTCCGCTGACACTGGAGAACTTCGTCAAGGCGTGGCAATCGGCACCCTTTGCAAGGTATTTCCTGAACACCTTCATCCTGGTGACGCTGATCCTCGCCTGCCAGTTTTTCCTCGGCACACTGGCGGCCTATGCCTTCGCCCGGTTCAAGTTTCCAGGACGGTCGATCCTTTTCGCGCTGGTTCTGCTCCAGTTGCTGGTCATGCCGGACATCCTGATCGTGGAAAACTACAAGACCATGCGGATGCTCGATCTGGTCGACACGATCCCGGCGATTGCTCTTCCCTATATCGCGTCCGGCTTCGGCATCTTCCTTTTACGCCAGACCTTCATGACCGTGCCGAAGGAACTGGACGAGGCTGCGCGGGTGGAAGGCGCGTCCGTCATGGGGATCCTTTGGAAGGTCTATATCCCGCTCGCCAAGCCGACCTACCTGGCCTATGGCCTCGTGTCGGTCAGTCACCACTGGAACAATTTCCTCTGGCCGCTGATCGTGACCAATTCGGTCGATACCCGGCCCGTGACGGTGGGCCTCAGTATCTTTTCGGCCATCGATTCCGGCATCGAATGGTCGGTGATCAATGCGGCCACGCTCATGACCTCCGGTCCGCTGCTGATCGCGTTCCTGCTGTTCCAGCGCCAGTTCGTCCAGAGCTTCATGCGCGCCGGCATCAAGTAGGACCTGTCACTCTCTTTTCGAAGCCGGCGGACCGTTTCGCGATGACGCGGGCTTGCCGTTTGCCTGTCCGCTCCGCTAACTACAGACGGAGACCGTCAATCGGGGAGAAGCAAAATGACCGGCGATCCGCGCGAATTTCTGCGGGCCTTGTTCGACAAGGCGGTCGAGGTCGCTGATCCCATGCGCAGCCTTGCCGCCTGTCTGCCGGAAAAGCCCGAGGGTAAAGTGGTGGTCATCGGTGCCGGCAAGGCGTCGGCGCGGATGGCGGAAGCGGTCGAGGCCGAATGGGGGCCGTGCGAAGGTCTGGTGATCACGCGCTACGGCTACGGGCGTCCCTGTCAGGGGATCGAGATCGTGGAAGCTGCGCACCCTGTTCCCGATCAGGCCGGGCTCGATGCGACGAAGCGCATGCTCGACCTGCTTGCAGGGCTTGGCGAAGACGATTTCGTGCTGGCGTTGATTTCGGGCGGGGCCTCTGCGCTGCTGATCGCGCCGTTTGAACCGATAACCCTTGCCGAAAAACAGGCGGTAAATGCGGCGCTTTTGGCTTCAGGCGCGCCGATCGGGCAGATGAATATCGTCCGCAAGCACTTGAGCCGGGTGAAAGGCGGACAATTGGCGGCTGCCGCCTATCCGGCGCGCATGCTGGCGCTGCTTATCTCCGATGTTCCGGGCGACGACCCGGCTTCGATCGGATCGGGCCCGACGGTCGGCGATGCGAGCACCGCCGATGATGCCCGCAAGATTCTGGACCATTGGCGCATCGACCAGCCGAATTCCGTTTCCAGGGTGCTCAGCACGGGCAACGGCGTTCTGCCGCCCGACGCGCCCGAACTCTCGCGGACCGAGAACCGGATTGTGGCGGCCCCCTCCCAGTCCCTAGAGGCGGCGGCCGGTCTTGTCCGTGAGGCCGGGGCCCGGGTGGAGATCCTGGGCGATGCCCTGGAAGGCGAAGCCCGGGAAGTGGCGAAGCATCATGCCGCCCTGGCGCTGGAACGACAGTCCAGGATGCAGCCCGGTGACCAGCCGCTTGTTCTCCTGTCCGGCGGGGAATTGACGGTGACCCGCAGGGGAGACGGTATTGGTGGCCCGAATGCGGAATATGCGCTGGCGCTGGCCATGGCGCTTGGCGACAAGCCGGGTATTCGGGCCATTGCCTGCGATACCGACGGGGTCGACGGGGCAGCCGAAGTCGCCGGCGCCCTGATCGATCCGCAAACCCTGGAAAGGGCGGGCGCACTCGGGATCGATCCGCACGCCGCGCTGGATCGCAACGACGCGCACAGCTTTTTTGACCAACTGGGAGATCAAGTTGTTCCGGGGCCGACGCTGACCAACGTCAACGATTTCAGGGCGATCCTGATCGAGCCGGCTTAGAGCGAGTCGCGTTGCGCCACGTAGTCCGCGAGATGGCGCCGGGTCGTCTTGATCGCGTCCGCAAGTTCACCAACGAGTGCCAAGGCTTCGGATCGGTCGCTTTGAACGGCCGCCATGATGTCGCGGCAGAGCCGATAGACTTCGCGGCAGCCGAGGGTTCCCGCCGATGAGGACAGAGTGTGCGCTTCCGCGCCGATAGTCGCCAGGTCGGTCTCGGGGGCTTGCATGGTGGCGATCCGCATCGTCATTTCGTCCTCGAGCATCCGGATCAACCGAACCGTTTCCTGCAGGCCGAACTCGTCGATGAGGTCGTCGGGTGTTTCAGGCTCGAAGAAGATGGTCGCCTCGGGGAGGTCTTCGCCTTCGGTCGGAGGTGGTGCACATGGTGGGGTGTCGGGGTGTGATTGTTCCGGCGCGATCAGCCCGGCCATGGTGCCGAAGAGGCCTGGCCAGTCGATCGGCTTGGCGAGCCAGGCATTAAAGCCGGCAGGTTGGAATTCCTCCTGCTGGCTCGCATAGACATTCGCTGTCAGGGCAATGATCGGAATGGTCCGGCCGGTCGGCATCCGGCGGATGAGACGGGCTGCCTCGCCGCCGTCGAGCCGCGGCATCTGGATGTCCATCAGGATCACGTCGAACCCCTCCGCGTCCGTGTTTTCCATCGCCGCAACCGCCGCGTGACCGTCGTCCACGGCAGTCACGATGCAATCTTCGGCTTCCAGGGCCAGCCGGACCAGCCTTCGGTTGACGTCATTGTCCTCTGCCAGCAGAACCCGGGCTCCTTTGAGGCGTTTGTTTTGCGCCTCATGCGGTTCTTGCGGAGAAACATGTCCGGTTCCGTGCAGGGGGAGGGTGAAAAAGAAGGTGGAGCCGGCGTCGGGAGCGGTGCTGACACCGATGGTGCCTCCCATCAGTTCGACCAGGGACTTCGATATGGCAAGCCCCAGCCCGGAGCCCTCATGACTGCGGGTTGCCGACGTGTCCGCCTGGGTAAAGCGGTCGAAAATGGCAGCAACCTGGTCTTCGGGAATCCCGATCCCGGTGTCCTCTACCGCGAAACGGATGCGCCCGTTCGGCGCTTTCGAAATCTCCAGGACCACTTTTCCTCCCTCGGGCGTAAACTTGATGGCATTGGACAGAAAATTGATCAGGATCTGGCGAATACGGCGCGCATCGCCCGCGATCGATTGCGGGAGATCCGGGTCGAGTTTCCGGATGAGGCTGAGTTTTCCGGCGTCGGCCGCATTCGCCACGATTGCCAGGCAGGCGTCGGCGAGTTCCGCAAGAAAGAGCGGAACCGTTTCGACCTTCAGTCGGGAGCTTTCGAGTTTGGCGAAGTCCAGAATATCGTCGACCTGAGCCATCAGGGCATCTCCGGCCGCTTTCTGGATTTTCAGGGCCGAAAGGTGTCGTTCGCTCAGCCGATCGCCCAGTTCGGACAGGATCAGATCCGTGACCCCCAGAATGCTGGTCAGAGGTGTGCGGAGTTCGTGGCTCATGTTTGCCAGGAATTCCGTCTTCGCCCGGGAGGCTGCTTCCGCGGCGTCCCTTGCCTCCTTGAGTTCAGCTTCCGCCTGCTTGCGTGGTGTAATGTCGGAATGGGTTCCGATCATGCGCAGGGGATTGCCGTCTTCGTCGCGGCTGACAACCTTGCCGCGGTCCAGCACCCAGATCCATTTGCCATCCTTGTGGCGCATTCTGAACTCGGCCTCGAAGGCAGGTGTCCTACCTTCCTTGTGAGCCCGGTCGGCCTGAAGGACGGCTTCCCGGTCATCCGGGTGGATCAGGTTCTTCCAGGCTTCCGTATCGGACGAAATCTCCTCCTCGTCGTAACCGAGCATTGCCTTCCATGTCGGCGAGTAGAAAGTCTTGCCCTGCTGGAAATCGAGATCCCAGATTGCCTGATTGGCATTGTCCAGGGCGAAGGTGGCGCGCCGCTCTTCTTCGCGAATTTGCGCTCTCGCCTTCTTTTGTTCTGTTATGTCGCAATGGGTGATGATGAGACAGGTTGGACGTCCGGACGTCAACTCTGAGACAGATGTCGCCCGGCTCAGAAGCCAGAGCCAGCTCCCGTCCGCATGCCGCATGCGATAAATCCAGTCGATGGGCCGCTGAATTTCCCCCGACTTGGCGAACTCGGACAGGCAGGTCAGGAGCGTCTTTTGAATGCGAGGCCAGTCATCCGGATGGATAAGGTCATGCCAGCTATCGATTTCCGTGCCGAGCGATCCGGGCTTCCTGCCGAGCAATTTGAAGAACGTGTCGGAGTAGGAACAGCGGTTTTTTGCTAAATCGATTTCCCAGATACCGATGCCGGCGGTATCGAGCGCGGCTTGCCAGCGGTTGCCGGCCGCGACCTGTTCCTCGCCTGTGGCATTCGGATCGTTTTCCCGATGATGTCCGACGGTTTTCTTGTTTGTTTCGACCATGAATATCCCGCGGACATTATGATTAACGCAATATCTCACTCATGCACTTAAAGCGTGTATATTGCATAGTTATTGGCTATTTTCTGTGAAAAATTTGTAAATATCACGCGTTATAATTGTTTATTATTATTAATTTGGATTGATTTAAGGATAAATACGATATTTTGCATTATAATTGTAGGAAATAACAATGGTTAAATTCAGATGTTAATAAATTGTAAACCCTAT
The DNA here is from genome assembly GCF_963675985.1 of uncultured Roseibium sp. Classification (NCBI taxonomy): domain Bacteria; kingdom Pseudomonadati; phylum Pseudomonadota; class Alphaproteobacteria; order Hyphomicrobiales; family Stappiaceae; genus Roseibium; species uncultured Roseibium sp. The sequence goes on along the minus strand of NZ_OY780957.1, from coordinate 441,003 downwards.
AGTGCTTGTATTCTCTGAAATCCTTCTAGGGCACCTTGAGATATTTACATGGTAATTATTGACAGGTGCGCCTGGTCTTAATGCCCGGGAGGTGTCTGAATTGAGCAGCGGTTCTGACGATAAGGCGTGTGCTTATGTGCTGCCGGAGGTTCTCGACATCGGTGTCGCTCCTTCCCTCAAGGAGGGCTTGATCGAGGTCGGTTCGGAGACCGATCAGATCACTGTCGACGGCAGCAAGGTGGAGCGGGTTTCCACTCCGGGTGTGCAGGTCTTGGCTGCTGCCGCTCGCGACTTTGCCGCTGAAGGGCGGTCCTTCCAGCTTCGCGATGCGTCCCAGTCACTGGTTTTTGCCTTTGAAGATCTCGGGCTGGCCGAAGATCTCAAGCGTTGGAGTTCTCATTAGGATGGCAAAGAAGATTCTTACTGTCGATGATTCCAAGACCATGCGCGACATGGTCAGCTTCACTTTGAAGGGGGCCGGCTTCGAAGTCGTGGAGGCCGAGGACGGCGTGGATGCGCTGGCGGTTCTCGACAAGACCAGCGTCGACCTGATCATCACCGACATCAACATGCCGAACATGGACGGGGTAACCCTCGTCAAGCGGGTGCGTGGCGGCGGTGCCCATCGTTCGGTGCCCATTCTCGTGCTGACCACGGAGGGCGGCGATCAGAAAAAGGCCGACGGCCGCGCTGCCGGAGCGACCGGCTGGATCGTGAAACCGTTTACGCCGGACAAGCTTGTCCAGGTCGTGAACAAGGTCTGCCCCTGACTGGCAACGGGATACCACCAGATGAGCAGTGGCAAGATAACCGGCGACGAATTCGCGCAGTTCCGCAAGACATTCTTCGATGAATGCGATGAACTGCTGACAAATCTGGATGAACGGCTGAGCTGTCTGCAGGAGGAAACCGCCGACAGCGAAGCCCTGAATTCGATTTTCCGCGCCGTTCATTCGATCAAGGCGGGGGCGGGTGCTTTCAATTACGCCCGTCTGGTGGCCTTTTCCCACAAGTATGAAGCGCTTCTGGATCTCCTGCGAGAGGGCCGGATCGAACAGAGCGAACGGGTCATCACCGCGCTTGTCAATGCAGGCGACATCCTTGCGGTTCTGGTCGAGGCGGCCCAGCTGGAACAGGATCTCGCCGACGACTACGGCGCGGACGTGCTCGACGAGCTGGAACAGATCATGGAAGAAGACGGAGGTGTCGAAGGCGCACCCGCCGGTGATCCGGATCTGGCGGAACATCAGGTGTCCGACCGGAATAGCGGACCGTCCCGTTTCCGGATCAGCTTCAAGCCGCACGCGGAACTGTTCCGCCACGCGAACGAACCGCTGCTTCTGGTCCGTGAACTCAAGACACTCGGGGATCTGACCGTCACCTGTGACTTGTCGGGCCTGCCGCCGCTTCGGAGCCTGGAGCCCGAAGACGCCTATCTTTCCTGGACGTTCGAGCTGATCACCGCGAAATCCCGGGACGATATCGCGGAAGTTTTCGAGTTTGTGGAAGACGATTGCGATCTGGAGATCATCAGGCTGGATGCCGCTTCGGTCTCCGGCAATCAGGACAAAGTGGAAACTGCCGAGGAAGCTCCGACTGCTGACGCGCCTTCCACGCAAAAGACACCTGCCATGGCCGAGCAAGCCTCTCCCAAACCGTCGGCGAAGGTGGTGCCGGCGCCGCAAAATACGAAAGGACCGGCTTCAAAGCCTGCTTCCGGAGCGACAGGGGTCACTTCTATCCGGGTCGATCTCGATCGGGTCGACAGGCTGGTGAACGTGGTCGGCGAGCTGGTCATTACCCAATCCATGCTGGCGCAGGAAGCCGCAGAGCGGAACGAGGCCGGCGGCCTCCAGGCCGTGCAGGGTCATGAGGAAATGGCGACCTTGATCCGCGAACTGCAGGAATGCGTCATGGCGATCCGGATGCAGCCGGTCAAATCGGTCTTCGCCAGGATGCCGCGTCTTGTCCGTGAGGTTTCCGCAAAGGTGGGTAAGCAGGTCAGGCTGCTGACGACCGGCGAGCAGACCGAAGTCGACAAGACCGTGATCGAGGAATTGGCCGATCCCCTGACGCACATGATCCGCAATGCGATCGATCATGGGCTCGAGGATGCCGAAACCCGTAAGCAAAAGGGCAAGGCACCGGTTGGCACGATCAAGCTCGCGGCCAAACATGCCGGCGGCAATATCCTGATCCAGGTGACTGATGACGGCGCCGGTATCGACCGCAGAAAGCTGTTCGACAAGGCCGTCGAGAAAGGCATTGTCGCCGCCGCCGCCAAGCTGGGCGATGATGAGATCGACGATCTGATCTTTGCCCCCGGGTTTTCGACCGCGAAGGCGGTCACCGATGTTTCGGGACGGGGCGTGGGCATGGATGTGGTGCGCCGGAACATCAACAATCTCGGCGGGCGCATCAGCGTCCAGTCCGTCCTCGGCAAGGGCACCCGTTTCACGCTGACGATCCCACTGACGCTTGCTGTGCTCGACGGCATGATGGTTGCGGTCGGCCGGGAGAAATACATCCTGCCGCTGACCAGCATCGTGGAGAGCTTCCAGCCGGAACGCGGCCAGGCGCGGGCATTGGCCGGCGGTGGAGAAGTCGTTTCGATCCGGGGGGAATTCATCCGGCTCATTTACCTGCACCGCCTGTTCAATGTCCCGGACGCGATAACGGAGCCGTGGAATGGCCTTGTCGTGCTCCTGGAAACCGCCAACGGCGGAAAGATCGGTGTCGTGGTCGATGAACTGATCGGCCAGCAGCAGGTGGTCATCAAGAGCCTGCAGGAAAACTTCGATCCTGTGCCGGGTGTCTCGGGGGCGACGATCCTCGGCAATGGCAGGGTCGCGCTCATCCTCGACATCGAGCAATTGCGGACCATGCCCAGCCGGGGCGAGGGTCCGCGTCCGAACGGCAGACATCACACACACGAAACGTCAACACATGCGCCTGATGCCCCGTCCACTGACGGGCTGCCTTCGGAAATGGCGCAGACCGGATAGGGAAGGGGGGAGAAATGGACGACCACATCGACGGAATAGACCAGGAAGCCGATGCCTCCGAAGCGATGGAGATCAACCAGCCGAACACGCGGCAGTTCATCAGCTTCAGGGTCGGCGACGAGGAGTTCGCCATCGACATCATGGCTGTCCGGGAAATCAAGGGATGGACAGAGACGGCACCGCTGCCGAACCAGCCCGATTACAATCTCGGCGTGATGAACCTGCGCGGAACCATTGTGCCGACCTTCGACCTGCGCCGCCGGTTCGGCATGGGGGGCACGGTGGCTACGCCCTATCACGTCGTGATCATCGCCAGCGTCAAGGAGCGGACCGTCGGTCTGCTGGTGGATGCGGTGTCCGACATCCTGACCGTCCATGAGGACCAGATCCGGCCGGTGCCGGACATGGAGCGCATCGCGGCGGCGGAGTTCCTCTCCGGGATTATCACCGTCGAGGAGAACATGGTCGTTCTGCTGTCACTCGAGAAACTGTTCCAGCGCGGGGACATCGCTACATCGGGCGAAATAGCCGCTTAACCAAATCCCGGCGGCCCTTCGCCGAAACGCTTCCAGAACGGGGGTTCGAAAATGCCCAGGTTATTTTCCAAAATGAGTATCATGAAACGGCTCATCACCGGGTTCTCGGCGATCGCCCTGATCCTTGTTGGCTCGACGGTTGCCACGGCAATCGCAAACGGAGCCCACGGCTCCGAGATCTTCGTCGACCTCGGTATCGTGGTGATCGACTTGCTTCTGGCCGGGGCCATTGCCTATGTCACGGTGCGCTCCATCACCCGGCCGCTTGCCAGTATGTCGGGGGCAATCGGGCAGATCGCGAACGGCGATTCGAACGTGGAAATTCCGGGCATCGATCGGACCGACGAATTCGGCGTTCTGGCACGCCATGTTCAGGCCATTAAGGAGCGGGGTTTCGGGTTCCAGCGGATCAAGGTCGCGCTCGACCGGTGCACCACCAACGTGATGGTCGCCGACCACAACTACAACATCGTTTACATGAACGACAGCGTCACGGAGATGATGAAGGAAGCGGAAGTCGATCTGCGCAAGGAATTGTCCCAGTTCGATGCCAGCAAGCTGGTCGGCACGAACATCGATGTGTTCCACAAGAACCCGGCCCATCAGCGCGGCATGCTGGAGCGGCTTTCCTCCACCTATAATACGAGCATCAGCGTCGCCGGGCGCAAGTTCGACCTGATCGCCAACCCGGTCATGGATTCGGACGGCAACAGGCTGGGCTCTGTGGTCGAGTGGAGAGACGTCACCCAGGAACGGGCGGTCGAGGCCGAAATCGACACGATGGTCACCGCCGCCGTGAACGGCAACTTTGCCGAACGGATTTCGCTGGAGGGCAAGACCGGCTTCATGCGCAATCTTGCGGAAGCCATGAACCGTCTGTGCGAAACCACCGGCGAGGCACTCGACGATGTGAACACCAACCTGGAGGCGATTGCTTCCGGTGATCTGACCAAGCGGATCGAACGGTCCTACGCGGGAAGCTTCGAGGATCTGAAAAACCGTCTCAACCGGACCGCGGAGCAACTGAGCGAGATCGTCACCGAGGTCAGTGTCAGTGCGAACGAGGTTACCAACGCATCAGCTGAAATCACCTCCGGCACAAACGATCTGTCGCAACGTACCGAACAACAGGCGTCCAACCTGCAGGAAACGGCGGCTTCGATGGAGCAGATCGCCTCCACGATCAAGCAGAATGCGGACAATGCCCAGCAGGCGAACCAGCTGGCGATCAGTGCCCGCACGGTTGCTTCCGATGGCGGCGATGTGGTCGGCAAGGCGGTGACCGCCATGTCCCAGATCGAGGATTCCTCGCAGAAAATTTCCGATATCACCGGGGTGATCGACGAGATCGCGTTCCAGACCAACCTGCTGGCCCTGAACGCGGCGGTCGAGGCCGCCCGTGCGGGTGATGCGGGCAAGGGGTTTGCGGTCGTGGCCTCCGAAGTGCGCTCTCTGGCGCAACGGTCGTCCGAAGCGGCGAAAGATATCAAGGCGCTGATCCTGGCCAGCGGGTCACAGGTGAAGGACGGCGTGACCCTGGTCAACAATGCCGGCACGTCACTGACCGAAATCGTGGAATCGGTGAAGCGCGTGACCGACATCGTTTCCGAAATTGCGGCCGCCAGCCGCGAGCAGGCTACCGGTGTTGAGGAAATCAACAAGGCCATCAGCCAGATGGACGAGATGACCCAGCAGAACTCGGCCCTGGTCGAGGAAAATGCCGCTGCCTGTCGGATGCTTCAGGAACAGGCTTCCAGCATGCACCAGCGGATGTCCTTCTTCCGAGCCGGTGACACGGCAGCGCTGGCGCCCAGCCGACCCGCCGCGCAGCCGCAACGTCCCGTCGCCGTCCGGCCGGACCGGACCATGCGCGTTGCCGGCGGCGGAGCCGCGGCGGTGGCCTCCATGCAGGCCGATCTCCAGTCCGCGTTCGAAGAGGATGACGACTGGAAGGAATTCTAAGGCCAGAGCCTAACGGCAGGCATCTCCGGCCGGCGTGGCCGGGGATGCCGTTTCATGAGGTGTCGTATGTCTGCAGTCACGGCAAGGGATGAACAGTCCGGCCAGGAGTTCGCTTTCGGGGACAAGGATTTCCGGTTTCTCTCCGCTACCGTTTACGAGAAAACCGGCATCGTTCTGAAGGACCACAAGAAGAACATGGTCTATTCCCGCCTGGCGCGACGCCTGCGGGAGCTCAAGCTGAACAGGTTTTCGGATTATTGTGCCCTTCTGAAGAGCCGGGAAGGGGTTGATGAAGTCGGCTTCCTCATCAACGCGATCACCACCAACCTGACGAAATTCTTTCGGGAAACCCATCATTTCGATCATTTGAAGGATGTGGTCATTCCGGAGGTGAGCCATATGGCGGCGTCGACCGGGCGCAACCGCCTTCGGATCTGGTCGGCCGGATGCTCCTCCGGCGAGGAGCCCTATTCGATCGCGATGACCCTGACCCAGGCGATGCCGCGCCTGGCAACCTGGGATGCCAGGATCCTGGCCACCGACCTGGATACCACGATGGTCGCCAGAGGAAAGGCGGGTATCTATCCGGCAGCGGCCATCGCCGACCTGCCGGGCGGTTACCGCGGCCGCTTCTTCGGCAAGGCGCCCGGCGCCGGGGATGCTTTTCAGGTGGCGGGTGGTCTCAAGGATCTGATCGCCTTCAAGCAACTCAATCTGCTCGGTTCATGGCCGATGCGGGGGCCGTTCGACGCGATCTTCTGCCGGAATGTCATGATCTATTTCGACGAGCCGACCAAGGCAAAACTGATCGACCGGTTTTCCGGCATGCTGCGGCCCGGTGGCTGGCTTTACATCGGCCACTCGGAAACGCTGCTCGACGTCCAGTCCCTCTTTGAGCTGAAAGGCCGCACGGTCTACCGGAGGAGGGGGTAATGCATGCTCTGAGCCAGGCTTATCGGAAAGACGGGCCGATCAATGCCCACGAGGGGCCGAACGTGAGCCGGACGTTCGATGCGAAGGCCGACATGTGGGCCGTCCGTGTGCTGCCGGGGGCGTATTACGTCACCGATGCGAAGGACGAAATGATCGTGACCGTTCTGGGTTCCTGTGTGGCGGCCTGCGTGCGCGATCCGCATACCGGTTTCGGCGGTCTGAACCATTTCATGCTGCCCAACAACCAGACGGCTGACTGGAATGGCATCAACGCCGCTCTGCGCTACGGCAACTTCGCGATGGAAGCGCTGATCAACGAGGTTCTCAAGTCGGGCTGCGGGCGCGAGGATCTGGAGATCAAGCTGTTCGGCGGAGCCAACCTGAATGTCGGGCCGACACTGATCGGCACCAAGAATTCCGAGTTCGCCTTGCAGTATCTCGACCAGGAAGGGCTGAAGCTGACAGCGCAGGACCTGGGCGGATCCCGCGGCCGGCGGATCCACTACTTTCCGGAAACCGGAGCGGTGAAACGCCTGCTGCAGAAACCGACAGCGGAACGCAACTTCGTCCGTCAGGAGCAGGAATACGTCTCGACCCTGCGGGTCGAACCCGTCGAAGGCGATATCGAACTGTTTGGCTGAGGAGCCCCTGGATGACTGAAAAACCTGTCCGCGTCCTCATCGTCGATGATTCAGCGCTGATCCGGCAAATGCTGAGCGAAATGCTTTCAAGCGATCCCGGGATCGAGGTCCTGGGGGCGGTCCCGGATCCCCTTGTGGCGCGCCAGAAGATCAAGGAACTCAATCCGGACGTGATCACGCTGGATATCGAAATGCCGCGCATGGACGGTATCGAGTTCCTGAAGAAGATCATGAGCCTGCGGCCGATGCCCGTCGTCATGGTGTCGACCCTGACGCAACACGGCGCGGATGCGACGCTGCACGCACTTGAAATCGGAGCGGTCGATTATGTCGCCAAACCGACGCAGGACATTCAGGTCGGTCTTGAGGACAAGCGCGCCGAACTGGTTGCGAAGGTGAAGACGGCGGCCAGGGCCAATGTCATGGCCGGCGCGTCCCGGGTTCCGGCCGGGCCGCGCCTCGAAAGTCAGGGGCCGGGATATTCGTCGACGGAGAAGATCGTCGCGATCGGCGCCTCGACCGGCGGCGTGGAAGCGCTGACGGCGGTCCTGAGCGCTCTGCCGGCGGACAGTCCCGCAATCCTGATCACGCAGCATATGCCGGCAAGTTTCACCTCGACCTTCGCCCGGCGCCTCGATCGCATGTGCGCGATCCAGGTTTCCGAAGCGAAGGAAGGTGCGCGGGTGTTGCCGGGGCATGCCTATATTGCGCCGGGCGACCGACACCTGCGGCTGGCGAGAAACGGCGCGAACTACATTTGCAAGGTGGGGGGGCAGGAGCCGGTGTCCGGTCATTGCCCGTCCGTCGATGTCCTGTTTGAGTCCGTGGCCAGACACGCGGGGCAAAACGCGGTCGGCGTTATCCTGACCGGAATGGGCAAGGACGGGGCCATAGGCCTTCGGCAAATGCGCGCATCGGGCGCCCGGACGCTTGGCCAGGACGAGGCGTCATGTGTGGTCTACGGAATGCCGAGGGTCGCCTTCGAGGCAAATGCCGTAGAGTTACAATTGCCTCTGTCGAAAATATCGGGAGAAATACTCGCTATTTGTACCAATGATAATAAGATCAAGATAAGAGTATAGTAATTTTATATCAAAATTGGAAACAATATTTTTCAAATATACGAAATTTAAACATCGCGGTTGCATTATACGGTCGTTGTGCAATTTGAGGAAGAAGTTGTGTTTGAACTTGAGCAGACCGAAGACTTTGACCCACCGGCGTCCGGTCCGGATGCACAGCTTACCCCTGCACGGGCCGATGCCCTGGAACTTCTTCAGGACTGGCTCGGTTTCAGCGATGCCCAAAGAGTTGCCTTGCGCGCGCTTGTCGGGGAAATCGAGGGGACCTGCAAGGTCATCGATACCAATATCAGTGATGTCACCGGGCGGTTTCAGAATATTGCGATCCGTTCTCGCGAACAGTCACAGACAGTCCAGAACCTGTCGGAGGTTGCCCAGTCCGTCGAGGTCGACGGAGAAAAGGTCGCGTTGCCGGCCCTGGCCGCGGGATTGAACGACATTCTCTCCGAGCTGATCGAGAAAATCGTCCACCTGTCGTCCAGGGGCATGTCGATGGTCTACAAGCTCAACGACATCAACGAGGACCTGGTCAACGTCGAAGGCAGCATTGGCAAGATCGAGAAGATCAACAGTCAGACGAACCTGCTCGCCCTCAATGCAAAGATCGAAGCGGCGCGCGCCGGCGAAGCCGGGCGCGGGTTCGCCGTTGTCGCAGATGAGGTGCGCGAACTGGCAAAGACGGTGGATGCCCTTTCAAACGACCTGAAGGAGCAGATCGGCGGGATCGCTCACGGGCTGAAGGGAACCCAGGCGCTCGTCGAGGAAATCGCCAAGATGGATCTGGCGAACGAGAACCTCGAGGTCAACGCCGGGTTTACGAAGATGGTGGATTGCCTGGTTAGGCAAAACAACGAAATGTCCGAAGTGCTGCACAAGTCCGCGGTCACGACCGAGGAAATCACCAACGATATTTCGGCGGCTGTCATCGGCCTGCAGTTCCATGACCGGACCACCCAGACGCTTGAAAACATCAAATGGGCGATCGAGGAAATGGCTACGGCCGCTGATGAGCTCGACCGACACTCTGCGGATCTGTCCCCGGACGATCGGAGAGAGACGGCCAGGGAAACGCTCGCCCATCGAATACTCGCCCAATTCCGCCTTGAGGACGTCCGTCGCCGACTGGCTGCGGAGCTTTGTCCCAACGAACCGGGTGTGCCTGTTGCGGTCGCGGTGATCGAGGGGGGCGGCAGCGGGCCGACAGCACATGATGACGATGACGAAATCGAGTTGTTCTAACAAAGAGCGGGCACAATGAAACTGAACACCAGCCTGGATGGCGATATCTTTCTGGCAAAGCTCAGTGACCGGATGGAGTTTTCCGATCACACCATATTCCGGACACTGATCGAGGATGTCAGCAATTCCGGGGCAAAGAGATGTGTCTTTGACCTCTCTGACCTCAACTCGATCGATTCCTCCGGCCTGGGCATGTTCATGGTAGCCCATGACACGGCGAAAACGAACGGCTGGTCCCTGTGTCTCAAGGCGCCGAGAGGACATGTGAAAACCCTCCTCGAGATGGGCAAGTTCGACAAGATCCTGGAAGTCGTGGAGTAAGGCGGCCGTGTCACAGGTCCCTGCAGCCGGGGCCGCAAGCGCGGCAGGCAACAGCCCCAACTATCGTGTGACATCGTCCAACCGCGTTGCCGACGCGCGGATCCTGGTTGTCGACGACAGCCCGTTGATGCTGACGGTCATTGCCCGCCATTTGCGTAACTACGGGTTCACCAATGTTTCCGAAGCGTCCGATGGCCAGGAAGCCCTGGCCATGGCACTCGAATGGCGGCCGGACATCGTGCTGACCGATCTGATCATGCCGAATATGGATGGCTTCGAACTCTGTCAGAGGCTAAGGGGGCATGCCTCCTTCAAGGATATTCCGATCCTCGTTCTCACCGGCATGGACAAGTCCGATGACCGCTCGGCCGTGTTTTCGGCCGGTGCGACGGACCTGATCACCAAGCCGATCGACCGGCTTGAACTTATCGGCAGGATCCGGGTTCATCTCGACCATCTCTATCTGATCAAGCGCCTGTCGGAGTTCCAGAAGAACATGGACCAGGAGCTTCAACTCGCCCGATCCATGCAGGAATCGCTGCTGCCGTCGAAAGCGGTGATCGCGAATATCGAAGCCGCCTATCCGGTTGCGATCGGCAGCCACTATGAAGCCTCCCAGGGACTGGGCGGTGATCTGTGGGGGCTGATACCTCTCGAAAATGGAAAGTTGAAGGTTTTCAGCGCGGACTTCAGCGGGCATGGCGTCGGCTCCGCGCTCAATACGTTCCGGTTGCACACCTTCATGTCCAGCGGAACGAGACAGGCGGAAGCTCCTGCGGCCTGGTTGGCGCAGCTGAACGAATACCTGTGTTCCGTCCTGTCCATCGGCCAGTTCGCGACTATGTTCTGTGCGGTGATCGACTTCGACGCCGGCGAAGTGGTCCATGCATCGGCGGGTGTTCCCTCGCAGCTTCTGTCCGGTTCGACCGCGCACGAGCCTTTTCGCCTGATCGACGGCACCGGCTATCCTCTGGGCCTGATCCGGGAGGCGACCTACCAGGAGGAACGCAGCCGGTTTGCGCCGGGAAGTGGCCTGATCATGTACAGCGATGCGTTGATAGAGACGCCGGATCCGCCCAGGCAGGTGTTTAGTCCGGAAGGATTGGCGGAGTTCGTCAACCTGAATGGTCGGGGCATGGATTGCCGCCGGATCCCTTCGGAGATTGTCTCCTACCTTGAAAGCAAGGCCAAGCAGAAGCCGAATGACGATCTGACGATCATCTCGTTGTTCCATCGCAATGCGGAGCCGGGAGAGGACCATCTCCAGCCAGTTGAGGGAGGTGCGCAATGACCTCGGCTGTGAAAGAAGCGGAGCCTGATACCGGAGTGCCGTCAATGGAGGACAAACCAAGTCCGATCGAATCCATCCAGAATTATGTTTCGAAAAACAAACCGGTCATCGGCCGGATGGTCTGCGGAGAGTTCGAGATAACAACGCTGAATGAGGCGGAGAAGCTTTCCACCATGCTGGCGGCGAACACGCCCTGTCCTGAAAAGGCATCCCTTGGTATCTGGGAACTGCTTTCGAATGCGGTCGAGCACGGCAATCTCGAAATAGATCAGCAGACCAAAGCGAAACTGATCATGAGCGGAGAGATCGAGGGCGAAATTCAGCGGCGCTTGCGGTTGGGGACCTACAGCAACCGGGTGGTGCGGGTGTTCTTCAAATGCTCTGGTTCTCAGGTCTGGCTGAAGGTTCTGGACGAGGGAAAAGGGTTCGACTTCGAAAAGGTCCTGAACTCCGACATGCCTCTGGATCAGCCGAACGGGCGTGGAATTCATGTGGCAAGGAACCTGTGCTTCGACACGCTCGACTACCATGGATGCGGCAACGAAGTTGTCGCCACCATAAAGCTTTGATTTTGTGAAAAATTTCGATGCGGAGCGGGCACGTTCCGTGCATTTTTCGAACAGCAAGCCGCCCGCTGATCAAAGGCCGCATATGAACAACGCCCGGAAAGATTTCCGGGCGTTGTTCCTGTCGTAAATCCGACCTGTCAGGCGGCGCATTCCAGCAGCAGCGTGCCGGCCGCGGTATTGGAAATCGGAATGTGGTAGTTGCGGGTGATCTCGGTGACATTGTCGCCGAGTGCGCCGCGCATCATCATCCACATCAGGAATTCGGTGCCCTGGGCCCCGGCCTTTTCGACCAGCTCCATACGGGTGATCTTGGTCAGCTCTTCCGGGTTGTGGACGATGTTTTCCAGGCAGTACTGGTCGAACTCCTTGTTGATGAAGCCCGCCCGCTGGCCATCGAGCTGATGCGACAGGCCGCCGGTGCCGAGAACGACAATCTTTGCGTCTTCCGGGAAGGACCGAAGGGCCTTGCCGAGGGCCTTGCCGAAGTTCAACGCGCGATTCAGCGTCGGGATCGGATGCTGCACGGTGTTGGCCGAGATCGGCACGCAACGCGGCATGTCCGGATGATGCGGCGCGCCGGGCCAGAACAGCTGCATCGGAACGACAAAACCGTGGTCGACGGCCAGTTCCTGGCAGGAGGTAATGTCGAACTCGTCGGCCACCATGGATTCGATGATGTGCCAGGAGAGCTCCGGTGCGCCCGGGAACGGATCAAGCGACGGCAGACCCCAGCCCTCATCCTCGTTCTTGTATTCGTGCGCCGCGCCGATGGCGAAGGTCGGCATCCGGTCGAGAAAGAAGCCGAGGCCGTGGTCATTGTAGATGTTGATCACGTAGTCGGGCTTGTGTTCCTTGATCCAGGCATGGACCTTGGGATAGCCGTCGAAGAAAGGTTTCCAGTAAGGATCGTCGTAGAGTTCCTTCTGGATCGCGTTGCCGACGGCGGGAATGTGAGAGGTGGTGATGCCACCGAGAACCTTAGCCATGATTTGTCCTCCTCATGCCTGGCTGGCGAGGAATTCCTTGAATTCCTCGGTGGTTTTTCCGGTCTGCAGACCGCCAACATCCTGCACCGACAGCTTGAAGATGCCGGCGAATTTGGCGAGGTAGTAGATGTTGCCGCCGGCGTCGATCAGTCCGAGCACGTCGCGTTTGCGGATCGCCTCTTTCTGCTGATCGTTCAGGCCGTATTTTTCCATGAAGGCTTCTTCATCAGCCTGGAACGCTTCGCGGTTTTCGGCCTTATTGAACGAGTAGCACATCTTGTTGAGCGCATAACCCTTCATGGCCTGCTTGCCATCGAAGATCGTCGTTCCGGGAATGTCGATGTGATAGTCAAATCCTGGTTGGTCCATGACCTTTTCCTCCTACGCTTTCGTTATGTATACACGGGTGCGAAGAGGGGCGGATTTGACCTAAATCAAGTAGGTTGGGCGCGGGTCTTATATTGAATACCCATTACGCAAAACTTATACCTCTGCGCCTGTCTTGGCTGGGCGGGTAACCGGCGAAAATGCGGGCCTCCAAAACTTAAAAAAAGCCCGGAACGCGGAGCGCCCGGGCCAATATGCTGCTCATGTTCGTTATGGCGGATACGGCATGCGTCCCGCGTGCTCAGCCCCAGTAGAGGCGCATCGGATTATCGATGAGGAGTGCCTTTTGCAGGGCTTCAGTGGGTGCGATCCGGGGAATGAAATCGACCAGCTTGCCGTCGTCCGGTACATGGGACTTCATGTTCGGATGCGGCCAGTCCGTGCCCCAGATCACCCGGTCCGGGAAGCGCTCGACGAGCACCTTGCCGAAATCGACGACATCGTCATAGGGCGGGCCGGCGACGGTCAGGCGTTCCGGGCAGGTGACCTTGGTCCAGATGCTGTCGTTGTCCTGCAGCAGGTTGACGAACCGCTGGAAATCAGGGTGGTCGACCCCCTTGGTCACGTCCGGCCGGCCCATGTGATCGACAACGATGGTGGTCGGAAGCTGTTTCAGGAACGGGATCAGCTCTTCCAGGTCAGGGGCCTCGAAATAGACGACGATGTGCCAGCCGAATGCCTTGATCTTCTCCGCAATGCCGAGGAAGACGTCCTTCGGGGTGTTGTCGACCAGGCGCTTGACGAAATTGAAGCGCACGCCGCGCACGCCGGCCTCATTCATTTCCGCAAGTTCGGCTTCGGTAATGTCAGGGCCGACGCTGGCAATGCCGCGCGCCTTGTCGCCGGCGGCCTTGAGCGCGTCGACCAGGGCGCGGTTGTCCTTGCCATGGCAGGTGGCCTGCACGATCACGTTGCGGTCGAAGCCGAGATAATCCCGCAGTTCGAACAGCTTTTCCTTCGGCGCGTCGCAGGGAGTGTACTTGCGTTCGGGCGCGTAGGGAAACACATCCGCCGGGCCGAAGACGTGACAATGGGCGTCGACGGCACCCGCCGGCAGCTTGAAGGCCGGCTTCGACGGGTTGGGATGGAACGGAAGATAATCTTTATCCATTGGAACGTTTGTCCTGTGATTTTTTAGATCAGAAGAAGCCCGAGAAGCGAGTAGGCGCTCAACTCAGACATACTTCAATCCTTTTTCGGCAAGTCGGCCGCGCATGTTGTAGATGTCGAGGCCGAGTTCGCCGGCGGCCAGGCGCTTGCGCTTGTCCTCTTCGGCCGCGTCGCGGGCGCGGGCCTTTTCCAGAACCGCTTCCGCCTCCTCGCGGCGGACCACGCAGACCCCGTCATCGTCGGCGATGACGATGTCGCCCGGGTTCACCAGCTGGTTGGCGCAGACCACCGGCACGTTCACCGAGCCGAGCGTTTCCTTCACCGTGCCTTGCGCGAACACCGCCTTCGACCACACCGGAAAGCCCATCTCTGTCAGGTCGCGCACATCGCGCACGCCGGCGTCGATCACAAGGCCGATGCCGCCGCGCGCCTGCATGGAGGTCGCAAGCAGGTCGCCGAAGTAGCCGTCCTCGCACGGAGACGTCGGCGCCAGCACCAGCATGTCGCCGGCCTGCACCTGCTCGATCGCCACATGCACCATCCAGTTGTCGCCCGGAGGCGCGGAGATGGTCACCGCCGAGCCCGCAATCCGGGCGCCGGAATAGATCGGCCGCATATGGGACGCCAGAAGGCCTCTGCGCCCCTGGGCCTCGTGCACCGTCGCCACCCCGCAGGCGCCAAGGGCCGCGATGATGTCCTTGTCGGCGCGCTCGATGGTCTGAACGACCACGCCCGACTGGGTTACCGCGCCGGCCATCAGAGTTCGTCCACCGTGCGCGGATAGATCGACTGGAAGCCTTCCGCATAGCGGCAGTCACGCCCGCCCGCCTGGCCGCCGGAATTGCGGCGGAAGTGGTTGCCGCGGTTTTCGGCCACGTTCTCGTAGAAGTGCCACAGGTGCTCCTGGCCCTGCATGCACTGGATCGCCGCCCATTTCTTGTCCCACACCGGGGTGATGTCCAGGAACACGTCCGGCTTCCATTCCATCTGCTCGGTCTGGTGCGGCTCGAACAGGTAGAGCTGCGGCGCGCCAAGAACCTTCTGGCCCGGGTTGTGGCCCCAGGCCTGGGCGATCATCCGGCACTCGATGGCAAACTGGGTCGTGGCCATGTGGTCGGTGTTGTAAGGATCCCACTTGGAGTGGCTCAGCATGAAGGACGGCTGGACTTCGCGGATCACGTCGACCATGCGGTCCTTGGCGTCCCGATCCAGGTTGAGCGGATAGTCGCCGAGGTCGAAGAAGCGGATGTCGGAAGCACCAAGGGCGGCTGCCGCATTCTCGGCTTCCTTGCGCCGCTCGGTCTTGACCTTTTCCAGGGTCATGCCTTCCTGCTTCCACAGCTTCGCGCTCTCGCCGCGTTCGCCGTAGGACAGGCACACCACCGTCACGTCGTAGCCCCGCTCTTCGTGCAGCGCGATCGCGCCACCGCAACGCCAGACAAAATCCGCCGAATGCGCACTGATGACCAGTGCCGTTTTCTTTGAAGTCATATTGATTTTTCCGCCCTGAATATCTCGTTTTGCCCCTCGAGCGACGAGGTTTCGGGCGCACGATGCTTCAAATTTCACAAAAATCCCATTTCAAAAGGGAACGCTTGCTATAAAATTTTGCTATAATGATTTCCAGACAGGAAGCGGTCACCGAATGAGATTGAAGGTTCCCAATATCCGGCATCTGAGGGTGTTCAGGCGCGTCGCGCAGTGCCATAGCGTCAGTGCGGCCGCGGAAAAGGAGCATTTGTCCCAGCCGGCCGTGACCCAGGCGATTTCAAAGCTGGAAGATGAGCTCGATATCCAGTTGTTCGAACGACGTGCCGACGGCATGTTCGCGACCGACGTGGGCGGCCGCCTTCTGGAGCGTGTCGATCGCGCATTGGACCATCTGCAAGCCGGCGCGAAGGAAGCCTCCCGGCTTGGAGCGAAGCAGAAGGAACGCGGCTTTACCCATTTCGACCGCCTCGTGACGGCGGCCCAACTCAGGGCCCTGATCGCCATGTCGGAGGCGAACAACTTCAGCATAGCGGCTCGGAATATCGGCATTTCCCAGCCGTCGATCCATCGCGCGGCGCGCAATCTGGAGCGGCT
The DNA here is from genome assembly GCF_963675985.1 of uncultured Roseibium sp. NCBI lineage: Bacteria > Pseudomonadati > Pseudomonadota > Alphaproteobacteria > Hyphomicrobiales > Stappiaceae > Roseibium > uncultured Roseibium sp. The sequence continues at coordinate 424,856 of NZ_OY780957.1, read as the reverse complement.
TTCGGGCATCAAGCTGTTCAATCCGGCCCAGGAGGGGATATCGCTGACCCCGGCCGCTCAGGTTCTGGCGCAGCGCACCAAGCTCGCACTTGCCGAACTGCAGCAGGGATTCGACGAGGTCGACGACTTCCTGGGGCGGGATTCCAGTCTGATCGTCGTCGGTTCGCTGCCGCTGGCCCGAACCTATCTTCTGCCGATGGCGATCGATCGCATGGTGCGGGCGCGCGACCGGGTGCAGGTCCGGGTTCTCGACGGACTTTATGCCGAACTCCTGCAGGGCGTGCGCCAGGGGGATGTCGACTTTCTCGTCGGCGCCCTGCGCAAGACGCTGCCCGTCGATGACGTTGTGCAGGAGACCCTGTTCGACGATCCTCTGGCCATTGTCGTGGGGGCCAATCACCCGCTGCTGAAGAAAACACGCGTGACCCTTGAGGATACGCTGGCCTATCCCTGGGTGGCACCACCCAAGACGACGCCTGCTGGAAGCTATCTTTTCGATACCTTGCGGATCGATGCGCTGCCCGAGACGCCGGTCAGGGCGGTGTCCAGTTCCCTCATCCTCGTACGCGGGCTGCTGACGGCGGGAGACTACATCACGATCATCTCGCAAAGTCAGATTCGGGACGAACTGGAGCGCGATCTCCTGAAGCCGTTGCCGATCGAACTTACCAATAATACACGGCCGATCGGCCTGACCTATCGCGCCGACTGGCGACCGACGGAGACGCAGAAACAGTTTCTCAGCTATCTGCGCGAAATCAGCGCCTCGGACCTCTCAGGAGCAACCGAAGAGGCGTTCCTATTGAAAAAATGAATAACAGCCTCTTCGATTGAATACCCTTTCGGCGTTATTGAATGATAGGGAAGCAGGCTGTATCGGTCATGTATACATGCTGTTGAAGCGAAACGTGAGGAGGGGCAAGCTTCGCCGGCCGGTCGGGACGCCCGTAACAGGGCGCCTGAAGAAGGCCTGTTTCGTCCGGAGGGGTGAAGCTGATTTTATGATAAGATGAACCATGACGCACGGCATTGGACGGGCCGCCGAAATGCGTTGACCAGAATCGACCATCGAAGCGCCTGGGCTGAATGCCGAAACGGACGTGCGCCGCGCCTGAACAGCCGGAAGAGGAAATGCCTCGGCTGTGTCATGCCGGCGTTGTCGCAATTGGAGGGTGCCGGTTTACCGGTTCTGCCCCGCAGGGGGTAGCGGGAACCGTGCAGCAAACGGAATTCACAGGAGAAACTTGGCCATGGAAAAGGAATATGAAGATATTCCTGGAACCTTCGTGTTCGATGCCGATCGGTCGCGTGAAGGTTACCATTTGAACCAGTTCTGCATCTCTCTCAGATTGCAGAAGAACCGCGATGAATTCAACGCTAACGAAGAGGCCTATCTGGATAAATATCCGATGAAGCCGGAACAGCGTGAAGCGGTGCTGAAACGGGACTGGAACGGGCTGCTCGAACTGGGCGGCAACATCTATTACACTTCGAAACTTGCCGCCAACGACGGCATCAATTTCCAGAATCTCGCCGGACTGATGACCGGCATGGGCGTGGAAGCCTACCGGGACATGATGCTGCATGGCGGCCGGTCCATCGACGGCAATCGCTACAAATCCGAATGGAGTGAAGATTAATGGCCCGTATCACCGCAGGCGTCGGTTGTTCCCACGTGCCCGCCATCGGCGTGGCCATGGACACAAAGATCACCGATCAGCCCTACTGGCAGCCCGTTTTCAAGGGCTTCGAGAAGTCGCGCGCGTGGATGAAGGAAAAGAACCCGGACGTCATCTTCCTCGTCTACAACGACCATTGCACGGCTTTCGATGCGTCGTGTATCCCGACCTTCGCCCTGGGCGCTGCCGCCGAGTTCAAGCCGGCCGATGAAGGCTGGGGCCCGCGTCCGGTGCCGGTGGTCAAGAACCACCAGAAGATGGCAAGCCACATTGCCCAATCTCTGGTCCTGGACGAATTCGACATCACCATCATGAACGAGATGGAAGTCGACCACGGCCTGACCGTGCCGCTTTCGGTCATGTACGGCGACATGGGGCCGGACGACGAATGGCCGGCGCTGGTCATTCCGCTTGCCGTCAACGTGGTGCAGTATCCAGCTCCGACCGGCAACCGCTGCTATAACCTCGGCAAGGCGATCCGCCGCGCCGTGGAATCTTTTGAAGAAGACCTCAACGTGGTCATCTTCGGCACCGGCGGCATGAGCCACCAGCTGCAGTACAAGCGCGCCGGCCTGATCAACGCCGAGTGGGACAAGCGCTTCCTCGATCTGCTGACGGAAGATCCGGTCTATGCCAGCAAGATCCCGCATGTGGAGTACCTGCGTGAAGCCGGCTCCGAAGGCGTTGAAATGGTGATGTGGCATGTCATGCGCGGCGCGCTCGACGACGAAGTCACCGAGGTGCACCGTCACTATCATGTTCCGGCGTCCAACACGGCGGTCGGTCACATCATTCTGGAAAACAAAGCTGCCTGAAGCGAATGCCCCCGGGACCGGTTTCAAGACCTTTTCCTGATCCTTTCCCGGGGGCATCTCATCTCGAACGGAGAGGAATTGCCACATGAGAGTTTGTGTTGCCGGCGCCTACGGCGCATTCGGTATGAAGCATCTTGATGCCATTGCAAACATCGACGACGTCCAGGTCACGTCTGTGATGGGCCCGACCAAGGAGAAGATCGAGGCATTCGCGGCAGAACGCGGGATCGGCCATGCCGGCGCCACGCTTGAGGAATGCCTTGAGCGCGACGACGTCGATGCCGTGATCCTGGCGACCCCGACCCAGATGCACGCCGACCAGGCCGTTGCCTGCATGGAAGCCGGCAAGCATGTGCTGGTCGAGATCCCGATGGCTGACAGCCTTGCCGACAGCCAGCGCGTCGTTGCCAAGCAGAAGGAAACGGGACTGGTGGCCATGGCCGGTCAGGTCCGCCGCTTCAACCCGAGCCACCAGTGGATCCACAACAAGGTCAAGGCCGGCGAGCTGAAGATCCAGCAGATGGATGTTCAGACCTACTTCTTCCGCCGCACCAACACCAACGCCAAGGGCGAGCCGCGCAGCTGGACCGACCACCTGTTGTGGCACCACGCCTGCCACACGGTCGACCTGTTCCAGTATCAGACCGGCGAAACGGTTTCGGAAAGCTTCGGCCTTCAGGGCCCGATGCATCCCGACCTCGATATCGCCATGGACATGTCCATCGGCATGAAGACGCCGAACGGTGCGATCTGCACCCTGTCGCTGTCGTTCAACAACGACGGTCCGTTCGGCACCTTCTTCCGCTACATCTGCGACAACGGTACCTACCTTGCCCGCTACGATGACCTGTTCGACGGTTACGACAAGCCGATCGACCTGTCCGATGTCGCTGTGTCCAACAACGGTATCGAACTGATCGACCGGGAGTTCTTTTCCGCGATCAAGGAAGGCCGCGAGCCGAACGCGAGCGTCGCCCAGGTTCTTCCGGCCATGGAAACCCTCGACACGATCGAGCGCTCCTTCCGTTAATCGGCGCGCTGAACATGAGGATGCCCGGGCATTTGCGCCCGGGCGTCTTTTTTTTGTAACGTCGATACGCAAGTTTTCCTTCCGCCCGCACAGTCAGATTTCACGAAAGCAGTCTCATGAAGCAACGCAAGCTTGGTCCTTTCACGGTTTCGGCAGTCGGTCTCGGCTGCATGAATTTCGCCCATGGCTACGGCAACACCCTCAGCCGCGAAGACAGCGCGACCCTTCTCCTGAAGGCCCTCGACCTTGGCTATACCCACTTCGATACCGCGACCATGTACGGTGCGGGAAAGAGCGAGGAAATCATCGGCGAGACGATCGGCGGACGCCGGGACGAATTCTTCCTAGCCAGCAAGTGCGGTCTCTATCCGGGCAAGGGCGACAAGCCGCGCGATATCGACGGCGATCCGAAGCGGATCAAGCAGGCGTGTGAAGACAGCCTTCGCCGGCTGAAGACCGACGTGATCGACCTTTATTACCTGCACCGGTTCGACCGAAACATTCCGATCGAGGACAGCGTTGGCGCTTTCGCCGAACTCGTCCAGGAAGGCAAGATCAAAACCTACGGGCTTTCGGAAATGTCGGCGGAAACGATCCGGCGCGCCCACGAGGTGCATCCGGTCACAGCCGTCCAGACGGAATATTCCCTCTGGACCCGGAACGCGGAAATCGCGGTGCTCGACACCTGCCGTGAACTCGGCATTTCCTTCGTCGCTTTCAGCCCGCTCGCCCGCGCGTTTCTGACCGGCACCTTCGGCATGGACAATGTGCTCAATCCGAACCCCGGCGACCTGCGGCGAAACATGCCGCGCTTTGCACCGGAGAACTACGAGCAAAATTTGAAGCTTCTCGATGACTACAAGGCGGTCGCCGACGAGGTGGGCTGTTCGATGGCCGAACTGGCACTTGCCTGGGTTCTCGCCCGGGGCGATCACATTCACGCCATTCCGGGCACGACCAGCCTCGATCACCTGGCGGAAAACGCCCGCGGCGCGGATGTGGAAATCGACCAATCGATCGTCGATCGTCTCGATGGGATCATCAATCAGAAGACGGTTGTCGGGTCCCGCTACAGCGCAGCCCAGCAGCCGGACATCGACACGGAACAGTTCCCGCAGGAAGCTTAACCCGCCTCGATCGGCGCCGAGCGGAACTGGCTCGGCGTCTTGCCAGTGCGCTTGCGGAAGAAGCGGGTGAAATAGGCCGGGTCCTGGAAGCCGAGTTCATAGGCGACCATGGCCGAGGTGGCGTTGGTGTAGGTCAGGAGCCTCCTGGCTTCCAGCGCGACGCGGGCGTGGATGATGTCCTGAGTCGGCTTTCCGGCGAAGCTCTGGCACAGGCGGTTGAGCCGGGCCGGGCTCATGGCCAAGGCCTTGGCGTAGTCGCCGATCGACCAGTGCTCGCGGTAGTGGTCCTCCACGAGGCCGGTGAAGCGGGCGAAGGTCTCATGCGCATAACCACGCGCACCGGTGGCCACGGCCACCGTTTCCGCCCGGCGGGCGACCGCCATCATCACCACCCGCAACAGCCAGTCGAGCATGGAGCTGCGGCCCGGCTGGGTCTGGCTGAATTCCCGTGCCATCTGCATCAATGACGTATGAATGAAATCCGCATCGTCCGGGGCGTCGGCAAAGTCCAGGATGTGCGGCTCCTTCATCAGCGTTTCGAAGAACCGCCGTGCACGGCGGAATCGGGCGTCCAGAACAACCGTATCGGCGGCGGTGACCACATGGCCGACGGTGCCCTCGGAGAAGGTGAAACTGTGCACGGCGCCGCCGGGGATGGTGATCGCGCAGGGGCCATTCAGCGACTGGGTCCGGTCTTCCAGATGCACCTGCACCGAGCCTTCCGCAACGAAGACGATCTGGAGCATGCGCCGGTGAACGTGGGGCGTGATCCGCCATTCGTAGAGGCGGGATCTCGTCCGGATGTCCTCAATGTGGATGAATTCGGGGTCTTCTCCGGCAAGCTCTTCGCCGAAGAGTGCGTAGCGGGTGACGCCGATCTGACTTACGGGTTTCTTCATATGCGCTCGCAAATTTTGGATTAAAAGTACCAGAATTGATGCGAAAACTCCATTATTTTGCGTGACCTCCGGACCTATTGTCCTGTCCAAGGCTTGAGGAGAGCCTTTGGAGGACCGAAAGACAATGTTTCAATTCAATCCCTATTCGCCGGCCGTCGATGCGGATCCGTTTCCGTTCTACAAGCGGTTGCGCGACGACTATCCGGCGTTCTGGAGCACAGAGGCCAACATGTGGGTCCTGTCGCGCCATGCGGATATCATGACCGCGCTCAACGACTGGGAGACTTATTCCTCGGCGAGCGGCAACCTGATGGACGAGTTTCCGGGACGCGCCGGGGCGACGCTTGGGACCACCGATCCCCCCCGCCACGACCGGCTGCGCGCCCTGATCCAGAAGGCGGTGACCAAGCGAGCGTTGGACCACATCGTCGAACCGACGCGGGCCGCGACCAACGCACATCTCGATGCTATCGAAGGCCAGGAGACGTTCGATTTCGTCACCGACGTGTCGTCGAAGATCACCGTCGACCTGATGGTCTACCTGTTCAACCTGCCGAAGGACGGACAGGACGTCATGCGCGACAAGGCCGTGCTCATGGTGCAGTCGGATCCGACGACCCGCAGCAAGGGGCCGGAGCATATGGCCGCCTACAAGTGGATGACGGAGTATGCCGCCAACCTGATCGCCGAGCGCAAGAAGTCCCCGGGCGAGGACCTGATGAGCCAGTTCATCACCTCTGAAATCGACGGCGAGAAGCTGGACGACCGGGAAGTGCAGATGACGGTGACGACGCTGATCATGGCCGGCATCGAATCCCTGTCCGGCTTCCTGACCATGTTCGCGCTCAATCTGGCCGATCATCCGGAAGCCCGGCGTCAGCTCGTGGCCAACCCGGAGCTGATCCCGGACGCGATGGAGGAAAGCCTGCGCTTCAACACGTCTGCCCAGCGGTTTCGTCGTTGCCTGAAAAAGGATGTCGAGCTGCATGGTGAGACCCTGAAGGCCGGTGATTTCGTCTGCCTCGCCTACGGGGCCGGCAATCGGGACGAGCGCCGGTTCGAGGATCCGGACACCTACGACATCACCCGCAAGCCGCGGGGGCATCTGGGCTTTGGCGGCGGTGTGCACGCCTGTCTCGGAACGGCGATTGCCCGACTGGGGACGAAGATCATCTTCGAGGAGTTCCTGAAGCGGGTGCCGGATTATTCGCGGGTGCAGGAACAGCTGCCCTGGATGCCGTCGACCACCTTCCGCAGCCCGACGCGGCTCGATCTGAAAATCGGCTGACGACGGGAAGCCTGCCGGCGGCACTTCCCTCTGCCGCCGGCAATTTCAAAAAGAGACGTGCGGCCCCGTCTCATTAAAGGAGGAAACATCCATGTCCAAAGTGACATATATCGAGCATGACGGTTCGGCGACCGAAATCGACCTGCAGGACGGCTGGACCCTGATGCAGGGCGCGACCATGAACGGGATCGACGGCATCGAGGGCGAGTGCGGCGGTTCCTGTTCCTGCGCCACCTGCCATTGCTACGTGGAAGAAGACAAGCTCGACCTGTTGCCGCCGATGGGCGAGATCGAGGACGAGATGCTGGAATGCGTTGTTTCCGAACGGCGCCCGAATTCCCGTCTTGCCTGCCAGATCAAGATGAGCCCGGCGCTGGATGGTATCATCGTGGCGCTGCCGGAGGCGCAGAGCTGATCTGGCAGCGTTCCTTGTTCAAGTCCTGCTCGCCCTTCACACCGGCAGAGCCGGCTCGAACGCAGCTCGCATCGCCTTGATGAACTGCTCCAGGGCGGGCATGCGGTGCTCGCTCTGGCGGTAGATGATCCCGGCCGGGGTTTCCCAGAAGGTTCCCTTGAGCGGCAGCGGTACGACGCCGAATTTCTCCGCGTGGGGCAGCAGGGACTTGGGGATGTGGCACAGGTAGTTGCCGAGATTGAGCAGGTCGAACATCGCCGGCGTTGAGGATGTCTCCAGAGCGATCTGCGGCGGCTGCAGGTCGTAGGCCGCGAAATAGGACAGGATCCGCCCGGTGCCGACCTGGTCCTTGGCGAGCGCGATCCAGGGATATCCGGCGAGGTCCTTCGCCTCCGGATCGGGTTTCGCGGCCAATGGATGGTTTTGCGAGGCGACGACAATGTGCTCGATGTTGACTAGGGCTTCCTTCACCAGATCGGGCTGATTGGGAAAATCCAGTGACGCGCAGACCAGATCGAATTCCCCGCGCTGTACCTGTGGAATGAGCGTATCGATCACGCCGCTTTCCATATAGATGCGCACCTCCGGTCGCTGCTGCTGATAGCCGGCGACGATGGAGGGCAGATAGCGGGTGATCCAGACCGGACCGGCGCCGATCCGGATCTGGCCTTCCTTGCCGCCGCGCATGGCCTCGATTTCGGCGACGGCATGGCGGTATTCGATGTCCATCAGCCGGACCCTGCGGGCGAGCACCTCGCCGTAGCGTGTCGGGGTCACCCCCGATGCAATCCGGTCGAACAGCTTGATGCCGAATTCCTGTTCCAGCGTTTGCACGCTCTTCGTCAGGGCGGGCTGGCTGATGCGATGAGCGGCGGCTGCCGCACTAAGGCTGCCGGCGTCGTAAACCGCGAGGAAATGGCGCAACAGGCGGGAATGCATGGGTCGGTCCTGGTTACAAACATCGACGAATATACCCGAGACTATAACCAATGAATATGTAGTTTGAGGGAATATAAGCCTTTTAGGTATTCTAATTAGTTATATGAAGTCGTTTCTTTTGTATTGGCCAACGGTCGGAAGGACGCTCACACTCTCCCCATAACAACAAGGCGCAGGACCAAAGCCTGTGCCAGTTGCAGCACCAATCGAAGTGCTCCGCAGGGAGGTATTTGAAGCGGCTATGATTTTTCCAAGCGATCCCGAGACCGGTCTGCAGTTCGTCGAACTCAGCCACGAATGGGGGCACGGTGCCCCGTCGATGCCGGGCGACGACGACGTCATCCTGTACCGGTCCGTCAAACACGCCCAGCACGGCGTGATGGCGCACCGTATCCGGATGGTGATGCACTCCGGCACCCATATGAATGCCCCGATCCACCTGATCCAGAAAGGCGTCGGCATCGGCGAGGTGCCTCTGGACCAGCTGTTCGGCAACGGCGTCGTGCTGTCGATCCCCAAGGGGCAGTGGGGGCTGGTTGAACCGGCCGATCTTGAGAGTGCTGCCCCGAAAATCCAGGAAGGCGACTTCGTCGTCATCGTCACCGGCTGGCACGAAAACTATTCCGACAGTCTGGACTATTTCGGCGATGCGCCCGGCCTGTCGAGGGCGGCCGCCGACTGGCTGATTTCAAAAAAGGTCAAGCTGGTGGCCATGGATACGCCGCAGATCGACCATCCGTTGGCGACCTCGCTTGGCGAGCACCGCGGCGGACCGCTGATGAACCGGTTGCCCGAGAAATACCGGTCCGAGACCGGACGGGATCCGAAGGCGGATTTTCCCGACTGGAATATCGCGCACAAGACGTTGCTGTCTGCCGGCATCCCGACGATCGAAAACGTCGGCGGTGATGTGGGCGCGGTGACGGGAAAACGTGCCACGTTCCATGCAGCGCCCTGGAACTGGCACGAAGGCGACGCCTGCCCCGTGCGCTTCGTCGCCATGTTCGATCCGACCGGCTCGTGCCGCGTCGAGCCGGGCAACGGCGACTAATCCCAGCGAACGCACTTTCCAGGAAAACAAGATGACCTTGCAGTTTTACGATCTGTCCAATCGTTGGGGCCACGGCATGCCCCAGTGGCCCTCAAGCCCCGGCATCAACGTGAGCGTGCGCAAATTCCATGCGCGCCACGGCGTCTACCAGACCGAGTTCGAGGGCATCATGCACCGCGGCACCCATATGGATGCGCCGCTGCATGTGACCGAGAACACGCCCGACCTCATGGGCTATCACATGTCCCAGTTCTTCGGCACGGGTGTCGCCGTTTCGATCCCGAAGGGCAAATGGGAGGTGATCACCGCCGAGGATCTGGAGAACGCCCGCCCGAAGATCAAGGAGGGCGATATCGTGATGATCAACACCGGCATGCATCACAACTTCGGCGACACGGACGAATATTACGCCTATTCGCCGGGCCTCTACAAGGACGGTGCGGAGTGGCTTGTCGAGAAGAAGGTCAAGCTGGTCGGGGTCGACGTTCAGGCCAATGACCACCCGATGGCGACCAAGCTGGTCGATCACGGTCCGGGTCCGACCCATCCGCATCTGATCCAGGAATACAAGGATTACACCGGCCGGGACGTGAAGGTCGATTTCCCCTACTGGGAGGCGGCTCACAAGGTGCTGATGGTCAAGGGCGGTATTCCGGGCGTGGAATGTGTCGGCGGCGATCTGGAGAAGGTCACCGGAAAGCGCTGCACCTTCATGTGCTTCCCGTGGCGCTGGCCGGGCGGTGAGGGCTGCGGCGTCCGCATCCTGGCGGTGATCGATCCGGACCAGAGCTTCCGGTTCGAAACTGGAAACGTGAACGGGTAACGTGGGGAGACAGTCATGATTTCCGAAACCCTGCGCAATCCCCTGTCCATGTTCGACACGAAGGACAAGGTTGCGATCATCACCGGCGCGTCCGGTGCCTTCGGCCGCGCCTGTGCCCTGACGCTCGGCTCTCTCGGCGGCAAGCTCCTGCTTGTCTCCGGGTCCAAGGGTGAGCTTGAAGAGGTTCTCCAGGAAGTGAAGGAGGTCGGCGGCGAGGCCCAGATCCTGGTGCGCCGTCCGGACACGCTCGAAGACGCCGAAGCGATCCGGGATGCCGCGCTTGAAGCCTACGGCCGGATCGACCAGTTGGTGATTGCCTCCGGCTACAACAAGGCGGGCTTCATCCAGGACCTTCCGCTGGAGGACTGGGAAGCGGTCATGAACGCCAATGTGCGCGGCCCGTGGCTGATGGCCAAGGTGGTCGGCAGCTATTGGATCGAGAACGAGATCAAGGGCAAGATGTTGATGATGTCGTCCGTCCGCGGCCGGCACGGCAACTACTCCGGCTACACCGGCTATTGCACCTCCAAGGGAGCGACCGACGCGCTGACCCGGGTGCTTGCGACCGAATGGGCCAAATACGGCATCACCGTCAACGCCATCGCGCCGACCGTGTTCCGCTCCAAGCTGACCGCCTGGATGTGGAGCGAGGACGAGGTCGGCCAGGCTACCCGCAAACGGTCCCTGTCCCGCATTCCGCTCGGCCGGCTCGGCGAGGCGGAGGATCTCATGGGAATGGCGCTTTATCTGCTGACATCTGCATCCGATTTCTGCACCGGACAGGTTATGTATGTGGATGGTGGTTACACAGCAGGATAAGCAATGACGGAACATTTGAAGACAGCGGTCATCGGCGCCGGCCTCATGGGGCACGGAATTGCCTGGCTGCTCGCGGAGGCCGGCCACGAGGTCAGGGTCTATGACAGTTCGCAAAAGGCGCTCGACACCCTGCAGTCCCGGCTTGCCGGGATTGAGGAGATGTTCGGCGCGGGGTCGGAAGTCCGTGCCCGCGTGACCGGTGTCGGCTCTCTGGCCGATGCGGTCAGGGATGCGTCCTTTCTGGTCGAGGCAGTGATTGAAGACGTTCCGCTGAAGCAGTCGATCTTCGAGGAGCTGGAAGGCTATGTCTCGCCCGAATGCATTCTCTGCTCCAACACGTCTTCGATCCCGACCCGGATCATCGCGGAAAAGGTGAAGACGAAGCATCGCGTGGTTGGTACCCATTTCTGGAACCCGCCGCATCTGGTGCCGCTGGTCGAGGTCGTCCAGATGGCGGAGGAAAACCTTGCCGCGGTCGAGCGAACGATGCAGATCCTGGCCGATGCGGGGCGCAAGCCGGTGCATGCGAAAAAGGACGTCCCGGGCTTCATCGGCAACCGACTGCAGCATGCGTTAAAGCGCGAGGCGATTGCCATGGTGGCGAATGGGGTCTGCGACGCGGAGACCATCGACGACGTGGTCAAATACGGCTTCGGCCGGCGCATGGCGGTGCTCGGACCGATGGAGCAGTCCGATCTGGTCGGGCTCGACCTGACAAGGGCGATCCACGAGACGATCATGCCGGATCTCGACAACACGGCCGTGCCGCATCCCTATCTGGTGGAATGTTGCGAGGCCGGCAAGCTGGGCATGAAGTCCGGCGAGGGCTTCCGCAAATGGACGCCGGAATCGGCCGACGCAGTCCGCGACCAGTTGCGCGATTTTCTGGCCGCGCAGGCGCGCGACGGCAAAACAGGGAAAGGGGAGGGCTGATGCACGTCACCCGCATAGAGGACGCGAAGCCTTACGAGGCGCCTGGTCATTTCGACATGGTGGGGCTGCGGCTTCAGGGCTTCGAGGCGTCGCCGAGCGAAACCTTCTGGACCGGCCTGTCGCATTTCCTGCCAGGCGGCGGCGCCGGGTCGAGCGCCTCACCGGTCGAGAAAGTCTATGTGGTCCTGAGCGGCGAGATCACCGTTATCACCGATGACGGGGAAACCGTGCTGGGGCCCATGGATTCCTGCCTGCTTGCCGCAGGCGAACGGCGGGAGATCGTCAACCGGAGCAATGCTCCCGCGTCCATGCTGGTGCTGATGTCTTATCCGGCAAAAACCGGAAACGGGAGTTGACGCAGCGGATCTGGAGAATTCCCCATTGATTGACGGGAATGATCTAGTTACGAATGAAACCAAATACAAAAACAAGATAGCCTGATTGATTGGGAGGAAAACAATGATCAGCAAATTCAAGACAAGTCTGAAAAGCTCGATTTTCGGCATCGCGGCCGCGTCGGCCGTGGTGGCAATGGGGCTCGGCGGGCCGGCCGCAGCCCAGGACAAGATCAAGATCAAGCTCGCGCACTTCCTGCCGACCGCGAACGGCATGCACAAGGACTTCATGGAGCCCTGGGCGCGTCAGCTGGAAGCCTGTACCGACAATCAGGTGGAAGTGACGATCTATCCGGGCGGAACCCAGCTCGGCAACATCGCCAAGCTGCATGACGAAGTCCGTGCCGGGATCGTCGATATCGCTCATGGCCTGTCCGGCATTCCCGGCGGCCGCTTCGAGCGTACCCGCATCATCGATCTGCCGTTCACGGTGAAAACGGCCGATGCCGCGACCCGCACGCTCTGGGCGCTCTACCCGGACTATCTGGCGGAAGAATATGGCGGCCTGAAGGTTCTGGCGCTGCATGCGCACAATCCCGGCCAGATCCACACCACCACCAAAAAGGTGGCGACCATGGACGACATGAAGGGGCTGCGTATCCGCTTCCCGTCCGGTGCGGTCAAGTCGATGCTGGAAGCCCTGGGCGCGACGCCGCAAGGCATGCCGCCGGGCGCCGTTTATGAAAACGCCGAAAAGGGCGTGATCGATGGCGCCGCCTTTACCTGGGACACGATGGCATCCTTCAAGCTTGCCGAAGTCATGAAGCATCACCTGGATGCCAAGGCGTATGTGGTCTCCTTCTGGTTTGCCGCCAATGAGAAGAAGTACAATTCCTGGCCTCAGAACGTGCGCGATTGCGTCGACAAGCTGTCTGGTGACAACCTGATCCCGAAATTCGGTCCCTGGTGGAACGACTGGGACAAGGCCGGCTACGAGGCCGTCCAGGGTCCGGACCACGAGATCATCACGCTCAGCGACGAGCAGCGGGCGGAATGGGCAACGGCCTTGCAGCCCATGATCGATGCCTATCTGGCTGACCTGGAAGGCAAGGGCATCGCCAATGCGCGCGAGATCCACGAGAAGATGCTCGAACTGGCCGCGAAGTACGCCGAGTAGCGGTGGCCTGACGGCTGATGAACTGTGCTCAGCGGGCCATCCGCTCGCTGGGCGTCTTTTCGCCGGTGAGCGCTGGCGAACTGTTTTCGCGGTAGCGGCTTGACCGCATTCCGGATCCGCTCTTTCCCGGACCAGGGTTTCCATGACGAAGCTTGCGAGATTTTACAGCCTGATTGTCGGCCTTCTGATGCGCGTTGCGGTGCTGATTGCCTTTGTCAGCATCTGTGCCGCCGTCGCGATCACGCTGACCGATATCGTTCTGCGCTCCATGAGCCGTCTCTCCGTCGCACTGACCGGAGAGGGCCTGACCTGGGCGGTTCCGGGGCTTGTCGACCTGACCCAGCTCCTGGTGATGATTGCAGCCTCCATGGCGATCGCGGTGGCGTTTCACCGGGGCGCCCATGTGGCGATCGACCTGATCGATAACATGTTCCCGCCGCTCATCCGCAAGGTGAACGCCCTGCTTGCCGTTGTGATCGCGGTGTGGTTCCTCGGCGCCTGCCTCTGGTACGGGATTGGCGAAATGCAGGGGCAACTGGAACTGAATACGGCCTCGTCGACCTTGAGTATTTCCTATCTCTGGTATTGGCTGCCGCTCATCGTCGGTATGGGACTGTCGGTGCTGGCGGCCCTTGATGCGTTCCTGCGCAGCCTCTATGGACACAGGCCGGTCTCTTCCGAAGCGGAGCATTACGATGTCTGATCCGCTGATTGGTGTAACCGGCTTTGCCGTCTCGCTCCTTCTCGTTGCCCTGCGTGTCCCGATTGCCCTTGCCATGGCCGTGACCGGCGTCGTCGGCTTCGGCATCGTCAACGGCTTCTCGACGATCGGCTTCATCCTGGGGTCGGGTCCGTTTGAATCCATGTTTCCCTACTCGTTGTCGGTCATCCCGCTGTTCCTGCTGATGGGGGTCTTCGCCTCTCATTCGCGCATGTCGTCGGATCTGTTCGGTGCCGCCAATGCGCTGGTCGGTCATCTTCGCGGCGGATTGGCGATCGCCTCGATCGGCGCCTGCGCCGGTTTCGGCGCGATCTGCGGATCGAGCCTTGCTACCGTTGCGACCATGGGACGGGTTGCCCTGCCGGAAATGCGGCGTGCCGGTTATGACGACCAGTTGTCGGCGCCGAGCATCGCCGCAGCGGGCACGCTCGGCGTGCTCATTCCGCCGAGCATTCTGCTGGTGATCTACGGTCTTCTGACCGAGCAGTCGATCGGCCGGCTCTTCTCTGCCGCCATCATCCCGGGACTGTTGGCAACTCTGCTCTATTCCCTCGCGGTCACGCTTGCCGTGCGTCTTCGTTCGGACCTGGTCCAGGTTTCCAAACGCAGATCCTGGGCCGAACGGTTGCCGGAACTCCGCTCCGCATGGCCTGCGGCACTGTTGTTCATTGCCGTGATCGGCGGCATTCAGGTCGGCCTGTTTTCGCCGACGGAAGCGGCCGCCGTCGGGGCGGGCGGTGCGATCCTGATCGCCGCCATCCGGCGGGTGCTGACGCGCCACATCGTCACCTTGGCCATGTGGGAAACGGTCAGCATGACCGGCATGATCTTCTTCATCATGGTCGGCGCGGGCCTGTTCAACTATTTCATCGAGACCACGGGTCTGCCCCAGTTCCTGATCGGCCTGATCGAGGCCTCCGCCCTGCCGCCGCTGGCGGTGCTGTTCCTGATCATGCTGTTCTACATCCTGCTCGGCTGTTTCATGGATGCGCTCTCCATGATCCTGTTGACCGTGCCTTTCATCTATCCGGTAATCGTCGCCATGGGCTTCGATCCGATCTGGTTCGGAATCCTGATCGTGACCGTGGCCGAACTCGGCCTGATCACGCCGCCGATCGGCATGAACCTCTTCGTTATACAGGGGATCGCGCCGGACATTCCGTCGTCCAAGATCGTCCGGGGAATGGTGCCGTTCCTGTTTGCCGACTGTGTCCGGCTGGTCGTCCTGATCGCCTTCCCCGGCCTGGTCCTTTGGCTGCCGAGCGTGTTCTTTTAGACGGGGAAAGGGCGGCCCGGTTCGTGACGGTCAGGGACGCGCTGGCCTGACCGGCCATGCAATTGTCGTCGGGCGTTTTGAAGTACCGTTTCGATTGACAAGGCAATATATCTGACTTAGGTCAGATAATCATGTTGGACGATATTTCCCGCTTCCGCCGCTTTAGCCGCGCCGTCACGTCAGAGGTTGGGGCGCTCGATACGTCGTTTCTCGGGCGTGGCCGTCCATTGGGTGCCGCACGTGTTCTCAATGCCATTGGTCAGGGCCGAACCGATGTGGCGGCCGTTCGTGCCTATCTCGGTCTTGATTCCGGTTTGATGAGCCGGCTGCTGCGCGGCCTTGAAGACGAAAACCTGATCGAGGTGATGCCCGATCCGGACGATGCCCGCAAGCGCAGGGCGATCCTGACCGCAAAGGGACAGGAAGAGTTCCGGGCTTATGAGCGCTTGTCGGACGGGCGGGCTCAGGATCTGCTTGCGAAATATCCGCATCCCGAGACGCTTCTGGAGGCCATGGATCTGGTAGCCTCCGCGCTTGGACGGGAAAAATGGACCCTGGAGGAATGCGATCCCAGGGACCCGGCCGCCCGCTACTGTCTGGAAGAATATTACGGGGAATTGAACCGGCGCTTCGACGGCGGGTTCGATGTGTCTCTCTCCTGCGATCCGGATGCGACGGATATGATCCGTCCGCGCGGCTGTTTTCTGGTCGCCATGTCCGACGGTTTGCCGCTTGGCTGCGTCGGTCTGAAGGGCACGGACAAGCGCTATGCCGAGATCAAGCGCCTCTGGGTCTCGCCGGCGGCACGGGGCATGGGGCTGGCAAGGCGGCTGATGGCGGAGGTGGAAGACATCGCGCGAGCCCTGAACATCGATCTCCTGCGCCTGGACACCAACAGTGCCCTTCCGGAAGCGGTTCGTTTCTACCAGGTTGGCGGCTGGACGGAAATCGACCGCTTCAACGACGATCCCTATCCGGACTTCTTCTTCGAAAAGGCGCTGTGAGGACGTCACTTTCTTGAAATAAGAAAAGGGCGGCACGTGGCCGCCCTTTCCGATTTCCGAGTGTGTCGGCCGATCAGCCGATGATGCCGTTCAGCGTTGCGCTCGGGCGCATGGCGGCGGCGACCTTGTCGGCCGGGGCGTGATAGTAGCCGCCGGTGTCGACCGGCTTGCCCTGCACGCCGTTGAGTTCCGCCACGATCTTTTCCTCGTTGGCGGTCAGGGCTTCCGCGATCGGCGTAAAATGCGCCTTGAGCTCGGCGTCCTTGTCCTGGGCTGCCAGGGCCTGTGCCCAGTAGAGGGCGATGTAGAAATGGCTGCCGCGGTTGTCGAGGCCGCCGACGCGGCGGCTCGGGGACTTGTTGTTGTCGAGCAGCTTTTCAACGGCCTGGTCGAGGGCATCGGCCAGAACCTGAGCCTTGGCGTTGTCCTTGGCATTGGCGAGGTGTTCCAGCGAGGCGCCGAGGGCGCAGAACTCGCCAAGGGAATCCCAACGCAGGTAGTTTTCTTCCATCAGCTGCTGCACGTGTTTCGGTGCGGAGCCGCCGGCGCCGGTTTCGAACAGGCCGCCGCCGGCCATGAGCGGCACGATGGACAGCATCTTGGCCGAGGTGCCCACTTCCAGGATCGGATAGAGGTCGGTCAGATAGTCGCGCAGCACGTTGCCGGTGATGGAGATCGTGTCTTCGCCGCGTGCGATGCGCTCGGTCGTGTACCGGGCGGCATCGGACGGCGCCATGATCTGGAGATCGAGGCCGGCGGTGTCATGCTCGGGCAGGTACTTTTCAACCTTCTTGATCAGCTCCGCGTCGTGGGCCCGGTTCTTGTCCAGCCAGAAGATGCCCGGCATGCCGGAAAGCCGTGCGCGGGTGACACCGAGCTTGATCCAGTCGCGGATCGGCGCGTCCTTGGCCATGCAGGCGCGCCAGATGTCGCCGGATTCGACCTTGTGCTCGATCAGCGTGGTGCCGGCCGCATCGACGATGCGAATGGTTCCGTCGGCCGGTGCCTTGAAGGTCTGCGGATGGGAGCCGTACTCTTCCGCCTTCTGGGCCATCAGGCCGACGTTTGGCACCGTGCCCATCTTGGACGGGTCGAGCGCGCCGTTCTTCTTGCAGAACTCGATGACCGCGTCATAGACGCCGGCATAAGAGGAGTCCGGGATGACGCACTTGGTGTCGTGTTCCTTGCCGTCCGGGCCCCAGCCCTTGCCGCCGGCGCGGATCAGGGCCGGCATGGAGGCGTCGATGATGACGTCGGAGGAGACATGCAGGTTGGTGACGCCCTTGTCGGAGTTCACCATGTACATGTCCGGACCGTTGTCGAGCGCGGCCTTGATGTCGGCCTGGATCTCGGCGGCCTTGTCGGCGGGCAGGGTGGCAACCTTGGCTTCCAGGTCGGCGATGCCCAGATCCGGGTTGACGCCGGCGGCCGCCAGGGTATCGGCATGCTTTGCAAAGACGTCCTTCAGGAAGACGCTGACCACGTGACCGAAGATGATCGGGTCTGAGACCTTCATCATGGTGGCCTTGAGGTGGACGGAGAAGAGCACGCCCTTCGCCTTGGCGTCGGCGATTTCATTTTCCAGGAAGGTGCGCAGGGCTTTCGCGCTCAAGAAGGTGCCGTCGACAACGTCGCCTTCGTCAAGCTTGAGATTGTCCTTCAGCACGGTGACGGCGCCGTCGGTGCCGACGAATTCGATTTTTGCCATGCCGGCGGAAGCTGCGGCAACCGTGACGGACTTTTCGTTGCTGGCAAAGTCGTTGTCGCCCATGGTCGAGACATGGGTCTTGGAGGTCGGCAGCCAGGCGCCCATGGAGTGCGGGTTCTTCTTGGCGTATTCCTTGACGGCCTTGGGCGCGCGGCGGTCGGAGTTGCCTTCGCGCAGGACCGGGTTCACGGCCGATCCCTTGATGGCGTCATAGGTGGCCTTGACCGCCTTTTCCTCGTCGGTTGCCGGGCTGTCCGGATAAGACGGGATCGCATAGCCCTGGGCCTGCAGCTCCTTGATCGCGGCGTTGAGCTGCGGCTGGGAGGCGGAGATATTCGGCAGCTTGATCACGTTGGCGTCCGGCTGGGTTACCAGTTTGCCGAGTTCTGCCAGATCGTCCGACTGCTTCTGGGCGTCGGTCAGATATTGCGGGAAGTTCGCCAGGATACGGCCGGCCAGGGAAATGTCCTTGGTGCCGACGGTGATACCTGCCTCTTTGGTGAAGGCCCGGATGATCGGCAGCAGCGAGGCGCTTGCCAGTTCCGGTGCTTCGTCGACCTTGGTGTAGATGATGTCGGCCATGACTTTTACATTTCCCAGTGTTCAAGATGCGGTCGTTGAAGGCTTGAAATGAACCTTCGGAGATGGATTGTCCAATGCGTATACGATTGTACGCAATCAAATGCCAGCTCTTCGAAAGGAGCAGGCGGTTGGAGTCCGCGAGAGTTCTAGCAAAGCCATTCAAAAAGGCAAACGGCACAATGAAGCAACGCGGTTCAGATCGACCGGATTGTTCTGCTTCGGCCTAATTTCCGGCTTCCGGCCAAAGTGTCTCGTAGACCGCAAGAGTGAAGCCGATGTGTTCTTCCAGGAGACGTGTCGCTTCAATCGGATCGCGGGCAAGGGCCGCGTCCATAAGCTGTGTGTGATGGGCGATTCCAAGTGTCCTGTCGAAAACGTCCCGGATCCGATCCCCCTGAATTCCTCCGAGTTGGTCCGCCACATCGGCGCCGTTCAGGATGAACCGGTGATGCCTGTGGAGTTGGTCGGTGGTCTGGTGGGCGAGGTGCGTCAGCCAGGGAGCATCGGCTGCCGAAAGAAGGGCTGCGTGAAAGGTATCGTGCCGTTCCTCCCAGTGGATGCCTTCAGCCGTTACGGCGCCGGGGGTGGGGGGAGAGGCCTGGGCCAGCAGGTAATGGGCCGCGACGAGATCAGCTTCCCAGGTGTCGCCGCCGCGGGCGATGGAACGGGTGAAGAGGGTGGCTTCAATGGCGGTTCGTGCCAGCTGAAGATCCTTCAGGCCGGCGACGGAGACGGGCGCAACCCGATAGCCCTTGTTCTTTTCGAATGTCACCAGGCTTTCCGCTTCCAGCCGTGACAGCGCCTCGCGCAGCGGGGTCCAACCGAAACCGAAACGGGCTTTCAGGCTGGAGATCGTCAGCGGCGTATCCGGCGCGATTTCGCAGTCCAGAAGCGCGCGGCGCAGGGTTTCATAGGCGGAGTTCGTTTGGGACATCTCATCCGACTGCTGAGAAGAAAATATCAAATCAATCAGATTATATATAATCTCTTGAGCTTCGTCATCCGTTTTGTTACCGTGCCTGAGAATTGGATTACCCGTGCGGTCGCCGGTGGCGGCCCTGACTTTTGAAAGAAAACGAGAATGCCTGTCACCCATCCCCTCGATGAGAACGATCCGCTGGCGTCAAAGAAGGCTGCCTTCACGCTGCCCGAGGGGGTGATCTATCTGGACGGCAATTCGCTCGGGGTCCTGCCTGCCCATGTGCCGGACCGCATGCAAGAGGTGATCTGCAAGCAGTGGGGCGAGAGCCTCATTCGGGGCTGGAACGACCATGACTGGATCGACCTGCCGCAGCGGGTCGGAGACCGGATCGCAAAGCTGATCGGTGCGGCCCCCGGCACGGTGGTTGCGGCCGACAGCACGTCCATCAACGTTTTCAAGGTGCTTGCAGCCGCCCTGGCGCTGCGTCCGGACAGAAAGGTGATCCTGTCCGACAACGGCAATTTCCCGACCGATCTCTATATGGCGAGCGGCTTGAAAGAGCTGCTCGATCGGGGCCACGAACTGCGGATCGTGGCGCCGGAAGACGTCGAAGGTGCCATCGGCGAGGACCTTGCCGTCCTGATGCTGACGGAAGTCGACTACAAGACCGGCCGCAAGCATGACATGAAGGCCCTGACGGCAAAGGCTCATGCGGCAGGCGCTCTGGCGATCTGGGATCTGGCCCATTCCGCAGGCGCTCTGCCGGTGGACCTTGCTGGCACGAGAGCCGATTTCGCTGTCGGTTGCGGCTACAAGTATCTGAATGGCGGTCCCGGTGCTCCGGCCTTTCTCTATGTCGCGCCCGAGCATCAGGATCAGGTCCAGCCCCCGCTGACTGGTTGGATGGGTCATGCGGCACCGTTTGCCTTCGATCTCGACTATCGCCCGGAGACCGGGATCGGCCGCATGCGGGTCGGGACGCCACCTGTCCTGTCGCTCTCCGCGCTTGATGCCGCGCTCGACGTGTTTGACGACGTGGACATGACCGTGTTGCGCCGGAAGTCGGTGTCCCTGTGCGAACTCTTCCTGTCCGAGGTCGAGGCGCGTTGTCCGGACCTGGTGCTTGCGAGCCCGCGCGATCCGGAAGGTCGCGGCAGCCAGATCTCTTTCCGTTTCGACAACGGCTACGCCTTGATGCAGGCGCTGATCGCCCATGGGGTCATCGGCGACTTCCGTGCGCCGGAGACAGTGCGTTTCGGCTTCACGCCGCTTTACCTCTCCCATGCCGATGTGATGCGCGCCGTCGATATCCTTGAGAAGATTCTGAACGAGCGCCTGTGGGACCGGGATGAATTCAAGAAGAAGCAGAAGGTAACCTGACAATGAGCGAGCCGCATACTCCTTACGACCCGGCCGCCGACGGGGCGCAAATGGCCTTCGACGGGCGCATGTCCTACGGCGATTATCTCGCGCTCGACAAGGTGCTGACCGCCCAGTCTCCGCTGTCGTCCGCCCATGACGAGCTTCTGTTCATCATTCAGCACCAGACCTCCGAACTCTGGATGAAGCTGGCCCTGCACGAGATGACGGCGGCAAAGGCGGCCGTCGCCTCGGGTAACCTTCCTCCGGCCTTCAAGATGCTGACCCGGACCGCGCGCATCTTCGACCAGCTCAATTCGGCCTGGGACGTGCTGCGCACCATGACGCCGAGCGACTACACGACCTTTCGGGAGGCTTTGGGCCAATCCTCCGGCTTCCAGTCCTATCAGTATCGGGCGATCGAGTTCCTGGCTGGCAACAAGAATGCTGCCATGCTGCGCCCGCACGCCCATGTTCCGGAAGTCCATGATTGGCTGACGAAGCTGCAGCGCGAGACCAGCCTTTACGACGAGGCGATCGCCTTGCTGGCCCGGTCCGGGTTCGAGATCGATGCCGGTCATCTGGAACGCGATCCGGCGGAGCCCTATCAGGCCAATGACAGTGTTCGCGACGCATGGATTGCCGTCTACAAGGACCCGCAGGCCCACTGGTCGCTTTACGAGCTTGCCGAGAAGCTGGTCGATTTCGAGGATTATTTCCGGCGCTGGCGCTTCAATCACGTGACCACGGTCGAACGGGTGATCGGCTTCAAGCGCGGCACAGGAGGCACCAGCGGCGTGACCTATTTGCGGCGCATGCTGGATGTGGTTCTCTTTCCCGAACTCTGGGCGCTGAGAGCGGATCTGTGACGAGGCTGATCGACATCACGCCGCCGGTTCGGGCGGGAATGGGGGTTTTCCCGGGCGACGCGCCGTGCCGGACAGGTCAGACGTTTGCCATCGGGCCGGGGTGCCCGGTCAATGTGGCGGAGATTTCCATGTCCACCCATTGCGGGGCGCATGCGGATGCCCCGCTCCACTACGATCCGGACGGCAAGTCCATCGATCAGCTCGATCTTTCCGATTTTCTGGGACCAGCGCGGCTGATCGACGCGCGCGGGACGGAGGCGTTATGCCGGCCGGAGGAGATCGCGGGTCAATTGGACAACGCGCCGCCGCGCATCCTGCTTCGGCTCGCAGAGCGCCTCGACCCGATGGTCTGGCCGACGGGTTTTCGCTCCCTGGCACCGGAAACCATGACGCTTCTGGCCGAAACCGGGGTAAGACTGATCGGTATCGATGTGCCGTCCGTGGATCCGGAAACATCCAAGGATTTGCCGTCGCACATGGTTGCAAGACGTCACGATATGCGGATTCTGGAGAATCTGGCGCTTTATTGTGCCGAACCGGGGGATTATGAATTGATTGCGCTGCCAATGAAGCTAGAAGGGCTCGATGCAGCACCGGTACGGGCCGTCCTGCGGAAAACGTAGGCTGTCCGGCAGAGCAGACGGGGAAAACAAAAGATCGCCACAAGATTGGCGGCGAGGAGCCTATATGCTGGAACTCAACCAGCTCGTCATGAACTTCAGCGGTTTTCGGGCCGTCAACGGATGTTCCTTCAGTGTCAAGGAAGGAAGCATCACCGGATTGATCGGACCGAATGGGGCGGGCAAGACAACGCTCTTCAATATGATCGCGGGAGCTTTGGAGCCGACCAGTGGAACCATCAAGTTCCTGAACGAGGACGTGACGGGCCTTTCGAGCGACGCTCTTTTTCATAAAGGTCTGGTGCGAACCTTTCAGATTCCGCACGAATTTCATCATCTAACTACTCTGGAAAACCTGATGATGGTGCCGCCGCATCAGGTCGGCGAGGGGCTGTTCGCCAACTGGTTCAGATGGGGGCGGGTGAAGAAGAACGAGGAGGAGGTCGAACGGAAGGCCTACGAGACCCTCGAATTCCTTGAGCTGACCCACGTTGCCCATCAGCGTGCGGGCAATCTGTCCGGCGGGCAGAAGAAGCTTCTGGAACTCGGCCGCACCATGATGACGGACGCGAAGCTGGTGCTGCTGGACGAGCCGGCGGCGGGCGTCAACCGGACGCTTCTGAGGAAGCTGGAGGAAAAGATCCAGATCCTCAACAAGGAGCGTGGTTACACCTTCATTCTGATCGAACACGACATGGAGATGATCGAGAAGCTCTGCGATCCGGTCGTCTGCATGGCCGAAGGTACCGTGCTGATCGAGGGCGATTTCCAGACCGTGCGCTCCGATGCCCGCGTGCTTGAGGCCTATCTCGGCGAGACGGTGGGGGATGCCGCGTGAAAATTCTTCTTTCGATGAATGGCGTTACCGGGGGGTACGGGGACGCTGATATTCTCCAGGATGTCTCGATCCAGGTGGACGAACGGGAAATCGTTGTGATCGTCGGTCCGAACGGAGCCGGTAAGTCGACCGCCATGAAGGCTGTCTTCGGCCTATTGAAGGTCCGTGGCGGTTCGATCGTCTTCGATGACGATCATATCACCGACTGGGCACCGAACCGGATCGTCCAGCGCGGCATCTGCTACGTGCCGCAGGTCGACAATATCTTTCGGGAAATGACGATCCACGAAAACCTGGAAATGGGCGCCTTCCTGAAAAAGGGCGACCTGTCGGCGGCTTATGACCGGGTCTATGAACTGTTTCCGGATCTCAAGGAGCGGCGCAAGGCGATTGCAGGCAGCCTGTCGGGTGGCCAACGCCAGATGGTCGCCATGGGCCGGGCACTGATGCTCGATCCCAAGCTGCTGCTTCTCGACGAGCCGACCGCCGGCCTGTCGCCACGTTACATGGAGCAGATCTTCCAGATCTGCCGGGACGTGCGCGAGACCGGTGTGGCCATTCTCCTGGTGGAGCAGCATGCCAAACAGGCACTGGCTTTCGCCGACCGCGGCTATGTGCTCGCCGCCGGGCAGAACCGGCACGAGGGCACCGGTGCCCATCTCCTCGCCGACCGTGAGGTCGCCGAAATGTTCCTCGGCGGGTGAGGAAACGATATGACTCTTCTGGATTTTCTGAACTTCTATTTCATCCCGGGCCTCGTTCTCGGGTCGATCTATGCGCTCGGCGCGGTCGGCATCACGCTGGTCTTTGCGATCCTGCGTTATGCGCATCTGGCCCATGGCGACCTGGCGACGCTCGGCGCCTTTCTGGCGCTTGCAATCGTAACCGGTTTCGGCCTGCCGCCGCTGGCGGCGCTGCCGCTTGCCATGATTCTGACGGCGGGCGTCGCCGTTGGCATCGACAAGGTGTTTTACGAGCATCTGCGCGAGCGACCGAAGATCGTGACCGTGATGGCATCGCTCGGCATCGCGCTGATGGTCCGCTCGGTGGTGCAGGTGGTCTGGGGCGTTGACGCAGAAAGCTACGTTCGCGGTATTGTCCGGCCGGAAAACTACTTCGGCCTCAGGATCAAGGATCGTGAAATCTACACGGTGGTGTTCATGCTGGCCCTCGTCTGCGCCCTTCAGCTGTTCCTGGCCCGGTCCAAATGGGGCAAGGCCATGCGCGCCATGTCGGACAACCCCAACCTGGCGCTCCTGTCGGGGATCGACAACAAGAAGGTTGTCATCCTCACCTGGGTCATCGCCGGCGGGTTGTGTGCCGCCTCCGGTGTGTTCTTAGGCATCAACACCGAGCTCAAGTCCATGATGGGCTGGCACATGCTGCTGCCGATGTTCGCCGCGGCAATCCTCGGCGGGGTCGGACGTGTGGAAGGCGCGGTCATCGGCGGCTTGATCGTCGGCATCGCGGAGGAACTGTCCGTTCTCGTTCTGCCAAGCGAATACAAGGCGGCCATGGCGTTCGCCATTCTCCTGTTCATGCTGCTTGTGCGCCCGACCGGGTTGCTGCGCGGTAAGGTTCTCTAGAAGGGGAGGTAGGATCATGGAACTTATCGGTCTCGCCAACTACGCCCTCTTCATGGGCATCTTCATCGGCATCTACGCGCTTCTGGCGCTGGGCCTGAACATACAGTGGGGCTTTGCCGGTCTCTTCAATGCCGGCATTGCCGGTTTCTTCGCCGTCGGCGCCTATGCCTCGGCGATCCTGACCAGCCCTCACGCAGACGGCCGGCTCGGCGGGTTCGAGCTGCCGTTTTATGTCGGCTGGATCGGTTCGATGATCGCCGCGGCCCTGATCGCCTGGCCGATCGGGAAAATCTGCCTGCGCTTCCGCTCCGACTATTTGGCGATTGCCTCCATCGGAGTGGCGGAAATCATCCGCCTGGTGATCAAGTCGGAGGCTGAACTGACCAACAGTGCGCGTGGGATCACCAGCATTCCGCGTCCCTATGGCGACCTTCCCTATGTTGAGTCGCAGATGGCCTATCTGGCGATCGTCGCCATTGTCCTGCTTGGCGCCTATCTGTTGGTGGAACGGCAGTTCAACGCGCCCTGGGGCCGGATGATGCGGGCGATCCGCGACAATGAGCTGGCCGCGCGCGCCATGGGCAAGAACGTCGAGTACCGGCGCCTGGAAGCCTTTATCTTCGGTTCGGCCCTGATGGGGCTGGGCGGCGCGCTCTTTGCGCATTTCAACCGGTCCATCACCCCGGAAGCCATCGATCCGATGGTTGCGACCTTCCTCGTCTGGATTATGCTGATCCTTGGAGGATCGGGCAACAACCGGGGCGCGATCCTCGGTGCAGCGGTGGTTTGGACCATTTGGTCAGTTTCCGAGATTGCAACTGATCAACTTCCGCAGGAATATGCGGTCAAGGCGAAATACATCCGTCTGTTCCTGATCGGTCTGATGTTGCAGCTTGTGCTGCGCTTCCGGCCGGAGGGACTGCTGCCGGAGCCGCTGCGCGGCGAACAGCGATCGGATGATGCTTCGTCTAAGTCGTAAACGACAATCAGGGTTCACACGGGCAAAAGCCCGAAAACACGTGGAGGTAGTACCTATGAAGTCCAAAATTCTCGCAATTGCCGGTGGTCTGCTCGCAGCAACCGCTCTGGCCAGCGCACCGGCCAAGGCCGCCGACGTCAAGATCGGCCTGATCGGCGGCGTCTCCGGCCCGATTGCGGCCATGGCTCCGGCCATGATCGATGCGGCCCAGCTCGCGTTCCAGCAGGTGAACGATCAGGGCGGTATCCTCGGCGGCGACAAGCTGGTCGGCGTTGTCGGCGACAGTGCCTGTAATCCGCAAGGCGGCACCGATGCGGCCACCAAGGCCGTGAACATCGAAGGCGTCGTCGCCATCGTCGGTCCGCATTGCTCCGGTGCCGTGCTGGCCGCTGCCGGTTCGGTCACCATTCCGGCCGGTATCACCATCGTCACGCCGTCCGGTACGTCCCCGGAAATCACCGGCCTGAAGGACAATGACACCGTGTTCCGGACCGTGCCGTCCGACGACTTTCAGGGTCGCGCGCTGGCGCGTACCCTGAAGGGCATGGACTACAACAAGGTTGCCATTTCCTACATCAACAATGATTACGGCACCGGCCTTGCCAATGCCTTCAAGTCCGAGTTCGAGGCCCAGGGTGGCGAAGTCGCCGGCTTTGCAGCCCATGAAGACGGCAAGGCGTCCTACCGGTCCGATCTGGCCGAACTGGCCAAGGGCGGAGCGGATACGCTGGTTATCTTCGACTACGGTGATGGCACCGGCCTGACCATCCTGCGTCAGGCGCTCGAAAACGGCTTCTTCGAGAAGTTCGTCGGCGGCGACGGCATGAAGTCCGATGCTCCGATCAAGGAACTGGGCGCAGACAACCTGACCACCTTCGTGGCCTCTTCGCCGGTTGGCGAGAAGTCCAAGTCGCTCGACATGTTCAACGAAGCCTTCAAGGCCTCCGGCGGTGATCCGAGCGCCATCTTCGTGACCACCTCCTACGACGCAGCCTTTCTTCTGGCCCTGGCCGTCGAAAAGGCCGGTGGCGACAAGGCCGGCGTTTCGGCCGCTCTTCGCGAAATCTCCAACGGCGAAGGCGAACCGATCATGCCGGGCGAGTGGAAGAAGGCGAAAGAGCTGATCGCAGCCGGCACCGCCATCGACTACAAGGGCGCCGCAGGTGACGAGAACTTCGATGAAAACGGCGACGTTCCGGGCACCTATGCCCTGTTCAAGGTCGCCGGCGACGGCTTCGAATCCATCGCTGAAATGAAGTAAGCGTCACGCTCTTGATCGCGACGAAACAGAACCGGCGGCTTTCTTTCGGGAGCCGCCGGTTTCTGTTTATTCAACAGGAGAAAATCGCCGATAAAGGGTCAGCAGTTCGAACGGGAGGCAACAGATGTTTCATTCATTTTTCAAGGTATTTTCCGGAACCGTGGCGGCGGTTTGCTTTTTGCTTTTGTCATTCACACAGGCCTTTGCGGCGGAAGATGCGGATACGCCCTCGCAGACTACCGCGACCTTCGGCGACTGGACCGTTCAGTGCCGTCTTCTCGACGACAAGTCGACAAAGCTCTGCGAGATGCTGCAGGCCATTGCGGCGAAAGACAACAAGGGCCTGCTGGCAAAGATTGCCGTTGGCCGGCTTCCGGGCAAGGAGGCCATGCGGGTCGTCGTCCAACTGCCGCTCGCGGTCCATCTGGGCAGTCCGGTCGAACTCCGCGTCGGTGACAAGGTCGCCGTCAAGGCTCCTTACGAGACCTGCTACCCCGATTTCTGCCTTGCCGGTGCCGTCTTCAGCGACGCAGCGGCCCAGATATTCAAGAAGGCAAAGGCCATGACCATTGTCTTCGCGGACCGATCCGGCGCCGCCAAGGGTGTTCCCGTTTCCCTGACGGGCTTCACCGCGGCTTTCAAGAAGGCACTCGACGCACCGTCTTGAGGTTTGCTCGACAAAGGCCGAGGCGGCCTGATCTGAAACGGCGTGCGGGCCGGATTGGAGGTGGTGCGTCGTCGATTTCGCGGATCATCGCTTAAAGCGGGCTATTTCAAGTCCGTTTCCTTGTCGACCTGAAGCGCGTCGAGAACGAGATCGTGCAGGCGCGCCGCAAGCGGATTGATGATCTGGTTCTTGCGCGTGATCAGGTAGTACGGATTGATGATGATCGGCTCGCAGACATCGATCGCGGTCAGGTTTCCGGCAGCCGCGCCGGTATCGAGCAGGTCCGCCACCTCGCGCGAGATCGGGGCGATCGCATCGGATGAGGCGAGATATGCGATCATGACCAGCAGCGACGTCGTATTGACGATTTCGTTCGGCAGGGGAATGTCGTCGGCGAGGAAGGCTTCCTCGATCGCGCGCCGCATGGGCGTATGGGGGGCCTGGATGACCCACTCGTAGCCCGCCATTTCGCGCAGGCCGACCTGGCGGCCGTTTGCCAGCGGATGGTTCTTGCGGACGAGGAACCGGATCACTTCGACCCGGCCGCGGCGGATCGCGAACTGCCGTGCGTCCGTGCCTGCCGGGATCCGCGAAAGCACGAAGTCGTATTCGCCTTTCAGCAAGCCGTCGATCAGGATATCGCTTGGCGCCACGTCCACGTGAATGTCCGAACCGGAGGCGGTTTTCTTCAGTTCCTGGACCGCCGGTACGACGAAGGCGACGGCGCCGCCGGTGACCGATCCGACCCTGGCGGTTCCCGCACGTCCCAAACCCACCGCATGGGCTTCCAGCAGTGTCTGGTCCAGTCCGTTGATCAGGCCCATCGCATTGCGCGCCAGGGTCTCGCCGACGGGGGTGGTCGTCATGCCTTTCGGATGGCGGACGAAGATCTTTGCATCGATCAGGCGCTCGATGCTTGCCAGCATGCGCGATGCGGCCGGCTGGGTCATGGACAGCCGTTCCGCGGCCAGGGCGAGCTGGCCGGTCTCATGGATCGCCTGAATCAACCGGAGATCCTTGATTTGCAACCGATTGGCTAGTTTCAGCATAAAACACTTATCAGTTTTGGTATGCAGATTGTCAATCTAGGCATTTGCAATGCATGACGCGAAGTCCTTAAGTCGGCGCAGGATCAACGAGATCCGGCGCAAGCGCTGCCTGTCGGGAGAGACATATGCAGGCCACGCGCGTCAAAAAATTCGGGAGGAATTCATGAGAAAGCTGATTTCGCTGCTGGCTTCGGCCGCGGTTGGCGCCGGGCTGCTCGCCGCTCCGGCCTTCGCCCAGGACAAGGGCACTGTCGGTATTGCGATGCCGACAAAATCGTCGGCCCGCTGGATCTCCGACGGCAACTCCATGGTGGAGCAGTTCACCAAGGCCGGTTACGAAACCGACCTGCAATATGCGGAAGACGATATTCCGAACCAGCTGGCGCAGATCGAAAACATGATCACCAAGGGCGTCAACGTCCTGGTGATCGCGGCCATCGACGGCACGACGCTGTCGAATGCGCTTGAAAACGCGGCCGCCTCCGGCATCAAGGTGATTGCCTATGACCGGCTGATCCGCGACAGCGGCAACGTCGACTACTATGCCACCTTCGACAATTTCAAGGTCGGCGTGCAGCAAGCGTCCTCGCTGGTCGACGGCCTGAAGGCACGCTTCGGCGACGGGCCTTACAACGTCGAACTGTTCGGAGGGTCTCCGGACGACAACAACGCCTACTTCTTCTATAACGGCGCCATGTCGGTGCTGCAGCCGCTGATCGATGCCGGCACCGTGAAGATCGTTTCCGGCCAGATGGGTATGGATACGGTCGGCACCCTGCGCTGGGACGGCGCGGTCGCGCAATCGCGCATGGATAATCTTCTGTCCGCCTACTACACCGACAAGCAGATCCATGGCGTGCTGTCGCCCTATGATGGCTTGTCCATCGGTATCCTGTCTTCCCTCAAGGGCGTCGGCTACGGCTCGGGCGACCTGAAGATGCCGATCGTGACCGGCCAGGATGCGGAAGTTCCCTCCGTCAAGTCCATCCTGGCGGGCGAGCAATACTCCACCGTGTTCAAGGACACGCGCGAACTGGCCCGTGTCACCGTCGGCATGGTCGATGCGCTCCTGCAGGGCGGCGAGCCGGAAATCAACGACACCAAGACCTATGACAACGGCGTCAAGGTCGTTCCCTCCTACCTGCTCGAGCCGGTCTCGGTCGATGCATCGAACTGGGAAAAGGTGCTGATCGGGTCCGGCTACTACACGATGGATCAGATCAAGTAAGTCTCAGGCTTCACGACATTGCCGCCCGCGCTCCCGGCGCGGGCGGATGGTTCTGACTGCGTAATCGAGGCCCGATGCGGGCAATCGAGGCCAGGTATATCGAGGCAAGGCGATGACACCCCTGCTGGAGATGCGCTCCATCACCAAGACCTTTCCGGGCGTCAAGGCGCTCGACGCGGTGAACCTTTCCGTTGCCGAGGGAGAGATTCATGCGCTGGTCGGCGAGAACGGCGCAGGCAAGTCCACGCTGATGAAGGTTCTCTCCGGCGTCTATCCGGCCGGCAGCTATGACGGCGAGATCCATTACGACGGCCACGTGGCCGCCTTCGGCGGGATCAAGGACAGCGAATTCGTCGGCATCATCATCATTCACCAGGAGCTGGCGCTGGTGCCGCTGCTGTCGATCGCAGAGAACCTGTTCCTGGGCAACGAGTGCGCACGTAACGGCGTCGTCAACTGGCGCGAGACCTTCCAACGCACAGAGGGTCTGTTGAAGAAAGTCGGGCTGGCGGAAGCGCCGTCCACCAAGGTGGACAGCCTCGGTGTGGGCAAGCAGCAGCTTGTGGAGATCGCCAAGGCGCTGTCGAAGGACGTGCGGCTCCTGATCCTGGACGAGCCGACGGCGGCCCTGTCGGAAAGCGACAGCCAGGCGTTGCTCGACCTGCTTCTGGAACTCAAGTCCCACGGCGTCACCTCGATCATCATCAGCCACAAGCTGAACGAGGTTCGCCGTGTCGCCGACCGGGTCACCGTGATCCGGGACGGGGCGACGATTTCCACCATGGATGCGCGCACCGAGGACATCACCGAGGACCGGATCGTGCGCGATATGGTCGGACGTGACATGGCCCACCGCTATCCCGCACGTGACCGGCGCGCCGGTGAGCCGCTGATGGAGGTGCGCGACTGGAACGTCTGGCATCCGGAACACGCCGACCGCCAGGTCATTCGAAACGCGAACCTGACCGTGCGCGCCGGCGAGGTGGTCGGGATCGCGGGGCTGATGGGCTCCGGGCGGACCGAACTCGCCATGAGCCTTTTCGGCCGCAGCTATGGCCGCAACATCTCCGGCGAGGTTCTGATGCACGGCAAGCCGGTTGACGTTTCCACCGTCAACCGGGCGATTGGCGCCGGCATTGCCTATGTGACGGAAGACCGGAAGACGCTCGGCCTCATTCTGGACGAGACCATCGAGCGCAACATCACGCTCGCCAATCTGCCGGCCGTGTCGGGACGGGGTGTCATCAGCGAGGCACGAGAGACCCGGGTCGCGGAGAAATACCGCGAGGCGATGAACATCCGTACGCCGTCGGTGTTCCAGAAGGTAGGCAACCTGTCGGGCGGCAACCAGCAGAAGGTCGTGCTGTCGAAATGGCTCTTCGCCGGACCGGACGTGCTGATCCTCGACGAGCCGACGCGGGGCATCGATGTCGGGGCGAAGTTCGAGATCTACAACCTCATCAACGAGCTTTCGGCAGAGGGCAAAGGGGTCGTCATGATCTCTTCCGAGATGCCGGAAATGCTCGGCATGTGCGACCGCATCTACGTCATGAACGAAGGCGCCCTCGTCGGTGAACTGCCGGCGGAAGAGGCCACCCAGGAGCGCATCATGTCGCTCATAGTCAGGGTATAGGGGAGAAAACGGATGGAAACGGCACAGGCGGCCGAAGGCCATACCGGGAGGGCAATCGGGATTGGTGCTTATCTGGCGAAGCATCTGCGCGAATACGGGCTGCTGTTCGCGCTGATCGCCATCATGGCGTTCTTCCAGATCGTCACCGACGGGACGCTGCTACGCCCGGTCAACATCACCAACCTGTTCCTGCAGAACAGCTACATCATCATCATGGCGCTCGGCATGCTGGTCGTCATCGTGTCGGGCAATATCGACCTGTCGGTCGGCTCGGTGATGGGCTTCATCGGCGCGCTCGCCGCGGTGATGATCGTGGAACTGGACCTGCCCGTTTACATGACCATTCCGGCCTGCCTGATCGTCGGGATGGGCATCGGCGCGGCGCAGGGCTATTTCGTCGCCTACTGGAAAATTCCCTCCTTCATCGTGACGCTCGCTGGCATGCTCGTCTTCCGCGGCTTGTCCCTGTGGCTGCTCGAAGGCCAGTCGGTTGGCCCGTTCCCGAAAAGCTTCCAGTTGCTGTCGACCGGTTTCATTCCCGATATCTTCGGCATCGGGCGCCCGAACGGTACCGCGCTTGCCGCGGGTCTCGTCGCCGTTGCCCTGATCCTCTGGCTGGGCGTGCGCGACCGGGCCCACAACCGCCGCTATGGAATGGAGCTGGAGCCGCCTGCGTTCTTCTTCGTCCGCAATGTCATCGTCGCCGGCGCGCTGTTGTTCATTGCCTACAAGCTATCGACCTTCCGCGGACTGCCGAACGTGCTGATCTCCATGGTCCTGCTGACGGTGATCTATGCCTTCGTCACGGAGAACACGACGCTCGGACGCCGGATCTATGCGCTCGGCGGAAACGAGAAGGCGGCCAAGCTGTCGGGCATCAAGACGGAACGGCTGACCTTCCTGGCGTTCGTCAACATGGGCATGCTTGCCGCCCTTGCCGGCCTGATCTTCGCGGCCCGCCTGAATACGGCAACGCCCAAGGCCGGGTTCGCGGTCGAGCTTGATGTGATTGCCGCGGTCTTCATCGGCGGGGCATCCATGTCCGGCGGGGTCGGCAAGATCGTCGGCGCGGTGGTCGGTGCCTTCATCATGGGCGTGATGAACAACGGCATGTCGATCATGGGGATCGGCATCGACTACCAGCAGGTCATCAAGGGGCTGGTGCTGCTCGCCGCCGTTTTCTTCGATGTCTACAACAAACAGAAACAAAGCTGACGGTCGCGGTCGCTCGGTTCCGGGCGACATCGAAGCCGCAAACTCTCAAAGGTGATCTCATGACCTTCAAGCCGGCACAATGGCCGCGCAAGTTGCGCTCGCAGGAATGGTATGGCGGGACCTCGCGCGATGTCATCTACCATCGCGGCTGGATGAAGAACCAGGGCTATCCGCACGACCTGTTCGACGGACGCCCGGTGATCGGCATCCTCAACACCTGGTCCGACCTGACGCCGTGCAATGGCCACCTGCGCGAACTTGCCGAAAAGGTGAAGGCCGGTGTCTGGGAAGCCGGAGGATTCCCGGTCGAGGTGCCGGCGTTCTCCGCGTCGGAAAACACCTACCGGCCGACGGCGATGATGTTCCGCAATCTGGCGGCCATGGCGGTGGAAGAGGCCATGCGCGGCCAGCCGATCGATGGCGCCGTGCTGCTGGTCGGTTGCGACAAGACCACGCCGTCCCTGCTGATGGCCGCCGCCTCCACCGATCTGCCGTCAATCGTCGTCACTGGTGGACCGATGCTGAACGGCTATTTCCGCGGCGAACGCGTCGGCTCCGGCACCCATTTATGGAAGTTTTCCGAAGCCGTGAAGGCCGGGGAAATGACCCAGGAAGACTTCTTGGAAGCCGAGGCGTCGATGTCACGCTCGTCGGGCACCTGCAACACCATGGGCACGGCAAGTACAATGGCGTCCATGGCGGAAGCGCTCGGCATGGCGCTGTCGGGCAACGCGGCGATCCCGGCCGTCGACAGCCGCCGCCGGGTGATGGCGCAGATGTCCGGAAGGCGGATCGTGCAGATGGTCAAGGACGACCTGAAACCCTCCGACGTCATGACGAGGCAGGCGTTCGAGAATGCGATCCGTACCAATGGCGCCATCGGCGGCTCCACCAATGCGGTGATCCATCTTCTGGCGATTGCCGGCCGGGTCGGTATCGACCTGACGCTGGACGACTGGGACCGCCTCGGCCGCGACGTGGCGACCATCGTCAACCTGATGCCGTCGGGCGAATACCTGATGGAAGAGTTCTTCTATGCCGGCGGCCTGCCGGTCGTCCTGAAGCGGCTGGGAGATGCCGGCATGCTGCACAAGGATGCGCTGACCGTTTCCGGTGGGGCGATCTGGGACGAGGTGAAGACCGCCGTCAATCACAACGAGGACGTCATCCTGCCCCTGGAAAAGGCGCTGACCCGGCACGGCGGGATCGCGGTGCTGAAGGGCAACCTTGCGCCCAAGGGGGCGGTGATCAAGCCGTCGGCATCTTCGCCGCATCTGATGAAGCACAGGGGCCGGGCCGTGGTGTTCGAGGATATCGACGACTACAAGGCCAAGATCAACGACGATGCGCTCGACATCGACGAGACCTGCGTCATGGTTTTGAAGAACTGCGGGCCGAAGGGCTATCCGGGCATGGCGGAGGTCGGCAACATGGGCCTGCCGCCGAAGGTTCTGAAGAATGGGATCACCGACATGGTGCGTATTTCCGATGCGCGCATGTCCGGAACGGCCTATGGCACCGTCATCCTGCATACCTCTCCAGAAGCTGCCGCAGGCGGGCCGCTCGCAGTGATCCGGGACGGCGACATGATCGAACTCGACGTGGAAACGCGCCGGCTTCATGTCGATATCCCGGATGAGGAGATGGCTTCCCGCCTGGCTGCATGGACGCCCCTGGCGGGTCAGCCGCCGTCCGGCTACGAATGGCTGCACCAGACCCATGTGCAGGGCGCGGACACCGGAGCAGACCTCGACTTTCTGAAAGGCTGCCGGGGCGCACCCGTTGGAAAGGACTCCCACTGATGGCCAAAAAAATTGCCCTTGTCGGGATCGGCAAGATTGCGATCGACCAGCACGTTCCGACGATCAATGCGTCCGCGGAGTGGGACCTGGCGGCGACGGTTTCCAGGCACGGGTCCGTGGAAGGCGTGGAGAGCTTCAGCGATTTTTCCGCGATGCTGAGAGAGCGTCCGGAGATCGAGGTGGTCTCCCTCTGTCTGCCGCCGGTGCCGCGTTTCGACTATGCGGCTGAAGCAATCCGGGCCGGTCGTCATGTGATGCTGGAAAAGCCTCCCGGTGCGACCCTGTCGGAGTGCCGGGCGCTGGAGGGGATGGCGCGGAATGCGGGTGTTTCGATCTACGCGACCTGGCATTCGCGGGAAGCGGCCCAGGTGGCGGCCGCCAAGGCCTGGCTATCGACCCGGCGCCTGCGCAGCCTGACCGTGACCTGGAAAGAGGATGTGCGGCGCTGGCATCCGGGGCAGGTCTGGATCTGGAAGGCAGGCGGTCTCGGCGTGTTCGATCCGGGCATCAATGCGCTTTCCATCGTGACGGAAATCTTGCCCGTTCCGGTGCATCTCTCAGAGGCTGAGCTGTTCTTTCCGGAGAATTGCGAAACCCCGATTGCGGCGAACCTGACTTTTACCCATCCGGAGGGGGCTGACGTCACCGCGGTGTTCGATTTCCGGCAGGAAGGCGAGCAGACCTGGACGATTTGCATCAAAACCGACGACGGAAACCTCGTTCTGGCGGATGGCGGCGCGAAGCTTGCCATCGACGACATTGTGCAGGCGGAAGTTCATGAAGAGGGCAATCCGCTTGCCGGCGAATATCCGCGTCTTTATGCGCGTATGGCCGGCCTGGTGCGTACCGGCGAGATCGATATGGATCTCTCGCCTCTGATGCATGTGGCGGATGCCTTCCTGCTCGGTCGGCGGATCACCGTTGAGCCTTTCATTGAGTGAGACCATGGCAGGCACTTCCACAATAACCGCACCGGACTGGATCGCTGTTGACTGGGGCACCAGCGCCTTGCGTGTCTGGGCGCTCGGACGCGACGGAGACGTGCTTGAAAAGGCAGTATCCCAGGAGGGAATGGGCGGTCTTGCTCCCGCCGACTACGAACCTGTGTTGATAAACCATATCCGAAGCTGGCTGCCGGAGACGGCCGCGCGTTCCGTGCCGGTGATCGTCTGCGGCATGGCCGGGGCGAAACAGGG
The DNA here is from genome assembly GCF_963675985.1 of uncultured Roseibium sp. Lineage (NCBI taxonomy): Bacteria > Pseudomonadati > Pseudomonadota > Alphaproteobacteria > Hyphomicrobiales > Stappiaceae > Roseibium > uncultured Roseibium sp. The sequence continues at coordinate 389,011 of NZ_OY780957.1, read as the reverse complement.
ATGGAAGGACGCGGGGTATCGGCAAGCGCCCTGTGCCGTTTCCTCTGGCAGCGAGATGCCCCGCGTTTCGACAAGGGATGCGAGGCTGTCGGTTTCCATCCTTCCCGGCATCTGCCAGATGGAACCGGCGGATGTGATGCGCGGCGAGGAAACCCAACTCGCAGGACTGGTCGCGCGTCTCGGTCCGGTGGACACGATCGTCTGCCTGCCGGGGACGCACAGCAAGTGGGTCCGTCTCGAAGGCGGGCGGATCGCAGGTTTCCGAACCTTCATGACCGGCGAATTGTTTTCTGTCATCGTCAGCCATTCGATCCTGCGCCATTCGATTGCTCCGGAGGGCGAAAACACGGCGGCCTTTGCCAAGGCGGTCAAGGCCATGCTTGACGATCCGGCCGGCCTGACCGGCGCCCTGTTTGCGATCCGCGCGTCCGGCCTCGTGGGGCAGGCGGACGGAGCTGCCGCACGATCCCGCCTGTCCGGTTTGCTGATCGGCGCGGAACTGGCGGCGACCCGTCCGCAGTGGGCCGGGAGGTCCGTGTATCTCGTCGGTAGCGGGACCCTGAACGATGCCTATGTCGCGGCACTGGAGGCGGCAGGCGCACACCCCGTGCGCGAAGATGCGGAAGCGCTGACGCTGGCCGGCCTGAAGCAGGCGCGCGCGGCGATGCTGGAGGCCCAGTCATGACCCGGAAGCTTGTCGCCATCCTGCGTGGGATCACGCCCGATGAGGCTCTGGATATCGGTGCCGTCCTGCTGGAGGCCGGTATCACGACGATAGAGGTGCCGCTCAACTCGCCGGAGCCGTTTGATAGCATCGGCAGGCTTGCGAAAGCCTATGGCGGTGACGCCCTGATCGGTGCGGGTACTGTGCTGGAGCCGGCAGATGTGGACCGGGTGCTGGATGCGGGCGGAAAACTCGTCGTCTCGCCCAACTGCGACAGGGACGTGATCGCGCGGACTGTTGCTCTTTCCATGGTCTCCATGCCGGGCGTGTTTACCCCGACCGAGTGTTTCGCCGCCATCGGCGCCGGGGCCAAGGCGATCAAGCTGTTTCCGGCATCCCTTGCCGGTCCGGACGGATTGAAGGCCCTGAAGGCGGTGTTGCCGGAGGCGGTGGATGTCTATGCGGTCGGCGGGGCGTCCGCCTCGAATTTTTCCGAATGGCTGACGGCGGGAGCTGCCGGGTTCGGCATCGGCACCGCCCTTTACAAGCCCGGCGATACGCCGGACGCGGTCGCTCAAAAAGCGCGCGAGATCGTGGCCGCCTATGACGCGGCCGCCCCTGACATTTCTGGAGAGTGAATGACATGAGCGATGTTCTTGCCGGAATCCTGCCGGTTGCCCCAACCCCGTTTCACGATTATGGCCGTGTCGACGAAGACGGCATGCGCCGGGTGATCGACTGCATGATCGACCAGGGTGTGGACGCGATCTGTATCCTTGCCAACTACTCCGAACAGTTCCTGCTCTCTGACGAGGAGCGCGCGCTGCTGATGCGCCTCAGCCTGGAGCATGCGGCTGGCCGGGTGCCTATCATTGTGACCATCAGCCATTTCTGCACCGACATCGTGGTGCGCCGGGCGAAGGACGCGGAGGCCATGGGCGCGGCGATGCTGATGATGATGCCGCCCTATCATGGGTCCGGCCTGTTCCCGGCCCCGCAGGGCATTTTCGAGCATTTCGAAGCGGTCAACAATGCGGTGTCGATCCCGATCATGGTCCAGGACGCGCCGCTTTCGGGCGTGAATCTCTCCGTCGACCTGCTGGCCCGCCTTGCGCGGGAACTGGAGCAGGTGTCCTATTTCAAGATCGAATGTCCTTTTGCCGCCGACAAGCTGGCAGCCCTGATCGATGTGGCCGGCGACCATATCAAGGGGCCGTTCGACGGCGAGGAAGCGGTCACGCTGCTGGCCGATCTCGATGCCGGGGCGACCGGCACCATGACGTCGGCGATGTTTCCGGAAAAGATCAGGCCGATCGTGATCGAACACCGGGGCGGCAATCTCGATGCGGCGCTGGCGCAGTGGCAGGCCTGCCTGCCGCTGATCAATCACGAAAACCGCCAGTGCGGTCTGCGGGCCGCGAAGGTGATCTTCAAGGAAGGCGGCGTCATCGGCAGCGATTATGTCCGCCACCCGCTGAAGCCCATGTCCGACCGTACCCGGACCCGTCTCCTCCAGCTTGCCGGCGATCTGGACGTGATGGCGCTGTCCTGGGGCAAGTGAGCGCGCGCAAAGGAAGTTGACGACCGTGATGACCATGGCTCGAGCGATAACCCAGAAACTGTCCGCCGAATGCTGCGAGCTCGGCGAGGGGCCGCATTACGACCGGGCGACCGACACGGCCTGGTGGTTCGATATCGTCGGCCGGAAACTCATCGAATACCGCTTTGAGGAAAACCGGTCGCTGGTCCACGATCTGCCGCGCATGGGTAGCGTGATCGCTCCCGTCGACGGGGAACGTCAATTGCTGGCCATGGACGACGGGCTCTATCTCAGGACCAGAGCAGACGGTAGGCTGGATCTGCTTGCGCCGCTGGAAGCAGACAATGCCATCACCCGGTCCAATGACGGACGCGTTCATCCTTCCGGCCGGCTCTGGATCGGCACCATGGGCAAGAACGCCGAACACCAGGCCGGCAGCATCTACTGGTTCGATGGCAGGGACTTGCGTCGGCTCTACAGCGACATTTCGATCCCGAACTCGATCTGCTTTTCGCCCGACGGGCGGACCGGCTATTTCGCGGATACCGCACTCAACACGGTCTGGCGTGTCGCCCTCGATCCGGTAACCGGCCTGCCGACCGGCGAGCCGGAGGTTCATCTGGGCGAAAAGGATCTGCCCCTTGGAGGAAGTTTCGACGGATCGGTCATCGATGCGGACGGGGTGTTATGGAACGCGGCCTGGGGCGGCGGGTCGGTTTCCGGCTTTGCGCCCGACGGATCTCTCGTACAGACTTTCGAAGTGCCGGCCGCCCGGACGACGTGTCCGTGTTTTGTCGGACCGGACTTTGACCGCATGCTCGTCACATCCGCCTGGCAGGGATACTCCGACGCTTCGCGCGCGGCCGATCCCGGTGCCGGATATACCTTCGTCATCGACGGCGACTTCAGGGGACGCGCCGACGCGGCGTTTCACCTTCGCCATGAAATCCATCATTCGGAATAGAAAGGCATCCCATGCTGACAGGAAAACATCTCATTGCCGGCAACTGGACCGGAAGCGATGAAACCTTCACCTCCCGGCCTGCCGACGGACCGGCCCACAATTTTTCGGTTGGAACGGCAGGTGATGTGGACAAGGCCGTCACCGGTGCGGAAGAGGCGTTCTGGTCTTTCGGTTATTCGTCGCGGGAAAGCCGTGCGGCTTTCCTCAATGCGATTGCAGACGAGATCGAGGCCCGTGGCGATGCCATTACCGAGATCGGCACACAGGAGACCGGCCTGCCGGAGGCACGCCTGAACGGCGAGCGCGGGCGGACGACCGGCCAGTTGCGGCTGTTCGCGTCTCATATCCTGAAAGGCGATTATCTCGACAAGCGTCATGACGAGGCCTTGCCGGACAGGCAGCCACTGCCGCGTCCGGACCTCAAGATGGTCCAGCGCCCGGTCGGTCCGGTCGCCGTCTTCGGCGCCTCGAATTTCCCGCTGGCGTTCTCGACCGCCGGCGGCGACACGGCGTCTGCTCTTGCGGCCGGTTGTCCGGTGGTGGTCAAGGGGCACCCCGCCCATCCGGGTACGGCGGAGATCGTCGCCCAGGCGATCGATGCGGCAATCAAGACATGCGGTGTTCATCCGGGCGTGTTTTCGCTGATCCAGTCCAACGGCATCGAAGTCGGTGAAGCGCTGGTGAAACATCCGCTCATTCAGGCTGTCGGCTTTACCGGTTCCCTGCGCGCCGGACGCGCCCTGTTCGATCTGTGCGCCGCGCGCCCGACACCGATCCCGTTCTTCGGTGAGCTCGGGTCGGTCAATCCCATGTTCCTGATGCCTCATGCCCTGAAGAGCCGCGGGGCGGAGATCGCCAAGGGTTGGGCCGGATCCCTGACCATGGGGGCGGGACAGTTCTGCACCAACCCGGGGATCGTCGTGGCACTCGACGGGGACGATGCGGAGGTGTTTTCCGCTGAAGCCGCTGCGGCGCTTGAAGCCGTCAATGCCCAGACCATGCTGACCGACGGCATAGCCGATGCCTATCGCAAGGGCCGCGACCAGGTGGCGAAGACAGTCGGGGTTCGGGAACTCATGACCTCGACCTGCGATCTGCGCAACGCGACGCCCTATCTCTACCGGGTGTCCGGTCAGGACTGGCTCGACAACCATGTGCTCGGCGAAGAAGTCTTCGGGCCGCTCGGCATCATCGTGACCGTTTCCGATTTCGCCCAGATGCAGGCCATCGCCCATTCGCTGCAGGGGCAGTTGACCTCGACGATCCACATGGACGACGCGGACACAGACAATGCCAGGGCGCTGATGCCGGTGCTGGAACGCAAGGCGGGCCGGATCCTGACGAACGGGTTCCCGACCGGCGTGGAAGTCTGTGATGCCATGGTGCACGGCGGACCCTATCCGGCTTCGACCAATTTCGGCGCAACGTCGGTGGGCACACTTGCCATCCGTCGTTTCCTGCGCCCCGTCTGTTACCAGAACATGCCCGACGCGTTGCTGCCGACGGATCTGGGATAGGCCGGGCGGCATCAGCCGCCCGCTGGGACGACTTTGATATGTGTCCTCCGGTCGTTTGGACCGGGACAGATGACACGGGAAGACCGGTGCAGCCGAGCGCGGCTTGCGGCCGGTGTTCTTGTTTTTCAGTAGTTCGAAGCATGTCTCAAAAACCGCAAAACGCCTTGCAATTAAAGGCGATTTTGGCTTCGCTTTCCCTTTACAAAAGTCATAAAGTATTACTTAATAACGCTTGTGAGAATGATAATCTCTCGTGGAGGAAAACGATGAAACTCAAGGCATTGCTCATTGCGAGCGTGATGGCGCTTGCCCCGGCCGCTTCGATGGCGGCGGACATGACGGTCGGCTTTTCGCAGATCGGCTCGGAATCCGGTTGGCGCGCCGCCGAAACGACGGTGACCAAGCAGGAAGCCGAAAAGCGCGGCATCAATCTGAAATTCGCGGACGCGCAGCAGAAACAGGAAAACCAGATCAAGGCGATCCGGTCCTTCATCGCCCAGGGTGTCGACGCCATTCTGCTCGCGCCGGTGGTTGCAACCGGCTGGGACGAGGTTCTGGAGGAAGCCAAGGATTCCGAAATTCCGGTGCTGCTTCTCGACCGGACAGTGGATGCGCCGAAGGATCTCTACATGACCGCGGTGACTTCCGATCTGGTGCACGAAGGAAACGTGGCCGGTCAGTGGCTCGTCGATACCATGAACGGCAAGCAGTGCAACATCGTCGAACTGCAGGGCACGACGGGTTCGTCTCCCGCCATTGACCGCAAGAAGGGGTTTGGCGACGCCATCGCGGGACATGACAACCTGAAGATCATCCGCAGCCAGACCGGCGACTTCACCCGCAGCCAGGGCAAGGTCGTGATGGAAAGCTTCCTCAAGGCCGAAGACGGCGGCAAGAATATCTGTGCACTCTACGCCCATAACGACGACATGGCCGTTGGCGCGATCCAGGCGATCAAGGAAGCCGGCCTGAAGCCGGGCGAGGATATCAAGATCGTGGCGATCGATGCCGTGCCGGACATGCACCTGGCGATTGCCAACGGCGAAGCCAATGCGACCATCGAGCTGACGCCGAACATGGCGGGCCCGGCCTTCGACGTGCTCGAGGCCTATCTCAAGGACGGCACCGTTCCGGCCAAGTGGATCCAGACTGAATCCAGGCTCTACACGGCCAAAGATGATAATAAGGCCATCTACGAGAACAAGAAGAACCTGGGATACTGATCCAGCGGACGTGCCGGGCGGCGGGAGACCGCCCGGCACCGACAATTGGGGGTGAGCAGACCCTCGGGGGGAGCCCGATACATGGCTGAGGACATGCGCCCTGTGCTTCACTGCACGGGCATTTCGAAATTCTTTCCCGGCGCCATTGCGCTGGACGAAGTTGAACTGGAACTTTATCCCGGCGAGGTGCACGCGCTTCTGGGCGAAAACGGTGCGGGCAAGTCGACGCTGATCAAATGCCTGACCGGCGCCTATCGGCGGGATGGGGGAACCATCATCCTCGACGGTGAGGAGATTGCTCCACAGAGCACTCAGGCCAGCCAGGACCTGGGCATCGGCACCGTCTACCAGGAAGTCAATCTGCTCCCCAACCTGACCGTTGCGGAAAACCTGTTTCTCGGCCGCCAGCCGACGCGGCGCGGCTTCATATCACCACGCCAGATGCGTGTCATGGCGCGCGAGACGCTTGCGGAATTCGGCCTTTCGATCAATCCGGACGAACCGCTTTCGTCCTATTCCGTCGCCGTCCAGCAGGTGGTCGCGATCGCGCGCGCCGTTGCCCTCTCGGGCAAGGTCCTGATCCTCGACGAGCCGACCGCAAGCCTCGATCACGACGAAGTGGATCTGCTGTTCTCAGTCATTGGGAAGCTCAAGGATCGGGGACTTGCGATCGTCTTCATCACCCATTTCCTGGACCAGGTGTTTGCCATTTCCGACCGGGCAACCGTCTTGCGCAACGGACGGGTGGTCGGCACACGCCTGCTTGCGGAGGCATCCCAGACGGAAATCGTGACCATGATGCTGGGCCGGCAACTGGAAAGCCGGATTCATGACCGGGCTCCCGCCGAAGCCGGCAAGACCCTTCTGCAACTGCGTGACTTCGGCCGCCGCGGCATGATCGACCCCTTCGATCTGGAAATCCGCGAAGGCGAGGTGGTGGGTCTTGCCGGTCTTCTGGGGTCCGGGCGAACGGAAACCGCGAACCTGATCTTCGGCGCCGTTCAGGCGGACCAGGGATCGGCGTTGCTACGCGACCGGAAGATCGGTCTGGGCAATCCGCGCGCGGCGATCGGGCATCGTTTCGGTCTCTGCCCTGAGGACCGCAAGACGGAGGGCATCGTCGGCGACCTGTCGGTGCGCGAGAATATCATTCTGGCCCTGCAGGCCCGCCAAGGCTGGTTCCGTCCGCTGCAGCGGGCCAAGGTGAACGAACTGGTCGAGGCCTATATCAAGACGCTCGACATCCGGCTGGCCAGTCCCGACATGCCGATCCGGCTGCTGTCGGGCGGCAACCAGCAAAAGGCGCTTCTGGCGCGCTGGCTGGCGACCAATCCGGATTTCCTGATCTTGGACGAACCGACGCGCGGCATCGATGTCGGCGCCCATGCGGAGATCATCGCCCTGATCGAGAAACTGCGCGAAAACGGCATGGCGCTTCTGGTGGCCTCGTCGGAGCTGGAGGAACTGGTCGCCTATTCCACGCGGGTGATCGTCCTGCGCGACCGCCGGCATGTGCGGGAGCTTCGGGGCACGGAGATCACGACAGCGAATATCGTGCGGGCGATCGCCGACGAAACGGTTGAGGAGCCTGCGTGATGCGTCAGACCCTAAAGCGCACGACGCCGCAACTTCTGATCCTGGCGGTGGTGCTTCTGCTCAATTTCCTGGTGTTTCCGGACTTCTTCAGCATCAAGTTCCAGCATGGCCGCCTGTTCGGCAACCTGATCGACGTTCTGAACCGGGGCGCGCCAACCGCACTCTTGTGCATCGGTATGACCCTGGTCATCGCCACAAGGGGTATCGACCTGTCCGTCGGCGCGGTTATGGCGATTGCCGGGGCCGTAGCCGCCTCGCTCGTTGTCGACGGGCACGGCTGGGGCACGGCGCTGATCGGGGCGCTCGCCGTCGGCTGCCTGTGCGGACTCTGGAACGGTGTACTGGTCGCGGTGCTTCGGATTCAGCCCATCGTCGCGACGCTGGTGCTCATGGTGGCCGGACGCGGGATCGCGCAGCTCATTACCGAAGGCACCATCCTGACCTTCGTCAATCCGGGGCTGATCCAGCTCGGCGCCGGGACTGTTGTAGGCATTCCCACACCGATCCTGATCTGGATCGGCCTGGGCCTCGCCGTGACGGCCATCGTCCGGCGCACAGCGCTTGGAATGCTGATCGAGGCCATCGGCATCAACGAAGGCTCGTCGCGCCTTGCCGGCATCAACAGCCGCGTGCTGCTGGTGTGCGTCTATCTGATATCCGGCTTCTGCGCGGCGCTCGCAGGCGTGATCGTTGCCGCCGACATCAAGGGGGCGGACGCCAACAATGCCGGGCTATGGCTGGAACTCGACGCCATCCTCGCCGTCGTCATCGGCGGCAATTCGCTGCTGGGCGGCCGGTTCTCGATCATCGCCTCGCTGCTGGGCGCACTGATCATCCAGTCGGTGAATTCCGTCATCCTGCTTTCCGGCATGCCGCCTGAATTCAACCTGGTAATCAAGGCGCTGATCATCATCGCGATTCTGGTCATCCAGTCGCCGACGGTGAAACACGCGCTCTATATCATCCGCGCCTCCGCCCAGCCCATCGTGCCGCCCGAGACACCGAAAGAGCTGAAAGAAAGCACGCAATGATCCGCACGACCCATCTCCCGCTCGCGGTGACAGTCGCCACATTTCTTCTCGCCTACACGCTATGCGCCTGGCAGTTTCCCGCCATGTTGTCCACGCGGGTGGTGGCCAATCTCCTGACCGACAACGCCTTTCTCGGGATCACGGCAGTGGGCATGACCTTTGTCATCCTGTCCGGCGGTATCGACCTGTCGGTCGGCTCGGTCATCGCCTTCACCGGCGTGTTCCTGGCGGTTATCCTCCGGGAAACGTCGATCCATCCGATCGTCGCCTTCGCCCTGGTGCTGGTGATCACGGTGTCCTTCGGTGCCGGCATGGGGGCGATCATCCATTACCTGGAGATGCCACCCTTCATCGTCACGCTGGCGGGCATGTTCCTGGCCCGCGGCGCAGCCTATGTGCTGTCGACGGATAGTGTGCCGATCACCCACGAATTCTACGACACGCTTCAGTCGCTCTACTGGAAGGCGCCGGGCGGCGGGCGGTTCCGTCTGATCGGCGGCATCATGATCCTGACCTTCGTGGTCGGCGCCATCGTTGCCCACCGGACACGGCTCGGGCAGAACATCTATGCGATCGGCGGCGGCCAGGCGACGGCCCGGCTGATGGGGGTTCCGCTGGCGCGGACCACGGTCAGCATCTATGCCATTTCCGGCGGACTGGCGGGGCTCGCAGGGATCGTGTTTTCTCTCTACACCTCGGCCGGCTATTCGCTGGCGACCGTGGGAGTCGAGCTTGACGCGATCGCGGCGGTCGTGATCGGCGGAACGTTGCTGACCGGGGGAACCGGTTTCGTCGCAGGCACTTTCTTTGGCATTTTGATAATGGGATTGATACAAACCTACATCGTGTTTGACGGGACCTTGTCGAGCTGGTGGACCAAGATCGTGATCGGGGGTCTGCTGTTCGCATTTATCCTGCTGCAGAAGGGACTGACTTGGGCAACGACAGTGCGCAGAAAACCAGCGATCGAGTTCGCCGCGCAATCATGACCTTCGTCGCCTCGGGTGGGCTTGGCAGCCGGATCGGCAATCACACGGCTCATGTTGTGGAACAGCTGGGCCGGGCCATCGTGGCCGGTGAATACCCGCCCGAAACCATGATCCCGCTCGATCCGGACATTTCGGAAATGTTCGACGTTTCCCGGACGGTGGTCCGCGAGGCGAAGAAGACGCTGATCGCGAAGGGCCTGATCCAGTCCAAGGCCAAGGTCGGGACTCATGTCCGGCCCGCCGAGCAGTGGAACATGTTCGATCCGGACGTGCTGCGCTGGCACGCGGCGCTGAAAAACGCCGGGCCGTTCCTGGACGAGCTTTTCGAGATCCGCCTGATCTTCGAACCGGCCGCGGCGGGACGGGCGGCGGAGCGGGCCACGAAAGAGGACTGCACCCGGCTGTTCAAGCTGGTCGACGACATGGAGACGGGCAATGACCGGGCGGCCATTGCCGTCGCGGACCTGGAATTCCACAAGGCGGTACTGAAGCTCTCCGGAAACCGGTTCCTGCAGTCGCTGGGCGATCTGGTGCAGGCCGCACTCTTCTCGCTGTTCAAGTCGGATATCGCGGAGCGCAATTCGGACGAGGCGGCGGAATTCGTGCAAAACCACCGGGCGATCGTTCGCGCGATTGCCGCCGGCTCCGCCGAAGAGGCCCAGGCGGCCATGCACGCCGTTATCCTGGCCGGTCAGCGGGGTCTGTTATCGTCCCTGAAATGACAGCCGACCGATCCGTCAGCAGCCACCCGCGCTGATCAGGGCGGCACTTTCGATTGTCTCTGCGGTGCGGCGGTCCACCACACCGGTCACCGGGATGTTGTACTGGGTCTGGAAGGACGCCACCGCTTTCATGGTGGTTTCGTCGAACACCATGTTCGGGAATTCGAGGAAATGCCCGAGGCTGTTGAGTTTGGTTTCCAGGATCTTCACCCGAGGCGACAGGTCGCCCGTCTGAAGCGCCACGAAGGTCTGCTGCGGGGAGACCGTGCATTCTTCTCCCGGTTTGCCGATCGGGATCAGCGCGAAAATGCTGTTCAGCGTGAGGCCATCAGCCTCCATGACCGGGGGCAGCAATGTGTCCGGTCCCCGGGTCAGATCATAGCGCAGACCGACGGCTTCGGTGAAGAGGCGGCCGTCTTTCGCCATCTGAAGCCGGAGGCGGCCGCCGTCGCATTCGATGCCGCAGACGATTTCGCCGCCGTCGGCGGTGCAGTTGGCGGTGAAGCCGTAAACGTCGTTCGGGACATCCCATTGACTGAGCTGGAAGTCGACGAAAGTGTTTGTGCCGTTTTCGTCTGAAGCCGACCGTCGAAAGGAAATGCGCAAGTCCTTCACAGGCCCGTCCTTGCGGGAATAGGACGCCCCGTAGCATTGGCCGGTCTTGGCCATGATGTCGGTCTCGTCGCCGGCAAGGGCCGTTCCGGAACAGAAGAGACTGCCCGTCATGACCGCCGAAGCAAGGGGAATCAGAGCGGATTTCATCATTGAAATTCTGGTCATCGCCAGTTTCCGGTCAATACGAAGGGTGCCCAGAAGGCGGGATGGGAGAAGCCGGGATCCAGGCCGTCGGGCATCTCGCGGAAAGTCTCATTGAACCGTTGCGCGGTCTCGTAGATCACGCTTCGCTTTGTGAGGTTCGCCTGGCTGCCGACGTCGCCATGGATGAATTCCCGCTGCACTATCGCAAGGGCCTGCGCCTTGGACATGTCGCCGAGCTCGCGCAGTTCATAGAAACGCTGCATCAGGATCGCCGTGGAGCTATCGGCTACGGGCCAGAGGCTGGCAATCGTCGATTTGGCGCCCCGGTCTCCGGTGATCTTGGCAAGGCTCTCGATTTCCCGGCCGTCCCGGTCCGGGTTTGCCCGCCCGGTCTCGCAGGCGGACAGGGTCAGCAGCTCGACGTGGTTGAAATTGAAATCCTTCGGATCGTCCCTGATGTCGGCAAGGCTAAGGTGCTCGCCGGTTCCAAGCAGTAGGTAAGAGTCCGTGTCCCGGTCGCCGAGTTTGAAATGCGATGAAATATGGACGACGCCCAGTCCGGACCGGGCCTTCTGACCGATCCGGAGCGACTGGACCAGCGCCGCCCTGTTGAACGCGTTGTCCATGTAGACCTCGCCGTCGAAGAGGCCGAAATCGTTGTCGCCCTTGACGATCCCGTCCAGTTCCACCGCGACACCTGGCAGAGCCGCGAAGTTCTCCGTCTCCTGGGTCATGCCGAGGCCGGCGAAAGGAACTTCGATGGTCTTCTGTCCGGATATCTCGCTCTCGCTGCTGGTCAAAAGCGAAATCGCATAGCGTTCGACCAGATAGTCCTCGCCGTCGTAGAGACTCTGGTAGGGTAGGTATCTGAGGCGCTTGTCCAGGGAGACGAGCAGCATGTCCGGTTCGGCTGCCTTGAGATCCTGTTCCAGCGGCGCGACCAGCAGGTCATACAATTGATGGCTTCGCTTCCTCGGATCGTAGCCAGGGTCGCTGACCACGGCGTGGTATTCTTCCAGCTTCTCGTTCAGCGCTGCTTCCGTGAGCGGAGCATCGTCCCAGGTCTTGACCGTATAGCTCTTGCGATCGGTGGGGGTGGTCAGGATGATGTTGAGGCGATCCGGCATCACCAGGTAGTGGATCGCGACGGCCTTTTTCTTCAACTTGCCCAGCAGGGTTTGCTGGATCGATTCCGTTTCGGCGAGGTCCGCCACCGGATCGGCTTTGCCTTCAAGGTTTTCAGCCGCCTGGATGATCCGTTTCAGGCCGCTTTGATAAGCGGCCTCGGCCGCCTGAAGGCGGACCTGGATATCGGTAAGTAGGGCGGCCTCGGCCGGGGTGAGGCCCTGGAGTTGTTGCTTGGCAAGCAGTTCTTCCCTTTGCCGGACGTCTGTCACCGTCGGCAGTTGCAAGGCGTCAAGGGCGTCCTTCAGCTCCTGCTCCGCGGCCGAGTAGGGCAATTGGCGGAACGCGTCTCCGGTGAAGTCATTGTCGCGGCCGGCGAACTGGAAGGCTTCGAAATCCTTCAGAAGCGACAGCACGAATTCGGCTTCGCTCAGGCGGTTCTGACGCACCAAAAGATCGGCGAGCCAGCGGTAATTGTCGGCGACGAGGTCGCGGAAACAGCCTTGCAGGCGTTCCGGGATCGTCGAAAGGTCTCTTCGGATGCCCTGAAGCTCGTTGATTGCGTCCTTCGCGAGAACCAGGGCGATGCCGTCGCTGCCGAGCCTGAAGGCGCGCTCGCTTGCCCTGGAAAGGTGGCACACGGTCGTCAGCTTGCCTTGTAGCGGACCGGATCCCAGGCCGACGACCTGGTCGAGTTGCCGCTCGGCTGCAAGAGCGGTCAGCTCCAGTTCGAGGGATTGATCCGTGGCGCCGGAGGACTGCAGCGCGGAGGAATAAACCCTTGCCGTGTTGACCAGCGACATGCTGAGGCCGCCGCGTGCCTTCACCGTTTCGAAGGTTGCCTCGGCGGCGGCAAGGTCCGGCTGGACCGGAACCGGCGGAACGGGCGGTGCCGCGATGAGGCGAAGATAGTCGCGCGCCTGGGTGTCGCCGTTCCGCGCCAGCAGGTTCAGATATTCGGTAAAGCCTTTGGGCAGGGTCGACATGTCGGCCGGATCGCGCCGGGCGAGGAGGCGGCGAAGGGTCGGCGCGCGCAGATCGTTCGGATTGAGGCGCAAACCGTCTTGTTCGGACGACGCGTCCGAAATGACCGAGGAGGTTTGCAGCTGCAGGGCCTTTTCCGCCCGCAGGCCACGTTCCAAAGCCCCCTTGAAATCGCCATAGGCGGCCAGCGCATCGGTCAGGGCAATGGAGTCCGTCTCTTCAAGACGCTTCAACCCGATTGCGACAAGGTCGGTTCCAAAGGCGCCGGATGCGAGAAATTTCGCCGCTTCGTCGCAATAGGACGGTCCGTTGTCCGACGCCTGGCACAGGCGGGCGAGCACGTTTTCCATGAAGTCCGGCAGTTGCTCCGCCGCGAGCTTGGCCTTGCCGGTTTCCAGTGCCAGCGTAAGATAGGCGGCGACATCCGCATCCCATCCAAGGGTGACCTTGCCGTTCTCATCCGCATTGGCGCGAACAAGTCCGTTGATCGCTTCGCGCTTGCTTGTCGCAAGGTCCGGGACCTGCTGCAGCAGGCGATAGAGAACAACGCTTGCCTGCTTCACTTTGGCGTCGCGCATCAGGCGCAGCCATTTTGCCGCTTCAGCATAGTCGATGGCGCCGCCGCAATCGGCGCACAGGTAGAGGTTTGCCAGCAGTCCGGCGAAGTTTTCCTTCCGTTTTGCCAGGATCTCGATCAGTTTCTTGCCTTCGGGGCTTGCCAGCGCCAGGCTGCCGGTCATGATCCGATTGGCGACCAGGTCGCTCCCCGCGAAGGGAACGTATTCTCCTGCGTCCTGGGCGAAGAGGCGTTCGTACCATTTCAACGCCTCTTCGGGCGCTTCCGGCCGGTCCCGTTCCGCCCGCCGGGCCAGCTGGTAGAGCGCAAAAGGATCCTTCTTGTCGGCGGCAGAGCGGAGAAGATCCCGGACGTGAGACGGATCGGCGGTTCCGCCGTTGCCGTAGCTCAGCATGAAGGCCAGGTGCGAAGCGGCATAGGGCAGGGTCGGTGCCGCGGCTTCAAGCAGCACCTGCGCTTCTTTGGTTCCCTTGCCCAGGACGCTCGCGCCGTCGAGCAGGCGCTCCGCGAGCATGTATTGAACCTCAGCCGGGGCGGCGTCTGCCACGATCCGCAGGGCTTCGTGATATGTCATCACTAGATGGGCGAACCGTGCCAGACCGGTCCTGCGATCCAGGGTCAGGGCAAGCGTGCTGTCGATGAGCATCGGACCAGAGACCGTTTTAGACTGGTAGGTCTCGGTCGATGTATAGGCCCGGATCAGGTCTTTGGTCAGTTGTTCAACGCCCGCGCCGGTTTCGATCGCCGTTGAATAGCGCTGATATCTTGAGGGATCGCGCGCTGCTTGTGCTTGCCAGAATTCGGCAGCCTGCGCGTTCGCGGCAACGCCAATCCCTTGGGCAAAGAGCTGTGCCAGCTTGGTGGCGACCTCGCTGTCACTCTGTCCATAACTCTTGCCCACGACGTCCCTGGCGAGTTGTTGCTGGAACGGTGTCCACTGGCCTGCGGCGGCCATTTCGTTCATTGCCGCTTCGAGCGCCGGTGTGCGTTTTGCGAGCCAGCCGGCGTAGTCGAAACCGCCACTGAAGAGGAAAGGCAGAACAGCAATTCGGGTTCCGGCTCCCCCTGCGCCACCGGACCCGCAGGCCGCATTCGCCACCGGAACGGCAGCAGCGTCGATCAGGTCGCTCATAGTCGGGGTGAAGGCGCCGCTCATCCGGGGACGGCCGAGAGCCGCCAGCAGTCTGTTCCAGCTCGATCGGCTGGACGGACCGAAGGCGCCATCCGGCTCGCCGGTCGCACACTGGTTCATCATGACCAGTTTTTGGGCTGCTTTCAGATAGCCGTGATAGACGGAGTTGAAGGACTTCTGCTGATCGTGAAGTGTGTCGACCCGGTCACTGAGGGCGAAGGACAGAACTCCGCAAAGGCTTGCGCCATAGGCTGCGATATCATTCTCGAGCCTTGCGACCGCGCCGTCATTGGCCGAGATCACCGCTTCGATCAGACTCAGGTTTCCCGGGTCTTCGGCCGGAAAATCATAATTGATGTGGCTGCCGAGCTGAGGAACGCCCGCATTGCGGCCAAGATCGTCGATTTTCCTGCCTGTCCATGCCGACAGGAGCAACAGGGCGCGGGAGGCCTCTTCGTTCTTGTCCTCGGCAACGGGCAGGCAGGAGAGGGGCGCCAATGCATTGGTGATCCGGGCAGTGGCGTTCGTTGCCGCATTCTGGAAGCCGTTCGTCAGGGAGGTGGAGTTGTTCAAGACGGATTTGGGTCTCAAGTCCTGCGAATTTTGACCGCCGCCAAGTGTGGCAACCGCCGGTCCTGCCGGTCCGCCATTGTTTTGACGAACGCTTGCGACAATCGATGGGGCGGCACCCGCAAAATCCGAGCGATCCTTTTCCTGGAAGCGGAAATGCAGTGCGGAGTAACAGTCACAGGCATAGATGCGGATGTAGAAGGAACTGGCCGTCTCGCCGCTTGCCGGATTGTGGATCGTGATCGTGCACTCGTTGGAACTCGCATACCGGTCCGTGGCTTCGCTGAAGCCGTATTCGACCCAGTTCCGCTGCCGTTCGTCGATCAGCGCCGTACAGTCGCCGTAGCTGTCCTGGATCAGCCGGAGATTGCCGGTGACGCCGCCGATCTCGAACTTGCGGTCGATTCTGTCCTGTCTGAAAGAGGCACCGGAGGGAAGGCTTGCTGAGATATCGTAGCGGTGGCCGTTACGGTAGACTTCAAGGGCCTCGGCAGAGAGGCTGAAGTAAAACAATGCGCACGCGGCAATGAGTGCTCTGATCAACACGGTCAGTTCTTTCTTCTGCCTGTCCGTTCTCATGACGACCTGTACGGTCGAAAGGTCATCACCCGCCAAGTCCGGATAACTTGGAGCAGTTTCTATTCAGATTGGACCATTAGGCGGCGAAAAAGGCCAGCTATTTGACAATGTTGAAATTCGCAGAGCAACCCCTGATCGAAAAAGCGGTGCGATAAAACAGGACTATAGGAACAAAGCGCCGGTCGGTGCGCAAGCGGAAAAAACACTGCCGGTTGGAATAACTGTACCGGCTCTGTCGCCTGTGTCCCGCTCTACCCGTGGGCTGCCAGCTTCACACACTTTCGCCCTCCCTGCTTTTTGGCCGATGCGAGTGGATTGCCCGGACTTCGCCGTGCAATGACACGGGGGAATGGCAAGGCTTACCCACACACACTGCGTCATCACACGGCGAAGTCCGGGTGAACCAATCCACCTCTCCACACGTCCGGAAAGCCGGGATGGTTCACATCCCACTCCACCCGGTGCGGCTGGTGTGGAAATGCGTGAATGTCGTAGCTCCATGGGAGAGGGAGTCGGGTTTTGCAGTAGGCAATTGCATTGCGCTGAAAGGGGCGATGGGAGAAAGGGTATGGCTGCCAACAAAAAGACCGGGTGACCCGAAAGCCACCCGGTCTCGCTAACACTTGTTTCGCCGAAGCTTACTTCGCGGCGACGATGATGATTTCGACCTTGTAGTCCGGTGTTGCCAGTTTGGATTCGCCGCAGGCGCGGGTCGGCGGGTTGGCCGGGTCGACCCAGGCGTCCCATACCGCGTTCATTTCGGCGAAATCGGCCATGGAATCGAGCCAGATCGTTGCCTGCAGGATCTTGGACTTGTCGCTGCCGCAGCGCGCCAGGAGGTCCTCGATGCCTTTGAGGATGGCCTGGGTCTGGGTGGTCACGCTTTCGCCCGGTGCGCCGACCTGGCCGGCGAGGTAGACCGTATTGCCGTGAACGACGGCCTGGCTCATGCGTGGGCCGGAATCGAGGCGGGTGATGTCGGACATGATGTGTTCCTTGTTGTCAGAAAGTGCGGGGAAAGAATCAGGCAAATCGACCGGGATCAAGGGCCTTGATGACGTCTTCGTCAAGAGGCGGAGTGCGGCCGAGGCACAGGTCCGCGGTCAGTTGCGACAGGGCCGGTGCGGTCTGTACGCCGTAGCCGCCTTGTCCGGCCAGCCAGAAGAAACCTTCAGTTTCCGGTGCAAAGCCGACGACCGGCGTCCGGTCAGCGACGAAACTGCGCAGGCCCGCCCAGCTTCGTTCCACTCGGGTCACCGGCATGGTGACGGCCTGTTCGAAACGGTAGAGGCCTTCCGCCAGCACCATGTCGTCCGGCCAGGCATCGTGCGGTTCGACCGGATCCTCGTCGGCAGGCGAGACCATCAGCTTTCCGGCATCCGGTTTGGCGTACCAGCTCTCTGACGCGCTCGCGACCAGTGGCCAGCGGGTGACGTCCAAGCCGTCCGGCACGGGCAGGATCGCGGCGGAGCGGCGCATGGGGACAAGGCCGACTTTCGGCACACCGGCGAGACCGGAGACAACATCGGCCCAGGCGCCGGCGGCGTTGATCACGACGGGAGCTTCAAAAGTTCCAACCGGCGTTTCGGCCGTCCAGGTGGTTCCGGTCCGTGTCAGGGCGGAGACCGGTGCATCGGTGACGATCTTCGCGCCGTTATGCCGGGCGATGCGGGCGAAGCCCTGCAGCAGCCGGTCGACATCGATGTCCTGCGCATCCCGTTCGATGGCGGCCGCCGCGATCGGTTCGGGGCGCAGCAGGGGGAAGAGGGAAACGGCGTCTTCTGCCGAAATGCGCTCCATGCCCTCCGCGCCATCCAGGTAGCTGTCGAAGCTTGCCAGCTCGTCTTCGGTGGCGATCAGAAGTTCGCCGCGCGGGGTTAGCAGGCTGTCCTCCGAAATGCCTTCCGGCTCCTTCAGGACCGGCTCAGAGGCAGCGTTCAGGGCGCGTAGCGTCCGGTTGCCGTAGTTGCGGATGAAGATCGCCGCCGAGCGGCCGGTGGAATGCCGGCCCGGGGCGTCCTCCATTTCCAGGAGGATCACCGAGGCATGGGGTGCCAGCCGGGCGGCCGCGCCCATGCCGGCAATGCCGCCGCCGATGATGATGAAATCTGCCTTTTCGCTCATGCGCTTTTATATCCGTTCAAAACGCTGGTGAGATTGTGCCCGAGTTCATCCGACAGATAGCCGCCTTCCTGGACAAAGAGAACCGGCAGAGCGAGTTTTGCGATGGCCGCGCCGATCCGGGCGAAGCCGGGAATGGTGACCGCCAACCCCTTGAACGGATCGTGTTCGGAGGCATCCAGGCCAAGGGCCACGACGACCACATCGGCACCGAAGGCACGGATATGGGAAAAGGCCGTGTCGAGGGTCTTCAGATAGTCGTCGTCGCCGGTTCCGCGCGGTAGGGGCAGGTTGAGATTGTAGCCGAGGCCGGCTCCCTCACCGCGCTCGTGGGCATGGCCCCAGTAGAACGGATAGAAGCGGATCGGATCGGCATGGATCGAGACGGTGAGAACGTCGTCGCGCTCGTAGAAGATGCCCTGCGTGCCGTTGCCGTGGTGAACGTCCACGTCGAGGATCGCGGGCCGGTGGCCGAGCTTGCGCAGGTGTTCGGCCGCGATGCCGGAGTTGTTCAGGAAACAGAAGCCGCCGGCGAGATCGCCGAAGGCATGATGGCCAGGCGGGCGGCTGAGCACATAGACCGCCTGCTCGCCGCCATGGACGAGATCGGCGCCCGACAGGGCGCTCTGTGCCGACCAGTAAGCGGCCTGCCAGGTGCCGGCTGCAATCGGGCAGGAGGTGTCGGCCTGGTGGAAGCCGGCCTGACCGACGGCGGAGCGGGGATAGCTTGCCGTGCGCCGGTCGGGATGGACATTGGGAATGACTTCGTCGGATGCGCCCTCGATCCGGCTCCAGCGGGTGTGGATCGTCTCCAGGAAGACGAGATACTCGGCGGAGTGAAGGGCAGCGATCGGGCCCAGGCCATGATCCTCGGGGGCCTGGAAGGAGCAGCCGGCCTTTCCTGCACCGTCCTGCAGGACCTCGATACGGCGCGGCTGTTCCGGGTTGGGGTAGAGCGTGCCGTTGGCCATGAAATGCTTGGGATCGTGGACCCATTGCCGCTCGTCGAAAATGGCTTTCATGGTGTTTCCTTCAAGGCTTTCAATGCGGACCCGGCGAGCGTGAGATAGGTCTCGTTCGGATCGTGGGAGAAACCGAGCCGGTCGTAAAAGGCGCGTGCGGACGGGTTGTCTTCATAGACGGCGAGCTTCAGAAAGCCGACGGTCCAATCCTTCGGTGCTGCTGCAAGGGCTGTTGACAGCAGCCGTTTGCCCAGGCCGCTGCCGCGGGTCTCGCCAGCGACCCAGAGATCGGAGACATACAGGCCTGCGGAAGCCCGGACCGTGGAGAAGACCGGCGAATAGACGATCACGCCAAGGGCCTCTCCGCCGGTCTCCCGTTCCGCCAGCAGTGCGTGAAACGCGGGCGCCGGGCCGAAGCCGTGCCGGATAAGATCCTCCGCAGACGCGCCATGATCGTCGCCGATATCTTCCGACAGACGCATCAGTGCGGCGTTCAGTTTTTCCGCGTCCGCCTTTTCGGCGCGCCGGATTGAAATTTTGTCCATGCCTTAAAAAGCCGTCCTGTCGGCGCCTTTCAGACCGAGCAGCTCGCGTGCGTCGGTCGGGGTCGCGACCTCGCGTCCGAGACGTTCCACGATTTCCCGGATCCTGGTCACCTGTTCCGCATTGGACCGAGCCAGTTCACCCTTGCCGATAAAGACGCTGTCTTCCAGACCGACACGCACATGTCCGCCCATGGCGGCGGCCATGGTCGCGAAGGGGATCTGCTGCCGGCCCGCGGCCAGCACGGAAAACATGTAATCGTCGCCGAACAGCTTGTCGGCGATCCGCTTCATGTGCTGCAGGTTTTCCGGATCCGCACCGATGCCGCCGAGCACGCCGAAGACGAACTGGATGAAGAACGGCGCCTTGATCAGGCCCCGGTCGGCGAAATGGCGCAGCATGTAAAGGTGGCTGACGTCATAGCATTCGAACTCGAACCGGGCGCCGCGGTCCTGGCCGAGCCGGCTCAGGATCGTCGCGATGTCGCGCGGGGTGTTCTTGAAGACCAGATCGTCGGAACCTTCCAGGAACGGCTTTTCCCAGTCGTATTTCCAGTCGTCATAGCGGGTGGCCAGTGGATAGAGCGCGAAATTCATCGAGCCCATGTTCAGGGAACACATTTCCGGTTCCGCCTGCGTGGGGGCTGCGAGGCGTTCGTCGAGGGTCATGACCGCGCTGCCGCCGGTGCTGATGTTCAGCACCGCGTCGGAGCCCTGCTTGATCACCGGCAGGAAGGCCATGAAATGTTCGGGTTTCGCCGAAGGCCTGCCGGTCTCCGGATCGCGGGCATGGAGGTGCAGGATCGCGGCACCCGCTTCCGCCGCGCCCATTGCCTGGCCGGCGATTTCCGGTCCGGTCACCGGCAGGTAGGGCGACATGGTGGGCGTGTGGATGGAGCCCGTGATGGCACAGGTGATGAGGATCTTGTTGGTCATTTTCTATTCCGGTCAGCCGGCCTGCAGCCGGCGGTCGACAACCGTCTCGAGGAATTCGGCGAGCGACGCGTCGAGGGTTTCGATGATCTCTCCCACATGGGCGCTGGTTGAGATCATGGGAGGGCAGACAAGGAAGTGGTCGCCTTCGTAGCCACCTCGTGTGCGGCGCGAATAGATGATCAGCCCCTTGTCGTAGGCGATGTCCACCAGAGTGTTATAGGCGTTCAATTCACGTGGCAACGGCTTCAGGGTTTCCGGATCGCTGACCAGCTCGAAGGCGAGCAGCAGGCCCTTGCCGCGGACGTCGCCGATGACGGGATATTTCGCCATCAGGCCTTCCAGGCCGGCTTTGAGTTCATCTCCGATCCGGGCGGCATTGTCCACCATGCCTTCGCGCTCGATTTCCTCCAGAACGGCGAAGCCGGCGGCGCAGGCAAGCGGATTGCCGGCATAGGTGAAGCCGTGCAGGAAGCCGCCGTCGTTGAGCACGGTTTCCACGATGCGGTCGCTTGCCACCATGGCACCGAGCGGGGCGTAGCCGGCGGCAAATCCTTTGGAGATCACCAGAATATCGGGGGCGACGTCCCAATGATCGGCGGCAAAGAACTTGCCGGTGCGGCCACCGCCGGACATGACCTCGTCATGGATGAGGATCACGCCGTATTGCGTGCAGATCTCGCGGATGCGTTTCATGTAGCCGGCCGGCGGCACCAGCGCGCCGGTCGAGGCGCCACCCACCGGCTCGACGATGAAGGCGAGTACCGTCTCCGGACCTTCTGCCAGAATGCGTTCCTCCAGCATGTCGGCATAGTGGCGGCCGGTCGCCTCGTCGTCCGGGTCCAGCCGGTCGAGATAGGCGCGGGGTGCGGCGATCTTCGGCATCGGCTGCATCATCGGATCGAAGGGCGCGGCCAGCGGCGCATAACCGGTGAGGGCAAGCGCGCCCAGGGTGCAGCCGTGATAGCTGGGATAGCGGGAGATCACCTTGTAACGCTGGCTCTCACCGGTCGCGATCGCGTTCTGCCGGGCGAGCTTGATCGCACTTTCCACCGCTTCGGAGCCGCCGGAAACGAAGAATACCTTCTCCATGCCTTCAGGAGCGAGGGAGGCTGTCTTTTCGGCCAGTTTTTCCGCCGGTTCGGTCTCGAAATGCAGACGGTAGCCGAAGGTGGACTTTTCCATCTGGCGGCGCATGGCTTCCAGCACGTTCGGATTGGAGTGGCCGATGTTGCAGACCATTGCGCCGGACGAACCGTCGAGATAGCGCTTGCCGTCCACGTCCCACATGTAGACGCCGCGGGCCTGGTCCAGCGTCGGCCGCCGCAGGCGACTCTGGTAGAAGAGGTGGGATTTACCGGTTTTGCTCATTTCGTGTTCTCGGGAAGTGCCGCGCAGTCGCGTGGCCTGAAGCGAAGGCTGACGGTTTCCCCCTCATTAAAGGGGTGGTCGTCGATCATGTTGATGGCCTGGAGCCGATGGTCGCCGATGCGCAGGAAATAGCGCGCGGCCTGTCCCTGGTAATCGACGGCCTCCACGATGCCGGCCAGATTTATGCGATCATCCTTGGGTGCATTGGAAGGGGCGACGATCAGTTTTTCGGCCCTGAGCACAAGTTTTGCCGGACCAACGGCGGAAATATGCGGTGCGCGGTCACGGGGAACCTGGATTGGTCCGATCCCGGGGGTGTCCAGGGCCACCGTCGAGGCGTCGAGACTGGTGCAGCGTCCTTTTAGGATGTTCGATGTGCCGAGGAAACCGGCCACGAATTCGCTTGCAGGGGTGTTGTAGACCTCTTCCGGCGTGCCGACCTGTTCGACGACGCCGTTGGACATGACGACCAGCCTGTCGGACATGGCGAGCGCCTCGGACTGGTCGTGGGTGACGAAGACAGTGGTCACGCCGATTTGGTGTTGGATGCGCTTCAGCTCCACGCGCATGTCCTCGCGCAGATTGGCATCGAGCGCCGACAGCGGTTCGTCGAGCAGGAGCACGTCCGGCTCGATCACGATCGCCCGGGCCAAGGCGATGCGCTGCTGCTGGCCGCCGGACAGTTCTTTCGGGTAGCGGTCGCCCACGTGGGGCAGCTGCACCAGCTCCAGGGCGTCACGCACCTTCTTCTGCGCGTCAGCCTTGGAGACAGAGCGGTATTTGAGGCCGAAGGCGACGTTTTCGGCGACGGTCTTGTGCGGAAACAGGGCGTAGTTCTGAAACACCAGGCCGAGATTGCGCTTGTGGATCGGAACGTCGTTGATCCGGTTGCCCTTGATGGTGATGTCGCCCTCGGTCGGATCGAGCAGGCCGGCAATCATGCGCAAGGTGGTGGTCTTGCCGCAGCCGGAGGGCCCGAGCAGGGTGACGAAACTGCCGTCGGCGATGTCCATGGACATCCGGTGAACCGCAGTCACCTTGCCGAAGCGTTTCACGATATTGGTCAGGGATACAGCACTCACAAGCGTTCTCCGCATTGTGGGGAAAATGGTCTCCCGCTTTTGGCGGGTAAACGGGAGACCTAGTTTCGGGCAATCGTCGGGGCCTTAGTAGCCCTTCTGGATCCGGCCGAACATCTTCGACCATTCCTGCTCGTGTCCGTTCCAGTAATCCGGCTTGGCGAAGGTGAGTCCGTCCAGGGTGCCTTTCGGATCGAAAGCGGGCAGGGTCGGGATCTTCTTGCCGAGATCGACCTTGGTCGGGTCGAGCGCGGGCGGATAGTTCTGGCCTTCGGCCACGGCGATGGAGGTTTCCGGCGCCAGCATGAAGTTCAGCAGTTCCTCGCAGGCTTCCATCGGGGAGCCCTTGATGACGAACAGGCACTCCTGCCAGCCAAAGCCGTTGGGCGGGTCCATGTAGCCGATGTCGTGGCCCTGTTCCTGCAGCGCGTAGATGCGGCCGGACCAGCCTTCGGTGACGTAGATTTCCTCTTCCGCCAGAAGGCTCATCAGTTCCGCGCCGGAGGTCCAGTATTTCAGGGAGAGGTCCCGGTGGGTGCGGATGGCATCCCAGATCGCATCCATGTCGGTCGCGCCATTCGGATCCTGGCCGGTCTGCAGGGAGGCGTACCAGATGCGGGTGCGCCAGTCGCTCCAGCCGGCGATCTTGCCCTTATACTTTTCGTCGAGCAGGATTCTGGCACCTTTTTCCTTCATCTGGTCGTCGGAGATGTACTTGCGGTTATAGGCAAGACCCGTCGTGCCGTAGTCATAAGGAACGCAGGACAGCGACCCGTCGGTCACTTCGCGGAACACCTCGATCAGCTTCGGAATGACGAATTTCAGGTTCGGAATGTTGTCTTCGTTGAGTTTCGAAGACAGGCCGAGATTGTGATAGCGCGCATAGTCGAAGACGCCGGAGAGGTGGGCGATGTTGTATTCGCCCGGCTGGCTTGCCTTGACGCGGGAGAGATATTCGTCCCCGCCGCCGAAGGTGCCGTCGACGACGTTGATGCCGGTTTTCTTGGTGTAGGGATCGAAGGCGTACTTGCGGAAGGCTTCCGAGACGACGCCGCCCCAGCCGTCGAAACGGACCTGCTCGGTTGCCGCCAGCGCCTGGCGGGCGAAGGGGGTGTGAACGCCGTAGGCAAGGCCCGCAGCGCCAATGAGCCCCAAAAACTTGCGACGGTCCAGGTCACCGTTCAGATAGCGTTCGCGGAGGCGTTCGTAACGTTTGGTGTTGTCCATTTTTGTCCCCAATTCCGGTTGGTTTTCTG
This sequence comes from uncultured Roseibium sp., assembly GCF_963675985.1. Lineage (NCBI taxonomy): Bacteria > Pseudomonadati > Pseudomonadota > Alphaproteobacteria > Hyphomicrobiales > Stappiaceae > Roseibium > uncultured Roseibium sp. The sequence goes on along the minus strand of NZ_OY780957.1, from coordinate 364,775 downwards.
GATGTTCGTTGTGTGCGTTGCGCGCGGTTCTAGCTGCCGCGCTGAAGGGCCATGCGCCGGGCGACGGCCATGCCGAGAAGCGGCAGTCCGACGGTCAGGAAAATCATCACGGATCCGAGCGCGTTGATCTCCGGGGAGATGGAATTGCGCAGCATGGCAAAGATCTGGGTCGGCACGGTTTCGACGCCGCCGGGCTTCCAGAACAGGGTGCCGGTGATGTCGTCGAAGCTGATGGTGAAGGCGAAGAGCATGCCGGCGAAGACGGCCGGCGCCAGCAGCGGCAGCGTGATCTGGAAGAAAGCCTGCACCGGAGACGCGCCCAGGCTGATCGCCGCTTCCTCGTAGTCCCGGCGGATGCCGACAAGGCGGGCCTGAACGACCAGGATCACGAAGGGCATGGTGAAGATCACATGGCCCATGAGGAGCAGCAGGAAGCTCTTGTTGAGCGACAGGGCGTTGAGAAACAGAAGCAGGGCGACGGCCAGCACCACCTCCGGCACCAGGATCGGTGCGATCAGGATGGTGGAGATCAGGTTGGAGCCGGGAACGCGGTAACGGATGAGGGCGAGGCTGGCAAGCACGCCGAGCGTCGTCGACACCACGGCGGTGAGTGCGCCCAGGATGAGGGAGGTTTCGAAGGCTCTGAGGATCGCGTCGTTGTTGGCGAGTTCGACGAACCAGTGGAAGGAAAATCCGGTCATCGGGAAGCTGCCGAACTGGCTGGCGTTGAAGCTCAGGAGCACCACGACCGCCACGGGCAGGAACATGAAGATATAGACGAGCAGCGCCCATCCGCGGATCAGAAACCAACCCATCAGCCGAGCCCCTTCATCAGTTGCGCCATTCCGAGGAAGTGGTTGTAGATCAGGACCAGACCACCCAGGATCGCAAGCAGCATGAGCGAGAGCGCGGAGCCAAGCGGCCAGTTGAGCTGGGTGATCACCGCCTCGAACACCAGATTGGCGAACATGGCGTCACGCGGCCCGCCGAGCACCAGCGGCGTGATGTAGGTGCCGGCACTCAGGACGAAACACAAAAGGCCGCCTGCCGCGAGACCGGGCAGGGACAGGGGCAGGGTGACTTCCAGAAAACTCTGCCAGCGGGTGGAGCCGAGCGAACAGGCGGCGTCTTCCAGGGAATTGTCGATCCCCTCCAGCGCCACATAGACGTTCAGGATCATGAACGGCAGCAGGAAATGCACGAGACCCAGGATGACGGTGGTCTCGTTGTAAAGCATCTGGATCGGTTCGCTGATGATGCCAAGCGTCTGTAGCAGCCAGTTCAAGGCACCGGAGACACCGAGAATGTTGATCCAGGACATGGTGCGGATGATGTAGCTGATCCAGAACGGCAGCATGAGCATCAAAAGCAGGATCGCCTTGTTGCCTCTGGAGCGAGCGATGAAATAGGCGGCCGGGTAGCCCATGACCGCGCAGACCACCGTGGTGATGGCTGCGATCCGGAGCGTGCTGAACAGGATGTCCCGGTAGAACCGGTCGCCGAGCGCTTCCTGCCAGTTGTCGAGATAGAAGCCGACCTGGTCGGCGCCGGTCGCCGTTCTCAGCCAGAAGGAATAGACCACGATGAAGGCGAGCGGCACGAACAGAAGCAGCGTGACCGATGTCAGCGCAGGCGCCAGCAGGATCCATGGCTGACGCTTTTCGCGCGCCTCGATGCCCATTGCCGCCTCCCTCGTCAAAATTACCTTGACGGGACCGTGACAAGAGACGCTTCATAGAACAAATAGATAATAGAAATTCTAATTATAGATTTGATCTATGGTCGCACTTCCAAAACCCCTTCATCCGGAACGGCTTGCCCGGGACCTGGACTGGAACCTCTTGAGAACCTTCATCGTTCTGGCGCGGTCCAGCAGCGTGACGGAGGCCGCCGACCGGCTCCGTCTCAAGCAGCCGACGGTTTCCAGCGCCCTCAAGCGGCTTGAGGAACGGATCGGCAAGCGCCTGATCAACCGGTCTCCTGGCCATTTCGAACTGACCGAGGCCGGCCGGCTGCTGCATAAGGAGGCCGTCGATATCCAGGGCGCGATCCTGCGTCTGGGAACCCTGATGCGGGACGTTTCCGACGAGGTGCGCGGCCATGTGGACATTGCCATGGCAAGCCATGTGGTCAGCCCGCTGTTCGACGAGACGCTCAGGCAATTTCACCAGATGCATCCGGCGGCAACCATCTCCATCAACATTTCCGCGAGCAAGGACGCCCTGGAAGCGGTCATGGGGCGGCGAGCCTCGCTCGCCGTCTGCCTCGTCCGGACGCGGAACCCGAAACTGGAATACACGCGCCTGTTCCGGGAATTCTTCGGCCTGTTCTGCGGTCCGTCCCATCCCCTGTTCGGGCGTTCCGACCTGACCAAGGCGGACCTTGCCGGCCAATCGTCGGTCAGTTTCGTCACCGACCGGCTGGAGGATGCGCTGCGGCCGGTGACCCTGATGCGCGCGGAAGCCGATCTGGACGACCGGGTGGTGGGCACCTCCGCCAATCTGGAAGAGGTCCGGCGGATGATCCAGGCTGGCCTCGGCATCGGTCCGCTGCCCGTCCATGTGGTCCGGCGGGATGTGGAGGACGGCATGCTGTGGCAACTGCCACCCTACGAAGACCTGCCGGAGATCGACGTTCACGTGGTGTGGAACCCGAAGGCCAAGATGAACCGGGCGGAGACGGCGATGCTGGACCTGCTTCTGGAGCAGATCCAGCAAAGGCCGATCGAGGAGCGCACGTATCTTTGACGGCTAAATAACCTTAACCTGACGAGAGACGACCGTCCGCGTTCGTCTCAAACGCTCAAGGTCGCCTGAACCGCCCGTTTCCAGGCTGCATAGCCGGTTTCGCGGTCTTCTTCGGCCATCAGCGGCTCGAAGATCCGTTCCAGTCGCCAGTCGCGGGCAAATTCGTCCGGTCCCGGATAGAGGCCCGCTTGCTGACCGGCGAGCCAGGCCGCGCCCAGGGCGGTCGTTTCGGTGATGACCGGCCGGTCCACCGGAACGCCGAGGATGTCGGCCAGAAACTGCATCGCCCAGTCCGAGCCGGTCATGCCGCCGTCGACGCGCAGCGTCTGCTTGACCTCCGACGATGTCTGCCAGTCGGCACTCATCGCCTCCAGAAGGTCACGGGTCTGGAAACCGACGCTTTGAAGGGCGGCGCGGGCGAATTCCGCCGGGCCCGTGTTGCGGGTCAGGCCGAACATGGCACCCCGGCAGGTCGGGTTCCAGTAAGGCGCACCCAGCCCGACGAAGGCGGGAACGAGGATCACGTTCTGGCTCGGGTCCGCCATGTCAGCCAGATGATGGGTATCGGCGGCGGTCGTGATGATTTTCAGCGCGTCGCGCAGCCATTGCACGACCGCTCCGGCCACGAAGATCGAGCCTTCCAGCGCATAGGTGGGCTTACCGTCAAGCTGGTAGGCGATGGTGGTCAAAAGCCGGTTCTGTGAGGTGACCGCCGTCTCGCCGGTGTTCAGGAGGGCGAAACATCCGGTGCCATAGGTCGATTTGAGCATGCCCGGCTCAAAACAGGCCTGGCCCACGGTTGCCGCCTGCTGATCGCCGGCGACACCCATGATAGGGATCGGATGGCCGAAGATGCTTGGATCGGTCGTGCCGTAGTCTGCACCGCAGTCCTTCACCTCCGGCAGCATGGCCATCGGGATGTCGAAGAGATCGCAAATGGTCTCGCTCCACCGGCCCTTGTGAATGTCATAGAGCATGGTGCGCGCGGCGTTGGTGGCGTCGGTCGCGTGGACCTTGCCTCCGGTGAGCTGCCAGATCAGCCAGCTGTCCACGGTGCCGAACAGGAGTTCGCCGCGGGCGGCCTTTTCACGGGCGCCGTCGATGGTGTCGAGGATCCATTTGAGCTTTGTGCCGGAAAAATACGGGTCGGCCAGCAGGCCGGTTTTGGCCGTGATCGTCGCCTCGTGGCCGTCGTCCTTCAGGGAGCGGCAGAAATCGGCGGTACGCCGGTCCTGCCAGACGATGGCGTTGTAGACGGGACGGCCCGATGCCCGTTCCCAGACCACGGTTGTCTCACGTTGATTGGTGATGCCGATCGCGGCGATGGCCGAAGGGGCGACGCCGCCATTCTCAATGGCGTCGCTGCAGGTGACGATCGTGGTTTTCCAGAGATCGGCAGGATCGTGTTCGACCCAACCGGACGACGGAAAGTGCTGGGCGAATTCTTCCTGGGCGGTCGCGACCGGACGCATGTCCTGATTGAAGAGAATGGCCCGGCTGGAGGTCGTGCCCTGGTCGATTGCGAGAATGTGGCTCATCTGCAGGTCGTGTCTCAAGCCCGAAGGAGTGGGGTGGCCGGGGCCCGTGGGCCCCGACCTGGGAGGTTACTACTTCTGCCAGCTGGCGACCAGCGTGTCGTAGTCGACCGTGATCGGCTCCGGCTTCTCGTTGGCAAGCTTCGGCTTCGGAGCGCCGGGCCGGCTGAGCCAGACTTCCGGATCTTCCTTTTTGTTCAGTTTCGGTCCCAGATCGCCCTGGACGCCGGCGCGTTCGAGGCGTTCCAGGACGCGTTCCTGCTGCTGACACAGGCTGTCGAGCGCTTCCTGGGCGGTCTTCGCACCGGACGACGCATCGCCGATGTTCTGCCACCACAGCTGGGCGAGCTTCGGATAGTCCGGAACGTTGGTGCCGGTGGGCGACCAGCGGACCCGGGCCGGCGAGCGGTAGAACTCGACCAGACCGCCGAGTTTCGGTGCGCGCTCGGTGAAGCTCTTGTCCTGGATGGTACTCTCGCGGATGAAGGTGAGGCCCACGTGGGACTTCTTCACGTCCACCGTCTTGGAGACGACGAACTGGGCGTAGAGCCAGGCGGCCTTGGCCCGATCGACCGGGGTCGATTCCATCAGCGTCCAGGAACCTGCGTCCTGGTAGCCGACCTTCATGCCGTCCTCCCAGTAAGCGCCGTGCGGGCTCGGAGCCATACGCCATCTCGGTGTGCCGTCGTCGTTGAGAACGGCCTTGGCACCGTCGCCCACCATGTCGGCGGTAAAGGCGGTGTACCAGAACATCTGCTGAGCGACCGCACCCTGCGCGGGGATCGGACCGGCTTCGGAGAAGGTCATGCCCGCTGCGGCCGGCGGCGCGTACTTGTCCAGCCACTGGGTGTATTTCTCGATGGCATAGACCGCCGCCGGAGAGTTGGTCGCGCCGCCACGGTCCACGCAGGATCCGGTCGGCTGGGACTTGTCGTTGACGCGGATGCCCCATTCGTCGACCGGCAGACCGTTCGGCTCGCCTTTGTCGCCCATGCCGGCCATGGACATCCAGGCATCGGTGAAGCGCCAGCCAAGCGACGGATCCTTCTTGCCGTAGTCCATGTTGCCATAGACTTCCTGGCCGTCGATGGTCTTGCCGGTGAAGAATTCGGCAATGTCCTCATAGGCCGACCAGTTGACCGGAACGCCCAGCTCGTAGCCGTATTTTTTCTTGAATTCGGCCTTGATCTTCGGATCTGTGAACCAGTCGTAACGGAACCAGTAAAGGTTGGCGAACTGCTGGTCGGGAAGCTGGTAGAGCTTGCCGTCCGGACCGGTGGTGAAGCTGGTGCCGATGAAGTCGGCCACGTCCAGTCCGGGGTTGGTGACGTCCTTGCCTTCGCCCGACATCCAGTCGGTCAGGTTGCGGGCCTGCTGGTAGCGCCAGTGGGTGCCGATCAGGTCGCTGTCGTTGATGTAGGCATCGTAGATGTTTTCGCCGGACTGCATTTGCGTCTGCAGCTTTTCGACCACATCGCCTTCGCCGATCAGGTCATGGGTGATCTTGATGCCGGTGATGGCCGAGAAGGCCGGCGCCAGCACCTTGGATTCATACTCATGCGTGGTGATGGTTTCCGACACCACCTTGATTTCCATGCCGGCGAAGGGCTTGGCGGCATCCACGAACCACTGCATTTCCTTTTCCTGGTCGGCGCGCGACAGGGACGACAGGTCACCGATCTCGGTGTCCAGGAATTCCTTGGCCTCGTCCATTCCGGCAAACGCCGGTCCGGTGAGAACCCCGAGGCTCAACGCGAGCGCCGTTGTCGATTTCAGTAGCAAGTTCATTTTTTCCTCCCACGGGTGAACTGTGGTCTTGATGCGGCGGCCAGAGGATTGTCCGTCCCCGGACCGCCGGTTTTTCCCCTCAACTACACCCAGCGGAAAACCGCTGCGGCATAGATCAGGCAAACGATCAGCGCATAGGGTTGCGATACGCCAATGAGTCCGAGCCAAGCCAGGTTGATAAAGGCCGAGCCGAGCAAGGTGATGAAGAGACGGTCCCCCCGGGTCGTCTCTATGCGGAGCACGCCGACCCGCGGCGTCTCCGGAAACCGGATCGCCAGCACCGTGAAGGTGACGAGCAGCACTGTGATGACTGCGAAGAAAATCGCGGTCGGATAGGTCCAGGCCATCCATTCCATGGGTCTGTCTCCTCCCAAGCCCGGCTACACGCGCCCCAGGGCGAAGCCCTTGGCGATGTAGTTGCGGACGAAATAGATGACGAGTGCGCCGGGCACGATGGTGAGCACGCCGGCTGCCGCCAGCACACCCCAGTCGAGACCGGAGGCGGAAACGGTGCGGGTCATGGTGGCGGCGATCGGCTTGGCGTTGACGCTGGTCAGCGTCCGGCTCAACAGCAGTTCCACCCAGCTGAACATGAAGCAGAAGAAGGCGGCGACACCGATGCCCGATGCGATCAGCGGCATGAAGATCTTCACGAAGAAGCGGCCGAAGCTGTAGCCGTCGATATAGGCGGTCTCGTCGATCTCCTTCGGCACGCCGCGCATGAAGCCTTCCAGGATCCACACGGCCAGAGGAACGTTGAACAGGCAGTGGGCGAGCGCCACGGCGATGTGGGTGTCGAACAGGTCGATGGAGCTGTAGAGCTGGAAGAAAGGCAGGGCGAACACCGCCGGCGGCGCCATGCGGTTGGTCAGGAGCCAGAAGAACAGGTGCTTGTCGCCCATGAAGCTGTAGCGCGAGAACGCGTAAGCCGCCGGCAGGGCCACGGTTACGGAAATCACCATGTTCATGACCACGTAGATGAGCGAGTTGATGTAGCCCATGTACCAGCTCGGATCGGTCAGGATCGTCGCGTAATTGGCGAAGGTCAGATTCTGCGGCCAGAGCGAGAAGGTCGACAGGATCTCCTCGTTGGTCTTCAGGCTCATGTTCAGCAGCCAGTAGATCGGCAGCATCAGGAACAGCAGGTAAAGGGTCATCACGACCGCCTTGCTGTTGATGCCGGGCAGGGCGAGGCCGCGCGGGGCGGCGGGGCTGACGGCAACGTCGGTCATTGGACGCGCTCCGCTTTGTCGAGATTGGTCATCACGGTGTAGAACACCCAGGAGATCAGCAGGATCACCAGGAAGTACATGATCGAGAAGGCGGCCGCCGGCCCTAAGTCGAACTGGCCGAGCGCCATCTTGACGAGGTCGATCGACAGGAAGGTCGTCGAGTTGCCGGGGCCGCCGCCGGTGACGACGAAGGGCTCGGTGTAGATCATGAAACTGTCCATGAAGCGCAGCAGGATCGCGATCATCAGGACGCCGCGCATCTTCGGCAGCTCGATGTACCAGAAGATTTTCCACCGGCCCGCCTGATCGATCTTGGCGGCCTGGTAATAGGCATCGGGGATGGATTGCAGGCCGGCATAGGCCAGAAGCGCGATCAGCGAGGTCCAGTGCCAGACATCCATCACGACCACGGTCGTCCATGCGGCAAAGAAGCCCTGCGTGTAGTTATAGGGGATGCCGAGCGTTTCCAGCGTGTAGCCCAGAAGCCCGATGTCGACGCGGCCGAAGATCTGCCAGATGGTGCCGACCACGTTCCACGGGATGAGCAGCGGCAGCGACATGACCACGAGGCAGAACGAGGCCCAGAAGCCCCGCTTGGGCATGTTCAGCGCCACGAGAATACCGAGCGGAACCTCAATGGCCAGGATAATCGCCGAAAACGCCGCCTGGCGGCCGAGCGCGTTCCACATGCGGTCGCTTGCCAGCAGTTCGGTGAACCACTCGAGCCCGGCCCAGAAGAACTTGTTGTTGCCGAACGTGTCCTGGACGGAATAGTTGACCACGGTCATCAGCGGGACCACCGCGGAAAAGGCGACGAGCGCCAGAACCGGAAGGACGAGAAACCAGGCGCGCTGGTTGACGGTCTTTTCCATCACGCAGCCTCCCCTTCGACGCGCCAGCCGTCGGCATAGACGTTCACCCTTTCCGGCACGAAACTGATGCGGTTCATGTCCGCGCTGACAGGCTCGTCTTCCTCGGCGATGATGTTGATGTCGTTGCCGAAGAACTCCGCGCGGACGATCTTGTGGCGGCCGACGTCCTCGACCCGGCGGATCTTGACCGGCAGGCCTTCGTTCTGGGAGAGCCGTGCGAATTCCGGACGCACGCCGATCTCGACCTTGCCTTCGAGCTTGCCGTATCCTTTGCCGAGCGGCAGATACGAGCCGTTGATATAGGCTCTGTCGCCTTCAATCTGCGCGGGCATGACGTTCATGCCGGGCGAGCCGATGAAATAGCCCACGAAAGTGTGCGCGGGCGTCATGAACAGCTCTTCCGGCGTTCCGATCTGCACCACCCGGCCGTCGTACATGACCACGACCTTGTCGGCGAAGGTCAGGGCCTCGGTCTGATCGTGGGTGACGTAGATCATGGTGTGGCCGAATTCGCGGTGGAGCGACTTGAGCTGGGTGCGTAGCTCCCACTTCATGTGCGGGTCGATCACGGTCAGCGGCTCGTCGAACAGGAGCGCGTTGACGTCCTCGCGCACCATGCCGCGACCCAGACTGATCTTCTGCTTGGCGTCGGCCGTCAGGCCGCGGGCCTTGTGGTCGAGTTCGGCTTCCATGCCGATCATCTCAGCGATCTGCTGCACCCGGCTGGCGACATAGGCTGCATCCGCGCCTCGGTTCTTCAGCGGGAAGGCCAGGTTCTGGCGCACGGTCATGGTGTCGTAGACGACCGGGAACTGAAACACCTGGGCGATGTTGCGTGCCACCGTCGGCGCACCGGTCACGTCCACATCATTGAACAGGATGCGGCCCTGGCTCGGTTTCAGCAGGCCGGAAATGATGTTGAGCAGGGTGGTCTTGCCACAGCCGGACGAGCCGAGCAGGGCATAGGCCTCGCCATCGCCCCAGACATGGTTCATTTCCTTCAGGGCGTAGTCGTTTTCGCCGGTGGGATGGGGCAGATAGGAATGCGCCAGATTTTCGAGTGTGATCTTTGCCATGGTCCCGTTCTCCTCAGGCCGCCAGGGCATAGGCGGCGGGCGCGACCAGATGGCCATCCTCGCCGAAAATGTAGACATGGGCCGGGTTCAGCCAGACCTTGAGCGGTTCGCCCAGGGGCAGATCGTGGACGCCGAGCAGGAGGCCGACCCAGCGTTCGCCGTGATGGTCCAGATGGACGAAGGTTTCCGACCCGGTCAGTTCGGTCACCGCAAGACGCGCGGTGAATTCCATGGCGTCCGGCGTGTGCTGGAAAATCTCCAGATGGTTCGGGCGGAAGCCGGCGGTGTAGCGGCCGTCCGCCAACTCTGCGAGCTTGCCTGTGGCAGGCGCCGCCTGACCGTCGCCGAACATCAGCTTCCGGCCTGTCTTGGAGATCTGCAGGAAGTTCATCGGCGGATCAGAAAAGACCCGTGCCGTGGTGGCGTCGACAGGGCGGCGGTAGACATCCGGCGTTGGGCCGAACTGGGTGACCCTTCCTTCCCAAAGCGTGGCCGTGTTGCCGCCGAGCAGCAGGGCCTCTTCCGGTTCCGTCGTGGCATAGACGAAGATCGAGCCGGCTTCCTCGAAGATCTTCGGGATCTCGATGCGCAACTCTTCGCGCAGCTTGTAGTCGAGATTGGCAAGCGGTTCGTCCAGGAGAACAAGACCGGCGTTCTTGACCAGTGCGCGGGCAAGGGCGCAGCGCTGCTGCTGGCCGCCGGAGAGTTCCAGCGGCTTGCGCTCCAGCATCGGGGTCAGCTTCATCAGGTCGGCCGTCTTGCGGACGGCGGCGTCTATCTCCGCTTTCGACTTTCCCGCAAGACGGAGTGGGCTGGCGATGTTCTCGTAGACCGTGATCGATGGGTAATTGATGAATTGCTGATAGACCATGGCGACATTGCGCTTCTGGACCCGGACGCCGGTGACGTCTTCATCGTTCCAGAAGACGCGACCGGTATTCGGTACGTCGAGACCGGCCATGAGGCGCATGAGCGTCGTCTTGCCCGAAAGCGTCGGGCCGAGCAGGACGTTCATCGTGCCGTTTTTCAATTCGAGGTCGGTGGGGTGGATGTGGGTCTGGCGACCGACCACCTTCGACACCCCCTCCAGTCTCAAAGTCATTGTCGTCCTCCCAGACTATTCCGCCGCCGCTCGGTTCCGTTGCGCGGTCTCGTTCCTCATCCACGCCTCCAGCGTGGCGATTTCGTTTTCGGACATGCGCAAACCGAGCTTGCTGCGCCGCCACACGACGTCCTCGGCCGTCCGTGCGAATTCCTTTTCCATCAGCCATTCGACTTCGCGCGCCGACAGCGTCGCGCCGAAGTCTTTCCCCAGGTCGGTTTTTGCCTTCGCCGGCCCAAGCACCTGCCAGGCCTCGGTGCCGTAGGCCCTGACCAGGCGTCGTGCCCAGTAGCCGTTCAGGAACGGATAATCGGCCTGAAGGCGGGTAATTAGCGCGCCGACATCGCCGACGGGGAAATCGCCGCCGGGCAGGGGCACGCCTGCCGTCCAGGCGCCCTTCCGGTCGGGGAAATAGCGCAGGATTTTCTCCAGGGCGCCTTCCGCCAGCCGACGGTAGGTGGTGATCTTGCCGCCAAAGACATTCAGGAGCGGCGCACCGCCGGCATCGTCGATCTTGAGCGTGTAATCGCGTGTCGCGGCCGTGGCGGACGAGGCGCCGTCGTCGTAAAGCGGCCGGACGCCGGAATAGGTCCAGACGATGTCGTCGACGGTGATGTTCCGTTTGAAGTACTGGTTGGCGAAGTTGACCAGATACTGGCGTTCCTCGGGCGTGCACACCGGCTTGACCGACGGATCGGGGTGTTCGGAATCGGTTGTCCCGATCAGGGTGAAGTCGGTTTCGTAGGGAATGGCGAAAATGATCCGTCCGTCGGTGCCCTGGAAGAAGTAGCACTTGTCGTGGTCATAAAGACGCCGGGTGACGATGTGCGAGCCCCGCACCAGGCGGACGCCTTCGCGGCTGTCGACATGGATGGTGTCGTGGATGATATCGCCGACCCACGGCCCGCCGGCATTCACCAGCATCTTCGCGTGCATCTGGCTGCGCTTTCCGGTTTCGGTGTCCTCAAGTTCGATGTCCCAGCCACCGTCGACGCGCTGCGCCTTGAGAACCTTGGTCCGGACCAGAACCTTGGCGCCACGGGCAACCGCATCACGGGCATTGAGGACGACGAGCCGGGAATCCTCGATCCAGCAGTCGGAATATTCATAGGCCCGTTCGAACCGGTCCTGAAGCGGCGCGCCTTCCGTCGTGCCTTTCAGGCTGAGCGACGACGTGCCGGGCAGGATCTTGCGGCCACCGAGATTGTCATAGAGGAACAACCCAAGACGGATCAGCCAGGCCGGGCGCCGGCCCTTCATCCAGGGCATGACAATGTTCAGGATGCGCGAGGTCGGAGTGCTGCCTTCGAAGCGCATGTCCGCGTAAAGGGGAAGGACGAAGCGCATGGGCCAGCTGATATGCGGCATGGCGCGGAGCAGCGTTTCCCGCTCGATCAGAGCTTCGCGCACCAGGCGGATTTCGAAATATTCGAGATAGCGCAGGCCGCCGTGAAAGAGCTTCGTCGATGAGGAAGACGTGGCGGAGGCAAGGTCGTTCATTTCCGCCAGGACAACGGACAGGCCCCGTCCGGCCGCATCGCGTGCAATTCCGCACCCGTTGATACCGCCGCCGATAATGAACAGATCGCAGGTCTGGCTTTTGCCTTTTGACTGCGCCACATGGGCCTCCCACCCGAAAGTTAACGGGCGGATCGAACCACAAGGAGTTGCAAAGAGTCAATCGAATTTGTTCGAGTTTTTTCGTTTTATTTCTATTTAGGCGAAAACCGCGCGAATCTTGTTGCGTCAATTCGAAAAAAGAGAACTTCTGCGGTTGTGCGGGTTTTTAGGCATCGATTTCGAGTCAAGAGCTGGTCTCAACGCGATTATCGGGCTCGATTGGCCCTAAAATCATGAGAAACAGATCGATTCTTGCTATGAATAGAAAAAATTCGCATAGTCTTCGCGAAAAAGGGAACATTGCATGTCTCAGGCGTTCAGGCTGCCGGAAATACTCGAAATCGCGCGCGCCGAAGGAAAGGTGACGGTCGAGGGCCTGGCGGACCGTCTGGGTGTCACGGTGCAGACGATCCGCAGGGACCTGTCGGAATTGGCGGATACCGGCCGGCTGGAGCGGGTGCATGGCGGAGCCGTGTTACCCTCGAGCGTTTCCAATATCGGCTACGAGGAACGGCGGAACCTGAACGATGCCGGCAAGGAGGCCATCGCCCGGGCCTGCGCCCGTGAGATCCCCGAAGGCGCATCCGTGTTTCTCAATATCGGCACTTCGACCGAAGCGGTCGCCCGGGAGCTGTTGCGCCATCGCAGCCTGATGGTCATCACCAACAACATGAACATCGCGAACATCCTCGTGGCGAACAAGGATTGCGAAATCATCGTGGCCGGCGGTGTGCTGCGCCGGTTCGACGGCGGCCTGATCGGCAATCTGACCATCAGCACGATCGAGCAGTTCAAGTTCGACCTGGCCGTGATCGGCTGCTCGGCGCTTGACGAGGATGGCGATCTTCTGGATTTCGATATTCAGGAAGTGGGCGTCAGCCAGACGATCATCGCCCGCTCGCGCAAGACCTTCCTTGTGGCCGATCATTCCAAGCTGAAGCGCAGCGCGCCGGCGCGGATCGCCTCCCTTGCCGATGTCGATGCATTTTTCACCGACCAGCCGCTGCCGGGCCGCCTCGAGACCCGGTGCCGGGACTGGGGCGTCGACGTGCATATCGCCGACTGACCGGCCTGTCTTCGTCCGCGCTGTCGCCGGGCAGGCTACTCGCCTTCGACCAACCGCGTCTTGTGCGGCCAGAACGCAAAGAAGCCCTTGATCGCCGATGCAGGCTCGATCGGGTTTTTATAGGCCCAGCCGAGTTCCTCTTCGTTATGCGCGACATAGCTCGCATCGCCCTTGAGCGGGCAATGGGTGGATTTCGCCAAGCGGTCGAAATTCGCGACGAGATCGTCGCCGGGGATATAGACCACCGGATCGTAGACGCTTTTACCGACTTCGATCACGCGCAGCGCCCGCGTGCTGTCGGCCAGAAGGGTATCGCCTGCATAGATCCGGACCCGTCTTTTGACCGGCTTGAGCACCATCAGGTGATCGGGGTTCCCAGGGTTGCGAATGGCATCCGCGAACGGGTCGGGCGTCAAGCTTCCTTCAGTCTGGGACATGCGATCTCCTTCAGGTCATCAAACCTTAAATGGGATCGGTCCGTCGTCAGGTCAAATGCCGAAACGGTCGCGGAGGCGATAGACCAGGACCGAAGGGGCGAGAAACCAGGGGTTTCCGGAATAAAGCGGCCGGGTGGGGAAGGAGATCCGTTCGAACGCCGACGGTGCGGTTTCCGTTCCCGCCGCCTTCTGCCCCATGCGCATGCCCAGATAGCTCGCCATGCCGACGCCCGAGCCGCAATAGCCCATGGCGTGATAGAGGCCCTTGTCTTCGCCGCAATGGGCAAGCGTGTTGAAGGTGTAGCCGACAAAACCCATCCAGGAATGGCTGACCTTCACATCGCTCAGCTCCGGAAACAGGGCGACCATGTCGCGGTGCAGCTTGACCGCGCTCTTCCTCGGATCGGTCTCGCTTAGCGAAACGCGGCCGCCGAAGAGCACCCGCTTCCGGTCCGGCGACAGGCGGTAGTAGTAGACCAGCTTGCGGGTGTCGGAGAGCATCCGGTCGGTCGGAAACAGACGGTCGACCAGGTCCTGCGGAATTTCCTCCGTGGCAATGACATAGGACCCGATGGGAATGACCCGCCGCTGATGATGCGGCGAAATCGGACCGGTGTAACCGTTCGTTGCCAGGATGACCTTGCCGGCTTTCACTTTGCCCGCGGCCGTGCTGACCGAAAATCCGGTGCCGAGGCGTTCCAAGGAAACGACAGGACAGTGGCTCTTCACCTTCGCGCCGGCTTCCAGGACACGGGCGAGCAGGGCCGGGTGGTACTTGCCGACATCGATGCTGCAGTGAAGGGGAAAGACCATGCCGCCGTGATAGGCCTCGGTCCCGAGTTCGCTCGCCATCTCCGACCTGGGGACCATAAAGGCGTCGTTCTTCCAGACCTTGTGACCGGCCGCGCATTCCTTCGCGAGCTTGTCGTAGAGATGTAGCTTGTGGGCGCCGTGAAAGCGGCCGACCGGGCGGAAGTCGCAGTCGAGCGCCTCGTCGCGGACAAGCCGGTGCATATAGTCCAGCGAGGCCTGGCCTTCTTCCAGGATCCCGACGGCGATCTCGGCTCCATAGCGGCGCGCGAGGGTGGAATAATCCGGCTTGATGCTGGTGGAGACCTGGCCTCCGTTGCGGGTGCTGCAGCCCCAGCCGGCTTCTTCGGCGTCGATAATCAGGGTCGACAGGCCTTCGCGCGCGGTCTGCAGGGCCGCGTTGAGGCCGGTGTATCCGGCACCGATGATGACGACATCCGCCTCGGCCGGAAGGTCAGCCGATCGGAAGTCCGTCGCTCGGCCGGTCTGCCACCAATAGGGTTCTGCCTTGAAATCTTGCGAGAAAAGGTCTGCGGCCTGCATCTGTTTGGTTCCTATGATGCCTGATGATCTTCCAGGATGAGATCGGCCCCCTTTTCGCCGACCATGATCGTCGGGGCGTTGGTGTTGCCGGAGGTTACCGTCGGGAAGATGGAGGCATCAACGATCCGAAGGTTGTTCACCCCGTAGACCCGCAGCCGGGCATCGACGACATCGATCTCCGGGTCCGGTCCCATGCGGCAGGTGCTGACGGGATGGAAGACGGTGGAGCAGCGTTCGCGGATATCTTCCACCATGTCTTCGTCGCTCTGCACCTGTGGTCCGGGGGCGATTTCGCTTTCGATGACGGCCTGCATCGCGGGCGCGGATGCGATTTTTCGCATCAGCTTGCAACCTTCCACCATTTCGGTCACGTCATGCTCCGTGCTGAGCGAATTCGGATGGATTTCGGGCAAATCCATCGGGTCGGCGGAGCGAAGCGTAATGTGCCCGCGGCTGGAGGGACGTGTCGGCTGGAAGCCGAGCAGAAAACCGGGGAACGGGTCCGGGTTCATGAGCGGCCGCTTGCCTTTCGGCGCCTTGGTGTAACTCACGGGCGAAAAATAAAGCTGCATGTTCGGCCGTTTGCAGTCCGGATTGGACTTCACGAAGCCGCCGGCCTGATTGACGCTGAGCGAGAGAGGCCCGCGCCGCGTGAGCACATAGCGCATGCCCTGCAGGAGCTTGCCCCACCACGGGTAAAGCAGGGTGTTCAGGGTCGGAACCCTGGAGCGATAGAGATAATCGAGGCCGAGATGATCCTGCAGGTTGCGGCCGACGCCGTTGCGGGCAACCGTGACGTCGATGCCCTTCGCCCTGAGATCTTCCGGCCGACCGATGCCCGACAACATCAGAAGCCGAGGAGAGGTAACAGCACCGGCGCTCAGGATGACCTCGCGCCGTGCGGTGACCGTCTCTTCCCGGTCGCCCCGGCGATAGGCGACGCCGGTCGCGCGCGTTCCCTCCAGCAGAACCCGGGTCGCATGGGCATGAGTGATGACGGTGACATTGGCGCGCCGTTTCGCCTTTGACAGATAGGCGCGAGCCGTCGACATCCGGAAACCGCTTTTCGCGGTGATCTGGTACAGGCCGACGCCCTCCTGATCCGCACCGTTGAAATCGGGATTGCGGTGAAAGCCGGCCTGTTCGCTGGCCTCGAGGAACGTGTCGCAGAGCGGATGCACGTCGCGCTTCATGGAGGAGACGTAAACCGGGCCGCTGTCGCCGCGATAGTCGTCGGCGCCGGCCTCGTTGGTCTCGAACCGTTTGAAAACGGGAAGGACGTCGTTCCAGCCCCAGCCCGGATTTCCAAGCGCCTCCCAATCGTTGAAGTCGTCATGCTGACCGCGAATGAAGACCATGGCGTTGATCGAACTCGACCCGCCGAGAACCTTGCCTCTGGGCCAATAGCCCTCCCGTCCGTTCAGTTCCGGATCGGGCTCGGTGCGGTACATCCAGTTGATCTTCGGATTGTAGAAGGCCTTGCCGTAACCGATCGGCATCCAGATCCAGAGGTTCTTGTCCGATCCGCCGGCCTCCAGAAGACAGACGCTGTACTTGCCGCTTTCCGACAGGCGGTCGGCCAGAACCGAGCCGGCCGAGCCGGCACCGACAACGACGAAATCGAACTCACGCATTTGGTGCCTACCGGACGGTCTTGTCGCGCTGAACGAGAATGGAAATAAGGGCGAGCAGTCCGGACCCGATGATCAGGACGAAGGACACCGCATTCAGGACCGGCGTTGAACCGACCTTGGCGACACGGTCGTACATGGTGATCGTCAGCGGCGATTCCGATCCCACCAGGAACAGGGTCGTGTTGAAGTTCTCAAACGAAACCAGGAAGGCGACGATGCCGGCCGCGATCATCGCAGGCCGCAGATACGGCAGAGTGATGGTCCAGAGCACCCGGGCGCGGGAAGCGCCGAGGTTGAGGGCTGCCTCTTCCATGCTTTCATCGAATTTCTTCAGGCGCGCGGTGATGACGAGCGAGGTGATCGTGGTGATGAAGGAAAACTGCCCCATGACCACGAGGAAGATGCCAGGCCGAAGCAGTTCCAGCTCCAGACCGAAGCTGTTCTCCACATAGTTGGCCGTATTGCTGGCCAGCACCAGGATCGAAATGCCGAGGATGACGCCGGGGATCACGAGCGGCACGACCATCACGATGTAGAAAAAGTTCTTGGCCGGGAATTGTCCGCGCACGAACAGGAAGGCGTTGCTCGTTCCCACGGCAACGGCGAGCGTGGCGACAAGGGTGGCGATCACAAAGGAATAATAGATCCCGCGCAAAAGCCGCCGGTCATGGAACATGCCCAGCTTGGGTTCGCTGTCGTTGAAGAACCAGTCCAGCGTGAATCCCTGCCAGGGCAGGGCGGGAAACACACTGTCGTTGAACGCGAACACGCTTGCCGCGACCAGCGGGGCGGCCAGAAAGACGAAAAACGCAGCGACATAGAGCCGATAGCCCCAGAGGAACGGCGTGGCCTTGTTTGTTGCAAGCATCAGCCGTCCTCCTCAGCTCTTCGCAACGGTGTTGGCGAGCGTCTGGCCGCTCAGTTTCAGACCGAGCCAGATGACGACCGAGGTGAACAGCAGCAGCAGCATGCCGAAGGCCGCGCCGGCTTCCCAGTTAAACCGGGTGATGAACTGGTTGTAGATCTGTTCGGTGAACCAGCTGGAATTCTTGCCGCCGAGCAGGATGGGCGTGAGGTAGGAGCCGGAAGTCAGCATGAAGACCACGATGCAGCCGGAGACGATGCCGGGCATGGCATAGGGAATGATGATCCGGCGCAGGACCGTAAAGCCGTTGCCGCCGAGATTGTAACCGGCCTCGATCATGGAATTGTCCATACCGTCGAGGGTGGAGACCAGCGGCACGATCATGAACAGGATCACCGTGTAAACGAGGCCGATGATGACTGTGACATCGTTGTAGAGGAATTCGATCGGCTGATCGACAATGCCGGCCCATTGCAGAAACGAGGAGATGACGCCGGTTTCCCGCAAGAGCAGGATCCAGCCGTAGGCGCGGATCAGGTCGCTGACCCAGAGCGGGATCAGGCAGAGCAGGAACAGGGCGCCGCGCGTGCGGTTGCCGGCGAGCTTGGCAATATAGTAGGCGATCGGAAAGCCGATCAGCAGAGCCAGCGCGGTCACCAGCAGCGACATGGAGCCGGTGCGCAGCAGGGTGTTCCAGTAGATCGGCTCGTTCAGGAAATCCATGTAGTTGCCGAAGCCGAACTCATAGACCCTGGGCGCGACCTTTTCCCGAAGAGACAGCGCAATGATGCCGATGTGCGGCAGGACGATCAGCAGGATGATCCAGAGCGCGAAAGGCGCGAACAGCAGGATCAGCGCGAGGCGCCTGAAATCTTTCTGCTGCATCAGGCCGATCCTTCGGCTGCAAAGCACATCGCCTGCCGCGACGACCAGAACAGGCAGACCTCTTCGCCCGGTTTCAGATCGTCATGTCCGGTCAGGGTGACATCGGCCTCGATCAGTTCGCCCCTGGAACTGCGGACGAGAACCCGGCTGTTGGCGCCGTTGAACAACAGGCTGTCGACGGTGCCGTCCATGCGGTTGTCGGCGTCGCCGGGCACGCTGTCGGCCGCGGACAGGCGGACGGTATGAATGAATTCCGGGCGGATGAAGACGTCGACGGAAGTCCCCTCGGGAATCTTCACGCCGGCCGCAGCGGTGAAGGTCATCTGGAGGCCCTGGTCGGTTTCGACCTTTCCGCCGCTGCCGTCGCTTGCCTTGACCTTGCCGGACCAGCGGTTGCTGTCGCCGACAAACCCGGCGACGAAGGCGGTCTCGGGTTGGTGGTAAAGTTCCTGGGGTGTCCCGATCTGCTCGAAACGGCCCTGGTTCATGATCGCCACATGGTCAGACATGACGAGGGCTTCCGACTGATCGTGGGTGATGTAGATGAAGGTCGTGTTGAACTGGTGCTGAAGTTGCTTGAGCTCGATCTTCATGGCTTCGCGCAGCTTCAGGTCGAGCGCGCCGAGCGGTTCGTCGAGCAGGAGCACATCCGGATCGAGCACCATGCAGCGCGCGATCGCGATGCGCTGCTTCTGGCCGCCGGAAAGCTGATGGATCTCGCGCTCCGCCACATCGGGCAGGGCGATGCGTTCCAGGACGTCATGCACCTTGGTCTTGATCTCGGCGTTCTTCACGCCGTTGCAGCGCAGTCCGTAGGCGATGTTTTCAAAGACGTTCATCATCGGAAACAATGCCAGATGCTGGAACACCATCTTGACGTTGCGCTTGTTGGGCGGGGTGCCGAGCACGGACCGGCCCTTGATCCTGATGTCGCCGCTTCCAGGTTCCTCGAAGCCCGCGATCATACGCATCAACGTGGTCTTGCCGCAGCCGGACGGGCCAAGGATCGAGAAAAAGGAACCGCTTGGAATATTGAAGGAGACGCCTTTGACGGCGCGAATAGTCCCGAAGGATTTGGTGATATCAATGCACTCAAGATCGTACGTCGGGGTATTCGTCATGGGGTCTCGCCGGCCTGAAAGCAGAATTTGTGAAGTCCGTACCCTTTAGGCGGACCGGGGGATGCCACCTGCGGGCGGCATCCCCCATTTCGGGAGGTTATCCGGTCCCCGGTCTTATCCGCCGGTTGCCGCCTTGATCTTCTCAAGGGTCCGGCCTTCCATGTCCTCCACACCGGGAGGAATGTTGGCGAAGAACTTCAGGTTGTCGATATCCGCATCGGTAAAGGCGGCGTTCACGGCAGCCTTCTTGTCGTCAGGCAGCAGATCCTTGGCGCCCTTGACGGAAGCCATCGAACCGGTGCTGGCGGACATGATCTTCACGTTTTCCGGGCGCAGCACGAAGTTGATCCACTTGTAAGCTGCGTCATCTGCCTTGCCCTTGCGGGGAAGGGCGAAGGTGTCGATCCAGGCAAGCGCGCCGGTTGCCGGCGGAACGAAGACGATGTTGTCGTTCTGGGCGTAGAGTTTGTAGGCTGTGGAGTCCCAGGTTTCGGAGGCCACGATTTCACCCGACAGCATCATGGCGGACAGGTCGTCGCCGCTGTTCCAGTAGGCCTTGATGTTGTCCTTGCAGGCGATCAGCTTGTCCGCGACCTTGTCGAGGATGGTCTGATACTTGTCGAGATCCGCATAGGCCGCGAACGGGTCGTCGCCCATGGCGAATGCCGTCCCGAGAAGGATCGTGCGCTTCAGACGCATCGAGGTCTTGCCCTTGTACTTCGGATCGCAGAGGTCGCCCCAGCCCTTGACGTCGGGGGCGGCGGACTTGTTGGCCATCAGACCGGAGGTGCCCCACTGGTGCGGCACGGCGTAGACTTCGCCATCGATCGTCGTGTTGGCTTTCACGCCTTCCAGCAGCTTGGGCTGCATGACACTGGTGTCGATCTTGGACAGATCGAGCGGCTTGTAGATGTCGTACTCCAGCTGGGCCGCGTAGATGCGGTCGTGGCTCGGCTGGGCAAGGTCGAAACCGGCGCCGCCGGTCGCCCGGAGCTTGGCGATCATTTCCTCGTTGTTGGAAAAGGTCACCTCGACATCGATATCCGGATACTCGGCTTCGAATTTCTGGATCAGTTCTTCCGGCGCATATGACCCCCAGGTCAGAAGCCGCAGGGTTTCAGCGTGTGCGGAACCTGCTCCCGCCAGTATGGTTGCAGCCAGAAGCCCGGCTACGGTCGTCTTGATCGACATTGCTTTCTCCCTCCAATGCAATCGACACCGATAATTTCATCTCATCAATATTTACGGCAATGAGAAAAGCTTAGGTGGCAATTGGACTGTGAAATATATCCATTGCAGATATTTTTTCAGACCAATTCCGAGGCCGGGTGCTCACGATCAGGAGAGGACCCTGCGAAGGGTGTCGATCCCCTTGCGGATGTCGTCGGGCGGTGTGCTGCCGAAACCGAGAACGACGCCCTGCTGCGGGATGGGGGTCAGAGCGTAGCGCCCGAGGCCGGCGGTGACGACGCCGGCGTCATCGGATTTGCGCACGACCTCTTCCTCCGAAAGTCCGTTCTTCAGAAAGCCGACCGCATGAAACCCGCTCCGGGTCGGTTGCACATCGATCCGGTCTTTCAGTTGGCGGGCCGCCTCTAGCAGGGTGTCGTGCCGCTCTTTGTAGATCTGGCGCATGGTGCGGATGTGGGTGGCGAACATGCCTTCGTCCATGAAGTCGGCAACGATCGCCTGGGTCGCCGTCGGGACGCCGCTCTGCCAGGCGCTGTAGACCCGTCTGAGGCTTTCCACCAGACCCGCCGGCGACAGGATGAAGCCGAGCCGCAGGGACGGGAACAGCGATTTGGAGAAGGTGCCGACGTAGATGACGCGTTCCTGGGTGTCGATGCTCTTCAGGGTCGGCGGCGGCTGGTCGCCGTAATAGAATTCGCCGTCATAGTCGTCCTCGACGATCATGGCGTCCGCGTCCTTGGCCGCCTGCAGCAATGCCAGCCGGCGGCTCAGGCTCATCACATGGCCGAGCGGCTGCTGATGGGAGGGGGTGACGAAGGCCAGGCGGAAATAGGGCGCCTTTTCCAGTCCGTCGTGAACGCAGATCCCCTGTTCGTCGACGGGAACCGGCACGAGCTTGGCGCCATTTGCGATAAAGGCGTTGCGGGCGCCGATCGCGCCGGGATTTTCGAACCAGACGGCCTCGCCCGGGTTCACCAGCATGGCGCTGATCAGCGAGAAGGCATGCTGGGCGCCATTGACGATGAAGATCTGGTCCGGGTCGCACTTGATGCCGCGGGATGCGTTGAGCTGCTGGGCGATCGCGGTTCGCAGGCGGCTGTAGCCGAAAGCCTCTCCGTATCCGGTCACGTGATCCCGGTCCTTTCGCCAATGGCGGGCGGAAAGTTTGGCCCATTGGGCCATGGGAAAGGCGTCGAGAGCGGGCAGGGCGGTGATGAAGGGCGCCGACTTGTGCGGCAGGCGGCTGCGCGGCGAAAATTCCGGCACTGCATGGATTGCCGCATGGGACAGGCGAGGTTCGGCAATCTGCCCCTTCGAGCCGCTCGGGGCGGCGGCCAGTTTCTGCTGGGCGGCGAGCGCGGGGCTGACATAGGTGCCGGCGCCGACGCGGGACTCCAGCAGGCCTTCGGAGACGAGCCGATCGATGGCGTCGATCACCGTCGTTCGCGACACGCCGAGTTCCTGCGCCAGCGTTCGCGTGGCGGGCATCCGGTCGCCGGGGCTGAGGCCTCCTGATAGCAGCAGTTCCCTGAGCCCCATATAGAGCTGGACCGATTTTCGCCGGTCGGAGGCGTCGTCGATCCGGATCGACGAGAGGACGGCACCGGCATGGCGTTTCATGGCAGGCTCGCAAATTGGTATGACAGTTTCCCCAAAACGGATCTACTAACAGGGCCAATTCTGACTAATTTTGCAAGCCCGAGTTGCCGAGCCGCAGAAATTTGCGGGCCAGAAACGTGGACCGATCATGAAAATTCGTTCGATAGAAACCTTCACCGACCCGTTCGTCTGCTTTGTCCGTGTGACCACGGATACGGGCGCTCAAGGGTGGGGACAGGTGGCGCCTTACTACGCCGATATCACGGCGCAGGTGATCCATCGGCAGGTCGCGCCCTATGCGCTCGGACAGGATGCCTTCGACATCGCCTCCCTGATGGAGAGCATTCCGGAAAAGGAGCACAAGTTCCCCGGATCCTACCTGCGACGGGCGATGGGCGGGCTGGATACCGCGCTTTACGACCTGCGTGGCAAGCTGGAAGGCAAGCCGGTCTGCGAACTGCTCGGCGGTACGCCGGGCAAGGTGCGCGCCTATGGGTCGTCCATGAAGCGGGATATCACACCGGAAGACGAGGCGGACCGGCTGAAAAGGCATCAGGACGCATGCGGCTTCACGGCCTTCAAATTCCGCATCGGTGCCGAATGTGGCCACGATCAGGACGAGTGGCCGGGCCGGACCGAGGCCATCGTCCCGGGCATGCGCAAGGCGTTTGCCGACGAGACCCAGCTCCTGGTCGACGCGAATTCCTGTTATTCGCCGGTCAGGGCGATCCAGGTTGGCCGGTTCCTGGAAGACAACGGCATTTCCCATTACGAGGAGCCGTGCCCCTACTGGCATTACGACCAGACCAAGCAGGTGACCGATGCCCTCGACATCGACGTGAGCGGCGGCGAACAGGATTGTTCCCTGGTCGACTGGAAACGGATGATCGATGGCCATGTGGTCGATATCGTCCAGCCGGACGTGTGTTATCTCGGCGGCATGTTGCGCACGATGAAAGTGGCGCAGATGGCTCATGAGGCGGGCATTCCCTGCACGCCGCATGCGGCCAATCTGTCACTGGTGACGCTGTTCACCATGCATCTGCTGCGCGCCATTCCGAACCCGGGCAAGTATCTGGAGTTCTCCATCGAGGAAGGGGACTACTATCCCTGGCAGTACGGCCTGTTCGCATCCGACCCTTACGAGGTTGTCGACGGTCATGTCACTGTCACCGACGCGCCCGGCTGGGGCGTGGAGATCCATCCGGAATGGCTGGCGAAATCCGCCTATCAGATCAGTGAAGTGGAGGCGTAATCATGTCGACAGCAGAAACGCTCGCCGCCGAAGTCCTCAAGACCGGTACGCTTGCCGGACTTCCCGATGGC
Organism: uncultured Roseibium sp.; assembly: GCF_963675985.1. Lineage (NCBI taxonomy): Bacteria > Pseudomonadati > Pseudomonadota > Alphaproteobacteria > Hyphomicrobiales > Stappiaceae > Roseibium > uncultured Roseibium sp. Next base: position 341,326 of record NZ_OY780957.1, on the reverse strand, counting down.
CACTTCATCGATGGCGGGTTTAGCCGCCCCTCCCATAATCAGAGCATGGAAAGCTTCGATCCCGGAAGGGGGGAGGCCTTTGCCACGTTTGCCGCGGGAACGAGGGCGGAGGTGGATCAGGCCGTGGCAAGCGCTCGCCGGGCCTTCGACAGCGTGTGGCGGGATACGGCGCCGGTCGAGCGTGCGCGGATCCTGCAGCGGGCGTCCGGGCTGATCCTTGAAAACCTGGACCGGCTGGCCGTTGCCGAAAGCCTCGACAGCGGCAAGCCGCTCAACGAAGCGCTGGGCGATGTGCGCGGTGCGGCGCGCTGCTTCGAGTATTATGCGGGTGCCTGCGATAAGCTTCAGGGGGACAGCTTCCCTCTCGCTCCCGACTATCTGGGCTATTCGATCCATGAACCGGTCGGCGTGACGGCGCATATCATTCCATGGAACTTTCCGATCTCGACAACGGCACGCGGGCTCGCGCCGGCGCTCGCCGCCGGCTGTACGGTGGTGGCAAAGCCTGCGGAACAGACGCCGTTTACCGCCCTTATGCTGGCGGAGATCCTTGTTCAGGCCGGTCTTCCGGACGGGGTGTGCAATGTTGTGACCGGGACGGGGGCGGAGGTCGGTGCGCCGCTGACGAGCCATCCGGATGTGGACCACATCACCTTCACCGGCTCCGTTGTGACCGGACAGGCCGTGATGACTGCGGCGGCGCGGGAGATCACGCACGTCGTTCTGGAACTGGGCGGAAAATCGCCGGTGGTCGTTCTGGACGACTGCGACCGGGAGAAAGCCCTGGAAGGGGTCATGGGGGCGATTTTTGAAAATGCCGGCCAGATCTGTTCGGCCGGCTCGCGCCTCGTGATCGAACGGGGCATTCACGACCAGTTCGTGGAGGACCTAGTCAAGCGGACCAAGACGCTGAAACTGGGGCATGGCCTGCGCAATCCGGATATGGGGCCGGTGAATTCGGCTGCACACCTGGAGAAGATCGCCGGTTTTGTCGATCGCGCTCGCGCGAACGGTGGCGACATTGCCATCGGCGGTGCCGTGGCCGCGGATCCGGAAACGGGCAAGGGCTGGTTCTATGAGCCGACCATCATCGACAGGGCCGCACAAACCGACGAGGTGGTCCGGGAGGAAATCTTCGGTCCGGTCCTGACCGTTCAGGTGGCCGACGATGCCGATCATGCCCTCGCACTTGCCAATGACTGCCAGTACGGGCTGGTCGCCGGTATCTACACACGCGATTTTGCCAAGGCGCATCAGCTCGCCCGCAAGATCGATGCAGGCCAGATTTTCATCAACGAATATTTTGCCGGCGGTATCGAGGTGCCCTTCGGCGGCAACAAGAAGTCGGGCTTCGGCCGGGAAAAGGGGATCGAGGGGCTGAAATCCTACTGCAAGACCAAGAGCATTGCGGCCCGGATCGGATAACTCGGTCGTTCAGCTCTGTCCGGGCGCTGAAAATACCGAATTTGCGCCCGAAATTTGCCACAACAGTCTGTATTTTACGCGCGTTCTCAACACGCAAACCGGTTAACCGGCGTAATAAGGCTCTGGATACATGCGGGCTCGGACACTCTTCAGTTTGGCACCCTTTGTTCTCGTCGGTGGATTTCTGCCTCTCTCTGCGGCGGCTCTCGACCTGAATCCGACCAAGACCGAAATCAGCGCTTTCATGAAGGCTGATACGAACAAGGATCGAGTCCTGACTCCGGAGGAATTCCGGACATTCATCCAGGCCATGGCCAGTTCCGGTTCGAAAACGGCAAAGAAGATCCGTTTCCTGCGTCTTTACAGCTATGCCTTCTCCATTGCGGACGCCAATCGGGATGGCGTTGCAACGCCCCATGAAATGCGCGCCGCAGACAATTCCCACGGCGTCGGCAGCAAGTGATCTGAGCTCGTCACAAGGCGCTCATGCCTGATCGGTCAGCGCCAGCCTTTGTTGTGAGCGCGCGGATATCCAGTGCCAACCGAGATAGAGAGCGGAGACGGCCAGGGCCGGCAGCGCGATCATCGGGTCGCGCATCAGGACGAGTACGGCCAGCCCGAAGCGCAGAACCACCTCCGCGCCCCCCATCCTTCTGGCATCGAAGCGGGCAAGGGCGCTTGAGAGGAAATAGAGCGCGACAGCCAGCCGAGCGAGCACGTAGGCCAGATCACCCCAGTTGATCCCCGAAGTGTAGCCGGCAATGAACTCTGCGCTGCCCGCCGTTGCGCCCGGGTCGAGCTTGGCGGCGTCGATCAGCAGCAGCTCCGGATAAAAGGCGAAGACGAACGGTAGCACGAACATCACGATGCCGGAGCGCACCGCCGAGAATCCCGTCGTCATGGGATCCGCCCGCGTGATCGAGGCGGCGGCGAAGGCCGCCACCGCCACGGGGGGCGTGATTGCCGAGGCCACCGCGAAGAAGAAAATGAACATGTGCGCGGTGAAGGTAGCAATTCCCAGGCCGATGATCATCGGTCCCATCAGCAGTGCCACGTTGATATAGGCGGGCACCGTCGGCATGCCCATGCCGAGCAGGATCGCCAGTAACATGGTCACCGCCAGCGCCAGGAACAGGAATATACCGCCGGACTGGAGTTCTGTGCCGAAGTCGCGCAGCACGTTGAGCATGTCGCGGGCGATGAAGCCGGACAGGCCGGTGAAGTTCAGGCAGAAGTCGATCACCGAGACCGCCAGGAACATCAGGTAGAGCGTGCTGATCAGAATGCCGGCATCGGAAAAGGCCTTGAGCAGTTTGGACGGCTGTTTGCGGATGTCCTTGTCGAGGAAGAACAGGACAGCGAGCAGTGCTGTTGCCCACCAGCCCGCGGAGCCCGCGTCGCCGGCGGAATTCTGGACGAGCAGGAACAGCCACGGCAGGTGGGTCGCCCGGCAGGTGCCGTTCTGGACGATCGTGTCGATGCCGACGAGCGATGCAATCGGGCCGCAGCCGATCGCTTCCTTCGGCGTGACCAGCAGAAACAGGATCAGAAGGATCGGCGCTACGATCATCGTCAGGTGCAGCCAGTCCTCGCGGGTCAGCTTCATGTCCTGGGTCAGTTCGCCGACGGCCTGAATCCCCTGCTTGCGCGCCTGGAAGATGACGGACAGAAACAGGCAGCCGAAATAGGCGAGCGCGGGGATGACCGCGGCGATGATCACTTCCCGATAAGGCACGACCGTCATTGCGGAGAGCACGAAGGCCGCGACCCCCATCACCGGCGGCATGATCTGTCCGCCGCTGGAGGCGGCGGCCTCGACACCACCGGCGAAGACCTTGGAAAATCCGCGCTTCAGCATCATCGGAATGGTCAGGACGCCGGTGGACAGCACGTTGACGACCGGTCCGCCGGAGATGGTGCCGAACATGGCCGAGGAGACGATGGCCGCATGGGCCGGCCCGCCGCGCAGTCGCCGTGTGCACAGGAAGGCGATCTTGATCAGGGACTGCCCGCCGGCTGAAATCCCGAACAGGGAACCGAGCACGATATAGGGGAAGACGGTGTTCAGCAGGATGCCCATGAACCGGCCGAGCAGGCCTTGGGCATTGTTGACCAGAATGTCCTCGACATTGGGTCGCCCATCCATCAACAATCTGGGTTCGCCGCCCAGTTTGGTGATCAGGTACTTGTTCATGTCGTCGGCGCCGAACACGTACCAGATCAGGATCGTGATCATGGTATAGGCGGCAATCGCGATCGCGACGGCGACCAGCGGGAAACCCCAGACACGGACGTTGTAGGCCAGAAACACCGTGATCGCGCCGCCGACGACGGCAAAGATCCAGATGCCGAGATTGTTGATGCAGGCGGGATCGTCGACGCTGGTCGGAACGGGCAGGCCGTAGAGTTCGGCAAATTCCTTTTCTTCCTGCAATGCTTTGGCGATCAGCCGGGCGCGCTCGCCGGTGAACTGGTCGACCAGGCAGACGGAATCGATTTCGATCAGATAGGACAGGGCAATGATTATGGCGGTGGCCACCAGGGCAATGTCCATCGCGAGCGACAGGGTCTTGTAAAGCGGGCTGCGGTTGATGGCGCTGCGGTAGAAGGAATGCTTCAGCGCGACCACCGTCATCATGATGACGAAGGCGAGCGGATAGAGGAACTCGTAAGGGTACTTGCGGATCGCGAAATTCGGATTGTCCGTCAGGTTCTGGAAGAACGCATCCAGCCCGGGAATGGACGGGATCGTGTTCAACAGACCGATGACGACCAGCACCAATCCGAGGGCGGCCGCCCACCGATCGGGTCTGCCAGATTTTGGTTGCGATTGTTCGGTTTCAGCGTTCATGTCCGGGTCCCGCCGCCATCCGCCAGCGTTTGAAGAGGCGATGCGTACCGGGTGGGACCGCCGGTCATCCGGCGCTCCCACCCTTGAAAGTCAACTGCGAAAACGGGCGGGACTATTCTCCCCCGCCGTCGATGGTCGTCGTTATTTCGCGCAGTCGGGAATTGTGTACCCGGCCTCTTCCCAGGCCTCGACGGCGCCGGGATGGTACTTCAGCGACAGGGCGCCGCAGAAACCGGAGTTTCTTGCATCGAGGACACCGACATTGATGTTCTTCGCGTAGGGTGCCTTGGCCTTCAGTTCTTCCATCGACTTGATGTACGAAGCGGTGATCGCCTTGGCCATCTCGTTGCTCATGTCCTTGTTGACGACGTCGGCGAACGCGGTTCCCATACCGCGGAAGGTGCCGTCCTCGGAAATCAGGGTCACGCCCTGATCGTCGCCGTAGCCCATGTCCTCCCACTTCACGACGATCGGCACGTTTCCGGGCGCCTTGAGCAATCTCTGGAAGGCTTCGCCTTCGAAAATCTCCTTTGGCGTGGACACGATGTTCACATTGCCGGCGGACAGGGCAACGGTGACGCGTTCCGACGGGAAGGTCAGTGGTACGACGAAGGCATCTGCCGATCCGTCAACCAGGATGTTGGCAAGCTGTCCCCAGTTGGCCTGCATTCCCTTGTAGTCCTCGCCGTCCTTGTAACCGGCGGCCATCTGGATCGCCTGGCGGGCGTTGACGAGCGCTGCGCCGCGCGGCGGACCGTTGAACACTGTCTTGTTCTTCAGGTCGGACCATTTGTCGATATTCGTGCTGGTATGGGCAAACAGGCCGTAGGCACCGGCGTTATAGGGATAGAGTGCGCGAAGATTGGCGGCGAACTTGGCGCCATTTTCGCCCTGCTTGGAGTAGGGGCCACGGCCCTTTTCCAGAAGGAAATGCAGCACGAGCGGCATGGCCGCGATATCGGTCTTGCCCTCGGCCACGTTCTGGACCGAGTTGGTAAGCGTCTGGCCTTCCTGGACCTGCAGGCTGGCGATGCCATCACGGCCGAGTACGTCGGCCAGGTGCAGGATCGAAAGATGCGGGGAGTTCCCCGGGCTCGAGGTTTCGGCGGTCAGGTTGGCCTGGGCGAAGGCCGATCCGGAACCGAGCGCAATCATGGCGGCGCAGGACAGCGCTGCGAATGTCCGTCTCGTCAATGTCATCATGTTTTCCTCCCAATGATGAACTTTACTTGTTTTTTGGCTGATGCCGGCGTTTATTCGCCGGCTTGTTCGTGCCGCTCCCTGCGGTTTTCCGCTTTCCGTCCCACGTAATTAGCCGATATGGGCGGCGGTACATCCCCTTCATCGACGATGCCGATGAGGACACCCTTGGCGGAGCCCTTGTCCCGCGCGCCGATGAACTGGCTTTTGGACATGGTGGTACGCTGGGACGGTCGCCGTGCCCAGGCAAACAGCTTTTCGTAAAGCTCGTCGATGACCGGCTGCAGCTGTTCGCTTTCTCCAAGGTCGACCAATTCACCGGGGTCGTTCTTCAGATCGAACAGCATCGGCCGGAAGCCACCGTCAAAATGGATCAGTTTCCAGTTCTCATTCGCGATCATGAACATGCGCGCCTCCGCGGGGTCGAGGCCGAGCCTTCCGGCGAGCGGGCTTGCGGAATAGTCGTATTCGCAGATGACGTGATCCCGGAGCGGCCCTTCCTGCGTGCCGTGCAGGATTGGCATCAGGGACTTGCCTTCCAGGATGTGGTCGACGGCGGCGACATCGCCGCCCGCGGCCTCCAGAAAGGTGGGCAGCAAGTCGATGCATTCGATAAGGTCGTCGCACACCGTGCCGCGGGTGGCATCCGCCTCGGCAGACGGATCGTAAATGATCATCGGCACCTTCGTGGAGGCGTCCTGGAAGAAGGTCTTCTCGCCGAGCCAGTGATCGCCGAGGAAATCGCCGTGATCGGAGGTCACAACAATCATCGTGTCGTCCATCCGACCGGTCTTTTCCAGCCAGTCGAAAAGCACGCCCATCTGATCGTCGCATTGCTTGATCAGGCCCATATAGGCCTTGAGCACCTTGTCTCGAATGTCGTCGCGCGCGAACGCCCGGCCGACCGGGGCCATCATGAAGCCCTTGAAGACCGGATGGGCGTTGTCGAATTCTTCCTGGCTCCGCACAGCGGGAAGGAAATCTTCCGGGCCGTACATGTCGTGGTAGGGCGCCGGCACGATATAGGGCCAGTGCGGCTTGATATAGGACAGGTGGCAGCACCACGGCTGATCGTCCCGGGATTCGATGAATTCCATGGCGCGCCGGGTCAGATAGGGCGTCTCGCTGTCCTGTTCTGCAATGTTGGCCGGTTCGTCGGAATTCTTCAAGAACCATCCCGACAGGACGTTGCCGTCGTCATCAATCCCGGAATTGGCATAGTCGTGCCAGGGATTGTCGCTGTCATAGCCTTTCGAGCGGAGATACTCGTTGTATTTGAGTGCACCGCCGGGATCGTAGAGGCCGTCCGGGCCCTCGGGGCGCATACCGTCGTCCCGCTCGTAGATGTCGAAGCCGCATTCGGCGACGCGGGCGCCGATAGCGCTGTCGGGTTCCAGGCCGAGACGGCGCATGCCTTCCGCATCCGCAGCCATATGGGTCTTGCCGACCAGCCAGCAGCCCATGCCGTTGTCGCGCAGATAGTCGCCCATGGTCCGCTCGCCGACTTTCAACGGCACCATGTTCCAGGACGCGCCATGGCTGTGCACGTAGCGGCCGGTATAGGTGGACATGCGCGAGGGACCACACAGCGGCGACTGAACATAGGCTCGGTCGAACCGCACGCCTTTTTGCGCCAGCCGGTCGATATTCGGCGTTTTCAGATGCGGATGACCATAACAACTCAGATAATCCCAGCGCAGCTGGTCGAACATGATGAACAAAATGTTCTTGGTCTTCCGCATGACCCCTCCTGGTATCAAGGCATGCACCGGCGGCCATGCCACAGTATGAAAAGGGAAGAAAACCAGCCGGACCAAAACAATCCAGACACATGCGTGCCGGATGGGCCTGTTATACCGCTTGTCCTCCCACAGGCTGCTGTGAGCCTTTGCGATCAACCTAACCGCTGATTCCTGCTTATGATAATAGAGTTCTCGTCCGTAATATAACAAAAATGTTATGCCTTGAATCGTGCTCAGGCATAGGCGCGGGCTTCCTCGCGCAGGATATCCACCAGTTGTGCGGCTGCCGGAGAAAGGTCGCGCCCGGTCATGAAGGACAAGCCGACGGACCCGATCAGTTCCTCACCGTGAATGTCGAGGACGACGAACTGGCCATTGGCAAGCTCCTGTCGGATTGCCCCCAGCGGCATGCAGGCGACCGCATCCTGAGCCGCGAGAAAGGCTCTGGTGAATTCGAACGACACCGTCTCGATCTTGTTGGAGAATTCGGCCATGCCCCTGCCGATCGTGAACTTGCTGAGTTCCCGTCGAATGATGGTGTTCGGTTGGGGCACGATCACCAGTTCCCGGTCGATATCATCCAGGGTCAGATTGGGGATCTCGGCAAGCGGATGTCCTCTTCGGGCGACGAAGACCAGTGCTTCGGAGTAGAGGTGTTCAAAACTGACGCCGGCCATGTGTTCCAGCGAGGGCAGGCGGCCGACCATGCAATCGATATCACCCTGGCGCAGCCGGTCGACGATCTCCGCAACATTTGCCCAGTAGAGCCGGACATCGATACCCGGCGCGATTTCCTTGAACCTGGAAACGGCCTTGGGGACGAGGGTTCGCGCCACGTTCGGCAGCATCCCGACGGAAACCGTGTGCTGTTGCTCGTAACCGCTCGCCAGCTGAATGCCTCGCTCGATCTGGGACATGCCGGTGAGCGCGTGGCGGCGCAGGGTTTCTCCGGCCTGGGTCGGGACCAGACCCTTGGCGGTGCGTTCGAACAGGGGCTGGCCCAGCTCGGCCTCCAACTCGCGCAAGGTGCGCGACAAGGCCGGCTGCACCGTGTTGAGTGCGGCGGCGGCCTTGGTCACAGAGCCGTGTTCGGCCACGCTCAGGAAGCAGCGGATGTGACGCAGACGGACTCGGTTGGGCATTTTCATGCCGCAAGATCAACCTGAATGGATCGTCCGGTCAATCCGGGCGGTTGTGAAAACGGCCGATTGTCAAAAGGAAGCGGGCCGGTGCCCGGTTAGGCACCGGCCCGCAGCTCATTCTTTTTGGCCTCGATCAGAACGGGTAGTGCTGATGCGGATCCTCGATGGTGATCCAGCGCAGGTCGGTAAACTGGTCGATCGCGGCCTTGCCGCCGAACCGGCCGTAGCCGGACGCGCCGACACCGCCGAACGGCATCTGGGCCTCGTCGGCCACCGTCGGGCCGTTGATGTGGCAGATGCCGGAATGGATCTGCTTGGCGACCTCCATCGCGCGCATGATGTCCTTGCCGAAGACCGCGGCCGACAGGCCGTATTCGGTGTCGTTGGCAACGGCGATGGCTTCCTCGGTCGACTTCACGCGGATGATCGGCTTGACCGGACCGAAGGATTCTTCGTTGTAGATGCGCATGTCGCTGGAGACATTGTCGACGACGGTCGCCTGAACGATGGTGCCGTCACGGCCGCCGCCGGCCAGAACCTTGGCGCCCTTGGCCTTGGCGTCTTCCAGGAAGGCGTCCATGCGTTCGGCCGGCGCCAGGTCAATCAGGGAGCCCAGCACCACATGTTCGCGCGGGTTGCCGGCCGGCAGACCGGAGGCCTTGGCGGCCAGCTTCTGAACGAATTCGTCGGCGACCTTCTCATCGACGATGATCCGCTCGGTGGACATGCAGATCTGGCCCTGGTTCATGTAGCAGCCGAAGGCGGCGGCATTGACTGCGGCGTCGATGTCCGCATCGTCCAGGACCAGCATCGGGTTCTTGCCGCCCAGTTCCAGTAGGGCCGGCTTCAGGTGACGTCCTGCCAATTCGCCGATGATCCTGCCGACGCGGGTGGAGCCGGTGAAGTTGACGCGCTTGACGGCCGGATGGGCGATGAGCGCTTCCACGATCTGCGGCGCGTCTTCCGGGGCATTGGTGACGACATTGACCACGCCCTTGGGCAGGCCGGCCTCGTTCATGCACTCGCCGATCAGGCGGTGGAGGCCCGGGCAGAGCTCGGAGGCCTTCAGAACGACGGTGTTGCCGCAGGCAAGCGGCATGGCGATCGCCCGGGTGCCGAGAATGACAGGTGCGTTCCACGGTGCCATGCCGAGAACGACACCGGCCGGCTGGCGGATGCCCATGGCGAGCGAGCCGGGCTTGTCGGACGGGATAACCTCACCGCTGACCTGGGTCGTCATGGATGCCGCCTCGCGCAGCATCTGGCTGGCGAGCATGACATTGAACCCGCCCCAGATCGCGGTCGACCCGGTTTCCTCCACGACGAGCCGCATGAACTCGTCCTTTTTTGCAGCCAGCACTTCGGAGGCTTTCAGGAGCAGGGTGCGACGCTCGTTCGGGCCGATTTTGGACCAGGCCGGGAAGGCAGCCGCAGCCGCGTCGACCGCGGCGATGGCATCGGCGACGGTGGCTGCCGGAGCGGTGGTGGCGGGTGCGCCGGTCACCGGATCGTTCCGGGTGAAGGTCGCTCCGCCGGTTGCGCCAACCGGCTCTCCGTTGATGAGCATGTCGATTTTCATGAAAACCTCCTTGGTGGTTTTGTTGTTGCCCGGTGGCGTGCTTGGAACACGCCTCAGGTCAGGTTTTTGATGATTTTCCTGAGCAGATCGAGAAGCTCGGCCTTGCGGTCGCCGACGATGGCATCAAGCTTCCGATCATGTTCCTCGGCGTGGGCCAGGAGCGAACCAAGCACCTCTTCGCCCGCTTGCGTGAGCCGCAGGTGCGCCCGGCGCCGGTCGGTCTTCGACGGCGTGCGGGTAATCAGGCCTTCGCGCAGCAGGGTCTGGACCAGGGGGGTCACCGACGACTTGTCGCGCGCGATCGCCCGGCTCAGTTCCATCTGGGTGATGCCGGGATTTTCGTGAATCAGCATCATGGCGGCGAAACGGCCCGGCCCCAGATGCGGCTTGCCGACACGCTGGGCATAGGTTTGGAACGATGCGTCCTGCGCCAGGCGCAGGTTGAACCCGATGAAGTTTTCCAGTGGGCCCAGACGGATTTTTCCGTCGCGTTCCGACTGAGCTGCGTCGGTGGGTTCCTTTGTCTCGTTCATGGGCTCATTCCTCCATCGACCATCGGTATTGCGTCGGTTGTAAGCTGTTCCGGCCGGAAGAACGATAGAGGATGGGTCTGGAATATCATCCGGGTTGCCATGGGGTCGGGCGGAATGATCTGGTCATGAAACTCGGCGGCGTTCGGTCCGATTTGCTCGGACGGACCTTTATCGGGAGCGTCTCAGACGACGTCGTCAGCGGTCGCGATCCAGTCATGTGCCTGAAAACCCCACTTGCCTGAGGTCCTGTCGATTATGGTTTGATTTCAAACTATATGGCATATGATTTTGGCGCAGTCACCTAATTAGTTTGCTCTCCAACTTTTTTCACGACTTCGCCCGTCTCCGCCGGTGGCGGACAGCAACTGTGATCCAGGATCCTTTGCAGGGACGCTACGGCGCCGATAGGCGGAATGTGCGACCGTGGGCCGATCCGTCCGAATTGTGAGGCCGTATCTTATTTATCGTGGTCTTATTTCGCCGCTTTCAGGGGCGCGCGGCTGAGGTCGTTGAGGGCGGAGGTCGCCTTCTCAAGGAGACGCATGAATTCCTCCTGCTCGGGTTCGCTCAGGCCGCTCAGCATGATCTTCTGGGTTTCCAGAACGGCCGGCTGGATCTTCTGAAGGGCGGCTAATCCCGCGTCGGTAATATGGAGCACGCGGGCGCGGCGGTCGGTCTCGCTGACCTCGCGGGAGAGAAAGCCCTTCTGCACCAGCCGGTCGACCACGCCGGTGATGGTGGTGCGGTCGTAGGCGATCAGGCCGGCAAGCGTCGCCTGGTCGATGCCGGGATGGGTATTGACCTTGGACAGGGCCGCATACTGGACGGAGGTCAGATCGAACCCGGCCGCGCCGACTTCCGCATGAAAGATCGCCACCGAAATCTGTTGCAGCCGGCGGATCAGATGTCCCGGCATTTCCTCGATCTGTTGCACGGCTGTCTCCAAAAAGCGGCTTGACGAATTGACAAGCCGATAATAGTAAGCATGCTGATCATCAGTATACGGATTAAATAATCCGCAGGAAAGGTTTTGTTTGAGCAAGGCTGAAACAAAGTCAAGCACGGCAACGGACGGTCGCTGCTGCGCCCGAGAAATTTGGAGGAAACGCCCATGCAATTTCACCTCAACGGTTTCACCACCGGCGATCCGGAAGTCTTGAAGCAGACCGAAGATGCGGCCTACCTGGCGAACACGGACACGCTTCCGGACGAAGTCGATGTGCTGATCGCCGGCTGCGGACCGGCCGGTCTGGCGCTCGCCGCCCAGCTCTCCAAGTTTCCGGATATCAAGACCCGGATCGTGGAGCCGAAAGCAGGTCCGCTGACCCATGGCCAGGCGGACGGGATCGGGTGCCGGACGATGGAAATGTTCCAGGCTTTCAATTTTGCCGAAAAGGTCGCCAAGGAAGCCTGCTGGATTTCCGAGGTCACCTTCTGGAAGCCGGACGAGGCGGACCGCACGAAGGTCACCCGCGGGGACCGCATTCAGGATGTCGAAGACGGATTGTCGGAATTCCCGCATGTGGTGCTGAACCAGGCACGGGTTCATGACAATTATCTGGACGTGATGCTCAATTCGCCGAACCGCCTGGTGCCGAACTATTCGCGCAAGGTGACGGATGTGAAGGTCGTTAATGGCGGCTCCAACGATGCCTATCCGGTTACCGTGACCCTGGAACGGGTGGATGAGGCCCATAAGGGCGAGATCGAAACGGTGAAAGCCAAATACGTGGTCGGCTGCGATGGCGCGCGCAGCGCCGTTCGGACCGCGATGGGGCGCTCGCTCAAGGGCGAAGCGGCCCACCAGGCCTGGGGCGTGATGGATATTCTCGCCGAGACCGACTATCCGGACATTCGCATGAAGTCGGTGGTCCAATCGGCCGATGAGGGCAGCCTCCTGATCATTCCGCGCGAGGGCGGTTACCTGTTCCGCGTCTATGTGGAGCTCGACAAGCTCGCCGAGGATGAACGCGTCGCGAACAAGAACATCACCCTCGACTATCTTATCGATGCCGCCAACCGGATCATGAGCCCTTATACGCTCGACGTGAAGGAGGCCGCCTGGTGGTCGGTCTATGAAATCGGTCACCGCATCTGCGACAAGTTCGACGACGTACCGGCTGAGGATGTCGCCAACCGCCTGCCGCATGTGTTCATCGCCGGCGACGCCTGCCACACACACAGCCCGAAGATGGGCCAGGGCATGAACGTCTCCATGCAGGATACGTTCAATCTCGGCTGGAAACTCGCCTATGTGCTTCAGGGTCGCTCCGGACCCGAATTGCTGCACACCTACTCGGCCGAGCGCAAGGCGATCGCACAGGACCTGATCGACTTCGACAGCGCCTGGGCAAGGGTGCTGAGCACGCCGATCAAGTCCGCGGAAAACCCGGACGGGATCGAGCCGGAGGAAGTGCGGAAGCATTTCCAGCAGATCGGCCGCTATACGGCTGGCGTCGCGACCGTCTACACACCGTCTGTGCTGACGGGTGAATCCACGCACCAGGACCTGGCCACAGGGTTCACGATCGGCTCGCGGTTCCATTCCGCCCCGGTAATCCGGCTCGGCGATGCCAAGCCGATGCACCTGGGCCATACGGTGGAGGCCGACGGCCGCTGGCGCATCTTCGCCTTCGGCAACAAGGAAGATCCGACCGGTGCGTCTTCGAAAATCCGCGCTTTGTGCGACTTCCTGGAACAGTCCCCGGACTCGCCGGTGGTCAAATACACCGCCAAGGGAGCCGACCCCGACAGCGCGATCGATGTCCGCGCCGTGTTCCAGCAGTACTTCCGCGATCTGGAACTGGAAGCCATGCCGTCAATGCTCCTGCCGAAGAAGGGCAAGTACCAGCTGACCGACCGCGAGAAGATGTTCTGCGCCGACGTAAAGAGCGGCAACGACATTTTCGACATGCGCGGCATCGACCGGGACAAGGGCTGTATCGTCGTCGTCCGTCCGGACCAGTACATCTCCCACGTCCTGCCGCTCGACGGCTACCAGGACCTTGCCGCCCTGTTCGACGGGTTCCTGTTGCCGAGGAATTGATTAAACGGGGTGATAGTCGGCGAGTCGGGCACTTTTAACCTCTCCCATTGGGAGAGGTCGGAGCGAAGCTCCGGGTGAGGGGTGTCAAATTCTCCGTATCCCACAGACGCCGTATCCCCTCACCCTAACCCTCTCCAATGGGAGAGGGGACCAGGGCGGTGATACCGTCTTACTCTCCGCTTAAAGCCCCGATAACGGCCTGGCCCAGTGCCAGGCCGCCGTCGTTTGCGGGGACGTGGCGGTGCGACAGGACATCGAGCCCCTTGCACTTGAGCTGATCCGTCAGTCCTTCATGCAGGATCCGGTTCTGCAGCACACCGCCGGAGAGGACGATCCGTTCGACTCCGCAAGTGGCGCCGATCGATGCAACGGCCTCCGTCAGGCCGTGGATCAGGGCCAGATGAAACCGGGCTGCGATGCGGCCGATGTCCGTGCCGGACGCGAGGTCGGCAAGGAGGTTCCGCCACAGCGGCTGCCAAGATAGTGACGTCTGCTCTCCGGGCTCGACAGCAATCGGATAGGGCGTTTCGCTTCCGAGGTGCGGCCGGGCGAGGCATTCCAGGACCGTGCCGGCGTGGCCTTCAAACTCCTGCCGGTCGAAGCAGATGCCGAGGCTTGCTGCGACGGCGTCGAACAGGCGGCCGGCGGAAGAAGACTGCGGCGCATTGAGGCCGGAAGCGATCATCTTGTCGAGGACCGGCAGTTGCTTTGCCCGCAACGCATCGGCCAATTGGCCGTTCGTGACCACTGACAGATACTCCGGTCCGAAGGCGGTGGTGAGATGGGCGACCAGGTTCCGCCACGGCTCCTTGATGGCCTTGGCTCCTCCGGGCAGGGCCACGGGCAGGAAGTGGCCCTTGCGCTCAAAGCCCCTATAGCCGCCGAGCAGGATTTCTCCGCCCCAGATGGTGCCGTCGCTGCCAAGGCCAAGACCGTCCAGTATGAGGCCGAGGGACAGGTCGTCGCCCGGCGGGATGCCGTTGTCGGCGAGACAGGCGGCCAGATGCGCGTGATGGTGCTGGACGGGGACGATACGGGCGCCGGTTTCATGGGCTAACGCCTCGCCCCACTGGGTCGACAGGTAATCCGGATGGCAGTCGACAGCGATCACCTTCGGGTCGTGCCGGAACATCTGCCGGTAGAGCTCCAGTGTCCGGCGGTATTCCATGTGAGTAGCGGCTTCTTCCAGATCGCCGAGGTGCTGGGATAGGATCGCCTGACCGTCCTTAAACAGGCAGAAAGTGGATTTCAACTCGCCGCCCATGGCAAGCACCGGCGGTGCATCCCGGAATGGGTCGGGGAGCACAAGTGGAGCAGGGGCAAATCCGCGCGCGCGGCGCAGGATTTGCGGACCGGGTGCATCGACCCGCACCACGGAATCGTCCAGCCGGTTCACGATCTCCCGGTCATGCATCAGCCAGAGGTCGGCAATGTCGGCGAGCCGGGTCCGGGCATCGTAGTTGCCGATTGCCTGGGGCTCGTCGGAAAGATTGCCGGAGGTGAACACCAACGGTCCGTCGGCGGCAGCAAACAGGTCGTGATGCAAGGGCGTATAGGGTAGCATGAAGCCGAGCCGGTCCTGGCCGGGGGCGAGGGAGGGGTCGAGCGGTTCTCCTTGAACCTCAAGCAGTACGATCGGCGCGGCGGCGCTCATGAGCTGCGCTTCTTCGTCTTCTGTCACCCGGCAATATGTCCGGATCTCTGTCAGGTCCGCCGCCATCAGGGCCAGCGGTTTGATCGGGCGCCGCTTGCGCCGGCGCAACTCGGCAACGGCAGTCGCGTTTCTTGCGTCGCAGGCTAGGTGAAATCCGCCGAGGCCCTTGATTGCCGCAATCTGTCCCTGACCGATCCGGCGGGCTGCTTCCGTAAGGGGATCGGCGCAATCGACCACGCCGGTCTTGTCCTCGAACCAAAGCCTCGGACCGCAGACCGGACAGGCATTCGGCTGGGCATGGAAACGCCGGTCGCCGGGGTCTTCGTATTCTGAACCACAGGCCTCGCACATGGGAAACGCGTCCATGGAGGTGTTGTCCCGGTCATAGGGAATGGCGCGTACGATCGAGAGCCGCGGTCCGCAATGGGTGCAATTGGTGAAGGCGTAGCCGTAACGCCGATTGTCGGGATCGCGGATATCGGCAAGGCAGGCCGGACAGGTGGCCGCGTCGGGAACGATCCCCGTCGAGATGGTTCCGCCGATGCTCTTGACGATCTCAAAGGCCGTGCCGGGGTATGGGCTTGAGAGGTCCGTGAAGGAGACGCTGTCGATGCGGGCAAGCGGCGGCGCTTCTGAGCGGAGGGCGGCAAGAAACCGGTCGAGCCGGTCCGCCTCCGCCCAGGCATCGATCTCGACCCCTTCGCCGTCGTTGCGGACGGAGCCGGCAATGCCATGGTCTTTGGCAAGGCGCCAGACATGGGGCCGGAAGCCGACGCCCTGCACCAGTCCCCTTATCCTGATGCGCCGGCCGGTTCGATCTGCCGCCTCGGATCCCATGACGGCCTCAATGCACCGTGCAGACGAGGCAGGGATCGAAGGAGCGGACGATGTGCTGGACCGCGACCGGCTCGGTCTCTCCCGCACGCACCGGTGCGC
Source organism: uncultured Roseibium sp. (assembly GCF_963675985.1). Taxonomy (NCBI): domain Bacteria; kingdom Pseudomonadati; phylum Pseudomonadota; class Alphaproteobacteria; order Hyphomicrobiales; family Stappiaceae; genus Roseibium; species uncultured Roseibium sp. The sequence goes on along the minus strand of NZ_OY780957.1, from coordinate 325,218 downwards.
CGGCGAGCGCCTGTTCCAGCGCTCCGGGGACGCCGTTTTCATCGCGGGGGGAGAAGTTCCACGTTGTCGGGGCGATGATCTGGTAATTGGCGATCCGGCCTTTCTCGATCCGGAGCCAGTGGCCGAGCGATCCCCGTGCCGCCTCCGTCAGGCCGACGCCTTCACCGGTTTCCGGCAGCTGTCCGTGCGCGATGAAGGGTTCTCCCGGCACCAGTTCATTGGCCCATTGTTCCATGGCGATCACGACCAGGGCGATCTCCAGTACACGGGCCACAACACGGGTGTAGACGTTGCCGCCCGAAGCCGTGACGAGATCGCGGATCAGGGGATGACCGTGGACGAGCTGGCGCGCCAGCGCGCCAGTTTCGACCACCTCGCCGCCAAGGCGGGGTGCCTTGCACCAGCTGTAGGCCTCGCTTCTCTCCGCATCCGGCTGGGTCGCGCCTTCGAACGGCGCTTGCGGCCCGCTCGAAGCGGCGTACCAGGCGTGGCTCAGGTCTTCGGTGATCTGCTTCGGATCGAGCTTGCCCGGAGCGCCGTTGACGTAAAGACCGCGGCCGAACAGCGGCGCGCCTTCCGTGCCATAGGCGCCGAAGCTCATGTATCGGCCGGTGGAGGGGCCGAGGGCGGCCAGGTCCAGCGCCTGCGCATAATGCAGGAAACGGCGGAAGTCGCTGCTTGTGGCCGATCTTTCATCCGCCCAGGCGGAAAGCTCGTCCGCCGAGGACAGTCCGGCGATGCGTTCCAGCTTGTCGCCATAAAGGTGGCGTTCCAGGAAACGTCGGAAAGCGGCGAGGATCGCGGCGAGGCGCGCAACTTCTCCCGCCGCGGCGGAGCGGGTCGAGCCGCCGGGCTGGACCGTGAGCGTGTGCGGCCACTTGCCGGCGAGCAGGCCGAGGACATGCATGAACTGCGCGCGGGCGGGCAGCATGTCCTGCGCCGCGGTTCCCTTGATCGCGGTAAACCGGTCGCGGGCGTCTTCGTACCAGTTTTCCGATTGGTACACCTCGCGGGCGAAGTCCGGCATGAAGAACAGGTAGAAATGGGTCAGGTGGTCGGCGACGTTTTCCGTCGCGTGGATCAGGTTGACCGCACGTTCGCCATTCGCCGGCATGGAAAGCCCCATGGCCGCCGACAGGGCCTTTGCGGCCGCGACGGATTGCGACACGGAGCAGATGCCGCAGATGCGGGGCGCATAGACAAGGGCATCGAACGGGGCCTTGCCGGCCAGAATCCGTTCAAAGCCCCGGTACAGCGGCGAGACCACCTGCGCCTGACGGACGGCCCCGTCCTGGATGTCGAGCTTGACTTCCAAGTCGCCTTCCACGCGATTGAACGGTCCAACAATCAGGCGGCTCATGAACCCCTACTTCCCAAGGTCGTTACCTTTTCTTTTGCTTGTCAACAGGGGGCTGGCGGAAATGGTCGGCGACGGCGTTTTCCTTCAGTCGCTTCGGCGTCGCCGCCTTGGACAGGGAGGCGAGCGCCACGAACCAGGCCTTGGGCATATCCGTCGGAAGGCCAACCGGAATGCCGGAAATCTTCGGTGTCTCGGTAAAGCCGTGGCCCGGTTCCTCGAAACCGGGGGCGGTGCAGTTGATGCAGGGGTAATTGCCGTCGAGGCACGACCCGGCGCCGTTCCAGGCACGCATGTTGCAGTCGGCGCGGGCCTGGGTGCCCTTGCAGCCGAGGTTTTCCATCATGCAGCCGAGATCGCACAGGCGTTCGGCGCTCGCCTTGAACTCATAAAATTCATTGCGGGCGCAACCGTGGTGGACCAGATGCATGGTGTAGGACAGCGGCCGTTCCCATTCGTCGATATCGCGCGTCGTGAAGCGACCTGATGAGATCTGGTGAAGAGTTTCCGTCAGCCAGCCGGGATGGATCGGGCAGCCGGCGACATTGATCACCGGCAATCCGGCCGCGGAACGGAAGTCGGCTCCAAGCAGTCCGCCCGGTTTGCGTCCGTCATAAGAAAGGCCGCAGGCTTCGACTTCGTTAGAGCCAGCCGCCGTGATGCCGCCGAAGGCCGCACAGCTTCCGACGGCGATCACATAGCGGGCCTTCTTCGCAAGTGCTGCGACCCAGTCCATCACCGGACGATCGGTTCCCGCCATGATGTGGAACTTCCCGGTGCCGTTCGGACCGCGCATGACCGACCCTTCCAGGCACAGGATATCGAGCGGCTCGGACCCGTCGGAGATGCGCTCCATCAGGTCGATAACCTGCGCGCCGCTGGAAACGCTGAGCGAGGGATGCCACAGCACCTCGATGTTGGCGGCTTCCAGCACCGTCACCAGATCGGGCGCTTCCGCGCCGAGCAGGGACAGCGAACAGCCGCCGCAGCCGCCCGACTGAAGCCAGAACAGGCGGACCGGCTTTTTGCCGTCAGGTTTCATTGCGGACATCCACGGGGACCTTCAAGATGAATTCGGCTCCGCCGTCCGGACGGTTCTCGAAGGAGAGATGGCCGCCTTGTTTGGCCGCCATGTTGTAGCTGACATAGAGCCCGAGCCCGGTGCCGGAGCCGATCGGCTTGGTGGTGAAGAACGGTTCGAAAATCTTGTCGCGGTGGGCATCGGCGATGCCGGTGCCGTTGTCGGCGACCCGAATGACAATGTCGTCGCCCTGGCGTTCGCCGGATATAACGATTTCCCCGTCCGCCCGGCCGTCGAGCACATCGGCCGCGTTTTGGACCAGGTTGACGACGATCTGGTGCATCTGCCCCTTGCGCCCGGTCATGTCGAGACGATCGGGCAGCTCCAGCCGCAACTCCGTCTTCACCCGCTGCGCCTTGATCACCCAATCGGCCGCGGTGCGGATCAGCCGGACCACGTTGAACTCTTCCGGCTGTTCCTGCTGGTTGGAGGAGAAGCGGCGCAGTTCCTGGACGATGTCGCGCACCCGCTCCGCGCCTTCGAGCGTGCCGTCGACCAGCGGGCCGATGTCGCGCAGGACCTGGTCGATCTTGAGGTCCTTGCGCAGGGCTTTCATTTCATCGCGGGTCTTTTCCTCGTCGCAGGCGGTCAGATAGCGGGTGATCGCCGCGCCGTAGCGCTTCAGCGCATACATGTTGCCGAACACGAAACTGATCGGGTTGTTGAGTTCATGGGCGACGCCGGCGACGAGGCGACCGAGGGCGGCCATCTTTTCCGAGACAAACAGTTGCTGCTGGGTCCGGGTGAGCTTTTCCTGAGCGGCGTCGAGATCGCGATAGGCCCGTTTCAACTCGCCGACGGGCCGACCGACCAGCACCATTCCGACCAGACGACCGCGGTGGTCGTGGCGGGCAGTACAGATGGTCGAGATCAGGGCGTTCTGGCTGTCGGTCGCGGCAAGCGAGATGTCGCGCTGGGACACCTTTCCTCCGGTGCTTAGAGCCTGCAGAAAGCCGGTGACCGCGCCTTGCGATTTTTCCTGAAACAGCTCGGCGATCGGGCGGCCGATTAGGGTCCGCTCCTTCTTGCCGACAATGGCTTCGAGCGCCGGATTGACCTGCTGGATCCGGCCTTCCGTATCGCAGGCAACCAGCACGTCGGTCATGGCGCCGAGCACGGAGCCGATGAAGTCCTGGGCTTCCTCCAGGCGGGCGTTCTGTTCTTCCAGTGCCGTCTGGGAATCGACGAGATCCGTATAGACCTCGTCCATCTTCTGGATCACCTCGATCCAGACGGTGTCGCCGGTCCCATCGATCGTGCCGCTCAGTTTCGGCACGACGAGATCGAGAGCGGCATGATTTCCTGGCAGACGCGTTATCATGACATATCCCGGTTAGCCGGTTGCCCTGCGTGCAGACGGCAACGGCTTGATCTTTTCCAGCTCGTAACGCTCCAGCTTGCTGCGAAGGCCGACCCGTGACAAGCCCAGTTCGCGCGCGGCCTTGGACTTGTTCCAACGGTTGCGGATAAGCGTTTCCCGGATAATGCGACTTTCCACCTGGGCCACCCGGTCCTTGAGGGTGCCTTCCAGATCGTCCAGCATGTCGGTTTCTTCCTGATCCAGGCTGTGGTCGGCGCGCAGGATATGCCGGGACAGGAGATCGGCGCCGAGCAGCGCGCCTTCCTCGCCCATCACCAGCATCTGCTGGATCTCGTTCTGCAACTCGCGCACGTTGCCGGGCCAGCGATAGGCCTGCATGCATTCCAGCGCTTCGTCGGAAAAACCTTCCACCTGCTTGCCGAGATGGTCCATCGCGCGGGACAGAAGCGCCCGGGCGAGCACGGGAATGTCGCCGCGCCGGTCCTTGAGATCCGGCATGCGGATCACCATGCCGGCGAGGCGGTAATAGAGATCGGCGCGGAACCGGCCGGCCTTGACCTCGTCTTCCAGGTCCTTGTTGGTGGCGGCGATCACACGGATGTCGACCTTACGGGTCTTGGCGCTGCCAACGGGCCTGATTTCACCTTCCTGGAGCACGCGCAGGAGCTTGACCTGGAAGGCGGGCGAGACTTCGCCGATCTCGTCGAGGAAGACGCTGCCGCCGTTTGCCCGTTCGAACAGGCCGACGTGATCCTCGACCGCACCGGTAAAGGCGCCGCGCTTGTGGCCGAAGAGCTCGCTTTCCAGCAACTGATCGGGCAGTGCGCCGCAATTTTCCACCACGAAGGGTTTGTTCCAGCGCAGCGAACCGTAATGGAGCGCGCGCGCCGCCAGTTCCTTGCCCGTGCCGGAGGACCCGCACAGCAGCACCGGCACGTCATAGGGCGCGACCTGGCGCAGGGTGGCGCAGACATCGTTCATCGGACTCGTCTTGCCGCGGATGATGCCGTCGTCGAAATCGTAATCCTTGCGCAGGCTCTCCCGGCGGTCGGCAACCACCTTGCGCGCGCCGGAAGGCGACATTTTCAGTTCGATCGCCAGCAGTTCGTTTTCGCGCTGCAGCCCATAGAGGCGGCAGGCGTTCTGCAGGGTCAGGATCAGGTTTTCCGGATGCCACGGCTTGGTGATGTACTGGAAGATCCCGGCCTCGTTGATGCCGTCGATAATGTCATGGGCGTCCGTGTAGCCGGAGACGATCATGCGGATGATGTCCGGCCAGCGCTGGCGCACGGATTTCAGGAACTCCACGCCGGACTGCTGGGGCATGCGCTGGTCGCACAGGATCACCTGGATCCAGTCCTGTTCCAGAATGGCGTTGGCGTCCTCTATGGTCGCCGCTGTCCGGACCTCGAAATCGTCGCACAGGATCCGTTCCAGGGATTCCAGCGAGCGGATTTCATCGTCGATCAGCAGGATCGTGGGCAGGTCGGTCATGATGAAGCCCTTAACACTCTTTCCGCACCCTAACATATCCGCGGCAGCTGTTCGCCGGCTAACCAGTCGACGACACGCTGACCACCGAAGCCGGTCTTCATGCGCACGAGACCGTTTTCATCCTCGACTACCTCGCCGATGAGTGCGGCCTGTTCCGCGAGCGGGTGGCTCCGCATCACCGCGAGAAGCCGCTCGGCGTCCTCCGCCTCGCACAGGCAGATCAGCTTGCCTTCGTTGGCGACGTAGAGGGGATCGAGGCCGAGCAGCTCGCAGGCGGCGGCAACGTCGGGCTTTACCGGGATCTCGGCCTCGTCGAGCACCATGCCAACATGTGCCGTCCGGGCGATCTCGTTCAGGGTCGCGGCCAGTCCGCCGCGGGTCGGGTCGCGCAGAACGGCGATGCCGGGCACTTCGGTGACCATGGCCGCGACCAGCGTGTGAAGCGCGGCGCTGTCGGAGCGGATCTCGGTTTCGAACTCCAGATTTTCCCGCTTGGAGAGGATCGCGACACCGTGGTCGCCCAGGGATCCCGACACCAGGATTTTCTGACCGGGCCGGGCGTTGCCGACGGCGATATAGACATCGTCGGGCACCACGCCGAGGCCGGTCGTGGTAATAAAGACGCCGTCGCCCTTTCCCTTTTCCACCACCTTGGTATCACCGGTGACGATCGGGACGTTGGCCTCGCGCGCGGCTTGGGCCATGGACAGGACGATCCGTTCCAGATCGACGAGCGGGAAACCTTCTTCCAGGATGAAACCGGCGGTCATGTAGAGCGGCCGGGCGCCGGCCATGGCGACGTCGTTCAAGGTGCCGTGGACGGCAAGCGAGCCGATGTCGCCACCGGGAAAGAACAGGGGCGAGATCACGTGGCCGTCGGTGGACATCACCAGCCGGCCAGCGGGCACGCGGAAGCGGGCGGCGTCATGGCCCTGATCCAGGATCGGATTGGCGAGGTGGCGGTGGAACAGATCGCGGATCAGGTCCGCCATCGCCCGGCCGCCGCCGCCGTGGGTCATGTCGACCGAGCCGGTGCGGAACGAGAGACGATCGTCGATCTTGTTCATGCGGCCGCCTCCTTGTTCTTTGCCGGTTCACGAAACCGGCCGTAGCTCCAGTAGGCCGCGCAGGCGCCTTCCGAAGACACCATGCAGGAGCCCATCGGATTTTCCGGGGTGCAGACCGTGCCGAACAGTTTGCAGTCCGTCGGCTTTTTCGCGCCGCGCAGGATCGCCGGGCATTCGCAAGACTTGACCTCGCGCGAAGTCTTTTCGCTGACGGCAAAGCGTTTTTCCGCGTCGAAGGCGGCGTAGCCGTCGCGGATCTGCAGCGCGCTGTCGGGCACCGTGCCCAGTCCGCGCCATTCGAATGCGTCGCGGCGCTCCATCACCTTGTCGACGAGTGCCTGGGCCTTCTTGTTGCCCTCGCGCGTGACGACGCGGGTGTACTGGTTTTCCACCTCATGGCGCCCCTCGTTGATCTGGCGGATCAGCATCAGCACGGACTGCATCACATCCAGCGGTTCGAACCCGCAGATCACCACCGGTTTGCGGTAGAGGTCTGCGCCCGCCTCATAGGGCTTTGAACCGATGACCGCGCTGACATGGGACGGTCCGAGAAATCCATCGATCCGGACCTGCTCCAGATCCCGGGGATCCGGTGATCCGAGGACATGACCGATGGCGGCCGGAGTAAGCACATGGTTGCAGAAGACGGAGAAGTTGCTGAGCCCTTCGGCCTCGGCCTGCAGGATCGCCACCGCCGTGGGCGGTGTGGTCGTCTCGAAGCCGATGGCGAAGAAGACCACCTCCCGATCCGGATTGTCACGGGCGATCTTCAGGGCGTCCGCGGTCGAATAGACCATGCGGATGTCGGCGCCGTCCGCTTTCGCTCGGATCAGGGAGCGTTGCTTGGTGCCCGGCACGCGCATCATGTCGCCATAGGTGCACAGGATGACGCCGTGGCGTTCGGCCAGTTCCACCGCATCGTCCAGGCGGCGCACCGGCAGGACGCAGACCGGGCAGCCGGGCCCGTGAACGAAGCTGACGTTGTCCGGCATAAGGTCCTGGACGCCATAGCGGAAGATCGCATGGGTGTGACCGCCGCAGAATTCCATCAGGTAATAATGCCGCGCGGGGTCCGCCTCCGTGGCGATTGCACCGGCAAGCTTTTCGGCGAGTTTGCGGTCCCTGAATTCGTCGACGTATTTCATGCCGCGCTCTCCCCGATTTCAGCGAGTTCTACCGAAAGCACGCCGGCCTCCGCCATCAGTTCCAGCGTCCGCGCGGCTTCTTCCGGGCTGACCTTGTGCAGCGCGTAGCCGACGTGGATGAGGACATAGTCGCCGATTGCAATGTCCTCCACGAGGGCAATGGAGATCCGCTTCTTCACCCCTTCGAGCGCGACGACAGCAATGTCGCCGTCTTCCAGTTCAACCACCCTTGCCGGGATTGCCAGGCACATATCGCTCTCCCTTATTCTGCGGCCGCGCCGGCCGGATGGCCGGCCAGCTGCATGGCGCGTGCGGCCTCGATCCAGGCGCACCAGCCGGCCATGCCTTCGCCCGTGCGGGCGGAGACCTGCAGCACCTTGATCGCCGGATTGACCTTTCGGGCGTTGGCAATCGCCGCTTCCACATCGAAATCGAGATGGGGCAGCAGGTCGGTCTTGTTCAGAAGCACCAGGTCGCTGGCGGCGAACATGTCCGGGTATTTCAGTGGCTTGTCCTCGCCTTCGGTCACCGACAGGATCGCCACCTTGTGGGCTTCGCCGAGATCGAAAGCGGCGGGGCAGACCAGGTTGCCGACATTCTCGATGAAGACGACGCTGCCGTCGGCCGGTGCCAGATGCTCCAGGGCGTGGCCGACCATGTGGCCGTCGAGATGGCAGCCCTTGCCGGTGTTGACCTGGATCGCCGGCGCGCCGGTGGCGCGGATCCGGTCCGCATCGGCCGAGGTCTGCTGGTCGCCTTCGATGACATAAGGTTTCAGCCGGCCCGCCAGCATTTCGATGGTCTTCACCAGAAGCGTCGTCTTGCCGGAGCCGGGGCTGGAAACAAGATTGAGCGCAAGAATACCGCGGTCGGCAAAGAGCTGCCGGTTTTGGGCCGCATAACCGTTGTTCTTCGACAGGATGTCCTGTTCCAACTGGATCAACCGCGTTTGGCTCATGCCGGGCACAGAGGTGCCTGCCGGGCCTTCGCCATAGTGATGCGCGCCATGATCATGCGAATGGTCATGATGATGGTGGTGACTGTCATGCCCATCATGATGGTGATGATGGTCATGGGGGTGGTCGTGGGTGTGGTCATGGGCGTGACCATGATCAGAGCCGTGCTGGTGGCCATGCTCCTTGCCCTCGATGCGAACCTCGCCTTCGCCGCAGCCGCAAACCGTACACATCAGTTGACCTCCAGTTCCTTGATCCGAAGTTCCTCGCCGCCCGTCACCTGCAACTGGTGCGAGCCGCAGTCGGGGCAGGCATCGAAACGCTGTTCGATCGTAACGCTGTGCCCGCAGGGCATACACCAGGCCGTCCCCGCCGTTTCGATAATTTCCAGCCGGGCGCCGTCGGCCAGCGTGTCGCGCATGACCACGTCGAACCCGAATTTCAACGCCTCGATCTCCACGCCGGACAAGGGCCCGATCTCCAGGCAGACCCGCTCCACCTTCGAGAAATTCTGCGACTGCGCCTGGTCCCGCAGGAGACCCAGGATGCTCTCGCAAATTGACATTTCGTGCATCAGCCTGCCCTCACTTCATAGGCGACGCAGGGGTCGATGGCGTTGACGACCAGGTCGGCGCGCAAGCGTCGTTCGTCTTCGTTCGCGGCACGCAGATCATCCAGGCAGCGGGCGGCGATGCCGTGGGTGGCGAAATTCCGGCCTGTCGGCGGCAGTATCCGATAGGCGGACACACGGCCCGCCTCGACTGTCGCGGTATGGACCAACAGGCCTCGGGCGGCGTCCACCGTACCATATCCCCAGCAGGATTCGTCCCGGATTGCCGACGGGGGCTGACTTTCACCGGCCAGGACGGCGAGGATTTCGCCCGGAAGCCGCGCCAGTTCGACTAGGCGGGCAGCAAAGCGGACACCGAGGCCCGGCGTGCCGAGACCGGCCAGAAGCGGATCGCCGGCGCGACGGATGTAGGATGTCGTTTCCGCCATTCCGTTATGGTTCTCACTTGAAAGCCAGACCGGCAGAGTGCCGGGGTCGAACTCCGGAAGACGGACCGGTGGGAAGGCGGCAACGGCGAAGCGGTCGGTCGCAAACAACCATGAGATGAAACGGCCAGCCGCGGTTTTCGCGCTTTCCGCCCAGTCGCGGAGCGCGTCCTGGCCACGGCGCGACAGCCAGCCCTGGAGCGGCTCGCCGAAGACGGTCGTCTTCAGGAATTCCGAGACTTCCGCTATGACGCTGTTCAGCGGCTCCATGGTCATCGATACCTTCGCCCCGACAGAAAAAGGCGCCGATGCTCCCGAAAGCGCGGCTTGAAACCTCGGCAGGAAGGTCATTGCCTGCCGTGCCGCCAAATTGTCCGCCGTCTCTCCCATGAGCCTTGGCCAGTCCATGATTGCCCGAAGTCCATGTTCCCGCAGACACTCCATCATCGTCAACGCCTGCCGTGCGCGGGCCGTCTCGTCAGTCACCATTATATCGAGCGCGCCTTCCAGGGCCAGAACCGAGGCATGGGTCTGGGCGGTCGCGCAAACCCCGTGAAGCGCGGGCACGAGCGTCAGCACCTCATCCGGTGTCTTGCCGATGAAGAGACGTGTGACATCGGCGGGTGGCCGGAAGGTCACGCCTACCGGTGCACCGGGCTTGGACGGCAGCTCGATCAGGACTTTCCCTTCGGTGCTCACAAGTTCGTCTCCCGGAGTTTTCCGGTCAAAAGGCCGCGCCGGCTGAAGGCGGATGGCGCGGCGGCTTGGTCTTCATCTTCCAGGGCTGCGACAGGTTCGGCGTCCGCTTTGATCTCCTCTTGGGCGTCGGTTTCGGCATCCGGCCATTCACCGCGCCAGATCTTTCGCATATCGCGGTCGGCTTCGGTGTTTTCTTCCTCGGCTTCGAACAATTCCGTCAGTGCCGCCTCGGCGGCGGCTTCAGCCGTTTCCATGTCCGTAAACTCGAAGACGGGCGAGAACAGCGAGCACATCCAGAAGGGGCCGAGATGGTCCTCATGGCCGCGGATGAATTCGAAGGATCCGGCCGGAAAGCCGAACATCCGTTTTTCGCCGGTGCGGATCGCCTCGCCGTCCGGTTCCTGCGGCAACAGCACCACGTTGATGAACCAGGGGGTGATCAGGATGCTCAGCCAGAAGCCGTTCCAGGTTTGCGTTCCGACAGCGCGCACCGCCAGCGCCTCGTTGAGGATCGGAACCCCGTCCATGCGTTCGGTGTGCACCTGCCGGAAGCAGGTTTCCAGACGTTCGGCGATGGCTGCGGCATCCGTCATGTCAGTTTTCCCCGATCACCATGAAGCCGTCCTTGCCGGCATCGCATTCCGGACAGGTCCAGTGATCCGGCAGGGCGGCGAACGGCGTGCCCGCCGGGATCTGCCAGTAGTCGTCGCCTTCAACCGGGTCATAGACGTGCCAGCAGATCTTGCATTCGAGCTTCGTCTTCGGCCCGATCTTGCTGGCGTCGCCGCCGTAGGAGCCTGCGAAAAAGCCGCCTGTCATCGGTAAACCTCAAGAATTTCGTTCAGGCGGTCGGCGGAGTCGGCGATGTCCTCGGGCGCGGCGCAGGCCACTTCCGGAATGCGGCAGATCTCGATCGTGTTCAGGATCAGCGTGTCCTGAGAGTTGTAGAACTGGACCCACCATGCGTTCTTCGTGGCTGTCGCCGTGATCCGGCAGTTGCCGTAGCCGCGCGACAGGATCGTGATTTCGCCCCGGCCGAGAAGATCGTTGAGAAGGCCGAGATCCTCTTCCGTATGCGGCAGCAGCGACAGGTTGATGACGTGGGGCAGGGCCGCCTCGTCGGAGCGGGCGACATAGTCGTTGATTTCCGGCAGCAGCGGCGGTGCGTTGAAGATATTGGGGCCGAAGCGGTCGGGCATCGTAATCTGCGCCTGGGCTCCGTCGAAGGCTTTCGTCAGAACGGCCTCGGGAAAGGGCGACACTTCCGCATAATCGGCGACGAGCCTGCCGTCCGCATCGGCTTCACGGACCCGCCAGACGCCAGCTAGGACGGATTCCTGTGCCTGCAGCGCCGCGCCGCCGATCACCGATACCTCGCCCTCGCCAAGCACCTGGTTGACCAGTTCGAGATTGGCGGCATCCAGCTTGCTGAAATCCGCGCGGCCGGCCGCGGCGAATGGATCATAGCCCTCGAGCAGTTGCAGCAAGTCCTCCAGAGCAGCCTTGCCGGTTGCGAGATCTTCCGCGTCCTCGGCCTCCGGCAGGTTCGGAGTTGAAAAGGTCATCATGCCGGACGGCATGGACATGTAGTCCAGGACGCCACCGTCCTCGTCCGCCGGCTGACTTCCCGGCCCGACCATCGATCCGATTGGATTGCTCATTTTCCGTCCTCTCCCTCAAACAAAATTCGGTGTGCCCGCAAATCAGTGCGTCAGGCCTTCGGGTGCCACGCCGCAGCCGTCAGGGAATTTGAACGGCGGCGGGGCACTCGGATCGCGCGAAAGAATTTCCGGGATCTGAACCTGGTAGTCGGCCCAGTCGAGAATGCCCTGAAGGACGCCGAGATAGTCGCCCCGGCGCAGGAACACGATTGCCGGAAAGGCATTGAAGAGATAGCGGCGCTGCAACTCCCGCTCGCTGTCTCTGGAGACGATCAGGGGCGTGACATTCCCGCCGAGCGCCTTGTCGAGTTCCGGCAGGACGACGGCGACATCGTTGCTTTCAGCGAGACGCGCCGCGTCGCCGGCAAAAAACAGCATGACGAAGTCATGGGTCTGGGCCATCTCGTCCAGGGTGTCATGGGTGACGACGGTATAGCCTTCCCGGTCGATGATCGATTGCAAAAGCGGTGAGAACATGGGTCTTGCCTCAAGGGTTGGAGGGTTTGGCGCCGGCAGGCTGAAGGAAGTCGGGCAGGGTCGGTTCCCGGTCGATCAGGTCGGCGAAGAGATGCTCGAAATCCGTCTCGCCACGCATGGCCATTTCCAGTGCTTCGAGTGCGTCGGCCGACTGCCTGGCCGCTTCCTCGGTGAGAACCTCGCGGGCGGCGCCCAGAAACACCATCAGCCACGTGCCCGGCGCGACCTCGCCGACAAGGCTCAGGTCGATGTCCTGTTCCGCCGTCCGGCTCCGGCACCGGGCGGTCAGCCCGGAAACGGAAAGCACCTGCATCGGGACGCCTATGCACATCCGTTCGACCCCGCGGTGGTGTTGACGAGCTGCTCCATTTCCGCCTCGAAGTCCTCCGGTCCGCGCCAACGGTCATCGGCGATCACACGGCTGTCGCCGTGACGGACGGCCAGAGTTTCATCCGGGCGGCCTGTCTCGTAGCGGCCGAGGGTCATTTCCAGGGAGGCGATGGTGTCGTCTTCGCCGAGCGGGCGGCCGCGCGGGGAAACGGAAACGCCGTGTTCCTTCAGGAAGGCAAGGGCAAGATCGATGGCAGGGTCGATCTGCGCCTTGACCGCGGGCCTGAGACTGCCGCCGTAATCCTCCAATTCCACCGGCTGGACGCCGATGAGCAGCAGATGGTCGGGGTAGTCGCCCAGCATTTCCGCCATGGCGAGCACTTCCTGAAAACCGGTCTGGTGCAGGGAAATCTTCTTGGCGCCGAGGAATTTCGGCACTTCCGACCCTTCCACCCGCTTCAATGTTCCAGGCGGCAGGCCGTAGTCGACCGCGTCGAAGACGATCAGAATGTCGGCGTCGCGGATGTGCTGGACGAGATAGACCCCTTGCGTGCCGCCGTCCATGACGCGGACATTCTCGGAGGTCTCAAAGCGGCGATGAAATTCCTCGACCGCGCGAACGCCGAAACCTTCGTCGGCCCACAGCAGGTTGCCAATGCCGAGCACGAGCACGGCCGGTGCGTCAGACGTCACAATGCATTCCTCCCTCTTGCAATCGCTTCCCTTCAAGGGGCGATGCAATTCTCAGTCCCGCCGCGTATTCCGAGTGCTTTATCGGTGTGCGGGTTGGATTTTGGTTCGCAAGAGCCGTGCCAGATTTCTGAAGCGCGTATGTTCTTGTTTTTATGAGGTCTTTTATTAAGTGGCAGTACTTATATGATTAGAAAATATCCGATTTGTAAAAATATTGGAAAGTAAGTATCCATTCTGTACTTCCTGTTGGAGAGCCTGTAACGGGCTCGAGGCTTTTGACTGGAAGCGGAACCTCCAATCCGGAATAAAAAACGGCGGAACCTGTCAGGTCCCGCCGAGGTGAACTGTGATGTGCACAGTTTGATGAAGCCAGGGTCCCGACCCTAGTGTTGATCGTCCGCCGGTTTGTCGTCCCGGAAGGTTCGCCAGCCGGAGAACATGGACGAGATGATCGACTGCCGGGACATGATGTCCTCGCGGACCGCGGCATAGATGTGGACGATCACGAAGCTCACGATCACCCACAGGCCCAGGTGGTGCCAGGTGTGAACGTCCTGGCTCTGGCCGAACAGGGGGATGACCCAGCTCGAGAACATCGTGTACTGCCAGGATCCCATGCCCGCACCTTCGCCGTATAGCGCAAAGCCGGTGACGATCATGAAGACGATCGTCCAGACGAACATGACGTGCATGACGATGGTCGCGAGCGGATTGTGGCCGGCGTATTTCAGCGGCGCACTGGTGATCATGGCGTACCACTTGATCTCGTGGACGAGTTCCTTCCAGAAGCTCCCCCGCCAGACCGGTGGCAGGAAGATCTGTCGGGCGTGCTTGTTGCCGACAAAGGCCCAGTAGATCCGAAGCAGAATGCCGACGGCCAGGATATAGCCGGCGGTAAAATGCAGGAACCGGATCCAGCCGAACAGGAAGTGGAACGACGGTTCGCCGTGGATGGACGGCAGCGGCGATCCGATCAGATAGCCGGTGACGCCAAGGACGAGGATCGCCAGGGCATTGATCCAGTGCCAGATGCGCACCGGCGCCTCATAGACATAGACGGCCTCTTCCTTGTGGGCGGTGGTCTCAACGGTCATCGCGCCCTCCCGTCCACCGGTCGCCATGACGTCGGCTCGCAGAGGCGGGCTCCGTCGAGGCGATGCCGGGGAACCAGCATGCTTCTTTCATTGCGTTCGACATGATCTTTCCTCCCTCAACGGACCTTGACGTCGGCCAGTTCCTCGCCGTCCGGACCCATGACATGGGTGGAGCAGGCAAGGCACGGGTCGAAGGAATGCAGCGTGCGCAGGATTTCGACGGGTTCTTCCGGCCGCTCCACCTTGGTGTTCATGAGCGAGGCCTCGAAGGCGCCGATGTTGCCGTCGTTGTCGCGCGGGCTGCCGTTCCAGGTGGTCGGCACGACGCACTGGTAGTTGTCGATCTTGGTGTCCTTGATCTTGATCCAGTGGGCCAAGGCGCCGCGCGGCGCTTCGGTGAAGCCGACGCCTTTGACCTCTGTCGGCCAGGTTGCGGGATCGAACTTCTCCACATTGGCGGTGGCGGAGTCGCCAGCCTTGATGTTGGCGATCAGCTTGTCCATGAAGTAGCGCTGCATTTCGGCAGCCCACTCGCATTCCAGCGCCCGGGCCGCGGTGCGGCCGAGGGTGGAGAACAGGGCGGTGACCGGCACGTCGAGGGTCTTCAGGGTCCGGTTGATCTGCTCGGTGAAATATTCATGGCCCTGGGCGTAGCCGACGACGTAGCGGGCGAGCGGCCCGACTTCCATCGCGTGACCGCGCCAGCGCGGCGCCTTGATCCAGGAATATTTCGCGCTCTCGTCGATGTTGACGATATTGGTCTTCGTGCCGATCAGGTTGGGCCCGAGCGCGTAGTTCGGCTCGGTGATGCCGTCCCAGGGGTGCAGACCCTTCTTTTCGTCCGGGTAGGCGTACCAGGAGTGGGGCACGAATTCCTGGATCTGGTCCGGATCGCGGAGATCGATCTCATGCACTTCCTTGAGGTTGCCGTCGATGATCGCGCCTTGCGGCATCATCAGGTTGCCGGCCGAATAGTCGTTGGCCTTGTCCGGGATGTCGCCATAGGCGAGCACGCTCTGGCCCGACAGGCCGCCGCCGTAGAGCCAGCCCTTGTAGAACTGGGCGATGGCGAACAGGTCGGGGAGATAGACGTTCTTCACGAAGTCCAGGGTGCGGTCGATGACGCCGGATACATAGTTGAGCCGTTCCATGTTGATCGGCGCGCCGGCGGCCATGTCGCCGTCCATGTTGATGGCACAGGGCACTCCGCCGACGAGCCAGTTCGGATGGGTGTCCTTGCCGCCGAAGATCGTGCGCGTGGTCATGATTTCCTTCTGGAAGTCGAGCGCCTCCAGATAATGGGTCACGGCCATCAGGTCGGCTTCCGGCGGAAGCAGATAGGCGGGATTGGTCCAGTAGCCGTTCTTGAACGGGCCGAGCTGGCCGGATTCGACGAATTTTTTCAGCCTGTTCTGGACATCGCGGAAGTAGCCTGGCGACGACTTGGGATGATGCGGGGAAATCGTCTGCTGCAGTTGGGAGGTCGCCTTCGGATCGGCCTTGAGCGCATTGACCGGATTGACCCAGTCGAGCGCATGCAGGTGATAGAAGTGTACCAGGTGATCGTGCACCTGCAGCGACAGCTGCATGATGTTGCGGATCGAGTTGGCGTTTTCCGGGATATCGATCTTGAGTGCATCTTCCACGGCGCGCACCGAGGTGAGCGCGTGGGTGCCGGTGCACACGCCGCAGATGCGCTGGGTGAAGGCCCAGGCGTCGCGCGGGTCGCGGCCTTTCAGGATCACTTCCAGACCGCGCCACATGGTGCCGGTCGAGACCGCGTTGCGGATGACGTTTTCCTCGTCGATGTTCACCTCGCAGCGCATGTGACCTTCGATGCGGGTGACCGGATCGACGACGACGCGCTGGCCGGAGGTATCGAGATTGAACCCGTTGGGTGTCTGCATGGTTGTCATTTCTCGTCTCCCCCCTTGTGACGCGCGCGCTTGATGGCGCTGATACCGGCATGTGCAGCGGCGGCCGCACCGACGACGACGGCGGCGGTGCCGCCGATCTTGTCGGCATTGGCCTCGATGCCGAAGCCGTGGATGTCGGTCAGGCGGTCATAGAAGGAGCCCTTGTCCCAGAAGCCGTCTTCCGAACAGCCGAAGCAGGGATGGCCGGACTGGATCGGGAAGGACAGGCCGCCGTTCCAGCGCACGGTGGAGCAGGCGTTGTAGGTGGTCGGTCCCTTGCAGCCGACCTTGTAGAGGCAGTAGCCCTTGCGCGCGCCCTCGTCGTCGAAGGCTTCCACGAACTGGCCGGCGTCGAAATGGGGCCGGCGGTAGCACTTGTCGTGAATACGCTGGGAGTAGAACATTTTCGGCCGGCCCTGCCGGTCGAGTTCCGGGAACCGTTCGAAGGTCAGGATATAGGTGATCACCGCGGTCATCACCTCGGCGATCGGCGGGCAGCCGGGCACCTTGATGATCGGCTTCGGCGCAAGGCCGGGCACCTTGTGGATCGGTGTCGCCTGGGTCGGGTTCGGCCGGGCCGCCTGGACGCAGCCCCAGGAGGCGCAGGAGCCCCAGGAGATGATCGCCTTGCAGTGGTCGGCGGCCTTCTTCAGCTGTTCCAGATAGGGCTTGCCGGCGATGATGCAGCTCATGCCGTCCTGGTTGAGCGGCGGGTTGCCCTCGCAGGCGAGAATGTAGTTGCCGTCGTATTTCTCGATTGTTTCGTCGATGATCGCTTCCGCCTGATGACCGGCGGCGGCCATGATCGTGTCGTCATAGTCGAGCGAAATCATCGACAGGATGACGTCCTTGGCAAGCGGATGAGCGGAGCGGATGAAGCTCTCCGAACAGCAGGTGCATTCCAGCCCGTGCAGCCACAGCACCGGAATGCGCGGCTTGGTTTCCATCGCTTCGGCGATTTTCGGCGCGAAGCTCGGGCCGAGCCCGAGAGCCGCCGCCGTCAGCGAACAGAATTTCAGGAAACTTCGGCGGGTGATCCCCTGCCGACGCATCACGTCGTAAAAGGTTTCTGTCATTCGGGCATCTCCTCCACTTGCCTCTTCCGGCACTGGCCTTTCGGGCGCTCGCCTCTTTTGGCCGCTAAAAATCGCGAACCGGGTTCGCATGCGTCGGGGAAGAACAAAGCAACCGCTGTGCCAGATCGATCCGGCGTATATATTTCAATGGGTTATGAGTTTTCGGGCCGGATAAAGGCCGATGGTAGGCGGAAGCCGGTTGGCAGCTTTCCAGCCGAACTGGAAAGCGTGTTTCCAGTGTGCTTTGCACAAACCGGCATGCCTTCACCCACAATCATCGGCATAGGATTGCCTATTTCCCACATCGTCATCCCATGGCATGACGAGGGGAGCGCAATGTGCGTTAGCTGCCCAAGACCGTTTCGGCGATCCGGTCGATGAGCTTTTCCGCCGTTTCCCGTACGGCCGGAGACAGGTGGTCGCCCGCGCTGAAGTCGGCGCCTTCGATGCCGTAGACCTGGAGGTGTTCGGGCAAGGTCCCAAGGGCGCGGGCGGTTTCCACGGCTTCCGCCAGGCCGAAGCGGTGGGTGGAATAGTGAAACAGATCGGCCGGTAGCTTGTTTGCGACAGCATCGAGAACGATCAGCGTTCCTGGGTCGGTACCGCTTCGCGTCGCATCGATCAGGACAATCTGGTCATGGGTTTCGAACAGGTCGATCAGTCCCGTGCCGTCGCCGGCGTGGACATGCGTGGCAAGGCCCCTTGCGGAGAGTGCCTCGGCGACGAACGGGCCGACGCCGTCATCGCCGCGCAAGGCATTGCCGACGCCGACGATCAGCGGTCTTTCCTCAGACACGCTCCACCGTCAGCTTGAGGAAATGGGTCGCGCAGGAGATGCAGGGGTCGTAGTTGCGGATGGTCTGCTCGCAGCGCCATTTCAGGTCCGCGTCGGCCATGCCCATGTTGGCGGCGACGACGCGGGTCAGGTCCGCTTCGATCTGCGGCTGGTTCTGCGAGGTCGGCGGTACGATCTGGGCGTGGGTGACGCGGCCATCATCATCCACCTTGTAGGTGTGATAGCAGATGCCGCGTGGCGCTTCGGTACAGCCGTGGCCTTCGCCGGCTTTCTGTGGGACGGGTATGAAGGACGGACGCGGCTCCGCGTACGCCCGCACGATCCGGGCGGCTTCCTCCAGGGCGTATTGGGTTTCGACCATGCGCACCAGGATCGACTTGAAGGGATTGCGCACCACCTCGCCAAGGCCGCACAGGGCTGCCGTTTCCTTGGCGCCGTCGGTCAGCTGCGCGAAGTTGTTGGCATAGCGGGCCAGAGGGCCGACCAGATAGGCGGAGCCGTCGCGCATGCGTCCGTGCAAGGCGTTGGAGCGGGCTACGTGCTCTTCGAAAAAGTGGTCGTTGAATTCCGACACGGCGATATCGAGGCCGCGGTTGGAAGCGAGCCGACCTTCGCAGATCGCATACGTTTCGGGATCTTTCAGCGAGACGAAATGGTAGTCGTATTCGTCGTCGGGAAAATCGAATTTCGAGAACGCAAGGGCGACCTCGCGGGCTGCGGCAATGCCCCATTCCAGCTCGGGCAGAAGCGCCTTGACCTTCGCCTTGTCAGGCGCGGAGTAGAAGCCGCCGACTCGGGTGTTCACCGGATGGACCGAGCGGCCGCCGACCACCTCCATCAGGCTGTTGCCGATCTTCTTCAGCCGGAGCGCGGTCCTGACCAGGTCCGGATTGACCTCGGCGATCTTGATCGCGTCGTGCAGTCCGAGGAAATCGGGCGCATGCAACATGGCGGCATGGAGCACATGGCTCTGGATCCATTCGCCGCAATAGATCAGCCGGCGCAGGGCGTGGATGTCCGGCGTCACCGAAACGCCGGCGGCCTGCTCCACCGCCTGGCTCGCACCCATGATATAGGCGATCGGGCAGATGCCGCAGATGCGCGAGGTGATATCCGGCGTTTCATGAGCGTCGCGGCCTTGCAGGAAGGCTTCGAAAAACCGCGGCGGCTCGAAGATGCGGAATTCGACCTTCTCGATCTCGTCGCCCTTGAGGCGCACATAGAGCGCGCCTTCGCCTTCCACGCGGGCCAGTGCGTCGACCTGGAGAATGCGTTCACTCATGCGACCTGCTCTCCTCGGCAAAGGCCGGCGCTCCGGCGTTGAAGGACCGATAAACGTCGCGCAGTTCGCGTGGCTCCATGCCCAGATCGGCAAGCTGTGCGGACAGCGCCTGCGGGTTCGGATTTTCCTTCGGACCGAAACAGCCGTAGCAACCGCGTCCATGGGACGGGCAGAGATTGCCGCATCCGGCCTGGGTCACCGGGCCGAGACAGGGCGTGCCCTTGGCGACCATGACGCAGATGGTGCCATTGAGCTTGCATTCGGTGCATTGGGAAACCTTCGGCACCCGGGGCACGCGGCCGGCGAGTGTCGCCGTGATCAGTTCCAGGAGCTGGTGCTTGGAGACCGGACAACCGCGCAGTTCGAAGTCGACCGTGACATGGTCGGAAATGGCCGTCGAGGTTTCAAGCGTCGAAATGAATTCGGGGTGGGCATAGACCGCGTTGGTGAAGGCTTCCACATCGGCGAAGTTGCGCAGCGACTGGATGCCGCCTGCCGTGGCGCAGGCACCGATGGTGATCAGCACGTCCGATTTCTCGCGGATTTCACGGATGCGCTCGGCGTCATGGGCGGTGGTGATCGAGCCTTCCACCAGGGAGATGTCGTAAGGCCCGTCATCGATGGCGCTGGTCGCTTCCAGGAACTGGGCGATTTCGAGCGCCCCTGCGATTTCCAGAAGCTCGTCCTCGCAATCGAGCAGGGTGAGCTGGCAGCCGTCGCAAGAGGCGAATTTCCAGACGGCGAGTTTCGGCTTGGCCATCGTCACACCTCCTTCTTCGCGATCAGCCGCGATATCTGGTCGTGGCGGAACACCGGTCCGTCGCGGCAGATGAAATCGGGCCCGAACTGGCAGTGGCCGCAAAAACCGACGGCGCATTTCATATTGCGCTCCATGGAAACCCAGATGCGCTCTTCCAGGACACCGGCCGCGGTCAGGCTCATAACCGAAAACCGCATCATGATTTCCGGTCCGCACAGGAATGCGGAGACATCCGCCTTGTCGATGCCGGCAAGCGCCCGGTCGAGGCCGATGGTGACCACGCCGACCTGACCGGTCCAGCCCGGAGCGGCATGATCGACGGTGACTTCGACTTCCGTGTCGAAGCGCGATTTCCAGGATTTGATTTCGTCCGCATAGAGCAGATCTTCCGGGGAGCGTGCGCCGTAAATCAGCGTCATGCCGGAATAGTGCGCTCGGTTGTGCAGCACGTGATAGATCGCAGGGCGTAGCGGCGCGAGGCCGAGGCCGCCGGCGACGAAGACAATGTTGCGGCCGGTTTCCTGTGCCACCGGCCAGGCTGTGCCGAACGGTCCGCGCACACCGATGACATCGCCGTCTGAAACATTCGCCAAAGCCTTTGAGACGGCACCGACATCGCGGATGGTGTGCACCAGATTTGTGCCGTCGGCGGGATCGCCGGAAATGGAGATCGCCACCTCACCGACGCCGAACACATAGAGCATGTTGAACTGGCCGGGCTGAAACGGAACCGGGTCGCCGTCGAGGGGCTCCAGTTCCATCGTGGCGACGTCGTCAAGCTCCTTCCACACGCGCTTGACGCGGTAGCGGCGCGGCAGCATCGGGTCATGGGCGAGCAAAGCCTCCACCGGTCAGCCCTTCCGCGTTCCGTAGACATCGAGCAGCTGCATCCGGAGCGCGCGGAAGCGCGCGGCCAGGTGCGGCACGAAATGCTGGTACATCTGATAGCCGAGCTCGGGGTTCTGTCCGCATTTGGTGCGCAGGCAGGTGGCGTCGAGGCTGACGGCACGCACGCTGTTCAAGGCGCGGGCATCGGACATGTGTTTGAACGGGGGCATCAGCCAGGACCAGCCGAGCACGTCGCCGGCATTCAGGGTCTCGACGATCAGCGGCTCGTGCTGCGGTGCCGAGATCTCGATGGCGACATCGCCTTCGCGGAGGAGGAAGACCTTTTCCGCATCGTCTCCTTCCGAGAAGATCGTTTCGCCGGCGCGGAAGTGCTCGTTGCGGGCGCAGCCGGACAGCAGGTCGATCGTGTCCTGGCCGCAATCCCTGAAGACCGGGTGCTGTGCCAGGATTTCCTCAAAGCCATGAATTTTCATGTTTCCACCCCTCCTGCGTCAGCGGGTTCTGCCGCGAAGGCGGCAGCCTCTTCGGTGATATCGATGCCGACCGGGCACCAGGTGATGCAGCGGCCGCAGCCGACGCAACCCGATGTGTCGAACTGGTCGTGCCAGCTGGACAGTTTGTGGGTCATCCACTGGCGATAGCGCGACAGGGTGGAGCGGCGCACCGCCCCGCCGTGAATGTAGCTGAAGTCGAGGCTGAAGCAGCTGTCCCAGACGCGCCAGCGCTCGGTGTGGTCGCCGGACAGATCGTTGACGTCTTCCACGTCGGAGCAGAAGCAGGTCGGGCAGGCGAGGGTACAGTTGGCGCAGGACAGGCAGCGGTCGGCCACCTCCGCCCAGCGGGGGTGATCGAGACTGTCCTTCAGCAGGCCAGCGATGTTCTCCGGCATGTGGCGCATCTGCATTTGGGCGGCCTGCACGGTGACCGCCTTTGCCGCCTCTTCCGCCCCCGCATCGGCTGCGGTCGCATCGATCCGATCCAGAATTCCCGCTCCATGGTCGCTGCCGCATTCGACCAGAAATCCGCCGTCTTCAAGTTCGGTCAGGGCGATATCGAAGCCGGCCTCGGAACGTGGTCCCGTGTTCATGGACGAACAGAAACAGGTCGGCGCCGATCGGGCGCATTGGACAGCGACGATCAGCGTGTTCTCCCGCCGGTGTTTGTATCCGGCATCGGCAAAGTCGCCGTTGTCGAAGACGCGATCCTGAATTTCGATTGCCGCGATTTCGCAGGCACGGGCGCCGAAGAGCGCCGTCTTGGGGAAGTCGACCTGATGCGGTTCGATCTCAAAGCCGTCGTCGGTCCTGGATGCGGACCAGAGTTTCTGACGGGCGGGGAAGAGCCATTTCTTCCAGTTCTGCGGCCCGACCACGTAGTCGAACCAACGATCGTTTCCGCTTTCCTTCAGCCGGTAGTGACCGCCGTCCTGTTCATCGACGAACCCGCGCGGCAGATCGTCGACTGTTTCGATCTCATCGTAGATGATGGCGCCGTCACCCAGGCGCGGGCCGATCACGCGCCAGCCGTCCGCGCGCAGCGCATCGACGAGTGGTGCCGGATCATCAAGGATGAAGCTGCCTCCAGTGTGCGCTGTCATGTCCGGCTATCCCGCTAAGACATTGGAAAATGGTTCTTGGTGCAATGCACAGTTCACATCCTTAACCCTAGAGCATCAAGGTTCTGCGACAACATAGCCGAATTACTTAGTCGCACCGGAAGCGCCGCCCGGCGGGCTTAACCGGAATAAAGCCCGCGATCCCGGGCCTGACGCGTGGCGATGGCGCTGAGAACATCGAGAGACGGCGTTTCCACTCCGGCGGCACGGGCGAACGCCTGGGGCGCGCGGATGATTTCGTCGATTTCCATCGGCCGGCCCAGTTCGTAGTCCTGCAGGATGGAGGGCTTGTGATCCGGGATCTGGGCAATGGTGGCCTCCGCGTCGACCTTGTCGTCGAGCGGGTAGCCGTGGGCTTTGGAAATCAGCAGGCCTTCCGCCAGAATGCGGCGCAGGATGACGTTAAGATCCGGATCTACCCGCGAAATCGACGCCTCGTTCCGGGTCACAAGCGCGAGGCCCGAGATACTCATGTTGAGCAGGAGCTTCGACCAGATGATTGCACGAATGCCGCCATCCGGGGTCGGGGAGGAGATCCCGGCTTCCTCCAGTTGGTTGCGCAATCCGGCGACATCGAACCGGCAGTCCGGAGAGACACCTTCGATGGACATGCGGTTGCGAGCGGGAGAGTTGTTCTGCACGACGCCGGGCTCGATCATGGCGTTGGCGGAATAGACGCTGCCGCCGATGATCTGCTCCGGCGACAGATAGGACAAAAAGCGGTCGGCAAGCTGGAAGAGCGGCATGGAAGGCGGTTCCGGTTTGTCGGTCAGCCCGATCGGATACCACCAGGGCATTCCGTTTTGCGGGAAGACGACGCCGGTTTCCGGGCCGATCAGCGGTTTCAACGGGTCCACGATGGCCGCCAGTCCGGTTGCCTTTGCGGCAACTATCACCAGGTCCTGCGGTCCCAGCTCGACCGCATCCGAATGGGCCGGCAGTTCGACGCTCCAGGACTGGTCGCCGGCCTTGAGCGTCAGTCCTTTTGAGCGAATCGCCTCAAGCTGCGGGCCGCGGGCGATCACTGAGACATCATGGCCGGCCCTGGCCAGCTTGACGGCAAAATGACTGCCGATCGCGCCGGCGCCGAAAATACAAATTCGCATGCTATTCTTCCACAAGAGGTAACGGGGAATGCACGCTACTAGATCATGGAGTTGGAAGCGGTGCAAAGACCCAGCGTGAAATTTCAATGGCTTGAGTGTTGAAATCGGCGGTGGCGGATATCGGGTGGGTGCGAAAAGTTTCAAACATAAAATTTTAAGCTTGAAATAGTTTCCGGATCGCGCGACCATCTTCTCAAGAAACATAGAGGAGATTGTCGCCGTGCGGATTGCGTGTCTGGGAGGCGGGCCGGCTGGGCTCTATTTTGCGATCTCGATGAAACTTCGGGATCCGTCGCATGAGATCGTCGTGATCGAGCGCAACCGCGCCCACGATACGTTCGGCTGGGGCGTTGTGCTCTCCGACGATGCTCTGGAAAACCTGCAGAAGAACGATCCGAAAAGTGCCGAGGCGATCCGCGGCAACTTCGCCTACTGGGATGACATTGCCGTCGTCCACAAGGGCGTACGCACCGTCTCCGGCGGTCATGGTTTTGCCGGGATCGGCCGCAAGAAGATGCTGATCCTCTTGCAGGAGCGGGCACGCGAACTCGGCGTTGACCTGCGCTTCGAAACCGAATTCGACGACGTGGAAGAGTACCGCAAGGACTATGATCTCGTCGTGGCCTGCGACGGCATCAATTCCCGGGTCCGCACCCAGTACGAGGAATATTTCAAGCCGCAGATCGACATCCGCAAGTGCAAGTTCATCTGGCTCGGCACGCACCAGAAATTCAACGACGCTTTCACCTTCATCTTCGAGAAGACGGAACACGGCTGGATCTGGGCGCACGTCTACCAGTTCGATGCCGATACCGCGACGTTCATCGTGGAGTGCTCTGAGGACACCTGGAACAATTTCGGGTTCGAGGGCATGTCCAAGGAAGAGATCATAAGTACCTGCGAGAAGGTCTTCGCGGACCATCTGGGCGGTCACGAACTCATGTCCAATGCGGCCCATCTGCGCGGCTCCGCCGTCTGGATGAATTTCCCGCGGGTGCTGTGCGAGCGCTGGTATCACGACAATATCGTGCTTCTTGGCGATGCTTCGGCGACCGCGCATTTTTCCATCGGTTCCGGTTCGCGCTTGGCGTTCGACAGCGCGATCGCGCTTGCCGATTACCTTCATTCCGAACCGGACATGCAGGCCGCCTTCAGCCGATACCAGGAAGAGCGGCGGTTGGAAGTGCTGCGGCTGCAGTCGGCCGCGCGCAACTCTCTGGAGTGGTTTGAGGAGGTCGAGCGCTATCTCGATCTGGATCCGGTCCAGTTCAACTATTCCCTGCTCACCCGCTCTCAGCGTATCAGTCACGAGAACCTGCGTCTGCGCGATCCGAAGTGGCTGGCCTCCGCGGAACGCTGGTTCATGGATCAGGCCGGTGCGCAGGCAGCCGCACCGACGCGCGCGCCCATGTTCGCGCCGCTCAAGCTGCGCGAGATGGAGCTGAAGAGCCGTACCGTCGTTTCTCCCATGGCTCAGTATAAGGCGGTCGATGGCTGTCCGACCGATTGGCATTTCATCCATTACGGCGAGCGCGCCAAGGGGGGCGCCGGTCTGGTCTATACCGAAATGACCTGCGTCAGCGCCGAAGGCCGGATCACGCCAGGCTGTCCGGGGCTTTATGCGCCGGAGCATGAGGCGGCCTGGAAGCGGTTGACCGATTTCGTCCATGGCGAAACCGATGCCAGGATCTGCTGTCAGATCGGCCATTCGGGGCGCAAGGGCTCGACCAACATCGGCTGGGAGGGCATGGACAAGCCTCTGCCCCAGGGCAACTGGGACCTTGTCTCGGCGTCTGCCATTCCGTGGTCGGAGCAGAACGACACGCCGCGCGAAATCACGCGGGCCGAAATGGATCAGGTGAAGGCCGAGTTCGTGGCCTCCGCGGAGATGGCCGAACGTGCCGGCTTCGACATGATCGAGCTGCATGCCGCCCACGGTTATCTGATCTCCTCGTTTATTTCGCCGACCTCCAACCGGCGCAGCGATGATTACGGCGGCAGCCTGGAAAACCGGATGCGCTATCCGCTGGAAGTGTTTGCCGCCATGCGCGCCGTCTGGCCTGCGGAAAAGCCGATGTCGGTGCGTATCTCCGCGAACGACTGGGTCGGCGATGAAGGTGTTACCCCGGAAGAGGCGGTCGAGATCGCACGCCTGTTCTGGGAGGCCGGTGCCGACCTGATCGACGTGTCCGCCGGGCAGACCTCGACCGATGCGAAACCGGTCTATGGCCGCATGTTCCAGACGCCGTTCTCCGATCGTATCCGTAACGATGCGGGTATCCGCACCATGGCGGTCGGCAACATCTACGAGGCCGATCACGCCAACTCGATCCTGCTCGCAGGACGCGCGGATCTGGTGGCTGTCGGTCGTCCGCATCTGTCCGATCCCTACTGGACGCTGCATGAGGCGGCAAAGATCGGCGACCGGAATGCCCCCGACTGGCCGTTGCCTTATCTCGCCGGACGGGATCAGCTGTGGCGGCTGGCCGACCGGGAAGCGGAAACGGTGGTCAAGGTATGACGTCACTCGCCGGCAAACATATCGTCGTGACGGGTGGCGGAACCGGCGTCGGGGCGGCGACGGCCCAGGCCTTTGCGTCTGCCGGCGCCACGGTCACCATCATGGGGCGCTCCGAAGCGCCCCTTGCCGCGCAAGGCTTGCCGTATGAAACCTGCGACGTGACCGACCGGGACGCTGTCTTTGCAGCATTCGAGGCAGCACGTTCTGCCCGTGGACCGGTCACCGTGGTGGTCGCCAATGCCGGGGCGGCGGAAAGCGTTCCCTTCGCGAAAATGACGCCGGACATGTTCAATTCCATGCTGTCGGTCAATCTGGGCGGCGTGGTCAATAGCTGGCAGGCAGCGCTCGCCGACATGAAGGCCGAAGGCTGGGGACGGATGATTGCCGTTGCCTCGACCGCCGGTCTGAAAGGCTTTGCCTATGTCAGCGCCTATTGCGCGGCCAAGCATGGCGTGATCGGCCTGACGCGGTCGCTGGCGCAGGAACTTGCGAAGACCGGGATCACGGTCAACGCGATCTGCCCCGGCTATATCGAAACGCCGATGTTGCAGCGGTCTATCGACAATATCACCGCCAAGACCGGCATGAGTGCCGAAGAGGCCGCAGCCCAGCTGCGCGCGGGCAATCCGCAGGACCGTTTCATCCAGCCGGACGAAGTGGCGGGAAGCGCGCTTTGGCTGTGTTCGGATGCGGCCCGGTCGGTCAACGGCCACGCGCTCAGCCTCACCGGAGGAGAGATATGACCAAAGAGACGTCCCCGTCTTCCCTGTCGAAAGACCGGTTGAGGCTCTGGCTGAAACTGCTCAAGACTTCGTCCTCAATCGAGGCGGAACTGCGCCGCCGGCTCAGGGATCAGTTCGGCTCGACCCTGCCGCGCTTCGACGTCATGTCGGCGCTGGCACGCACGCCCGAGGGACTGAAGATGAGCGAGATCTCCAGCCTGCTGAAAGTCTCGAACGGCAATGTCACCGGCATCGTCGAACGCCTCGTCGAAGACGGTCACGCCCTGCGCCTGGCCGTTCCCGGCGACCGGCGGGCCAACCGGGTCAAGCTGACGGCCGCCGGTTCGAAAGCCTTTGCCGAACTGGCCGCCGAGCACGAAGGCTGGATCAACGAAATGCTGGGCGAGTTCGGCCCCGAGCAGATCGAAACTTTGAGCGATCTGCTGGAGGCGGTGCTTCACCCTGCCGAAAAAGATGAAAAATCCGGGAGCGCAGCCAATGCGGAGTGATGTGAGCCATTTCAAATGCGAGATCGACGGCGGCATTGCCCGGATTTCGCTGGACCGTCCGGACCGGAAGAACCCGCTGACCTTCGACAGCTATGCGGAAATGCGCGACTGGTTCCGCGATCTGCATTACGCCGACGACGTCCACGCGGTGGTGATCCTGCCCAACGGCGGCAATTTCAGTTCCGGCGGCGATGTGCATGACATCATCGGGCCGCTGACGCGCATGAACATGAAGGAACTGCTGGCCTTTACCCGCATGACCGGGGATCTGGTCAAGGCGATGATTGGTTGCGGCAAGCCGATCGTCTCCGCGGTCGACGGCATTTGCGCTGGAGCGGGCGCGATCCTGGCCATGGCGTCGGATCTGCGTGTTGCGACCCCGGAGGCGAAGGTCGCCTTCCTGTTCAACCGGGTCGGCCTTGCCGGCTGCGACATGGGCGCCTGCGCGATCCTGCCCCGGATTATCGGCCAGGGCCGTGCCTCTGAACTTCTTTATCTGGGCCGCTCCATGAGCGCCGATGAAGGCCTGAACTGGGGCTTCTTCAACCGGGTCGTCGATGCGGGTTCGCTGGAAGAGACCGCGATGGAGTTCGCAAGCCGGATCGTCGCCGGGCCGACCTTCGCCAATTCCATGACCAAGACCATGCTGGCGCAGGAATGGTCGATGACACTGGAGCAGGCGATAGAGGCCGAGGCACAGGCCCAGGCGATCTGCATGCAGGGCAACGATTTCCGCCGCGCCTATGAGGCCTTCGTCGCAAAACAGAAGCCGGTGTTCGAGGGAGACTGAGATGGCTGACCGCAGCTTCCTGAACTGGCCGTTCTTCGAGCCGCGGCATCGCTTGCTGGCGGAGCAGGCCGATGCCTGGGCCGACGCCAAGCTTGCTGCGATCGATCATTCCGATACGGATGCCGCCTGCCGGGCGCTGGTCGCGGCAATGGGCGATGCCGGTTACCTGCAGCACACGGGCGCCGAAGACGGCCGGCTCGACGTGCGCACGCTCTGTCTGATGCGCGAGACCCTTGCGCGCCACGACGGCCTTGCGGATTTCGCTTTCGCCATGCAAGGTCTTGGCACCGGGGCGATCTCCCTGTTCGGAACCCCCGAGCAGAAGGCGGAGTGGTTGCCGCGGACACGGTCCGGTCAGGCCATCTCCGCCTTTGCCTTGACGGAACCGCAGTCCGGTTCCGACGTCGCCAACTCGACCATGACCGCCACGCGCGATGGCGATAGTTTTGTTCTGAACGGTGAGAAGACCTGGATTTCCAACGGCGGTATAGCAGACGTCTATACCCTTTTCGCCCGCACCGGCGAAGCGCCGGGGGCGAGGGGCCTGTCGGCCTTCATCCTTCCGGCAGGGTTGCCGGGCTTTGAGGTGGTCGAACGTCTGGAGACGATTGCACCGCATCCGCTTGCCACGCTGCGTTTCACCGATTGCCGCATTCCTGCTTCCGCGATGCTCGGCGAACCGGGGCAGGGCTTCAAGATCGCCATGTCCGTGCTCGACGTTTTCCGCGCCTCGGTCGCCGCGGCAGCCCTCGGTTTCGCCCGGCGTGCGCTGGACGAGGCGCTGGCCCGGGTCACCACGCGCAAGGTTCAAGGTGCGCCGCTCTTCGACCTGCAGATGGTGCAGGGACATATCGCCGACATGGCGCTGGATGTGGACGCCAGCGCCCTCCTCGTCTATCGCGCCGCCTGGACCAAGGACAGCGGCGCTCCCCGTGTCACCCGCGAGGCCGCCATGGCCAAGCTCTTCGCCACCGATCAGGCCCAGGCCGTGATCGACAAGGCGGTGCAGCTGCATGGCGGCGACGGGGTGAGGTCGGGTGAAACCGTCGAAAAGCTCTATCGAGAAATCCGGGCCCTTCGCATCTACGAAGGCGCTTCCGATGTTCAGCGCGTCGTCATCGCACGGCAGGCTCTTGCCGAATTCCAAGGAGGTTCGTGATGCTCAGCCCTTCCGCACATACTGATACGTTTTCCAGGGATAACCTTCCGCCGGAAAGCCAGTGGCCGGACTTCCTGCTCGATGGTTTCGAGTATCCGGAGCGGCTGAATGCCGGTGTCGAGCTGACCGACGGCATGGTTGCCAAGGGCTTCGGCGACCGTACGGCCCTGATCGGCAACGGACGGCGGCGCACCTACAAGGAACTGGCCGACTGGACCAACCGTCTGGCCAATGTGCTGGTCGACGACCTGGGCGTGAAACCGGGCAATAGGGTCCTGATCCGCTCCGCCAACAACCCGGCGATGGTCGCCTGCTGGCTGGCTGCGACCAAGGCGGGCGCCGTCGTGGTCAACACCATGCCGATGCTGCGCGCGGGCGAACTGACCAAATACGTCGAGAAGGCCGAGATCCAGTTCGCCCTGTGCGACACGCGCCTGATGGAGGAAATGGACCTCTGCGCCAAGGACAGCCCGTTTCTGAAGCGGGTGGTCGGTTTTGACGGGACCTCCAATCACGATGCCGAACTCGACCGGCTGGCGCTGGAAAAAACCGTGCAGTTCGAGCCGGTACCGACCGGCCGGGACGATGTGGCGCTGCTGGGCTTCACCTCCGGGTCGACGGGTACGCCGAAGGCGACGATGCATTTCCACCGGGATCTGCTGATCATCGCCGATGGCTATGCCAAGGAAGTTCTGGGCGTGACGCCGGAGGATATCTTCATCGGCTCGCCGCCGCTTGCCTTCACCTTCGGGCTCGGCGGGCTTGCGATTTTCCCGCTGCGCTTCGGGGCAGCGGCCACGCTTCTGGAAAGCGCCACGCCGCAGAATATGATCGAGATCATCGAAAAATTCCGGGCGACCGTGTGTTTCACCGCGCCGACCGCCTACCGGGTGATGCTGCAGGCGATGGAGGACGGCGCCGACCTCTCCAGCCTGCGTGCTGCCGTATCCGCCGGCGAAACGTTGCCGTCGCCGGTCTATGACGCCTGGCAGGCGAAGACCGGCAAGCCGATGCTCGACGGCATCGGTGCGACCGAGATGCTGCATATCTTCATCTCCAACCGCTTCACCGACCACCGTCCGGCCTGTACCGGCAAGCCGGTGACCGGCTACGAGGCGAAGGTGATTGACGAGGACGGCAACGAAGTGCCGAAGGGCACGGTTGGCCGGCTGGCGGTGCGCGGTCCGACCGGCTGCCGCTACCTCAACGACGATCGGCAGGAGAATTACGTCATGGACGGCTGGAACGTCACGGGCGACAGCTTCTCCGAAGACGACAACGGCTACTTCCACTTCGCCGCGCGCAATGACGACATGATCATTTCCGCCGGCTACAACATCGCCGGACCGGAAGTCGAAGCCGCTCTGCTCGCCCATCCGGCAGTTGCCGAATGTGCGGTGATCGGTGCCCCGGACGAAGCGCGCGGACACATCGTCCAGGCGCATGTGGTGCTGGCGGAAGGCTACGAGGCGGACGACAAGACCACCGAAGAGCTGCAGGTCCACGTGAAGGCGAAGATCGCGCCCTACAAATACCCGCGCTCGATTGTCTTCACCGACACCTTGCCGAAGACGGAAACGGGAAAGATCCAGCGGTTCAAGCTGAAGGCGGATTAACACGCGCGGCGACGGACCGCGCGACATAATAAGAATTCAAGAAAGGCCAGACATGACCCATCAGATCATTCAACCGGACGGCTGGGTGCAAGCCAAGGGCTACGCCAACGGGGTCCTGACCGAGGACGGGACGCTTTATACCGGCGGCCAGATCGGCTGGAACAAGGATCAGGTGTTTGTCGCCAAGGACTTCATCGGCCAGATGGAGCAGGCGCTGCGCAACATTCTCGATATCGTTGAGGCCGCGGGCGGAACGGCGTCCGACGTGGTGCGCCTGACATGGTTCGTGAAGGACAAGAAGGACTACATGGCCCATCAGCGCGAGGTCGGCGAAGCCTACCGTCGCGTCTTTGGCCGGCACTTCCCGGCCATGTCCATGCTGGTCATCGCCGACCTCATCGAGGACGAGGCGCAGGTGGAAATCGAGGCGACTGCGAAGATTACGAAGGGCTCTTAGGTAGGAACGCGCGTGCCCCTTGCTCCCGTCTCCCCCTTGAGGGGGAGATGTCACCATAGGTGACAGAGGGGGGTAACAGCGTGAGCGTCATACCCTGACGCTTGCGGTTTGCCGAAAGGTCCAGCCCCCCCCTCTGTCCGCTGATGCGGACATCTCCCCCTCAAGGGGGAGAGGGGAGCAAGGGGCTGCTTCCGTCTGAAAATAACATGCTCGCGACTTGAACTCGGCTGCCCCTAGAGCCCCCTTGCGTTCACGTAGATAGCCCGCAAGGACGTTGTGGCGCAGATGAACAGGCGGTTGCGTTTGGGGCCGCCGAAGCAAAGGTTGGAGACGACTTCGTCGATCCGGATCTTGCCGATGAGGGTGCCGTCGGCGGCAAAGCAGTGGACGCCGTCGCCGGCCGATGACCAGATGTTGCCGTTGGTGTCCAGGCGGAAACCGTCGAACAGGCCCGTATCGCAGACAATGAAATCGGCGCCCGGACCGACGGATGTCCCGTCCGCCGATACCGGGTATTTTCGGATCTTCGGCTGGCAATCGGGAAAGTGGGTCTTGCCCGTATCGGCCACGTAGAGCGTGGTTTCATCCTCGGAAAAGGCCAGGCCGTTGGGCTGTTTCATGTCGTCGATGACGCGGGTGATGCGGCCGTCGGGGGCAATTCTATAAACGTGCCGGCCGTCCTGTTCCATCGGCGCGGCATCGCCTTCATAGTCGCTGTCGATGCCGTAGGAGGGATCGGTGAACCAGACCGACCCGTCCGATTTCACGACGACGTCGTTGGGGGAGTTGAGGGGCTTGCCGTCGTAGCTGTCGGCCAGGATCGTCTTCGTCCCGTCGATCTCGTAGCGGCTGACGCAGCGCCCGCGATGCTCGCATGCGATCAGTCGGCCCGCATGGTCAACCGTGTGGCCGTTGTGGTTGCGGCAGGGCTGCTCGAAAGTGGAGACCTCGCCGTTCATCTCGTCCCAGCGCAGGATCCGGTCGTTGGGAATATCGGACCAGATCAGATAGCGGCCGGCGGCGAAATAGGCGGGGCCTTCGGTCCAGCGGCCACCAGTCCAGAGCGTATCCATATTGGCGTTGCCATGGATCAGCTTGGCAAAGCGGTCGTCGCGGATGTCGTAAAGTTCTCCGGGCATTTTGTCCTCCCTTACGACGTAACGCGCTGGTTGCGGCCATAGACCAGAAGCATACCGATGATGACGGCGCCGTAGATGATCTGCCGGCCTGCTTCCGGCATCTGCATGATCGACAGGACAGAGTTGAGCAGAACGATCAGGATCACGCCGACCAGCGTGCCAGAATAGCGTCCGCGCCCGCCGAGGATATGGGTTCCGCCGAGAACGACGGCGGCGATGGCCGGTAGCAGAAAGGCATTGCCCATGCCCTGATAGGCCTTGGCGGAATATCCGGTCAGGAGAACGCCCGCCAGCGAGGCGCACAGGCTAGACATGACGAAGGCGCCGACGATCACGAACCTTGTGCGGATGCCCGACAGAAAGGCTGCGCCCTCCCGCGAACCGGTGGCATAGATCGACCGGCCGAATCCGGTTCGGGTCAGAATGAGCGCGATGACGATGGAGACCGCCGCCCAGACGAAGATCGCCACCGGTATGCCCAGCAGCCGGTCCTTGGCCAGAAACAGCATCAGGGGCGTTGCCGAATCCTGCGGCGCGAAGCCGCCGGTCTGCGCCACCATCAGTCCACGTAGCACCGTATCGACGCCGAGGGTGAAGATCATGGAGGGAATGCGCAGGTACGCGACACCGAACCCGTTCAACAGGCCGACGGCCAGACCGACAGCGAGCGCTGTCGGCAGGGCCATGTCGCCGCCGACGGCAGTGGCCGTCATCGCTGCTGCGGTCAGTGTCCAGGGGATCGACAGGTCGATGTGGCCGAGCAGAATGACCATCATCATCCCCGCTGCGCAGATGCCGAGGAAGGAACCGGTCTGCAAAAGTTGTAGCAGATATTTCGGCGATAGAAGCGGGGCGGTGCCGGTCGTCGACAACGTATAGACGGTGCCGGCCAGCAGGATCACAACGATGAACAGCGATGCGATCACGATGGGGCGGTTTTCGGCCGAGATGGAGATGCGCATGACGAGCCTACCTGAACAGATCGAGCTTGTTCTTCACCCTCAGCGTGCGGAACGCACCGAAGGAGACGGCGACAAGCAGGACAACCCCCTCGATCAGCGGCTGTAGCAGCGGATCGATGTCGAGGATGCGGAAATAGAACGAGATGACGCGCAGGATCATCGCGCCGACGATGCTGCCGATGGCGCTGCCGATACCGCCGAGCAGGGAGGTGCCGCCCAGGACAACGGCGGCGATCGAATTCAGCGTATAGGCGCCGGCCTGCTGGATATCGGCGTTGCCCGATGACGTCTGGATCGCGAGATAGAGACCGCCGCAGGCGGCGAAGAACCCGCCGATGGTGAAGGCCGCGATCTTGGCGCGGTGGATCGGCAGGCCGGACATGAAGGCGGGGCCTTCCGCCGAGCCGATGGCATAGACCGTCCGTCCGGTGACCGAGCGGCGGAACGGCACCCAGACGAAGATCGCGATCAGCGCCACCAGGATGACCGGGACGGGGATATTCGCGATCGGGCGCAGCCACCACGCATGGCCACCGTCAGCCAGACCGTACGTTTCTGCGAAATCGAAGACCGAGTTCGTCAGGGCCCAGTTCAGATCGCCGTCCACGTCTCCGCCTGGCTTGGGGCGCACCAGAAGGGCGAGACCGATGGCAATCGCGCCGGTGGCAAGGGTCGCGATGATCGGCTGGATGCGGCCATAGACGACGATCAGGCCGTTCATCAGGCCGAAGGCGGCTCCAGAGAGCAGCGTCAGGATCATGCCGAGCAGGATTTCAGCGGGCGAGCCGTTGACCAGATGCGAGGCAATGCAGCTCGTCAGCGTCATCACGGCGCCGACGGAAAGATCCAGTCCGCCCAGAAGCACGGGCAGGGTCTGCGCCATGGCGACGAAGGCGATGGCCGCCGTCTCGTTTGCATTCTGGACAGCGACGGCGGAGGAAAACCCCCGAGGGTGCATCATGTTATAGCTGATGAAGAGAACGGCAAGCAGCAGCAATGCGCTGGCGAAACCGACATTCTGCAGCAGCCATCTTTTCCAGTTCGCAATGCTCATCATGCGGCCTCGACGTCGATGTTGAGGGAGGCGGCAACCAGGCTTTCCTCGGTGATGTTGTCACCTTCCTGTTCGCTGACGACACGGCCGCCGTAGAGGACCGAGACCCGGTCGCAGCAGCCGATCAGTTCCGCGTAGTCGGACGAGTAGAACAGGATCGCCTTGCCTTCATGCGCCAGCGCGCGCATCAGACGGTAGATCTCCTGCTTGGTGCCAACATCGATGCCACGGGTCGGATCGTTGAGAAGAATGATGTCCGGATCGATCATCAGCCATTTGGCAATGACGACCTTCTGCTGGTTGCCGCCGGAGAGCGTCATCACCGGATCATCTGCGGATCCGATCTTGATCTGGAGTTTCTTGAGACCGTCCTCGACAGCGTGGCGGGCAAGGGCGGGATCGATGAACGGTCCGCGCGAGATTTTCCCGAAAGACGCGGCAAGGAGATTGTCGGCGATCGGCATGCCGAGCATCAGGCCCTCCGTCTTCCGGTCCTCGGGCACGAGCGCCATGCGCGTGGCCGCGGATTTCGCGCCGGCCGGAGAGGAGGGAATTCCCTTGCTGTCGCCGATGCTAACCTCGCCGTCCACATCCCGGAGCGCGCCGAACAGCGCGAGCAGAAGTTCCTTCTGGCCCTGGCCGTCGAGGCCGCCCAGGCCGACGATCTCGCCCCTGCAGACGGAAAGGTCGATGCCGTTCAGTTTGTTTTCCCACTTCAGGCCCTGCACCTTCAACAGCGGTTTGCCGCGCTCTTGCGCCGGCTTGAGCGGCGGCTTGGGCGGGAACTGGGCTTCGACGTCGCGGCCGATCATCAGGTGCACGATCTCGCGTTCGCTTTTTTCGCCCTTGGCGAAGGTTTCGATATGCTGTCCATTTCGGAACACGGACAAGGTGTCGCACAATGCATCCACCTCATGCATCCGATGGGAAATGAACAGGCTCGCCACGCCCTCTGATTTCAGCTCTGCCAGCAGGTCGTAGACAGTCTGAACATCGCGGGATGTCAGGGCCGACGTGGCCTCGTCCAGGATCAGGACCTTCGGCTTGCGCCCGAGCGCCTTGGCGATTTCCACCATCTGGCGGCGGGACAGGGACAGTTCACGCACGAGGGAGCGGGGGTCGACATCCTCGCAGCGGACCCGGGCGAGCAGTTCCTCGGCGCGGGTGATCTGCCCTCGGCCATCGATCAGTCCGAACCGGCGCGGCGGATCGGAAATGGAAATGTTGTCGGCGACCGACAGGTCGGGAATCAAGGACAGTTCCTGAAACATGCAGACGATGCCGGCACGATTTGCGGCATCCGGAGTGGGGAAGGTGACAGGCTTTCCGCCCAGCCGGATCTCGCCGGCATCAGGCTGGAGCACGCCCGACATGATCTTGATAAGGGTGGATTTTCCGGCTCCGTTTTCACCCAGGATGGCGTGGATGGATCCGGGCGAACAGGCAAAATCGACGTTCTCCAGCGCCCGGATGCCGGCGAAGAATTTCGAAATGCCACGGTATTCGACAATAGCGTCGCTCATGCGTGCGTTCTCACCGGATCAGATCCGGTTCCCGATCGTTGACAAGAAGGGAGGGCCCCGAGGAAACCCCGGGGCCCGGCAGGGCTGAAACGCCGCTTATTTCACGTCCGCTTCGGACTGGGACATGATCGCCGGTCCGGAGATGTTCACGCCGCAGGGCGGGAACTCGTTGACCGTGAAGAAATTGTCCGGCAGGTCGGTCCAGTAGTTCACCCCGTCCTTGAGCTCCGTGTAATCGGTGACGGGCAGGGGCACGGAGATGAGCTGCGGCATGACGTTGCCTTCGAGCGCGGAAACGGCCGCCTTCATGGAGATCGCCACCAGTCCCGGCGACTGTCCGATGGAGATGCCCTTCAGGCCCTTATCGGCGTATTGGGCGACCAGCTTGCGGTAGCCGTTTTCCGATTCCCCGGCGATCGGCACCATCGGATGTTCCGCATCCAGAAGCGCCTGGACCACGCCGGTTGTCCCGCCCTGGGCGATCACGGCGTCGAACTTGCCGTGAACGGCAATGGCGTCGGCGCTGACTTTCTGCGCGGTACCGTCGTCCCAGTTGCCGACCACCTGGATCACTTCCCAGTTGCCGCCCGACGCATCGAGGGCTTCATGGATGCCGATCGAGCGGTCCCGGTCGACAGAGTTGCCCGCCAGGCCGCGGACTTCCAGGATCTTGCCGGAGGTCTTGCCTTCCGCTTTCAGTTCCTTGAGCACGAATTCCGCCCAGGTCTTGCCCATCGCCAGCTGGTCCTCGTTGACCTGCATGACCTTGTCCGTGTCGAGCACGTTGTCGAAGGGCACGATGACCACGTTGTTCTTGTCGGCGAGCCGGATGACGCGGTCGAAACCGTCAGGCGAGACGGCGATGGTGACGATGGCGTCGTAGCCCTGGTTGATGAAGTCCTCGATGGCGCCGAGCTGAGCCGGCGCGTCGTTTCCGGTGGAGACGACCTTGAACTCCTTGATTTTGTCCTTGATGGCGGGATCTTCCGCGAAGGCCTTCGCGGTCTTGATCATCTGGATGCGCCAGGTGTTGCCGACGAAGCCGTTGACCACGGCGATCCGGTAGGGGCCGGGTTTGGCATCCCACTGGAAGAACTTCGTCTCGCTGGACCAGGGTTTGAAGCATTGCGGGTTGGCGCCCGGACCGGAGACGGACTTCGGACCGGCAATCGCCATATGTGCAGACAGGGCAAACACAGCCACTGCCGTGGACAGTTTCAGTAGTGCTTTCATAGCTATTCCTCCCACGTGTTGCGCCGTTTCGCGGTTTCCTCCAGCGGGGCCGGCGCGACCCGCTTCCGCGTTTTGCAAATCTGTTGTGCGTTCGGCCGCCTTCCGCGACCGTCAGGCAGTTGCCTCCATCTCGTCGTTGAAATTCCTGAAGCCGGTCATGAGGTGGGCTCGCAGCCGGTACTGGAACGCCAAGCGGTCCCGATCGCTCAGGGCCTCCAGCACACCCTCATGTTCGGAAAAAGTTTCGGTCTTGAAGGTCCGCCGGGACTTGCCCTTCTGCATGATCCGCAGGATGACCGGTTTCATCACCTTGTAGACATCGAGGATCGCGGTGTTGTCGAGGATCGAAACGAGCCGCACATGAAAGGCGAAATCGATCTCGGACGCTTCCTGCAGTTCGTGATTCTCGGCGAGTTGCCCGTTGATCCGGTGCAGGTCGTCGAGATCGAGATCTGTCAGCCGGTCGAAGATCTGTTCCGCGGAACCGACTTCCAGCAAGTCGCGAAACGCCTGGACGTCCCGGAAGGTCTTGCGGGACACTTCCATGGTGTTGAAGGAAAACAGTTCGAAGGCGCGCGACATGCGGTTGTCGGTGATGGTCGCGCCGATCTTCGGACGCACGTCCACAAGGCCGTAGGCTTTCAGGATGCGCATGGCCTCGCGCACCGTGTTTCGGCTGGCGTTGAACTGCGCGCAGAGTTCGCGCTCCGTCGGCAGGTTGTCGCCCACCTTCAGCCCGGCCTCCGAGATGAGTTCGCGTATCTGCCGGACCACGGCATCGACGGCAGACCCGTTTTCCGGGGTCGTTCCCGGCGACACGATGCTCTCGTCCGTATTCAGCGCCATCCCGATACCTTGCTGCCCTTGCCGGGCTGGTTTTGCCTATTTGTTGGACCAAGATTCCTAAGACTGCTTCCCGAAGCTGTCAATACTCTGGATCACTACAGTTCTGATGCGGTGCAAAATCCCGGAATTCAGTCATATTAATCCATTTGAATGTCTGAAGGACGGGAATTCCTGTTAAAGTTGAGCCGGTTGACCGGCACTTTGAATTGCGCTTATTTGTCCCACCAATTGGAGTGAGGCCTCGCGATCCGTACAGCCCGCAATTACCTTGCGAGTCACGGTAGCCGGCGGCTGCGTGTTAGGGAGAACTGAATGACCTTCTTTCCGCATGAGCAGGACAAGGACGGGACCTTTGTCGGGCGTATCTGGTCGCCGGACGCCCAGGGACCCTCCGTCGTCACGATCCGGGACGGATTGGTGCTGGACATCACGTCGAAAGCAGCGCCGCTTGTTTCCGATATCTGCGACATGGCGGACCCGGCAACTTATGTTCGGCAGGCGAAGGGTGTTGCGGTGGGCTCACTGGACGAACTCACGGCGAACAGGCCGGGCGATCTTTCGAACCCGCATTTCCTGGCCCCGTGCGACCTGCAGGCGGTCAAGGCCTGCGGTGTGACCTTTGCCTCTTCCATGGTGGAGCGGGTGATCGAGGAGAAGGCGGCGGGCGACCCGGCGAAGGCGCTCGACATCCGCAGCCGGGTCGGCAATGCGATCGGCGTTTCCCTCCGCGATGTCCAGGCGGGCTCCGAAGAAGCGGCAAGGGTCAAGGAGGCGCTGATCGCCGAGGGCCTGTGGAGCCAGTATCTGGAGGTCGGTATCGGGCCGGATGCGGAGGTGTTCTCCAAGGCGCAGGCCCTGTCGTCCATGGGGCCGGGCGCCGATGTCGGGCTGCATCCGATCTCACATTGGAACAACCCGGAACCGGAGATCGTGCTGGCGGTCTCCTCGCAAGGCCGGATCGTCGGTGCGACCCTTGGCAACGATGTCAACCTGCGCGATGTGGAAGGCCGGTCGGCACTGCTCCTGTCAAAGGCCAAGGACAACAATGCGAGCTGTGCCATCGGGCCGATGATCCGCCTGTTCGACCAGGGTTTCAGCCTCGACGATGTGCGCGCCGCCGAGCTTGAGATGACGGTGACGGGTGAGGACGGTTTCGTGCTCGACGGTCAGTCTTCGATGAAGGAAATCAGCCGTGATCCGGAGGATCTGGTGGCACAGGCGATCGGCCGCCACCACCAGTATCCGGACGGGCTGGTGCTGTTCCTCGGAACCCTGTTCGCGCCGACAAAGGACCGGGACGAACCGGGCGGCGGCTTCACCCACAAGCTCGGCGACGTGGTCCGGATTTCATCGCCAGGACTCGGCTGTCTGGAAAATACCGTGCGGCTGTCGACGGAGTGTCCGGAATGGACTTTCGGGGCGCGGGCACTGATGCGCAATCTCGCCACCCGAGAGCTTCTGTAACAGGTCCGGACGATCCGAACCGTCAGTATTCCTTCTCGAAGAAAATACCGGCCTTGGACGACCCGTCTGCTCCGGCCTCGCCGCGGGCGCGGAGATGTTTTGTGACGTCGATGTCGATGGTGACCCGGCTGGATCCCTCCTGGGTGCCCTGCTGGACGCCGACAGAGACCTTGTCGCCAAGCCGCTTGCTCACTTCCGCCGTGGTGTTGTTGTCTTCATCGGTGGTGATGTTGATGCTGTCGACCCCGAGGCTCTTGCGCAGATTTTCCAGAGGGCTTGCGCCGCCGAGCGTCGCTACGGCGCCTGCAAGCTGGGCGACCTGTGCGGCCGAAAGGCTTGAAAGGTTCTGGCCGAAAAGGAGCAGGGCCAGAACCTCCTCCTGCGGATAGGAGGGCGAGGAGGTGAACGAGACGTCGGGATCGGAGGCGTTCCCCTGGATGCCGACGGTGATCGTCGTGCCGCTTGCCGTTGTGGTGGCGGCAAAGTCGAGCAACGGATCGAAGCTTCCGAGGAACGTGATCCGGCCCTTGGTCAGCGTCAGCAGACGGGACAGGATGGAAAGCGTGCCGTTCTTCAGTGTGAAGGCGCCGGTCGTGACCGGATTGGCGGAGGTGCCCGAAATCCTGATACGGCCGCCCAGTTCCACCTGGAGACCGCGGCCGCGTACGAAGATCTGACCCGGGGCATTGACGTCGAGGTCGAGGGCGACGCCGCCGCCTGAAGACTTGCTTCCGGTTTCGGCAGTCAGGCTTGCCGTCTGCCGGGCGACGTCCTGCGGTGCGTTGATGTGCTTGACATCGACCGGGGCAAGCGTCGTCGCGAGAGAATTCGGGATGGTGATGTCAGCGCGTTGGATGAGAATGCTGCCGCCGATTTTCGGCATGACCGCGAGGTCGCCGCCCAGGGTCAGGTCGGCGTTCAGCTTGGCCGTCACGATCCGTCCGTCCGTATAGGTGCCGTCCTGGACCTTCAGCTTGATATTCGCCGGCAGCGTTCCGCCCAGTCCGATGGTGCCGGATGCGGAGAGCGTTCCGCCCGCGCCGATGGTGCCGGTGAGGCTGGTGATCTCGACCTGGGTCGTATCGATCCTGGCTGTGGCCGCGATCGACTTGATCACCAGGCCGGTGTTCAGGCTGACCGCGGTGGCGTCGCGGGTGGTGACCTGGCCGCTGAACGTTGGCTTGGCGGTCGTGCCGCCGATCTTCAGGTCGACGGCTGCCGCGCCGTCGAGACGCAGCCCCGATTGCGTGAGCGCGCGCTGGGCAAGCGCGAAAGGCAGGTTGCCGGTCACGGTCATTTTCATCGCCTTGGAACCGGCGATCTGAACCGATCCTTGCGCGGTCAACCGACCGTCGGCACCGACGCTCAGAATGCTCTTGTGGGTGACGGTCTCGTTGGAAAAACGACCGTCGCTCTTGAGGTCGGCGCCGGGCAGGCCGAAGCCGGAGAGGGCGGAGGTTTCGAGGCCGTTCCAGGCCATCGACCATGCGGCGACAGGTGAGGCGGTCGTGCCGGAGACATCCACCTTGCCGGTGATGGTGCCGCCGAAGCGCATGCCGGGTGCCGCAAGGTCCACAAGTTCGGCGGGAACCTTTTCAAGGCGGACCTTGATATCCAGCTTGTCGCCGACCGTTCCGGCGACTGTGGCCCTGCCAGAGCCGAGCAGCAGCGTCATCTGGTCAAGGACGATCGGACCCTCGTTCGGCAGAACGACGCGCGCGGGTGATGCCAGGCTTGTTTCCTGCCCCTGGTAGACACCTTTGGCCTTGTTCAGGGTCACTGCGATGCCGTCCGGAGTCTGGCCGACCTGGCCGGCGAGAGAAAGCTTGCCGCCGTCCAGCAGGGCGTCAGTCTCGAAATCGGTGCCGTCGGCCGTGCCGGAGGCCTTGGCTGTGAGCTGTTCCACCGTCGTGCCGCCGGCAACGATATTGGAAGCGGTCAGCGTGCCGCCGATATGCGGCGTGTTCAGGAAGTCGGCGATCGTTGCCTTGAGGTCGGCCTGTCCGAGGGTCGCGGCATCGCTGACGATCTTCCGTCCGGTGGCGCTCACGCGGGCAACGGGCACGCCGCTTTCGCTGGAAAGATCGATGGTTGCGTCAAGC
Organism: uncultured Roseibium sp.; assembly: GCF_963675985.1. Taxonomy (NCBI): domain Bacteria; kingdom Pseudomonadati; phylum Pseudomonadota; class Alphaproteobacteria; order Hyphomicrobiales; family Stappiaceae; genus Roseibium; species uncultured Roseibium sp. Next base: position 283,350 of record NZ_OY780957.1, on the reverse strand, counting down.
GCGCCTGCGAGCTTCTGCAGGAGCAGGGGCGCAATTTCGGCAAGGTCCGGCAAGGTGATCGCAAGCGATCCGGACGGCGTTCCATTGCCGTCAAGGGCCAGCGCGCCGGTGATCCGGCTCTGACCGGTCGTCAGCCGAATGTCATCGATGCGGCGGGTGCCGGTTTCATCGGAGGAAAATCCGGCATGGCCGGTAAGCGGCTGATCCCGGAAGGTCGCGCCGATGTCGATGGTACCGGCCGGTTTGGTGAGCGAAGCGGTCAGATCGGCGGAGGCCGACAGATCCTTCACAGGCTCGCCCTGCATGGTGAGTTGCTTGGCTGTCAGCTGCGCGGTCACCTTGGGTGCCTCGATCGGGCCGTTGGCGGAGACCTCGAGATTTGCGCTGCCGGTCAGCGCGGGATCGAGCAGGGCAAGATCTGCCAGGGCCGCGGTGGTCGTCGCCTCGATGTCCTTGAGATCGGACTGGCCGGTGATGGTCAGATCCAGGCCCTTTGCGGCCAGATGCAGGTCGTCGGCTGCAAGCGTGCCGTCCTTGTCCCTGGAAAGGCTGCCGGTCAGGGTGGTGCGTCCCTGCAGCAGTTTGTCGGCGCGGGGATCGCCCAGGCCCAGATCCATCCCGGCGCCGTCGATCTGCACGGTCGCGGAACCGGATTGCGGCACGGCCTGAACCTTGAAGCCGGCCGACAGGGAGCCTGACAGATTCCGGCCCGCGAGCGCGGACAAAGCGGCAAGGTTGCCTAGCATCAGCTTGGCGTCCGCGTTGGCTTCTTCGGGAGCGAAGAGACCGGTCAGGGAGGCCTGCAGGGCCGGGTTGTTGATGGCGAGCGCCCGGACGTCGACCCAGTTGCCAGCCCCGGCGATGAGCTCGGCCGTCGCACGGGTCGAGCCGGCGAACGCATCGAAGCGGGGATCGCTCACGGAGCTGATGTCGGCGACGAGATCGAGGGCGGCGGGCACCTTCAGCGTTTCCATCACCAGGTTTGCTTCCTGGCCGCTGGCGGTGATGGTCAGTGAGGCCATGGTACCGTGCCGGCTGGCGAGGTTCCGTCCGGTGATCCTGGCACTCCAGGCGGCGTTCTCCGGCTTGCCGCTCGCCTCGGCCGTCAGGTTCAGTTCGGATGCGGAGAACGTATCGTTGTCGAACGTCAGCGAAACCGGTGTTTTCAACCGAACCGAGGCATTGGCGGACAGCGTTTCCGGCGTTTCCCGGCCATCCGCCGAGAGGGCGAAGGCTGCGGTTTCGGCATTCACACGCAGGTTTTGAGGCTTGAAACCCTGGTCGAAGGCCACGGTTCCCTTCGCCTGCGTGGCGCCGGCAAAAAGCGGCCGGACCGGTTCGGGCGTCAAAGGTTCGAGCTGACCGCTGAGGTCGAAATCCAGATTGCGGGTGACGGCCCCGTTCGTCGCGGCCTCCGTGAGCCGGGCCTTCCCGGTTACGGTCTGAACGCCGTCCAGAGCAATGGCGAGATCGGCGGCCCAGTTCTGAAGCGGGCCATCGCCTTTCAAGGAGACGTCAAGGGCCGGCAGTTCGCTGACATCGAGCAGGCGGGCAAGCAGGCCGCCGCGTGGTTCGCTTGCGGAAAAATCCAGTTTGAGGCTTTGCGTTTCCGGCAGGTAGTCGACCGCGGCCGTCAGGCTTCCGGCCTTGTCGTCGTCCCGCCGGATCTTTGCGTTTGCTTCAAGGCCCATGGTGGCGGCATCGAAGGCGAAGGACCCGTCGGCGGTCAGGCGCACCGGTGTTCCGGCAATGTCCGGACCGAGGCTGATGTCACGAACCCGCAGATTGCCGAGTGTGATGTCGATGGGAAGAGCAGGAACGGAGGCAGAGGACGTCTGCTGCTCCGTTTCAGAGGTTGCCGGCGCGGGCTTGCGGTCAACGGCAACGCCGGCGATGCCGATGCTGTCGATGGAGAGGTGCCCGCCCAGCAGCGCAAGCGGGTGCCACTTGGCATCGATCCCGGTCACCTGAAGCCACGGACCTTCGCTATCGGAGACGCGGACGCTGTCCAGGCTCAGGTCTCCGCCCCAGCCGAGCATGGGCGGGCTGAGTTCGACGGTCATATCGGGGCCGGAGAGCGCGCTGTTCGCCACAGAGGCGATCAGCCGGCCGCCGGGGCCGGTGTGCAGAAACGCAACGGCCGCCATGGCCAGCACGACAATGCCGGCTACGCTCCAGACAAGGATTTTCAAGAATCGGCGCATGATCTGAAGTTAGAACCAGAATTGCGGTTAAAAAGCGTGTACTTGACGGATTCCGTTCAAAAAGCCTGGCTGAGGCCGACGTAGATCGCAAAATCCGGGTCGTCCTTGTCGGGCGCAAGGGGGACGGCGACGTCGAGGCGCAACGGTCCGATTGGCGAGAAGTACCGGAGGCCGGCGCCGACGCCGACCTTGAGTTCCTCCGAGAAGTCCGGGAACTGGCTGCTGTAGGCGGCCCCGGCATCGATGAACCCGACGGCACCGAAGCTTTCCGTGATCCGGGTCCGGATCTCGGTGGATGTCTCGAAGAAGCTGCGTCCGCCGATGACCTCTCCCGAAACGCGCGGACCCACGTTGCGATAGGCGTAGCCGCGAACGGACCCGCCGCCACCGACATAGTAGCGGCGTGACGGTGCGACATCGTTGAGGCTCGGCGTCAGGATGCTGCCGCCGGCGACACGGTTGGCGAGGATGAAGCGGTCGGATCCGCTCAGCGACCAGTAGGTCGACAGGCTCGCCTTGGTGAAGGCCATGAAGCCGCCGGTTTCCGCGTCATAGGCCGGTTCGGCATGGAAAGTGGCGCGCAGGCCTCGGGTCGGATTCAGGATGTTGTCCCGAGTGTCGTAGGCAATGTCGCCGAAAACGCCGAACAGGGCGTAATGGTCCGGCCCGAGCACGTCGGTTTCCCGGCTGTATTCGAACTCCGTTCCGACAGCGTAGGTCAGTTTGTCGGTCGGCGTGTTCGTGAGTTTCATGCTGCCGTAGACGGCGCGGCTTTCATAGGCCTCGGGATTTTCGCGCTTGGCTCCGATGGTTGCGCTGAAGTTGGTGGCCGGACCTAAGACACCGGGCTTGGTGAAGACGATCTGGCTGGAATACTCCATGTCGCCGTAGTCGCCGTTGACGATACGTCCGACGGAGCCTTCGAGGCTGAGCGTTTCCCCGGCGCCGAACAGGTTTCGGTGCCGCCAGTAGGCCTCGAGGCCGATCCCGTCGACGCTCGAGATCGTGCCGCCACCACCGATGACGTGGCGTTTGCGTTCGGAGACCTCGATCGTGATCGGCAGGTTGCCGGCGCTGTCGAGACGATCCGCCTCGATCACCCGGACACTGGCGAAGATGCCAAGATCGCGCAGGCGTTTGGCGGCCCGGCGCAGGATTGCCGGGTCGTAGCGGCTTCCCGGTTCGATTTCCGCCTGGCGAATGATGAAATCCGTCTTGGTTTTTTTCTGTCCCTGGACCGTGACATGGCCGAAGGTCGCGGCGGGGCCTGGGTTGGCGGAAATCGTGACGTCGAGCCGGTTGCTGGCGTGGTCGGCGACCACCGAGCGGTCGGCGATTTTCGCCAGCGGATAACCCTGATCCTTCAGGTCGGCGACGATTTTGCTTTCAGCCTGGAGGATCTTGTCCGACAGGGCCGGTGCGCCGGGGACAAGACCGTAGTTGGTCGGATCAAGCGTTGCCGCCGGAGTGCCGTCGGAGGCCAGCTGGCGGATGGAGACAGTGCCGAAATGGAATTGCGGTCCGGTCACGACATGGATGGCGACCGGAACAGGGGTGCCTGCGCGCCGGTTGACCTCTCCCGCCTCGATCGCCGCCTGAAGCGGCTGGCCGGCGAGGTCGATATTCACCGTGCCGCCGTAGAGGCCCTTGACGTAAAGCAGGGCGATCAGCTGTTGCTGGTCGCCAACGGCCCTGGAAATGAGGCCCGGGGATCCCGATGGTGGCGTGTCCTGCTGCTGGATCAACTGGGAGGTTTCCATGAGGGCCTTTTCCAGGTCCTTGTCGCCGCCGGAAACCGTCAGCGTGGCCGCATAGGGCAGGGGATCTGGAACCTTGTTGACCACTTCGGGCTTGTCGTCCTCGAAGAAGCTGAAACCGAAGAGTTCGAACGCCTGGGCGGAGGGCATACTTATCCACCCGCCGCAGAAAATTACTGCGATGGCCAAAATCGTCGAAGAGGTTTTGTCGGTGCGGTTTTTACGCGCACGCTCCTGCTGACGTCTCATGCCGTCGATTACGCAACTCCAAACACATGCGTTGATCGCGCCGAAGCCCGATAATCGGCTTCCTACCGGCGTGATAACCATCCCAACGCAATTTTAGACAAGAAATCTATACTGAAGTAATAACCGCCATGCCAGTGGCGGTCCCGGCCCGAATTTTTTCATTCCGGCGCTCAATGGCGGAGTTCTGCGGTGTTGCGGCGCAATACTGTCAGATTTATCGAGGAAGAAGTTTTCCCGGATTCAAAATATTTTTCGGATCGAGCGCTTTTTTTATCGCATGCATGGCGGAAATCTGAGCCGGCTCCTTGAGTTTCTTCATGACCTGCAGCTTGCTCTGGCCGATTCCGTGTTCGGCGCTGAAGGACCCGTTCAGCCGAACCAGGGCGTCGTAGGCGATGGTTCCGGCTTTTTTCAGAGGGAGCTCTTCCCAGATGGAGCCCTCGGCGGCCGCCAGCGCGTAATGGAGGTTGCCGTCGCCCAGATGGCCGACGGTCAGCGGCAGAAAGCCCATTTCACGGGTCGCCGTGTCGATCTCCTCGACGAAGCCCGCGATCTTTGCCAGCGGCAGGGAAATGTCGAGATGGTAGGACGGGCCGAACTTCGTAATGGCCTCCAGCGTCGATTCCCGCATGTGCCAAAGGTCCCGGCGCTGCTGTTCCGAGCGGGCCAGCATGGCGTCGAGGACATGACCTTCCTCGATCAGGTCTGCAAGGATGTCCATCAGGTCGTTCTGGAAGCGGATTGAGCCGTCGTCCATGATCTGCGCGTCTGCGGTGCGGCTGGAGGCGACTTCCAGCAGGATTCCAGTCTCGGCCGGTTCCTGGAGCGGCAGACGCATATCCGGAAAGGCCGCCAGGATCGCGTCGACCGTTTGCCGTGGCATGTATTCGAAAGCTTCGACTGCACCGCCGGTCCGATCCTGGATGGTGTTCAGCACCCCGATCGCCGCGTCTATCGACGCGACCGACAGGAAGGCGGTGGCGCGGGCACCCGGTTCGGGAAACAGCTTGAACACGGCCGCGGTAATGATGCCGAGGGTTCCTTCCGCGCCGATCAGCAGGTCCTTGAGATCGTAGCCGGTGTTGTCCTTGCGCAGGCCCGTCAGGGCGTTGATGACGGAACCGTCGGGCAGGACGGCCTCGATGCCGAGACACAGTTCACGTGTGTTGCCATAGCGCACGACATTGGAGCCGCCCGCGTTGGTGGAGAGATTGCCGCCGATGGTGCAGCTGCCCTTGGCGCCGAACATCAGCGGAAAGATCAGGCCGTGCTCCAGCGCGCGCTCGTGCAGGGTTTCCAGAATGACGCCGGCTTCGGCGACGACCGTCCGGCCTTCCGGATCGAGCGCGCGGATGGCGTTCATGCGGGTGAGAGACAGGATGATCGAAGGCTGTCCGGCAATCGGCACGCCGCCACCACACAGGCCCGTCCGACCGCCTTGCGGTACGACGGCGACGCCGGCCGCGGCGCAAAGTCTGACGATGGCGGCAACGTCATCCGTGTTTGCTGGGCGCACGACGGCGATGGCCTCGCCTTCGTGCTGCTGCGTCCAGTCGGTGGTGTAGGTGGCGGTGTCTGACGCCTGGGTCAGGACGTTCTCCGCTCCGACGATGTCCTGGAGCCGTAAGGTCAGCAGGTCCGAGGTGGCGGAATCGGTTGGGGTCGACATGGTCGGAACGCACTCCATGCAGGGTCCGGGGTGAAAGGGGAGCACGGGCGGAGCCGTTCTGAAAATCAAAACTAACATTCAATATGTCAGATTGTCTTGTCAAGAACCATGTAACATACTAGTTTTGCAGGTAAGTGAAGAGGGCGAGTGAGGAGGAGGTGCCTGGACCTTGAAGCCGATCGAACAGCCGAAATCGCTGATGGAAGCCACTGCCGAACAGATCCGCGAAGCGATTGTGTCCGGTGAGCTGCCGCTCGGATCCAAGCTGTCAGAGCAGCGCCTGGCGGATATTTTCGGCGTGAGCCGTTCGCCGGTGCGGGATGCGCTCGCCTCCCTTCAGACCGAAGGGCTGGTGAATATTTCGGCCAAGCGCGGGTCGTTCGTCTTCATGCCCGACCTGAAGGACGTGGATGACCTGTGCGAGTATCGCGCCGTTCTTGAAACGGCTGCCTTGCGCATGGCGCTCGCCCGAAATCCAGACGCGCTGGTTTCCGGGCTGTCGGACAGTATGGCGGAGATGCAGGCGGCTCTGGAGAAGCAGGATGTGCGTCGTTACACGCGCGGCGACCTGCAGTTTCACAAGGCAATCATCGAGACCTGCGGAAATCGGTCCATTGCTCAGGCCTATGAACGCACCATCAGCCCGGTGATGGCGCTGCGCACCCATCTGTTCACGATCATGAATGCCACCCTCGACCGATCGATGGAGGAGCATGCGGGGCTCGTGGAGGCGTGCCGATCCGGAGATGCGGATGAAGCGGTGCGGCTGCTCGAAGAGCATGTGAGCCATCTGGTCGATGCCTTCCGCATGGCGCTTGCCGAACAGGAGACATAGCTGCCGGGGCGGTTCACCTTCCGGCAGGCAAAACCGATACGCACCTGCAGCCGTTCCGGTGAGAGCGGCGAGCCCGGAGGAAATACACGTGAGAAAGACAACCGCTGACATCATGGTCGATGCCCTCGTCGCCCATGGCGTCGACACCATGTTCGGCATTCCCGGCGCCCATTGTTACGAGCTGTCGGATGCATTGGCCCGGCGCTCGAACGATATCCGCTTTGTCCATTCCCGCCATGAACAGGGCTCCGGCTACATGGCCTACGGCTATGCCAAGTCGACGGGCAAGCCGGGGGTTTTCTCCGTCGTGCCTGGGCCGGGGGTTCTCAATGCCGGGGCGGCTTTGTGCACCGCCTACGGCGGCAACGCACCGGTGATGTGCCTGACCGGCAATATCATGTCTCACCTGATCGGCCAGGGACGCGGGCAGCTTCACGAGCTTCCCGATCAGCTGGCGACGTTGCGAGGTCTGACGAAATGGGCGCAGCGGATCGATCATCCGTCCGGGGCTGCCGATATCATGACGCAGGCCTTTCGGGAAATGCTCTCCGATCGCCAACGCCCTGTCGCCGTCGAGGTGCCATGGGATGTCTTTGGCCAGAAGGGACCGGCACCGGATATCGAACCGGCAGCACCTCACCGCCCACCGGTCGATCCGGAGAGCATCGAGGCCGCGGCAAAAATGATTGCGGCGGCGAAGAACCCGATGATCATGGTCGGCGGCGGCGCGCTCGAGGCAGCCAGCGAGGTGCTTGCGCTTGCGGAAAAAATCCAGGCGCCGGTCGCCTCCCACCGCAGCGGCAGAGGCATTGTCCCGAACGACAACCCGCATGCGATGAACTTGATCGCGGCCTACGACTATTTCAGGGAATGCGATCTGCTGATCGGGATCGGCAGCCGCCTGGAGCTGCAATACATGCGTTGGCAGTGGCGGCCCCAGGGGCTTAAGGTGATCCGGCTGGATATCGACCCGACCGAAATGGTGCGTCTGAAACCGGATCTCGGCATCGTCGCGGATGCCGCAGAAGGCACCGCCGCACTGACGGCTGCTCTGACCGGTCCCAAGGCGGAAAGGCGAACCGCAGAGTTTCAGGCCATCAGTAAGCGCGCCTGTGAGGCTTCAGAGACAATCCAGCCACAGATGGATTATCTCGGTGCGATCCGCCGGGCCCTGCCGCGCGACGGGTTCTTCGTCGAGGAAGTCAGTCAGATGGGTTTCACCGCCCGCTTCGGCTTTCCGGTCTACTCCCCGCGCCAATACGTGACCTGCGGCTATCAGGACAATCTCGGTTTCGGCTACAACACCGCGCTCGGCGTCAAGATCGCCAATCCGGAGAAGCCTGTCGTCTCGGTCTCCGGCGACGGCGGCTTCATGTTTGGTGTCCAGGAACTGGCAACGGCGATGCATCACGGCATCGGTGTGGTCGCGGTCGTCTTCAACAACAGCTCTTACGGCAATGTACGTCGCGACCAGATGAATGTCTTCGACGGGCGTCTGCTCGGCGCGGACCTGACCAACCCGGATTTTGTCGCGCTGGCGCGCAGCTTCGGCATGGCGGCGGAAAAGGCCGAAACGCCGGAGGCGCTGGAAACGGCGGTTGCCAGGGCGCTTGCTTCAGGGGCCCCGGCGCTGATCGAGGTTCCCGTGCCACGCGGTTCGGAAACATCGCCCTGGCCGTTCCTGCATCCTGCGCCGCACAGCTGAAGCGTTGTCGGGCTCATAACAAAGGAAGGGACGGAGAGTGGCTTCGCTCCGTCCCTTGAGTTTTGCGGGTGTCAGTCGATGACCGCGCCTTCTTCGTCCTTGGCCATCTTCATGCGGCCTTTCAGGATCTTGCCGACGACCATGGGCAGGACGAAGCCGATGACGGCGAGGCTCCATAGAGCAATGGAGAGCGGGCTGTCGATCAGGGTCAGCCAGTTGCCGTTATCGATGGTGATCGCCCGGCGCATGTTGCTTTCCATGGCGTTGCCGAGCAGCGTGCCGAGGATCACAGGAACCAGCGGCACGTCCAGCTTGCGCAGCACCCAGCCCATTACGCCGAAGCCGATCATCACCAGCAGGTCGAAGGACGAGCCGGAGATGCCGTAGATCCCGACGAAGCTTACCATCGCCACGATGGGCATGAGGATGCGCGGCGGCACCATCAGCACACGGGTGAACAGGCCGATCATCGGGATGTTCATGGCCAGAAGCATGAAGTTTGCGATGAAGAGGGCGGCGATCAGGCCCCAGACCACATCCGGTTGCTGGGTAAAAAGCAGCGGGCCGGGCGTGATGTTGAGCGACAAGAGGACCGCGAGCAGGACGGCGGTGGTGCCGGAGCCGGGCACGCCGAGGGCGAGCATGGGCACCAGCGCACCGCCGGCGGCCGCATTGTTACCCGCTTCCGGGGCCGCGACGCCGCGCGGATCGCCGGTGCCGAAGGTGCCTTCCTTGTCGACCAGCCTCTTTTCCATGGAGTAGGAAATAAAGGAGCCGAGCGACGCTCCTGCACCGGGAAGAACACCGGCGAGGAAGCCGAGCAGGCTGGTGCGCAACATTGTCGGGGTGCATTGCTTGAGAAGAGCAAAGGATGGGACCAGTCGGCCGATCACGATTTTCTTGCCTTCCGCGTCCGCCGATCCGTGCCGGTGTTCCAGGAAGATGAAGACTTCCGACAGGGCGAACAGACCGACGATGGCCACGAGGAAATCAATGCCGTCATAAAGATGGACTTCGCCGAAGGTGAAGCGGGGCACGCCAGTCTGGGTGTCGACACCCACCATGGCAAGTCCGAGGCCGAGGGCGGCGGCAAAGGCGGTCTTGGCCTGGTTGGTCGAGGCCACGCCGCCGAGCGTGGCGAAGGCCAGCGTGAACAGGGCGAAATATTCCGCCGGTCCGAACAACAGCGCGATCTTGACGAGCTGCGGCGCCAGCAGGATCAGGCCCCAGGTCGCCAGAAACGCGCCGACGAAGGAAGCTATTCCTGAGAGCGACAGGGCTTCGCCGGCCCGTCCGTTCTGCGCCATGGGATAGCCGTCGAGGCAGGTCATCATGGCCGGCTCGTCGCCGGGAATATTCAGCAGGATCGACGAGATCCGGCCGCCGTACATGGCGCCGTAATAGACCGACGTCAGCAGGATCAGGGACGGCGTTGCGCCGAGCCCGAGGGTAAAGGCAAGCGGGATCAGGATCGCGACCCCGTTGGACGGTCCGAGGCCGGGCAGGGCGCCCATGATGGTGCCGAGAAAGCAGCCAAGCAGGGCAAGCAGCAGGTTTTGCCACGTCAGGGCGATCACGAAACCGTCTGCGAGAGAGGAAAGAGTATCCATGACGGTGCTCCGTTAAAACCCGAGTGGCCCGCGGGCGAGGGAGAGGCCCAGGACCAGGTGGAAGATGACGTAGATCCCAAGCGAAGTCAGGGTGCCTGTCACCAGCGAGCCGAGCGGTGCCGTGCCCAGGCGCCAGGTGAGGTAGCTTGCGGCAACGGCGGTCGCGATGACGAAGCCGATCTCGGGCAAGGCCAGGGCGTAGACGACCATGACGGCAATGGCCGCGGCGATTTCCAGAAACCGGCCGAGCTGCGGCCAGTGTGGTTCCGCATCCGGCTTCATGAAGATGGCGATGGAGGCCAGCGCGAGGACGCCGGCAATGATCAGCGGAAAGGCTTTCGGCCCGACCGCGTCGGATAAAAAGCTTTCCTGGATGATCAGGGCGGACCAGGCATAGCCGATGGCCAGCAACAGGCCGACAACTCCAAAAATACGGTCGCTCATGACGTTCATTCCTCCCCGGGGGACAGGCCGCCGTGCCTGCCGTCGTTGTTCTGAAACGGGTGAGGCCGGAGCGCAGATGGGATGCGCTCCGGCCAGTCTCCGGATCTGTCGGGCTTACTTGATGATGCCGATGTCGCGGGAGACCTGCTGGATCTGGGCGACCGACTTGGCAACGAAGGTCTGGAAGTCCTTACCCTGCAGGGCGAGCGGTGCGAGGCCGTTGGCTGCCATCACCTGCTTCCATTCGTCGGAGGCATAGAGATCGGAGATCTTCGAAACCCAGGTGTTGTAGGCTTCATCGGACATGCCGCCCGGAGCGTAGAAGCCGCGCCAGTTGGCGCCGATGGCGTCGACACCCTGTTCCTTGGCGGTCGGGAACTTGGAGAATTCGCCCGGCAGGCGTTCGGGAGCCAGCACGGCAAGCACCCGGATGTCGCCGCTGTCGACAAAGCCCTTGGCTTCGGAAATATCGCCGGTGAAGGCCTGGACCGAACCGGCAAGAAGCTGGGTGACCGCCTCACCGCCGCCGTCGAAGGCGATGTATTTCACCGAGCGGACGTCCTTGATGCCATAGGCGTTGGCGGCGATCAGAACCTTCAGGTGGTCCCAGCCGCCAACGGCGGATCCGCCTGCAATGGAGATCGTCGTCGGATCGTTCTTGATCTTGGCGAGCAGTTCGGGAAGCGTCTTGATCGGGCTGTCGGCAGCAACCGCGATCACGCCGTAGTCGGCGCCGACGGAGGCGACCCAGCGGACCTGATCCATGGTATTGCCCGGATAGGCGCCCTGTGCGAGGCGGGTTGCGGTGGCCGAGGAGGCTGCGACGATGAGATCGTTGTCGTCATTGCGCTTGTTGACCACTTCGGCAAAGGCGACCCCGCCGCCGCCGCCGGCCAGATTGACGACCTGCATGGTCTTGTTCAGAAGACCCAGATCCTGAAGCGATTTGCCGACCTGACGGCAGGTGAAGTCCCATCCGCCGCCGGGATTGGCCGGGGCGATGCATTCGGGATTTTCGGGGGTAAAGCCCTGTGCCTGGGCACCGAGAGCCGAAAGGCCCAGGAAGGCGGCAGCAAGGGCAAGACGTGTCGCTTTGAACGCCATGAAATTATCTCCTCCAATATGAAACCGGGATTGGATTTCCGCCGGTTTGTTCGTCCGCTCTCCCGGAAATCCGGGCTCCCCCAGGATCCTCCGAGCGGCTCCCGGCTGTCTTAGTCCTTGAATCTGTCACTGACCTGTCACACGGTGGCGGTCCGTCCGAACAAGGACGGCAAAAAGACAAAAATTCTGGAGGACGCGGGCTTGAGGCTCTTGCTGGTCGAAGACACGCTCGATGTGGCCGAAGCCGTCATCATCCGGCTAGAAAGGTCCGGGATCGCCTGCGATCTGGCCCAGACCGTCGAGGAGGCTCGGGGCTATCTGGATGCCCAGCCCTATGACGTCATTGTGCTCGACATCAACCTACCGGACGGGCTTGGCACGGACTTGCTGCGGGACATGCGGGCCAAAGGCGACCGCACGCCGGTCATGATGCTGACCGCGCAGTTTTCCGTCGACGACCGGGTCTCGACGCTCAACCTCGGTGCCGACGATTACCTGGTCAAACCTTTCGACCAGCGCGAGCTGGAAGCGCGGGTGCGCGCGCTTTACCGGCGCGAACAGGGAGACAAGGGCAACGAAATCACGCTCGGTACGCTCTCCTTCAATCCGACCGCCAAGGTGCTGCGCAAGGACGGCGTGCCGGTCACATTGACCCGGCGCGAATTTTCCCTGCTGGAACTCCTGATCCGAAACCGGGGAGCTGTGATGAGCAAGGACCGGCTCTACGAGGGCCTGTTTTCCTTCAACGACGCCGAGGTCGGTCTCAATGCCATCGAGCTCTATGTCGGCAGGCTGCGGAAGAAGCTTGCCGGCTCGAAGGTGCATATCGAGACCCTGAGGGGTCTGGGATACAAGCTTGACCTTGATGCGTAAAATAAGGGACGCGGCAGCGGCCTTGTCCCTGACTGCGCGTGTTGCGCTTGCGGTCGGGTCCCTGCTCCTGATCGGTGGTGTGGTGGTGTCGCTTGCAGCCTTTGCCTACGGCCGGGAGGCCGCGCGCGAGACCTATGATCGCCTGTTGGTCGGAGCGGCGAACGACATCGCTGAATCGATCACTATCGTGAACGGCGCTCCGGTGGTCGATCTGCCGATGTCCGCGTTTCAGCTTCTGGCCCTGGCCCCCGACGACCGGATATCCTACCGGGTTGTTGGCGTGAACGGCGAGACACTGACCGGATATGACGATCTTGCCCTGCCAGACAAGCGCGGCCGGGGAGATACTTCGTTCTTTAATGCGGCGTTCTTCGGCGAGCCCGCCCGTTACGCAATCGTCACGCGCCGGTTCGCCGAACGCAGTCTGAATGGCACGGTCCACGTCATTGTCGGCCAGACGCTGCTCGCCCGCAACGCGCTGGCGCTGGACATGACGCGGAGCGTCCTGTTCGGGCTGATCGTTTCCGGCACCCTGCTTCTGCTGCTTGCCGTTCTCGTGGTGCGGTCGGCGCTGAAACCGCTGGCGCGTATCGGGGAGGCGTTCGTGAAACGGGATCCGCACGACCTGACGCCGATGGACACACAGGTGCCGCGGGAGGCAGCGGTCATGATCGAGGCCCTGAACGGTTTCATGGCGCGTTTGGACCGGCAGTTTTCCGCCATGCAGAACCTGATCTCCGACACGGCCCACCAGTTGCGCACGCCCGTGGCGGCCCTGCGGGCGCAGGCGGATCTGGCGGCGGAGGAAACCGAAGAGGACCGGCGTCAGGCGATCGTGGAACGGATCCACCGCCGTTCCGTCAGTCTCGGCCAACTTCTCGACCAGATGCTCAGCCGCGCCCTCGTGCTGCACAGGACCGATAGCGCCCGGCGCGAGGTGCTCGATCTCAGGAATGTGGCGCTGGAAGTGCTGGACAGCGGAGACCTTCAGTTGCTGGCGCCGGAGACCGACATCCAGCTTGATATCGGAGAAGTGCCGGTTCCGGTTCTGGCCGACAGCCCTTCCCTTTGCGAAGCGGCGAAGAATCTGCTCACCAACGCGGTCCGGTATGGCCGGGCGCCGGTGCGTCTCGGCGTTTCGCGCGATGGGGAGACGGTGATGCTCTGGGTCGAGGATCAAGGGGACGGACCGCCGGAGGCCGTGCGCAATTCCCTCGGCGAGCGGTTCGTCCGCTCGGCCGCGTCGGATGGGCAGAGTGCCGGCCTGGGACTGTCGATCGCCAAGTCGGTCGCAGAGGCCTTCAACGGCCGTCTCGAATTCAAGGATGGTGATCCTTCGGGATTCCGGATCGCGCTCGTTTTTCCTCCGGTGGAGGCACCGTCATGACGATCGTTCGGATCTGCCTGCTGCTTGTGGCGCTCGTCTGCCAGGCCGGATCGCTCCGTGCCCAGGAGATGACCCATCTGTTCGGATCTGACGATGCGCCGCGTCGCCTGGTTATCCGCTCCACGACCGATACGGATGTCTTCGCCGGCGTGGTCGATGCTTTTCTGGCAGAGCGGCCGGGCGTTTCGGTCTTCTATGAACAATGGGGATCGAACGATCTTTACGACCTCACGTTGAGAGACTGTCGTTCGGGGCGGGTCGGGGCCGACGTCGTGATCAGTTCCGGCGTCCATCAGATGGTCAAGCTCGTCAATGACGCTTGTGCCGCGAAATACCAGTCGCCGCTGACCCGGGCCTTGCCATCGGCCTTGCGCTGGCGCGACGAGGTCTGGGGGATCACCCGGGAGCCGGCGGTGATCGTTTATAACCGGGCCGGCGTGCCGCCGGTGGACGTGCCGCGGACCCGCTTCGATCTTCTGGACCTTCTGCGGCCCGCGGACAGTCCTTATGCGGGAAAGGTCGCGACCTACGATATCGAAGACTCCGGTCTCGGATTTCTGTTCGCCTTCATGGATTCCCAGGAAGCGACCACCTTCGGCGCGCTCCTGGAATCCTTGGGGCGAACCGGCGCGGATGCGACCTGCTGTTCGGCGGAAATCATCGAAGGCGTGGCGACGGGTAAATACCTGCTCGCCTATAACGTGCTCGGATCCTATGCGGAAGGCTTCGCCCGACAGGACGACCGGATCGGCATCGTTCTGCCGCAGGATTATACGCTCGTCCTCTCAAGAGTCCTTATGATCCCGAAGCAGGCCCGCGACATGTCGGATGCCCGGGCGTTCCTGGATTTCCTCCTGTCCCAGCAAGGCCGGACGGAATTGCGTAAGGCCCTGCTCATTGCGCCGAGCCTCGATGCCGATTCAGCGGACGCCGGAGAAGCGATCAGCGAAACGGCGCTGCGGCCCATCGGCCTGTCGCCCTCCCTCCTGGTCGCCCTGGACCGGCAGAAAAGGGATCAGTTCATCCGCCTCTGGCGCGGCGCGTTTCCGGGACCGTAGATCATCAGGTTTGTGCGTCCGCCGGCCGCTTGTGCATGAAGGCTGCGCGTTTGCAGGTGGAGACGAGGATGCCGTCCTGATTGAAGGCCTCGTGCAGGAGATCGGCGATCCCCGCGTCGGGTCTCGAACGGCGCTCGCGGTAGTCTTCGAGCACAAAACGGCTCCTTTCAGCTCTGGGTGAGATCGAGTTGGACGAGCAGGGCCCCGGCCTCGACCGTGGTGCCGGGGACGGCTCCGACCGCGGAGACGGTGCCTGCGGCGGCGGCTTTCAGATCCATCAGCAGCTTCATGGATTCCATCACCACCAGGGTATCGCCCTCCGCGACCGTGTCGCCGGGTCGAACATTGACAGTGACCAGAAGTCCCGGGATCGGGGCCACGATACGGTCCGGTGTCGCGGTGGTGCCGGTGTGGCGGGCGGGGTTGAAGTCGCCGGCGGGAACAACGCGATGCACGGCATCGAAGCCAGGTCCCCAGACATAGGTGGCGCCGTTGTTGTGGATTGCGCCGACCGTTTCGCTGACGGCGTTGCGGGTCAGGCGGAGGGTGGCCGGATCCTGCCAGGCGACCGAAACGGTCTCGGTCGTGCCGTTTCTGGTGAGTGTGTACGCGCCGGATTGTCCGGCGATTTCCACGCGGCTCTCGGGGTTTTCGGCATCGACATAGGTCGTTCGGGCCGGATGGCCTGCGCCTGAGAGCAGTCGGAAGCCCCCAAGGCTCTGCCAGGGAGAGGAAGCAGGCCGGTCCCGCAGGTGGCAGGCAAGCGCTGCATAGGGGAGGCCGTCTGTAGCGTCTTTCGGGGACCAGCCGTTCGGCCATTGCTGCGCCAGGAAATTCGTGGTCGCGGTGCCGGATGCAAACCTGTCGCTCCGGATCGCGTCGCGCAGGAACAGGCGGTTCGTCGTCAGGCCCGCGATTTCAAGCCTGTTCAGGCCGGAAGCCAGCTTCCGGCACGCCGTCTCCCGGTCCTGCCCATGGGCGATCAGTTTGGCGACCATGGAATCGTAAGACGAGCCGATCGTCGAGCCGGTCTGAATGCCGGTGTCGCAGCGCAGGGCCGGATCGATGCGCCAGTGCAGGACCTCGCCGGTTTCCGGCTTGAACCCGTCGGCGGCATCTTCAGCCGTTAGCCGCGCCTCGATGGCGTGACCGGTGCAGGTGATGTCGTCCTGCGAGAGCGGAAGCCTCTCGCCCGCTGCCATCCGGAACTGCATTTCCACCAGATCGATGCCGGTGATTTCCTCCGTCACAGTGTGTTCGACCTGGAGGCGGGTGTTCATTTCCAGGAAGTAGAACTCCCCAGTTTCGGCGTTCATGACGAATTCGACGGTGCCGGCGCTGTTGTAGCCGATTGCCTTGCCGAGACTGACGGATGACTTGAACAGGCGGGAACGGGTCTCGTCATCGAGATTGGGCGCGGGCGCCTCTTCCAGAAGTTTCTGATGATTGCGTTGAACCGAACAGTCGCGCTCGAACAGGTGGATCAGATTGCCGTGTCGATCGCCCAGTAACTGGACCTCGATGTGGCGCGGATTGAGGATCAGCTTTTCGATCAGCAGGCGGTCGTCGCCGAAGGACCGCAGGGCTTCGGTGCGGGCGGAATTTATGGCGTCGGCAAGGTCGATCGGATCGAAGACTGCGCGCATGCCTTTACCGCCGCCACCCGCGCTGGCCTTGACCATGACCGGAAAACCGATCTCCGTGGCGGCCGCGATAAGCGCCTCATCAGACTGGTCGGCGCCGGAATAACCCGGAATGCAGGGCACGCCGTTTTGCGCTGCAATCGCCTTGGCCTCGATCTTGGATCCCATGGAAAGGATCGCCTCCAGGTGAGGGCCGACCCAGACGATGCCGTTTTCAGCGCATCCGCTGACAAGGTCGGGCTGTTCGGACAGAAAGCCGTAGCCCGGATGAATGGCGGCGGCACCCGTTGCTTTTGCCGCTTCTAGGATCCGGTCCGGGCGCAGGTAGCTCTCCGTTGCCGGGGCCGGGCCGATAGGAACGGCCTGATCGGCCATTTGCACGTGAAGGGCGTCCCGGTCGGCGTCCGAATAAACGGCGATCGTCCGCAGGCCCATCCGCCGCGCGGTCCTGATGATGCGGCAGGCGATTTCGCCGCGGTTTGCAATGAGAACGCTATCGAACATGGCCAGCCTCACATTCTGTAGACCGGGCGCGAACCGGTGTCGCGGTCCTCGCCGGCGGCAAGGGAAATGCAGAGGCCGAGCACGTCGCGGGTCTGGTTCGGCTCGATGATGCCGTCGTCCCACAGCCGAGCCGTCGCGTAATAGGGATCGGACTGCTCCTCGAACTGCGCGCGGGTCTTCGCATCGAGTTGGGCAATGTCCTGGTCCGAGGCGGAGCCCTTTAGGCTGGCGCGGCGCAAGTCTGTGACGACGGTCGAGGCGACGTCCGGGCTCATGGTGGCAATGCGGGCGTTGGGCCAGGAGAACAGGAAGCGCGGACGGAAGCCCCGGCCGCACATGCCGTAGTTGCCTGCCCCGTAGGAGCCGCCGACGATGATCGTGTATTTCGGCACGCGCGCGTTGGCGACCGCATAGACGAGCTTGGCGGAATGCTTGGCGATCCCGCCGCGCTCGGCCTCGGTGCCGACCATGAAGCCGGTGATGTTCTGCAGGAAGATCAGCGGGATCTGGCGCTGGTCGCAGAGTTCGATGAAATGGGCGCCCTTGACCGAACTTTCGGAAAACAGCGCGCCGTCATTGGCGAGGATCCCGACCGGGTACCCATGGATGCGGGCAAACCCGGTGATCAGCGTGGAACCGTAGTCGGACTTGAATTCCGAAAGCTCCGAGCCGTCGACCATGGAAAGGATCAGGGCGCGCATGTCCGTCGGCCGCTTGAGATCGACCGGAGCGTGATCCTGGGGCGTGCCGTGAATGGCTTTTGGCGGGACAGAGGCACTTAACGGCGGGGTGATCCGGCGGCCGTCCCCCAGATTGGCGACGATCTCACGCAGCTTCTGAAGCGCCGTGATCTCGTCCGGGGCGATATGGTCGCTGACGCCGGAGACGGTCGTCTGCATGTCGGCGCCGCCAAGCGTTTCGCCATCGACGACCTCATTGATGGCGGCCTTGACGATGGGCGGGCCGCCCAGATGGATGCGGCCCGTGCCGCGCACCATGATCACCTGGTCGCTGAGGGCCGGGATATAGGCCCCTCCTGCCGTGCAGCCGCCGAAGACGACGGATATTTGCGGGATGCCTTCCGCGGACATCTGACACTGGCGCCAGAAGGCGCCGCCGAAATGGTCCCTGTCGGGAAAGACCCGGTCCTGCTCGGGGAGGAATGCTCCGCCGCAGTCGACGAGATAGAGGCAGGGCAGGCGGTGTTCCCGGGCGATTTCCTGGGCGCGGGAATGCTTGCGCACCGTTTCGGCGAAGAAGGAGCCGCCTTTGACCGTCGCGTCATTGGCGATGATCATGCAGGGTCGGTCATGGATCATGCCGATCCCGGTGACGATGCCGGCTCCTGGCACCTCGCCGCCGTAAAGGTCGTGGGCCGCAAGAGGGGACAGTTCCAGGAAAGCGGTTTCGGCGTCGAGGATGAGGTCGATCCGGTCGCGCACGAACAGCTTGCCGCGTTCCGCATGGCGGGTGCGGAATTTCTCGCCGCCGCCCTCGGACGCACTTTTGAGCGTTTCGCGCAGCGTTGAAACCAATGCGTCAATCTCAGCCATGGCGTCTTTCCTCCCTGGAAATCCGATTTGACATTCTGACTAACGACCGTTAGAAAACATGTCAACTCCGCAGCCACCTTAAAATTGAAGCCCGCAACTTTTGGGCCGTGAGCCTTGGCAGGCGGAGAGTAGTGGGAGGAAACATGGCAAGTTCGGGATTTGACGCGACCACGTCGAGCAACTTCTTTTTCAGCGAGGAGCATCACTTGCTGCGGGCCCAGGTCCGCCGGTTCGTCGAAGAGGAGATCAAGCCCCACGCCGCTGCCTGGGAGGAAGAAGGAGCAACCCCGCGCGATGTGCTGCGCAGGATGGGAGAACTCGGCTTCTTCGGCATTCGCTATCCGGAGGAATACGGCGGTTCGGCCATGGACGAACTGGCAACCGTGGTCCTGGCGGAGGAACTGGGGCGATCCACCTATGCCGGGGTCGCGATCACCGTGCTGGTGCATACCGACATGGCCTCGGTTCATATTTTCAACGCCGGCAACGACGCTCAGAAGGCGAAATATCTGCCGAAGGTGGTTTCCGGTGAGATCATCACGGCCGTTGGCGTGACCGAGCCGGATGCCGGGTCCGACGTGAAAGGCATCCGCACCACGGCGCGGTGGGATGGCAGTCACTACGTGCTGAACGGCTCCAAGATGTTCATCACCAACGGTGTGTTGGGCGACGTCTATTGCGTGGCGGCCAAGACCGACAGCTCCGGTCCCGCAAGCCAGTCGGTGACCATGTTCATTGTCGAGAAGGGGACGCCCGGGTTTTCCGTGTCGCGGTCGCTGGACAAGCATGGCTGGCGCAGTTCCGATACGGCAGAGCTCTCCTTCGCCGATGTGCGCCTGCCGGCCGAGGCAGTCCTGGGGCAAGAGGGTCGCGGTTTTTACGAGATCATGAAGAATTTCCAGAACGAGCGGCTGGTTCTCGGGGCCATGTCCATGGGTGAGGCCCAGGCCGCCATCGAGTTGACGGTTGATTACGTGCGCGAGCGGAAGGCGTTCGGCGCGCCGCTTTGGGACAAGCAGGTGATCCGGCAGCGGCTTGCGGAGCTGACGACGAAGGTCGAGATGGGCCGGCAGATGATCTATGCGACCGCGGCGCGGGTCGCGGCTGGCGAACAGCTCGTGCGTGAGGTATCGATGATCAAGGCCTACTGCGGCGAGCTGGTGAACGAGGTGATGTACGCCTGTGTCCAGTTCCACGGCGGGATGGGCTTCATGAGTGAAAGCACGATCGAACGCATGTCGCGCGATGCGCGGGTGCAGGCGATCGGAGGTGGTGCGACGGAAGTCATGCTGGAAGAAGTCGCCAAGCGGATGTGAGGGATATGCGGTACTGGTCGTTCAGGGATGGTTTCGGGCTGGAAAACCTGGTGCTTTGCGAGGGCGAGACACCGCGGCCAGGGCCGGATGAGGTTCTGTTGGAACTAAGCACGGCTTCCCTGAATTACCGTGATCTTGTCGTCATGCGCGGGCAACATGGCAAGGCCGTAACGACGCCGCTTATTCCGCTGTCGGACGGTGTTGGCAAGATCATCGAAACCGGCTCTGCGGTCCGGGATTTCTCCGTAGGTGATCGCGTCTCGCCTGCCTTCTTCCAGCATTGGGATGGCGGTGCGCCGCCTCAGAACCTGGAAAGCGGACGTCTCGGTGGGCCATTGGATGGTGTGCTCACCTCTCACGGGATTTTTCCTGCGAGGGCGCTCGTGCGCGTACCCGATTATCTGACGGATGCGGAAGCGGCGACCTTGCCATGTGCCGGTGTCACCGCCTGGAGCGCGCTCAGCGAGCCCGCCCCTGTGCGTCCGGGAGAAACCGTTCTGATTCTGGGGACCGGAGGTGTCGCCCTCCTCGCGATTTCCCTTGCCAAGGCAGCCGGCGCGCGGGTGGTCGTGACAACCTCTTCGGCGGAAAGGGCGGCCCATGTCCGAAAGCTTGGTGCGGATCTGGCGATCGATCGCAACGAGGTCCCCAACTGGTCGAAAACGGTACGGGAATTTACCGGTGGCGCTGGTTGCGACCGCGTCGTGGAACTCGGTGGAGCGGCCACGCTCATGGAGTCGGTCAAGGCGTCGAAAATCGGTGGGACCATCATTCTGGTCGGCAACGTGACCGGGAATAGCGCAGAACTGTTTCTGCCGCTGGTGCTGACACGCCGGCTGACGCTGCAATCGGTTTCGGTCGGGTCCCGCCAGGCCTTGGTGGCGCTTAATCGGGCCATGGATCTTCATCAGATCAGGCCTGTGGTGGAGACCGTTTTCCCCTTCGACAAGGCACCGGACGCCTTTCGGGCGCTCGAAAGCGGCGGCGGTTTCGGCAATGTCTGTATTTCCTGTGTGCAGGAGACCGGCCATTGAGTAAATCCGGGAGCGCCCGAAAGACGGAACAGAAGCCCAAGGCCGCCGTTTCCCGTCAGGAAATCCTCATGGTCGCCGCGCGGATGATGCGCGAGCGCGGTTATGCGGAGATGTCCTTGCGGGACCTGGCGGCGGAAGTCGGCATGAAGGCCGGAAGCCTCTATTATCATTTCGCCTCTAAGGAAGTTCTGGCAACCGAGGTGATGCGGCTCGGGGTCGAGATCGTCTCGGATGCGGTCACGGACGGCCTGAAACAGACAGGCGACTTGTCGCCGAAGGAGCGATTGGTCAGGGGGCTGCAGATCCATTTGGAAACCTTGCTGTCCGCCAGCGACTTCTCTTCCGCCCATATCCGCTGCTATCCCTTTGTGCCGGATACCGTTCAAGCGGAACTCAAAGGCGTTCGCCGGGATTACGACAGGGTCTGGAACGGCATCATTCGCGCCTATCTGGGCGAGGACGCGGACGACCGCCAAGTGCGCTATCTGCGTTATGCGCTGGTCGGCGCGCTGAATTGGTCGCTTGAGTGGTTCGACCCCAAGCGGGACAGCGTTTCCGACTACATCGTTTCCGTCGCCCGCCTGCTTCCCGACATCGAGCCTTCGTGATGAGGTTGGTTGATCAGAGTAAATATTCCTCAATTTGAGTGTTATTTGTGCAATTGAAGTATATTTATTGAGCATTCACCCTTTTCGGGAACAAATTCATCGTACTTGAAACAACAAATAGTGCGTCTCTAAACAACGAATTCTGACAAAGGTTCTCTTACGCTCAATCCTGTTTGAAGCGGCATGCAGCAATTCAGGATCAACACTACGGAGCGTGATATGACCAAACCGAATTTCATGAAGTCCCGAGCTTTGCTCAGCGTCTGTGCGGGCGTCGGACTGGCCGTGCAGATCGTGACCGGTGCGATGGTCGCATCCACGGTCCTTTCCACCGGAACCGCCCAGGCTGCGCCGGCCGGCTGTGCGGACCTGCAGGCGAAATATCCGGATCTCAAGGGCAAGACCCTGGTCAATGCTGTGAACCCGCATACGCCGGGTTACGAGGCCCTCGACCCGGAAGATCCGACCAAATACGTCGGTTTCGATATCGATCTGGGCGAGGCGATCGGCGAGTGTCTCGGCTTCAGTCTGACCTACAAGCCGGTGACCTTCGCGGCCCTGCTGACCACCCTCCAGGCCGGTCAGGCCGACATCGTGATTTCCGATATCTACGCCACGGTCGAACGCGCCAAGGCAGCCGACTTCGTCACCTATCTGAAGGTGTTCGACGGCGTGCTCGTCGCCAAGGGCAATCCGAAAGGGATTACCGGCATCAACCTGTCCATGTGCGGCACGGTGGCAGCCGAAAACACCGGCTACGTGGAGGTTCCGCTCATTCAGGCGCTGGAAGCCGAATGCAAGGCCGCGGGCAAGCCGGCGCCTGAAATCCAGCTCTACGACAACAACGCCAACTGCATCCAGGCGATCCTCTCCGGCCGTGCCGACACCTACATCAACGACGCGAACACCGTCGATGGTGCGGTCGAGGCCTATCCGGATCAGCTTGCCAAGGCGACCGCGGTCACCCTGCCGTATTCGGTCGGTATCGCCGTCCCCCGGAACAATGTCGAGTTCCGCGATGCGGTCGTTGCGGCCCTGACCCTGATCCAGGATTCCGGCATGCAGCTGGAAATGATGAAGAAGTGGAACCTGCCGGAAGACCAGATCGAAGCACCGAAGCTGGTTCTGGCCGAGTAAGTCGAAACGGCGGTCCGGTCACCTCTGGCCGGGCCGTCTCCCTCGTATTGCGCTACAGCGAAGGCTCCTATGGACCTCTTCCTCCACTATCTCACCCAGCCCTATCTGGTCACCGGAATCGTCTATACGCTACTGATCACCGGCCTGGGCCTTGCCGGTGCCAGTGTCATGGGGATTGTGCTGGCTGGCATGCAGCTCAGCCGGTTTCGTGCTCTGGCGATCACCGCGCGCATCTACGCGATCATCTTCCGCGGCACCCCGCTCATCCTGCAGATGATCTTCTGCTACAACGCCCTGCCGATGATCGGCATCAAGCTGACGGCGGTCGAGGCGGCCAGTCTCGCGCTGGCGCTGAACGAAGCGCCCTTTATCGCTGAAATCATCCGCGCCAACATTATCAGTGTCGACAAAGGCCAGATCAGCGCCGGACAGGCACTTGGCATGACGCCGCTTGTGACCATGATCCGCATCGT
This sequence comes from uncultured Roseibium sp., assembly GCF_963675985.1. Taxonomy (NCBI): domain Bacteria; kingdom Pseudomonadati; phylum Pseudomonadota; class Alphaproteobacteria; order Hyphomicrobiales; family Stappiaceae; genus Roseibium; species uncultured Roseibium sp. Next base: position 260,187 of record NZ_OY780957.1, on the reverse strand, counting down.
GGTGCCCCAGGCGTTCCGGTCCATGGTTCCCGCCCTTGGCAACGAGGCCGTGAGCGCGCTCAAGAACTCGTCGCTCGCCTCTGTCGTGTCGGTCCAGGAACTGACCCTGCGCAGCACGCAGCTCGCCTCGGCCAACTTCGACTTCTTCTCGATCTTCTTCGCATCTGGCCTGATGTATCTGGTTCTGACGGGAGGCATCGCGTCCATTCAGATCGTCGTCGAAATCATGCTCGATCTCGATCATCCGAACCCCAAGGCCCGGTTCGCCCGGCTCCTGCCCTGGTACCGGGAACCTTCGGTTGCCGAAGCGGAAGGCGAACCGGCTGCCGAGGAAATCGTTCCCACGCCGCTTCCGGCCCCATCGGCCAAGGCGAGCCATCCGGTCGACCGTCACAAGCGCGCTCAGGCAATTGCGGGGAGCCGGCCGGCAATCGAGATCGGCTCCCTGAACAAGAGCTACGAAGGCCGGACCGTTCTGGCCGGGCTCGATCTGACAGTCCACATCGGCGAGGTGGTCGCGCTTCTGGGGCCGAGCGGTTCCGGCAAGAGCACTCTCCTGCGTTGTATCAACCACCTGGAATCCTGGGACAGCGGCACGATCAGGGTCACCGACCGGCAGCTCGGCATCGACAGCAACGGAAAAAGGTTGGCGCCGCGGGCGATCGCCGAAGCGCGTACCGCCGTCGGGGTCGGCATGGTGTTTCAGAACTTCAACCTCTTCGCCCATCTGACCGCGCGGGAAAACATCGCCGGCCCGCTACGGTGGGTGCAGCATCTGTCCAAGTTCGACGCCGATCGAAGGGCAATGGAACTGCTGGACCGGGTGGGCCTGAGCCACCGGGCCGACGCCCTGCCGCGGCACATGTCCGGCGGTCAGCAGCAGCGGGTCGCGATCGCCCGGGCCCTGGCGCCCAATCCGGCGGTGCTGCTGCTTGACGAGCCGACCTCCGCACTCGATCCCGAACTGGTCAGCGAGGTGCTGGAAGTGATCCGCCGGCTGGCTGTGGAAGACGGTCTGACCATGGTGATTTCCACCCACCAGATCAGCTTCGCCCGGGAAGTGGCCGACCGCGCGGTCTTCCTTGCCGACGGGGCCGTCGTCGAGCAAGGCCCGGCGGAGGAGGTGCTGACGAAGCCGAAGAACCCGCGTACCGCGCAGTTCCTGCAAATCATTTCCGAAGATGCCGCTCTGACGGCGTAGGCCGCAACCGGCTGTCGGAGATACCCGCCTTTGCCCGGGATCGGGCCACAAGACATCGCCGGTAGGATCGGCGGTTCAGGTAACCTATTGGAGAAGAAGATGAAACATCACACTCTGACCGTCTCCCCCGCGACCGTGCATTGGGGCTATTTCAGCAAGAAGGTCGAGCCTTCGCTGGTGGTCAAGTCGGGCGATCGGGCAACGATCGAGACCCTGACCCATCACGCAAACGACGACTACGAGCGGATGATCAAGGGCGATCCGGCGGCGGAAGCGATCTATCACTGGACCAGGGAAGAAAAGACCATGGCGCGGCGTGGTTCCGGTCCGACAGAGGGCCCCTTCGAGCGCGGTTCGGGCGAAGGCGTTGGCGTTCACCTGATGACCGGCCCGGTGGCCGTCGAAGGGGCCGAGCCCGGCGATGTGCTCGAGGTCCGTATCCTCGACGTCCGCCCGCGTCCGAGCGGAAACGCCTGTTTCTGCGGCCGCTGCTTCGGGTCCAACGCGGCCGCCAACTGGGGCTTCCAGTATCACGATCTGATCGAGGAGCCGAAGCCACGAGAGGTGGTCACGATCTTCGAACTCGACACGACCGGCGAGCCGTTTGCCAAGGCCGTCTACAACTATGTCTGGATGCCGCAGACCGACCCGGACGGCATCGTTCACCCGACCATCGACTATCCCGGCGTTCGCGTGGATCATTCACTGATCAGGAAGCGGGAAAACATCCTTGCCAACGTGCGCGTTCCCGCGCGGCTGCATTTCGGCACGATGGGCCTTGCTCCTTCGGAAGCGGATTTCGTCAGTTCCATCCCGCCGTCCTATACCGGTGGCAATATCGACGACTGGCGCATCGGCAAGGGCGCGCGCATGTATTATCCCGTTGCCGTCGACGGCGCCTATTTCTCCGTCGGCGATCCCCATGCCGCTCAGGGCGACAGCGAACTCGGCGGCACGGCCATTGAAACCTCTCTCACTGGCGACTTCGAATTCATCCTGCACAAGAAGAACGATCTCGGCGGAACCGTTCTGGAAGGGCTGGAGCATCCGATGCTGGAGACGGACGACCAATGGTCTGTCTACGGCTTCACCTTCTCCAATTACCTGGCCGAGCTCGGCGCGAATGCCCAAACGGAAGTGGCCCAGCATTCCAGCGTGGACCGGGCCATGCGGGACGCCTTCCGCAAGCTCCGGCGGTTCCTGATGACGGTTCACAATTTGAGTGAGGATGAGGCGATTGCGCTGATGTCGGTCGCCGCCGACTTCGGCGTCACCCAGGTGGTTGACGCCAACTGGGGTGTGCACGGGTCCATCCGCAAGAACGTGTTCCGATGCGACTGAAGAACAGCACTGGCATTCTTTTCTTCGCAGGTGCAATATGAGTGTGAGGGTCATGCCGCGCCGCACATCCGTGCGGCCGGCCGGTATTACCGGATCTCGTCACTCATCCGGCAGCGCGGACGCGTCTGCCGGGCGCCCAGCGGAAACAGGGATGAACATCAGGCAGTTTATCAGTGAGGCATATACCGAAGGGACCCGCCACGGGGCCTGGCTGGATCTGCTCGCTGAAATCGGCCTTAGTTCGGATCAATCGGGCAACGGGCTCGACGGCTATGCCAACGCGGTTTTGAACGGTGGTGGCAACGGGGTTCAGGTGGCGCGCCTGACGGCGGAATCGCAAACCCTTTCCCCGCATCCCCTGCGCGGCCGGCTTCCGCTGCTGCTGCTGGTCCTAAACGACGCGGCCGTCATTGAAACGGCCGATGCGGAAATCAGCATACCTGCTGGAAGCCTTGTCGCATTGCCGCCTGCAGGCCCGTGGCAGCTCTCCTGCCCCAATGGCGTCCGGATGGTGGCGCTGTCGGTGGCGGAGGATTTCTTCAACGGTCGGAGGACCGGCTTCGGCGGTCTTGCTGAGCCGCGTGTCTTTGCACCGGCCGGTCTTGGAGCCGTGATCTGTCGGACGCTGGAAGCCGCGGCGGAAGAAATGGATCATCTTCCTCCGGGCGACTGGGATGCGGTCGAACACTCTCTTGCCGAACTCTATCTGACGGTGCTGACGCAAACCGGCGGTCATGCCGGTTCTGACGCGCCGGGTCTTGCCGCCGCGGCCTTGCTTCATCGGATCACCCGCACGATCGAGCACCGGTTGGCCGATCCGGAATTGACCGCGGCCCGCGTGGCGCGGCTGGAAGGGATCTCAGAGCGTTATCTGCAAAAGCTGTTCGAAGGCACCGGCGAGAGTTTCAGCCTCTATCTCCGCGAGCGGCGGCTGCAAAGCGCGCGGGCCACGCTGATGTCACCCGCCGATGTCCGCGTACCCGTCGCCGAGGTCGCCTATGATTGCGGCTTCAACGATGCCGCCAATTTCAATCGCCTGTTCAAGGAACGCTTCGGCCTGTCTCCGGGCGCGTTCCGGAAAAAGCATGCGGAAGGGCTCGACGCCGGTTCGGGTGTGGAACAGCGGGGCTGGCCGGAACAGGCACTGACCGGCAAGCGACTGCGTTCTCCCCGGGTGATCGTCGAGGAAAACGGTGCCGGGCCGGGAGTCGTTGCGACAGACACCTGGGACGATGCCGCCGATCATCATCTTCCGGTCGATGCCGCGCACGTTCACTGGGGCTATTTCAGTCACAAGCTGCGCCCGGTGCTGGAAGTGAACTCGGGCGAAACGGTCACGGTCGAGACCCTGACACAGCACGCTTCCGACGATCCGGAGCTGATGATCCGGGGCGATGCCGCGGCTGAAAACGTCTTCGACTGGACGCCGGACCACAAGGCGGTCGACCGGCGCGGCGCGGGGCCGATGGATGCGTCCATCTTCGGCCGAGGCGCGGGCGAGGGCTTCGGCGTTCATATCTGTACCGGCCCGATCGCGATCCGGGGAGCCGAACCGGGGGACGTGGTCGAGGTCCGTATCCTCGATGTAAGCCCGCGCCCGAGCCGGAGCCCCGGCCATGAAGGACACTTCTTCGGCAGCAGCGCGGCCGCGTGGTGGGGCTACCACTACAGCGAACTGGTCGAGGACCCGAAACCGCGGGAAAACATCACGCTTTACGAGATCTTCCCCGACGCCGCCGAGCCCTATGCCACGGCGCTCTATTCCTACCGCTGGGAGACACAGACCGATCCGTTCGGCACGGAGCATAAAACCTACGACTATCCCGGCGTACCCGTCTCGAAAGACCGGATCGATCCGGTCGCACAGGTCCTGCGGGGCGTGAAAATTCCGCTTCGTCCGCATTTCGGCGTGATCGCGCTTGCCCCGCGCGAGGCGGCGCTGGTCGATTCGGTGCCGCCCGCCTATTTCGGCGGAAACCTGGACAACTGGCGGTTGGGCAGGAATTCGGCCATCTATCTTCCTGTTTCCGTGCCCGGCGGACTGCTCTCCATCGGCGACCCCCATGCGGCGCAGGGGGACGGCGAACTTGCCGGAACGGCGATCGAATGCTCCATGACCGGCACTTTCCAGCTCGTCCTGCACAAGAAGGGGAACCTGGATGGACAATTCTTTGCCGATCTCACCTATCCGCTGATCGAAACCCCGGACGAATGGGTGCTGACAGGATTCAGCCATCCCAATTATCTCGCCGAATTCGGCGCGACGGGCCAGAGCCAGGTTTATGCCAAATCCTCGCTCGATCTGGCGATGAAAGATGCCTTCCGCAAGGCGCGCCGGTTCCTGATGGCAACCCAGAACCTCAGCGAGGACGAAGCGATCGCGCTTATGTCGGCAGCGGTCGATTTCGGCGTGACCCAGGTCGTCGACGGCAACTGGGGCGTCCACGCGATCATCAGGAAATCCCTGTTCAGGGACCGCAATCCGAACGTCTGACTAACAACTGGAGCCCCCATGCAGTTTCACATGATTGCGAACGGTCCGAAGCCGGTCGCGCCTTTCAGCCATGCGGTCGAAACCGACGGCTTCGTCTTCGTCACAGGCCAGATGCCGGATACGCCGGATGCGCCGGGCGTGCTGCCGGAGGGGATCGAAGCGCAGACGCGTAACGTGATGGAGAACCTGCGCACCGTTCTTACGGGCCTCGATCTCGCTCTGGAACATGTGGTGATGGCGCGGGTTTATCTGACCCGGTTCCAGGAAGACTACGACGCCATGAACGAAACCTATCGCAGCTTCTTCGCCGAAGGGCGCCTTCCGGCACGCACTTGCATCGGCGTCACCGGCCTTGCTTATGACGCGCTGATCGAGATCGATCTCGTCGCGCGTCGGCCGGAAAAATAGCCGGCTCTAAAGCGGTATCACGTCGACTTTTTGATCGGTTGTCTGTCCGCCGGATGTGCGCATCACGCCCTTGACCGGGGAGATGTCGGAATAATCGCGGCCGCGGGCGATGACGATGTGATCCTGGCCGACGCGCTGCGCGTTGGTAGGATCGTATTCGACCCAGCCGATTTCGATGCCGCACCATGCCCGGACCCAGGCATGCATCGCATCTGCGCCCTCCAGCCGTTCCGAGCCTTCCGGCGGAATCGTCCGCAAAAAGCCGCTGACATAGCCGGCCGGGATGCCGATGCCCCTGAGGCATGAGATCATGATGTGGGTGAAATCCTGACAAACGCCGTGGCGGTTTTGAAAGGCTTCCATCGCCGTCGTCTGAACTGTGGTCGCCGTTGCGTCGAAGGTCATGTCGCGGTGAAGCGCTTGCCCGATCGTTTCGACCGCCGCGAGAATACTCATTCCGGGATCGGTGAGGCTGCTGGCATAGCCGGTGAACTCGGGATCCAGCGTGATGCGGGGCGAGCGATCCATGAAGTGAACCGGTTGACGTGCGTCCATCGACCGAATGCTGTCAAGCTCCTGAGGCAACATGGTGAGCGGAGGCGAAATGTCGAACCCGACAGGCGCCGCCGTGCGGTCGACGCGCGCATGAATGCTGAAGGCAATGTCGGAATGCGAAGACCGGTAGACAATGTCGGACACGTTGTTTCCGAAGAAGTCGATCCGGTCGGTTCGCTCATCCGGTTGCGGATCCGCATCCAGCCTGCCGGCAACCAGCCGCTGTTCGCCCTGAATATCGGCGGGCAATAGACGCAGCGCGTGCCGGCCGCCGTTTGCTTCGCTTGCATATTCATAGGTGATCGAGAGGGAAATATCGTAGAGCACGTCAGCCTCTCAGCGAATGTAAGCCGTGGACAGCCCGTCGGACAGGGATGAGATGCGTGCGCTCAAGGCGTTGAGTTCCTCCGTCGTGAGCGTTTCCGGTGTCGAGACGGACAGGCTGGTGTGAACTTCCAGCATGGAGCGGGACAGGTCGGACAACTGGCCGTACCGGTCAGCACCCGGAAGCACCGACAGGTGGTCCTTCATCTCGTTCAACTGGTAGAGAATCGACCGCGGATTCTTCGTGTCCAGTGCCAGCAGGTCGAGAACCGGGACCGGACTGACCGATACCGTGTAACGGCGGTTCATCGACATGGAGCTGTCGCCGACCTCGAGGATGAGTTCGAGGGCGCCTTCGGGTGCATCGTCGGCGGTGAAGACGGCGAGCAGATCCGCCATGGCCATGGCGCGTTCCAGCGAGCGACCGATCCCGAGAAAGCGCCAGCCGGTGAACCGGTACATGTTTTCATGCACGAGGCCGGAAAAGCCGGTGATCTTGCGCAGCAGAATGCCCATGGCGTGGGCGGCGTCGTCGCCGGCAACAGCGGTTGCGCGCATTTTCTCGGTGGTTTCGGCCAGATCGTTCAGAGCCAGCCAGCCGTCCACGGAAAAGCGGTCACGCACCTTGCTGGCGCTGAAGACCGCGGACGTCAGCATGGCATGGAGGCTTTCGGGAACCGGCTCCGTCGGATCGACGCCCTTTCCCCCCAGAAAGGCGGCGGCCGCACTGACGAGGGGCGAGTTCGGATCGTCGGTTTCCGCAAGGCGGGCATGATAGGCCCGCAGAAGCCGGATCGCTCCTTCCGCGCGTTCCACATAACGGCCGAGCCAGAACAGGTTGTCGGCCGCGCGTGACGGCAGGACGCCGGGCTGGCTGCGCAGATAGGGGGCGTCAGGGTGCTGCAGCAGGGTGTCGGAGCGGGTCGACTGGCCGCCGACGACCCAGACGTCGGCCGCCGAACCGCCGGATTGCATGGCGATGGCGCTGGCATCGTCCGAGTTGCCGATCCGGGCAAATCCGCCCGACATGACTTCCCAGCCCTCGGCGGTTCTGGCCAGAAAGACCCGGAGGCTCATCGGCCGCGGCACGAGTGTGCCATCGATGCAGGCCGGCGTGGTCGACAGGGTGACGGCCTCCTGGCCGACCAGAGTGTTGCCTTTTGCCGCGATCCATTCGGCGAGGGACTGTCCGTTTTCGCCCGTAAACCGTCCGGCGATAACATTGTCCGCCGATGTCTCGAACGGCAGGCCCGTGGACAGGGCGCGGCTGATCATCATCTGACCGGCGTTTTGCATGACATAGTCCCGGGCGCTTTCGTCGCCGCACCACCAGGTTGCGATGTTGGGGAGCTTCAGTGCCTCGCCTTTCCAGGCCTCGCAAATTCTCGGCAGGAAGGCGAGCAGCGCGCGTGTTTCCAGGATACCCGCGCCCAGGGCGTTGATCATCGTGACGCTGCCGCTCCGCACGGCTTCGACAAGCCCCGGCGTGCCGAGCCGCGACCGCTCATCGAGTTCGAGCGGATCGCTCCAGGCCGCATCCAGGCGGCGCCAGAGCACGTTGACCGGCCTCAGGCCGGCAACGGTGCGAACCATGAGATTGCCGTTTTCGACCGTGAGATCCTCGCCCTCCAGCAGCATGAAGCCGAGATAACGGGCAATATAGGCGTGCTCGAAATAAGTGTCGTTCATCAGCCCGGGTGTCAGGATCGCCACGCGGCTGTCCGTTTCTTCCCTGAGCGCCTGAAGCTGATCGCGAAACCTGCGGAAAAATCCCGCAAGGCGCTGAACATTGGCGCGGGCATAGAAATCGTTGAACACCCGCCCCGTGGCGACCCGGTTTTCCAGGGCAAAGCCCGCGCCGGAGGGGGCTTGCGTCCGGTCGCCCAGCACCCACCACCGTCCGTCGGGGCCCCGGCCGATCTCGAATGCCAGGAAATGGAGGAACTTGCCGGAACGCGGTGTGACGCCGACCAGCGGACGCAGCCATTCCGGGCTGCGGCCGACCATGCAGGCCGGCAGGAAGCCTTCCGCCACCAGACGGTTGGGGCCATAGAGATCGGCGACCACGTCTTCCAGAAGTTCCGCGCGCTGGATCAGGCCGTCCGCGATCTCCTGCCATTCGTTGGCATCGATCAGGACCGGGACATGGCTCAGAGGCCACTCGCGTTCGATCGCCTCCTGCTCGCCGTATTGGCGGAAGAAAACGCCGGCGTCCCTGAGATACTGGTCGCCGCGGGAAAACCGCTGGGCAATGTCATTGGCAGACAGTTTGGACAGATGGGTCAGGAAGGATCGCCAGACGGGGCGGACCGCGCCATTGGGGTCCAGCAATTCATCGGCAACGCCCGCAGGCGGACGATACGTGCGCAGCAGGCCGAGCACACCCTCCGTTTTTTCCGATGGCAGATCCAGTCCCATATCGTCAGATTCCTGCCGGCCGTCTCAGGTCGAGCGTGAGAGGGAACTCCGGATGCGGGTATTCTTCCGCAGGTTGATACTGGCCGGGAGTGTGACCGTGCGGCTCGAAACGGGCAAGTCGGCGGGCCTGCGCTTCGTTGCCATTCACAGGAAATGTCTCGTAACTGCGTCCTCCGGGATGGGCGACGTGATAAACGCAACCGCCGATCGCCCGTTTGCTCCACCGGTCATAGATGTCGAAGGTCAGCGGCGCATCGACCGGATGGACCGGGTGAAGGGCCATGGCGGGCTGCCAGGCCTTGTAGCGCACGCCGGCAACGGCGACCCCGTTGGTTTCCGTTTTCTGCAAGGGAATGCGCCGGCCGTTGCAGGTCACGATGTAGCGGGCCGGATCGGTGGTGGTCAGCTTCACCTGCAGCCGTTCCGTCGAACTGTCGGTATAGCGGACGGTGCCGCCGATGGCGCCGGTTTCGCCGAGCACATGCCAGGGTTCCAGTGCCTGACGGAGTTCGAGCTGGACACCTTCGACCTCGATTTCGCCGTAGAATGGGAAGCGGAATTCCGACTGGGCGATGAACCAGTCCGGTCGCATCGGAAAACCATGCTGTTCCAGGTCGCGCAGCACTTCCAGGAAGTCGTTCCAGATGAAATGGGGCAGCATGAAGCGGTCGTGCAGTGCGGTGCCCCAACGGGTCAGATGTCCGCCGAGCGGCTGTTTCCACAGCCGTGCGACCAGGGCACGGATCAGGAGCTGCTGGGCAAGGCTCATGCGCGGGTCCGGAGGCATTTCGAAGCCACGAAACTCGATCAGGCCGAGACGTCCGGTGGGGCCGTCGGGCGAATACATCTTGTCGATGCAGATTTCCGCCCGGTGGGTGTTGCCGGTCACGTCCACGAGAAGATTTCGCAGCAGGCGGTCCACCAGCCATGGGAAGGGCGTGGGGCCTTCATCGGGCGCTTTGATCTGGGACAGGGCGATTTCCAGCTCGTAGAGCCCGTCGTGGCGGGCCTCGTCCACACGGGGCGCCTGGCTGGTCGGGCCGATGAACAGCCCGGAAAACAGATAGGATAGGCTTGGATGGCGCTGCCAGTGCAGGATCAGGCTGCGCAGCAGGTCGGGACGGCGCAGGAAGGGGCTGTCGAGCGGGGTCGCGCCGCCCACCACCACATGGTTGCCGCCGCCGGTGCCCGTGTGCTTGCCGTCGATCATGAATTTTTCGGCGCCGAGCCGGGTTTGCCGGGCCTCTTCATAGATCGCTTCGGTCGTCGCCACACATTCCTTCCAGGTCGAGGCCGGATGAATATTGACCTCGATCACGCCCGGGTCCGGGGCGACGCGGATGACGTTCATGCGCGGATCGGTCGGCGGGGCATAACCTTCGATGTGAACCTTGAGCCCCAGTTTGGCGGCGGATGCTTCAGCAGCCGAGACGAGTTCCAGATAATCCTCGATCCGCTCGACCGGGGGCATGAACACGCAAAGCCGGCCGTCGCGCGGCTCCACGCTCATGGCCGTACGGACCGCGTCGTCGCCGGGATCTTCGGAAAGCGCTTGTTCGGTCCTGGCCTGGCCTGCTTCGGACGCGGTGAAATGGGCCACAGCCTGATCCCGGTCCTGACGCGGTCCGGCCTGGAACTCGGGCAGAGGATCGCGCGGTTCCGTTGGGTCGGCGGTGTTGATGTAGGGATACTGGGCCTTGGACAAATGGGGCAGTGCTTCCAGCGGCAGTCGGTATCCGACCGGGCTGTCACCGGGCACCAGGAACAGGGCGTCGCGGCGCAGCTTCCAGCGTTCCGAACGCCAGCCGGTTCCCGCCGACTTTGCCTGCCAGCGCTGGATCGGCAGGACATAGCCGCTCGGATGGGTCAGGCCGCGGTCGAACACCCGGGCGATACGGTGGCGCGCCTCCGCATCTTCCAGTTCCGAATTCTTAGGAGTGACGTTGACCGGCAGGTTGGATTCCTTGACCAGCCATTCCGCCGGATCCTCGTAAGCCGGGACCACATAGTCCGGCTGAACCTCGAGTTCCTCGGCAATGCCCTTGAGCAAGGCCTCGGCTTCCTTTTCCGAGGCGGCTGTCTTGTCGCCTTCGTTGGCGATCAGGTCAGGGTTCTGCCAGATCGGTTTGCTGTCGCGGCGCCAGTAGAGGGAAAAGGTCCAGCGCGGCAGGGTTTCGCCCGGATACCACTTGCCCTGACCGTAATGCAGGAAGCCTCCCGGAGCGAACCGCGCGCGCAGCCGCCGGATCAGCTTGTCCGCCAGCGCGCGTTTTGTCGGGCCGACCGCATCCGTGTTCCATTCCTCGGATTCGAAATCGTCGATGGAAACAAAGGTCGGTTCGCCGCCCATGGTAAGGCGGATGTCCTCGTTCTCAAGCTCCCGGTCGACCTTTTCACCCAGATCGTTGAGGGCGTCCCAGGCATCGTCGGAAAAGGGCATGGTGATGCGTGGGTGTTCGGCGACGCGGGCAACCTTCATGTCGAAGGAAAAGTCCACTTCCGCAGCACTCGCCATGCCCGAGATCGGGGCGGCGTTTCGGTAATGCGGCGTGCCGGCCAGCGGAATATGGCTTTCGCCGGCAAGAAGCCCGGAGGTCGGATCCAGTCCGATCCAGCCGGCTCCGGGAAGGTACACCTCCACCCAGGCATGAAGATCGGTAAAGTCGTGATCCGTGCCCGAAGGACCGTCCAGGGCCTCCAGGTCCGGTTTCAGCTGGATCAGGTACCCGGAGACGAAACGGGCGGCGAAGCCGAGATTGCGCAGGATCTGTACAAGCAGCCAGCTGGAGTCCCGGCAGGACCCTTTCGCGTGTTCAAGGGTTTCCTCCGGGGTCTGCACGCCCGGTTCCATGCGGATCACATAGCCGACTTCGTTGGCGACGCGGGCGTTGAGGCCGACGATGAAATCGACCGTCCGGGTCCGATCTCTCGGCGTGGCGTCGAGGAAGGCCTGGAGCCTGGGGCCGACCGGCTCGGTCTTTTTGTAGATTTCAAGATCGTCGCGAAGTTCGGAAGGGTAGTCGAAGGGCCAGTGCTCCGCCTCTTCCTCGACGAAGAAGTCGAACGGATTGTAGACCGACATGTCGGCGACCAGATCGACCTCGATCTTGAATTCCCGCACTGGTTCGGGGAACACGAAACGGGCCAGCCAGTTGCCGTAAGGGTCCTGCTGGTGATTGACGAAATGATCGCCGGGGCTGACTTTCAGCGAATGGGACAGGACCCGCGTCCGGCTGTGCGGCGCGGGCCTCAGACGGATGATCTGGGGCCCGAGCGTGACCGGGCGGTCGTATCTGTAATGGGTCAGATGGTAGATGCTTGCGCGTATCGACATGGTCCGTCCGGTCTGGCTGCTGCTCCTTGATAAGAAGGTTTCACAAAATCTTGCGGCGCACCATGTCTTTTTGGGGCGTGTCATCGACCTTCACCACGCGCAAGGTCGGCTCCTACAGCTTCATCGGTATCAAGCCGGTGTCCTATCCGATCCCGGACGACGGTCCCGTCGGCAAGATGCTGTCAGTTCTCGGTCGCCATCCCTACCGCCCGGCGCACATGCATTTTCTGGTTACGGCACCGGGCTTCCAGAAGCTGGTCACGCACACCTTCGTCGGCGACGATCCCTACATCCCCTCCGACACGGTGTTCGATATCAAGCAGACCCTGGTTGCCCCGTTCATTCACGTCAACGATGGCCGCACCATCTGGCGTTCGCCCTTCGATTTCGTGCTCACGCCTGTCGATCAGGACTGCTGACATTATTGGATGGAAAGGCGCCGGACGTGTCCATCCGGTCGCCTGTTTCTGGTGAGCTGCAGACCGTGACCTAGTGCGCGATCATGACATGGCGGACGGCGGTGTAGTCCTCGAGCGCGTAATGAGACATGTCCTTGCCGTAGCCGGACTGCTTCAGGCCGCCATGCGGCATCTCGTTGACCAGCATGAAATGGGTGTTCACCCAGGTGCAGCCGTAGCGCAGACGCGCGGACGTTGCCATGGCGCGGGAGACGTCCTTCGTCCAGACCGAGGATGCCAGGCCGTAGTCGCTGTCGTTCGCCCAGTTGACGGCTTCATCGACGTCGCTGAACCGCGTGACCGACACCACCGGACCGAACACTTCCTTGCGGACGATCTCATCGGACTGAAGGGCACCGGCAATCACGGTCGGCTGATAATAGAAGCCGTTACCGTCATGCACCTTGCCGCCGGCGACCGCTTCCATGTGGGGCTGTTCCAGCGCGCGTTCGACGAAGCCCGCGACCCGGTCCCTCTGACGCATGGAAATCAGCGGGCCGATTTCGTTCTGTTCGTCGTCTGCCTGCGCGTAGGCGATCTTGGAAACTTCTGAAGCGAGGTCGGCAACGAAGCTGTCATAGATCTTCGCGTCGGCATAGATCCGGCAGGCGGCCGTGCAGTCCTGGCCGGAATTGTAATAACTGAAGGCGCGCAGGCCCTCGACGACCGCTTCCAGGTCCGCATCGTCGAAAACGATGACCGGCGCCTTGCCGCCCAGTTCCAGGTGGGTGCGCTTCACCGTCTGTGAGGCGGCCTGCATGATCTTCTTGCCCGTGCCCACGTCTCCGGTGATGGAGATCATATTGACCTTGGGATGATTGATCAGCGCGTTGCCGACGGTCGCACCGCGACCGAGCACGATGTTGACGACCCCTTCCGGGAGCACATCTGCAAGAATTTTCGCCATCTTCAGCGCCGTCAGCGGCGTCTGTTCGGACGGCTTGAAGATGACGGTGTTGCCGCCGGCGATCGCCGGTGCCAGCTTCCAGGCCATCATCATCAGGGGATAGTTCCAGGGCGCGATGGAGGCGACGATGCCGATCGGGTCGCGACGGATCATGGAGGTGTGCCCCGCCATGTATTCGCCGGCCGCACTTGCCGGAACGCAGCGGGCGGCACCGGCGAAGAAACGGTAGCAGTCGATGATGGCCGGCATCTCGTCGTTCTTGACCGCGTTGATCGGCTTGCCGCAGTTGATGGCTTCAAGGGCGGCAAAACCGTCGGCTTCCGCCTCGATCCGGTCCGCGATCTTCAGCAGATAGCCGGCGCGTTCCGCCGGCGTGGTCTGCGACCATGTCTCGAACGCCTTGTCGGCGGCCGCGACTGCGCGCTCCACCTGATCGATGGAGGCTTCGGCCAAGTTCAGGACCGTTTCTCCGGTGCGCGGATTGTAAATGGTTTCCTCGGTTTCCGTTCCGGCTTCGAAAGCCGAACCGATCAGCATTTGCGTGTCCATCATCGAACTTCCTTGTAGAATGCGCGCCGTAACCGGCCGCGGAGAATTGAGACCTGTTGTCTTTATTCCGGTTGTCTTCGGCTGCTAACTGAGCGGCGCAAGCAGCCTGAGCATCAGGACGCCGCCCAGGATCATGGCGATGCCGATAAAGCCCCACAGGTTGAGTGACTGGCCGAACCAGAAGACGCCGATCAGGGTCACGGCGACGATGCCGAGGCCGGCCCAAACGGCATAGGCCACACCCAGCGGGATCACCCGGAACGCTAGCCCCAGAAAGTAGAACGAGACGGCATATCCGCACACGGTCAGGGCCGCTGCCGGCCAATGGGTCATGCCATTGGAGGCTTTCAGCGCGGACGTGGCGACCACTTCCGCCAGAATCGCCAGGATCAGGAACAACCAGGGCATGGTCGGGAGTACCTCCTGCCGAATAGAGGGAAAGGCGGTCGGGCAGCTATTGCCGGACCGCCTTCTTCAGCCTACCAGCCGCCTTCGGCGCGACGGTTGTAGGTTTCACCGCCCAGATCAAACACCAGAAGTTTCTTTTCGGTGAAGGTTTCCAGGAACCACTGGCTGAGTTCCCGACCGACACCCGATTGTCCGGCGCCCCCGAACGGGGCCAGCTGGTCCCAGTAGTTGGAGGTCTCGTTGATGTTCACCGAGCCGTGCGGCAGGGCTTCTCCGACCCTCCAGGCAGTCGCCAGATCCTTCGTCCACAAGGACGCGATCAGGCCGAGGCCGGAGATATGCGCGATGTCGATGGCTTCCTGCACGTCGGAGAACTTGTAGATCGGCGCGACCGGGCCGAAGGTTTCTTCGCGCATGATGTCCATGTCGGTGGTAACGCCGGTCAGAATGGTCGCCGGGTAGTACAGCCCCTCTTCGGGTCCGAACTGCTCGATCTTCGCACCCTTGGCGACAGCATCGTCGACATGGGCCTTGACCCGGGCGAGCGTGTCCTTGTTGCACAGCGGGCCCATTTCGGTGTCTTCCTCGGCCGGGTTGCCGATCTTCAGAGCTGCCGCCTTTGCGCTGAGCTTCTCCAGAAATTCGTCATAGACCTTTTCATGGACGAGCACGCGCTCGGCGGAGGTGCAGACCTGGCCGGAATAGTAGAAGCAGCCGTTCATCGCGCCATCGACGGCCGCGTCGACATCGGCATCGTCCATGATGATGAAGGGGCCGTCTCCGCCAAGCTCCAGGAGGTGCGGGCGCAGCGCGCATTTTTCTGCGATCTTGCGACCGGTCGCGGTCGAGCCGGTGAAGAAGACCCCGTCAACGTCCTTGGAATCGACAAGAGCCGCGCCGACATCGCCTTTGCCCTGCACGATGTTGATGACCCCGTCCGGAACGCCTGCGTCCTTGAAGATCTCGCCGAGCATGGCGCAGGAAACAGCCGCGTATTCCGACGGCTTCCAGATGACCGTGTTGCCGGCAGCCGCAATATGGGCAAGGGCGATGGAGGAAATGTCGGTCGGGAAGTTATAGGGCGTGATGGCCGCCACGACACCGAGCGGCCGATGGCTCATGACCAGGCGCTTGTTGCGTGTGCGCTCCTGGGTGGAGGGAAAGCTCAGGCCGCGATGGCGCAGGATTTCCTCGGCCGACTTGGCCCAGGACGGTGCGGAATATTCGAACACTTCCTCGCGCGCATCGTTGATGGTCTTGCCGATCTCGGCGGTGATCATCTGGGCGATCGGTTCGGCGCGCTCCAGGAAGATCTGGTGCACGCGGCGCATGATCTGCGCACGCTCGATGGTGGAGAGCGCCGCCCAGGCCGGCTGTGCCTTGCGGGCGGAGGCAATGGCCGCCTCGACATCGTCCGGACCGGCGTAGCCGACATTGTGCAGCACTTCGCCATTGTGCGGATTGCGGACCTCGAACGTGCCTGCGGAGCCGTCCTTCCAGGTTCCGTCGATGAACGCGGCCTTGAGGACGTCCGAATGTGCGCTGCTATGCTTGTTCATTTTGAAACCTCCGGATTTTTGCCCTTTACCGGGCGTTTGTATTGTCCCGCAGCAGAACCACGGAAACGAGGATGAGGATGGCCGAGGCGGCGACGATCAGCGCGCCGACGGCGTTGATTTCCGGTGTCAGGCCGCGTCTCAGCGTCGACCAGATGTACATCGGCAGGGTGTTGTCCCGACCGGTCAGGAAGAAGGTGACGGGGATCTCGTCGAAGCTGAGCGTGAAGCTGAGAAGGCCAGCGCCGATCACCGCCGAACGGATGTTTGGCAAGGTCACCAGAAGGAATGTCTGCAGGCCGCTTGCGCCCAGGTCGGAAGAGGCTTCCGCGTAGCTTTTCGGAACCCGCTGAAGACGGGCGTAGACCTGGGTGACGACAACGGCGAGAAGTGCTGTGGCATGACCCAGAATGACGGTCTGCAGGCTCAGATTGAAGCCGAACAGCCGGAACATGGTCAGCATGGAAATGCCCGTAACGATGCCCGGCAGCGAGATCGGCAGCAGGATGAGTTTGCGGAAGACGCCCTTGCCGGGGAAGTCGAACCGGTCGAGGGCAATGGCCGCGGGCACACCGATCACAAGGGTCAAAGCCGTGGCGCAGGCCGCGACATAAAGCGAGTTCCAAGTCGCGGTGATCAGCTGCTCGTTTTGCGACAGCTTCACATACCAGTCCAGCGTGAAGCCGGTCATCGGCCAGCTGAGCGAGCGGGAGTCGTTGAAGCTGTAGGCGACGAGCACGGCGATCGGGATGTAGAGAAAGGCCAGAATGCCGACGATGCCGAGGCCCCAGGCGGCCTTTTCCAGACGCAGTCTCGCCTGGTTGGACGTTTTTGTGTAGCCGATCATGACAGGCGCCCCGCTCCAAGACGTTCAAACCGGTCCGATGCGGAAATGATGCCGAGGACGATCACGAGCATCACCAGGGCCAGGGCGGAGCCCAGCGGCCAGTTCAGGGCCGCGCCGAACTGCGAGGCGATCACGTTGGCGATCATGATCCCGTCCGGGCCGCCCACCAGGAAGGGGGCGATGAAGTCGCCGAACGACAGGCAGAAGGTCATGGTGAACCCCGCGACCACACCGGTCATGGACAGGGGGAAGGTCACTTTCCAGAAGGTGGCAAGACGGCCTTCGCCGAGATCGGCGGACGCCTCTTTCAGCGACACGGGGATCTTCTCCAGGGCGGCGTAGATCGGCATCACCATGAAGGGGATGAAGACGTAGGTGAGCGTGAGCACCATCGCTGCCTGATTGTAGAGGAAGATCGACGACGGCTCACTGATCACGCCGGTGGACATCAGGAAGGAATTGAGGATGCCTTGCGTTCCCAGGATCGTCTTCCAGGTATAGGCCCGCAGCAGATAGCTGACCCAGAGAGGGGCGACGACGGCCATGTAGAGTGCTGTGCGGGCCGAGGCGTTCTTGACCTTGAACACCAGGAAATAGGCGTAAGGATAGGCCAGCAGCAGCGCGAGGAAACTGACCAGGCCGGCGATCTTGAGGGTGCGCAGAAGAACGCGGACATATTGCGGGTCGCGCACCAGCTCGATGTAGTTGCCGAACTGGAAGGCCGGGACGAAGATCGGGTATTGGGTTTTCCAGAACGAGTAGACGAGCAGGATCGTGTAGGGCACGAACATGAACACGATCGTCCACAGGATCGGCGGGGACAGGACAAGTCCCGATCGAAGACGTTGGGCGGTGATCATGCCGCGGCCTCCGCATCGAAGACCATGATCGCCTCCGGATCGACCGTGACCGAGAGGGCCGTTCCGTTTCGCGGCAGTCCGGATCGTCCGCCGAGATGCCTGTTCTGCAACTCCAGGAGGATCGTTCCCTTGGGCAGCTTGAGAACGATCCGCGCCATGGAGCCGTGATAGAGCACCTCTTCCACCGTCCCTTGCAGAACGTTGGCGGCTTGAGCGGAGTCGGTGTCCAGAACCTGAACCTTTTCCGGGCGGAAGCCGAACAGGCCGTTCTTGCGGGACGAGAGATGACCGGGGAGCGACAACACCTGCCCAAAGCAGTCGACGCGTCCGGCTTCCACCGCTGACTCGAACAAATTCGTGGTTCCGACAAACCCGGCCACATAGGGGTTCGCCGGGCGGTCGTAGAGGTCGTCGGGCGTTCCGTCCTGAACCACCTTGCCGCTGCGCATCACCAGCACCCGGTCGGCCATGGCGAGGGCTTCGTCCTGGTCATGGGTCACCATGATGAAGGTCAGGCCGACCTTCTGGTGAAGGTGACGAAGCTCGACCTGCATGGCTTCGCGCAGATTTGCGTCCAGCGCGGACAGCGGTTCGTCGAGGAGGAGAACCTTCGGACGGCGGACCAATGCCCGTGCCAGGGCAACGCGCTGGCGCTGCCCGCCCGACAATTCATGGGGTTTGGAGTCGTATTTTTCGGCCAGGCCGACAAGGCCGAGCGCTTCGCGGGCGCGTTGTTCGATCTCCGCTTTGGCGACGCCCGAGACCCGCAGGCCGTAGCCGACGTTCCTGCCGACCGTCATGTGCGGAAACAGGGCATAGTCCTGGAAGACCATGTTCACTTCCCGCTTGTTGGGAGGAAGGTGCGAAACGTCCTTGCCATCCAGCCAGATGCGGCCGTCGGTCGGGCTCCTCAAAGCCGCCGATCATGCGCAGCAGGGTCGATTTTCCGCAGCCCGACGGGCCGAGCAGGGTCACGAACTCGCCGGCGTTGATGCTCAGGTCGAGCTGGTCCACGCCGATGACGTTGCCAAAATGCTTCGACAGATTTTCTATCCGAACGATCTCGGTCATTCCGGTCTCCAGGCAGATCCCGGGCCTGGGCGTCCAGACCCGGGGCTGTTTTGTTACTGAGCCTTCACGGCGTTCCAGGCGTTGGTGTACGCCGGCAGCCGTGCGCCGAGGTTCTTCCAGAGCAGGAGACTGTCGAGGTAATCCGGGTCATCCTGATGAAGTGAGGTGAACTGCTCTTCACTCATGCATTTCTTGGCCGCGACCGGGTTTGCGACCGAGTAGCCGTTCACGTTGGCAACACCGCACTGGCCCGGTTCGCTGGTCATCATGTTCAGGAACTTGTAGGCGCAATCCTCATTCGGCGTGCCCTTCACGACCATGAAGCTGTCCATCCAGCCTTCGGCGTTTTCCTTCGGGATGAATTCAACGACCTTGACGCCTTCCTTCTCGAGCAGTGAGGACTGGTATCCGGCCCAGGTGTTGGAGATCCAGACTTCGCCGGACTTGTAGAGATCGACCAGCTCGCCTGCGGTCGACCAGTACTTGCGGATGAGCGGACGCTGTTCGATCAGCTTCTTCTGCGCGGCCGCAATCTGCTCGTCGGTCAGGTTGTAGATATCGTTGTCGCCGTTCAGGCGCGCGGCCACATAGATCGCGCTCTTGTCGTCCCAAAGGGAGACCTTGCCCTTCAGGGCCGGGTCCCAGAGATCGGCGATCGACGTCGGGGCTTTTTCGAACTTGTCAGGCCGGTACATGAAGGCGATCGCGCCCCAGGCGTAGGGAACGCCGTAGACCTTGCCGTCCGCGTTGATGCCGTCGGCGGTGCGGAATTTTTCGTAGATGTCGTCCCAGTTGTCGAGCTTCGACGTGTCGATCTCATCGACGAAACCGGCTGCGATCAACGGTGCCGTGGTATCGATTGACGGTGAGACCAGATCGAACACGCCACCGCCGGCGGCGAGCTTGGGCGCGAAATCGTCGTTCGACCCCACGTAAGTTGCGTTCACCTTGCAGCCGCTTGCTTCTTCGAAAGGCTTGATGAAGCTCGGGTCCGCGTAGCCTTCCCATGTCAGGATGTTCAATTCTCCGGCAGCAAAGGCCGGCGCGGTGGTGGTGAACGTCAGGGCCACCAGGCTGACTGTTGCCAGAATACGGTTGGTTTTCATGCTGTCTTCCCCTTTTACTGGAACTTGGCGTCGCTATTGGTTCGACGCTTCGGCGGTCTTGCGGACCACCGTTCCGATATCCACGCCCAGTGCCTTTGCGGCTTTCCTTTTCGAGCCGTGAATTCGAATGGCTTTGTCGATCAGTGCGCGTTCAAAGCGTTTCACTTCGCTGCGCAGATCGAGAGTTGCGGTCGTTATGTCCTCGCTTCCTTCGTCTCTTTCGGGAACGTCGATCGGAACCAGGAGGTCCGCGAGGATTTCCTCAAGATCGGCGGCGTCGTCGAGAAAGATCGCGATCCGCTGAACGATGTTGAGGAGTTCCCGGATGTTTCCGGGAAAGCTGTAGTCGCAGAGAATTTCCCGAACCCGCTGCGGGATGATCATCGGCGTCTGCCGGCGCTGATTGATCGTCTGGGAAAAGCGGTCGATCAGGTGGTCGATCAGCGGCGTCAGATCGCGGAGGGGCGGCACATGCAGTCCGATGACGGCGAGACGGAAATAAAGATCCGCCCGGAATTTTCCTTCCCGCACCATCTGCCGGAGGTCGCGATTCGTGGCGGAAATGATCCGGACGAGCGTCGGCCGTTTCGCCTGTGCCTGCATGTGGGGCAGGCGGCCGTCATCCAGGAAGCCGAGCAGTTTCGCCTGGGTCGAAAGCGGGATTTCACAGACCTCGTCCAGAAACAATGTTCCGCCGTCCGCCTGTTCGATCAGTCCGGGACGATGGCGCCCGTTGACGTCATCCTGCCCGAACAGGAGCGCGTCGAATTTCTCTTCCGAGGACGAGGCGCAATTCACGATCATGAAGGGGTCGCGCGCATCCGCGACCGTTGTGTGCAGGAAGCGCGCGATTTCCGATTTGCCGACGCCCGATTCACCGGTGATGAGGATCCGTGCGCCCTGCCGGATGGCGCGTTCCCCGCGGGAGAGCAGAACATTGATTTCGGGGCAAAGCTGGCGCTGGGTTTCGAAGTCGGGACGGGTTTTCTCGTTGGAGAGGAAGCGGATGTTGCCCGCCTCTTTTCCGCCGAAGCTTCGGTCGCGCCGGAATTCAAAGGCCTCGACATCCCGTAGCAGGATCCACTGGATGTGGCGGGCGCTGGCATCGCGGGTGAGCGTTGCCAGAATGGATCTGTTGCCCGCGCCACGCAGGGCCAGGTCACCCCGGCGGTTGCGCGTGATGGCGTCCAGGACGTCGTCCCAGCCATCGGCTGTTACCTCCAGATCGGCAAGAGACGCCGGAACGGCATCTTCTGCAAGGCCGAGCAGCCTGCGCGCCTCGCTGTTGATGGACACAACGATTTCATCAGGCGTCAGCGCGATCAGGCCGTCATTGAAGAGATCGAGACCTTCAGCGGCGGCTTGCGCCGTCGTCGCCGAAAACAGGGGATGCTCGGGCCAAAGTGCCGTCATTTTTGACCTCCTGTTTCAGTGCCCGAGGAAAGGGCGGCCACAACCCCACCGCCCGGTCGTGGCGTCAGGTTCCACAGGACATCGCCGATCGGTAGTGTTGCCGGAAAACCTCCGACATCGACGCGCTTCAGGAGCTCCAGAACAGGCTCATAGGCCTGCTCCCTGGACAGATATCCGGCCAGCAGGTCATCGGTTGAAACGCCAAGCATGCGGGACGCCGCGGGATTGGCGGCGGTCAGGTCGCCGTTCTCGTCAAAGGCCAGGACGCCGAGGGGAAGTGCGGTCAGAATGTCGAGGGCTTCGTTCAGTTTCGCCAGCATCCGTTCTTCACGGATCCGGTGTTTGCCGACATCGCGCACGATCCCGAAGATCCGCAGCAGCTGGCCGTCGCGGATGTGCGCGCGAACGTCGTTCTCAACGTAGATTTCGACCCCGTCATATCGCGTGTCGAGGGCAGGAGCGGCATCCACCTCGAAGCCATTGGCGATCAGCTTATGGACAAAGGCTTCGTTCTGGGCATTGCGCGGAAAAATCTCTGCCGTGGCCCGATCCTTGAAGTCACGCTCCCGGGAAAGCAGGTAAAGGCGTGCCATGGCCGGATTGGTGAAGCGCCAGAAGGGGTCGTTTTCGAATACCTGGCGGACAATCTCCTGTTCCGGTGCGGTCAGATCGACCGGTTCGGCGAATTCCATGCACCAGGCAGCATCGTTCGAGGCGTTGAGAATGCCTTCGAGGATCTCGGCGTCGAGGTCCGCAGCGTGCCGGAAGGCGGCGTCTGTTTTTGCTTTTGTTTCGATCATGCATCATACGCTGCAAAAAATCAGCATGACTTGCAAGCAGAGAATCGGGACGGGAGATTTAAAAATTGGCAAAAAAATAGGCAATATTGATCTAAGGTTGCCGCTTACAGCTCTTGTGGCTGACGGGTTGTGCAATGAGTGATGAGAAAATGCATCGCTTTGGCAAGGTAGTGCGAAGTTGGAGCAATTGCCCTGGAGTTCCCGAGCAGACGGTGTAGGCGAAGCCCGTGCGGTTGCGGCTTCCTGACTTCACCACTTCTGCAGTCAGCAGCGATTTTTTACGGGATAAGACCCTGATCGGGGTTTGTGGGCCAATGACAGCAGGCTGATCTGTCCTGGGCAAAAGGAAGGGGCCGGATGAAACATCCGGCCCCTTCGGCAATTAGAGCGAGGCGCTCGTTTATCGGATGGCACCACCGATAAAGCCGCCAATCACGCCACCAATGAGTGCGGCCGGTACCTGTCCGCCGCCATTATTGTTGTTATTGTTGTTCGCCTTCTGGTTCTGGCGCGTGTTTCTGTTTCTCGGCGGGTTGTTCTGGGGCGTCGAGCTTCGGCTGACGACTCGCCGTTTCGCTGCAATTCGCCGCTGTTCTTCCTGAAGCCATGCCACATATTGCGCTTGGGTCTGATCGGTCAGAAGCCGATATTGCGGGGCGGTGAAGTAGCCTGTCGGGGCGAATTCGTTAGCGGTCTGCCATGCGGTTACGGCCCGACGTGTCTTGGGGCCATGGACACCATCCGGGCGACCGGTGTTGAAACCAGCCAGGTTCAGCCTGGCCTGGGCTTCCCGCCGCGCGCTCCGGCCCCAGCCCAGTTGGGCTTCGGTGGCTTCTGTTCCCGGCACCTGGCGGTCTTCGGCAGAAATCTGCGGGCCATTGTTTGGGGAAGTGGAGGCAACGTTCTGGGTTTTCTCTGCGGAGCGGGTTATCTTCGAGATCTTCTCGCGGGCAATTTCGGAGAACGTCCCCGTCGGATATGCGCGGAGATAGGCTTCATAGGCGGCTTTCGAGCCGGTGCCTTCCGCCGCATCCCAAACCGCTTTCTCCCGTTCCCAGGCCAGAGCGGCATTGGTCGGTACTGACGGCGCAACAGCGGCCGTCGAGGTGCTCGATTGGGTATCCGTGGTTCCCGGTTCCAGGGACGCCACCTGCTGCTTTGCAGTCTTGTTCAGGAACACCTCGCCGATCAGGGACGCGTTGACCCAGGGCCGCTGCCGCCGATCGGTTTCGCTGAAGACGTCACCCGTCACGCGGGTCATGACCGTCTGGATGGAGGCGTTGGGTTCGTCGATATGCTTGAGCAGGGCGGTGGTGAACGGGGAGTTCTGCCCATCGCCATCGAGCGCGACATCGCCGGGGCTGGTGGAAAACGCGATCACCGAGCCGGAGCCGCCGGTTTCGATCAGTTTTATTTCCGCAAGGCCCTGTCCGACGGTTGCCGACCGAGACGGGCTCATCCTGCGGGCAAGCGATCGCGCCAGCGGATTGTCCCGGCAGGCATCGAGGAACACCAGCTGGACTTTCACGTCGTTCGTCATCTGCCGGAGGATGAAATCCATTGGCATCGTTTCGAAATCAAGGTCGGTTTCATCCTGCAAGCTTGCATCGACAGGCACCAGATAATTCTGACCGCCGATCTGCATTCCGTGGCCGGCATAAAACAACAACGCGATATCAGCGCCCTTCGCGGTACGTGCAAACTTGCCGACTGTCTTGCGCATGTTCATCAGGTCCAGGTCGTAACCCGCGACCACGTCAAATCCGAGATTGCGCAATTTGGTCGCCATTGCAGTGGCATCGTTCACAGGATTGGGCAGGACCACCGTGTTGGCATATTCGCTGTTGCCGATCACGAGTGCTACGCGCTTGGCAAGAGCCGGCGCGGAACTGACCAGCAGAATCGAAAAGCCTACCAATAGCTTACGGAACATCTCGTCCTCCTGATAATCATGTACTAAATAAATGAATTCGGGTTTCGGCGGATACTTATAAAAGAAGGTTTTTTTGCCGTTTAATTGAACCCGTCAAATCCATATAAGTTTAACACGTTACTTACGCTTTTCTCAAGAAGCCCGGGTGGCTGAATCCATTTTCAGCGTTAATTGCCTGCATATTCCGTGAATTTGCGACCGAGCCTGGAATGAAGACTGGGTAACTGCACCCTCAGTATCGATCCGGGGACGGACCGCCGGTTTTCTGGGCCTTCGTGCCCAAACTTGCCGAGGCGCAAACGATGCCGCCTGGATTTGCAGTAAGTTCGCGGCTTCACGATCGATCACGTTGTCGGGACTTGCCGTATCGGTGCGCTTCACCTCCCGGAAAACACACAGGGTCGAGGGCCATCGGCGGGTTCCCGCGAGTTCTCGCGGGTTTCAGGGGGGCGGGAAGTCCTCACATAGATCTATTCTTGCACTGCGACTCGGATATGAATGGTTCATGTCATCGGTGTTTTTCTCAGTGTTGTGGCCTGAGCCGGATTGGCTCCGAACGCGATGTCCTTCGCCGTTCATTCGGTTTCTTCTGATTTTTCCGGCTTCGGTGGCGGTTATCGCACTCGCCACCTGGTTGATGACGCTGTTTCTTATCGCCGAAGGAGCGATCACTCTGGCCGCGTTTCCGCTGGCAATCGCGATCGCCGGGGCGGTCTATTTCGGTCCGTCGGTCGCCCTGGCCTGGGGTGTGGTGGTGTTCGGCGCCTTTGCTTTTTTCTTCGGCATGCCGTCCGGGTATTCCCTGTTTTATGCGGTTATTTACAGCGGAGCCACCTGGGTCGCGGCGGTCGCGCTCCAACGCTTCGGCTTCGACCGGTTGCTTTCCCATCCCGTTCGCGCAGTCGTCGCCTGGTACGCCATCGTCGGGGCGTCATGCCGGCATTGACCACGATCCTGGGTGTGCCGGTTCTGGTGGCAGGCGGGGGCGCGAGCGCCGATGGCGGATGGCTGCTCCTGTTCGTCTCGAACTACATCAGCGACAGTTTTTCGCCGGTCTCGCTGGGGCTTGCGCTGTGCGTGCCAATCGAGCGCCTGACCGCGCAAAAACCACTCGTGCAATCGAATTCGCAGGACCGCAGCGAGATGCTTTTGTGGCTGCTTTTCGCAGCAGCCTCCACGGTGGGTGTGACGATCTTCGGTAAAGACTGGCTGCGCTACGGGATCAACGATAAGACGCCGGCCTTCTTCCTGCTCCTTGCGTGGTCGGCCCTGCGCTTCAGTATGTCCTTCACGACGATCGCGACGGCCGCCGTCGGCCTGATCGTCGTCTCGTGCCACACGTTCGGACTGGGCGTTACGCCGATACCGGCCTCCACATCCGACACGATCACGGTATATGCCAATCTCCTGGCGCTCACGGTGCTTGCCCAGGCGAGCAGCGCGATGACATCGCAGCGCCGGCTTGATCACGAGCGGGCCATCGAGGCGGAACTCGGCCGGGCACGCCTGAAGCGGTATTTCTCTCACCGCATCGTGGAGGATCTGCTCGCGCAGCGCGACGCCTTCGAGGAGACCCGGACGCAGCGTGCCGTCGTCATGTTTGCCGATATCGTCGGCTTCACCACCCTGTCGGAACGGCAGACGCCGGAAGAAACCATCGCCATGCTGCGCGAGTTCGACACCGCCATAGAAGGAGAGATCTTCGATAACAGGGGCGTGGTCGACAAGTATCTGGGCGATGGCGTCATGGCCGCCTTCGGCCTTCCCGACACCAGCGAGGTCGACGTCGCCTCCGCCGTCCGCTGCGCCAGGGGCATGCTGGAACGGACTCGGCAGCTTTCCAGGAAGCGGAAGGAAGCCGGCGTACAGGATTACAGGATCAGCATCGGCCTGCATGTGGGCGACGTCGTGGCCGGCAATGTCGGCAGCGAACGCAACCTGTCTTTCACGGTGATCGGCGACACGGTCAACACCGCTGCGCGTCTGGAATCCCTGTCGAGGGACAATGATGCGGCCATCGTCATCCGCCAGGACGTCGTCGACGCCGTCTGCGGCGAGATGGGAGACACGGCGGAGATCTTGCTTGCAGACTTCGAGAAGATCGGGGCCGCAAAGGTAAAGGGGGGCGCCGAGGCGGTGGATGTCTGGGTCTTGCGGGACAGGGGTGAAAGCCCGGCCGCGAGCAGGAGCGTTTGAAACAGGTTTCCGGTGTTATTCCGGATGTTGACGCCAATCGTGTCCGGGTTGACTTTGAACCTCCAACTTTCTTCATAATGCGGGGAAGACATACCTTTCGACGAAATGCGTTTTCCCGGAGACTGCCGATGGAGTCCCAATCGCTGCCTGACGGATGGACGAAACCCCCTTTGGGGCGGCAGAGCGATCTGGCAGCACAGGTCAGAGCGGAGACAGATCCCGATCATCCGCTCGCTCGAACCGAGTTCCAGGTTATTGCGGCGTGCGAGAGGTCCGACGACGTCATCGTGGAAGCTCCGGCGCTTTCGCCCCGGTACTACCTGTTACACCTGCAGTGGACGAAGGATGCACGGGTGATGCCTTTGGCGGGCGACGATCCGGCCGTGCTCGCGCTGGATTGCGAACCGGATGCTGACGATGTGGACGACGTGACGCTCTGGACGGATTCGGCGACGGAAACCGGTGCCGTCTTCGTGCAGCATCTCCTGAGTGGGCGGGAGATCGTCGACGTTTTCGAGTGGCCGACGGGCGCAAAGCCGCGGCCGGATGCCGTGGACACGAAGAAGCTCGCCGAGCTGGGATGGGTCCAGGTCACGGGCGATCTCCACCCGCGGGCCTGGCGGGACGGAGCGCTTGTGCTCACGGGCCAGAGCGTCGCCTATTACGTTCGCCCGATCAAAGACGACTTCTTCCTGTTCTGCGTGGTGGATGCGCCCGGAGAAGCCCGTCGTCTGACGCAACTGGTTCCCTATGTTGACCGTATCATGACCTTCGACAGTGAAGCCGAATTTGAGGCTTTCCTGCCTTCTCACTATGCCTGTCGCTTTAACTCTCCCATGTCGCCGGGTTACGGACGTTCGGGCTTTCCATCGGGGTGATCTCCGCAGCAGGCTGCCTCACCCTCATTGCCTGTCGATACGCAAGACAAGCGAATGCGCGTTGGTCCCAAACGCTTTGGAACCTTTCGGCAAAAACCAGACCAGCCGGTCGGGCGACTGACGGACAAGATCGACACCGGACAGGCTGAGCTCGGCGGCGAAATCCGTCGGGGCGACAGCGCCCGAGAGCGTCAATTCGATCGTCAGGCCGTTCTCCGGTGCAAACTCGGCGTTGCGATCGGTGATCCAGCCGCCTTCAATGAAGCGTTCCAGGTACCCCGCCTGTATGCCGCGCGCACCGGTGATGAAGTCCTCGTTCTCCCAGTATTCGTCGCCGGCCGCCTGGAGTGCTGCCACAGCTGCGGCGACTTCGAGCTGTGCCTCCAGGTACTGTTCGAAGAACTCGGATTCGGTCAGTATGGCCGCCCCAAGTTTCGCGGTCTCTTTGGCCGCAGAGGCGAGAATGTTCTCGCCCACCTTGCTCACAAGGGATTTGGCGAGGGCGCTTATGCCATTCTTGCCGATGGCGGCTTTCCATGCGTCGCGTGCGGCAGCCGATTTCCGCGTGGCCGCTACAAAACGGTCGATTGGCGTCGCTCTGCTGGAACCGGACTTGGGCGGTTTTAGCGCTGCGGCCAGGCGAGCCGCCGCACTTCTGTCTTTGGCTGCAATGGCGAGGCGCAATTGATGCAGGGGAATGCGGCCGGCTTCGCGCGCGGCTTCATTCAATAACCAGTCTTCTCCGTCGCCGATGACTTGCGCTTGGCTGCTTTCCTCGCCGTCTCGCGGGATCAGCGGACCATGATAATCATAGTAGCTTACGCCGGACATCTGGTTGGCGACGCCCTGGCGCAGTACTTCGGTTAGGCCCGCATAAGGCCCTCCGGTGGCCCAGACGGACAACGCCTCTCCCGCGGACGCAGCCGCCTCGATGCCAAATTGGCCCGCAAGCGAGCTGAAGCCGGCCAGGAGCAGGCGATGGTTCGCCTCCTCCGCCTGCTCGATCTGTCTGCGCAGATCCTCCAGCGCCTCGGCCCTCGCACGTTCAAGCTCCGGCCGCCGGGCGATGCGGTCATCGATCTCCTGCGTAATCCTGTCGATCTCCCGGTTGAGTGCGGCGACATCTTCCGCGCTGGCCTTATGAAAGGTGGAGAACTCGGTCTGGACACCGATCACTCCGTAACCGGCTGTCTGCCGGGCTTCGAACAGGGCCTTTTTCGCGGCGACGAGCTTTGCGCGAGCCTCCTCGACCGCACGGAAATGGTGCGCCGTGTTTGCCAGGTAGGTGTTCCAGTCGGTTTCGGCGCGCCTGGGCAGCAAGCGCAGTTTCCCTGCCAGTTCCAGACGTTGCGCGAGCAGGGCGTCGCTTGCCCGGCCGTCCTGTGCCTCTGCAGCCGTGATTTCGGTCTCCAGGGCCGCCATCTCCGCATTTGCTTCGGTAAACTCCGCCTGCCAGTGGGCCTGTTCCTGCAGGGCGGCCTTGCGGAACAGGTCGACGGTGCCTTCGGCCAGTTCCAGCTGCTGTTGTGCCTCGATCACGGCCTCTTCAAGCTCTTTCAGACGGGCAGGGACCTCCGCATCGCCTTCGCGGATCGTGGAGATCACAGCCGTGCGGGTGTCTTTTTCACCGGCGTCGGACATGCGGATGTCGAGCTGGTAAATCCGGTCATTGACCTGCAGGCGAACCGGACCCGGCCGCGCGTTCGACCACATGACCGTATCGAACAGAATGCCTTTCATTTTCCGCCGGCCGTTGTGATCTGGCTCGGCGAGAATGGCTTGCGGAGGATGGGCTTCATAGTCCACGGCATCGGGAAAGCTGATGTGCTGGGGGCCTTCAAGATTTTCGCCGTAGAGATAGATCCGGAATTTGGGTTGGCCGGTCGGGGTGAAGTCCCGCTTTTTCTCGCTGGACAGCCAGTTGTAGTCTTTGCGGGATTTCATGATGACCGGAATGACAACGTCGGTTTCATAGCGTTTGTCGGGTGCGTCGGAATAAATCCCGAAGGGTGTTTCGGAGGCGCTGATCCTGTTGACCCGGGGATAGAGGCGCTGCCAGATTTCCTCACCTTTCTTGCCGCCGCCAGACCATTCGCCTGTGTATGTATCGGGTCCGCTCCTAGCGAGCTTGGCCTCGAAAATGTAGCCCAAGAAACTCCGGCGCAGCTCGATCTGTCCCGGATTGTTTCCCAATAGGGCTATTTCGGAATAACTGACGATTTCCTTGAACTCGCGTGCGCCGCGTCGAAACACGCCTTTGACCGGTTTGGTCAGGTCGTAACGGATGCGGTAAAGGCAGCCGCCACTCGCCACCGGTTCGCAATACTGCTCCGAGGCGGGACGCAGTCCGATGAAACCCCGTTCCTCTTGATCCGTATCGGGATTGAGCCGGACATAATAATTGCCGGAGACCGGCGCCACGCTGCGGTACCATTCCGGATCCAGAGCGTGTGCAGGGAAAGCGCAGAGCGTGGCGAAAAGGCCAAGGAATGCCGGGAGAATGGGTTTCATGAAATGATCGCGTCCGTTCTAGGGCAATTCGGGTGTCGCAATTTCAACCGAAAGCCAAGTGAAATAGGCGCGAAGAAATGGATAATAATTCTAAATTATACGGCATGTTCTGAAATGTCGAGTTGCCCCTTGAGGGGGCTGATGCTCTTTCGTTTGCCGTTTCTTGACGCTCCCCGCGAGCTAAACCACTCGGTCATTCTCAGTCTATGCGCACGGAAGCCGTATTGGAAGCTTAAGGTTCCCAAACGTAAGTAATCGCGGCAACTGCAGTCGTTTCGTGGGAACGGTGTGATAATGCGAGGGCTGTTCCTCAAATCTACGGGACAGGATGCCGTGTAAACGGATCTTGAAGAACAAATGGCTGAAAATAGTCCGGATCTGATGATCACTGGAATGAAACAGTGAGTGATTGGCCCCGTTTGTGGGCGCGTGCGGAGAAAAACATTGCTTCCCTATGCCCGGCAGTCAGTTGACGAGGAAGATATCGCTGCAGTGGTTCGGGTCCTGCACGGCGACCTTCTGACCACGGGGCCGGAGGTGCCTGCGTTCGAGGCGGCCTTTGCCGAGTATGTCGGGGCGCCCTATGCCATTGCCTGTTCCAGCGGGACGGCGGCCTTGCACCTGGCGTGTCTGGCGCTAGGTCTTGAACCCGGCGATCAGGTGATCGTTCCGACGATCTCATTCGTCGCGACCGCCAATTGCGCGAGATACTGCGGTGCGGACGTGATCTTTTGCGATGTGGATCCGGATAGCGGACTCGCAACCGCAGAGACGGTCCGCGAGGCGATGGACCGGGCCGATCACGGCAAGCTCAAGGCCGTATTCGTGGTGCATATGACCGGAGCCGCAGTAGATCTTGCCCGGATTTCAAGCCTAACGAAAAACGCAGGCATCGCACTTATCGAAGACGCCTGCCATTCGCTTGGAACCCGATATGACATCGAGCCTGGCAGACAGGGAATTGTCGGTGACTGCGCGCTGTCGGATTTCGCAGTCTTTTCCTTCCATCCGGTGAAGACGATCACGACCGGAGAGGGAGGCATGATCACGACCCGGGATCCGAAGGCGGCGGAGCGGCTGGCAAGGGCGCGCAATCACGGCCTGATACGCTCGCCGGAGGATTGGGTCGAAAAGTCGATGGCCTTCGATCCTGTTGACGGGGAGCCGAACCCCTGGTTCTACGAACAGCAGGACATCGGATATAATTATCGCCTGACCGATATTCAGGCGGCCCTTGGCCGGTCTCAGTTGCGCAAGCTGCCGATGTTTGTCGACAGGCGCAGGCAACTGGCTGCGCGATACCGGCGCCAAGCTGCTTCGTTGGGACCCTGCGCGAGGCTGGTTTCCTCCGCTCAAAACCCCGATGCCGTCTTGCATCTGATGGTGGCGCTGATCGACTTCGAGAATGTCGGCCTCACGCGGCGTGAGGTGATGCTGCGCTTGCGGGACCGCGGTATTGGCAGCCAGGTTCATTACATCCCGATCCATCGCCAGCCGTATTATCGGGAAAGGTCCGCTACGCCGGATCTGCCCGGCGCATCCCGATATTATGACCGGTGCCTGTCCCTGCCGTTTTATCCGGACATGACAGCGGACGACGTAAGCACGGTTTGTTCGGTGCTTTCCGACGTCTTAGGCTGATCCGAGCGGCGCGATCTGACTGGATCGCGGGTTGTCCCGGCGGTTCCCTTTCTAGCGGAAAGCATCCGATGAAATATCTGAATGTCAGCAAAGCGAAGTCCGTTTATGCCGCCGGAGGCAATGTGACGGAATATCTGCGAAAAGAGATAGGCAGCCCGGTCAACACAAGTGAAATCATCGAGATCGCATACGACCTTCAGGCCGGAAGTTACATTGAAGGTGTGCAGGAGAATATGGGTCAGGCCAAGGCTTCTGCCTGCGAACTTGCCCGGCTCCTGGCGCCGCACATGGAAGACGGGAACACGCTCCTCGACGTCGGGACGGGTGAGCTGACCACGCTTAGTCTTCTGTTAGCCTCTTTGGATATGAAGATCGGACATGCATTCGCATTCGATATCAGTTGGTCGCGTCTCTACAAGGGGCTGGAATTTTCCCACACCATACTGAAAGAAAACGCTTCCCTCATAACGCCGTTCGTGGCGGACATGAAAGCGATCCCACTTGCCGACAAGTGCATCGACGTCGTGACATCCAGCCATGCCCTGGAGCCGAATGGCGGGAATCTTTCGGGACTGCTGAAGGAGTTGTTCCGGGTGTGCAAGGAGAAGCTGGTTTTGTTCGAACCGTCCTATGAGCTGAATTCCGACGAAGGCAGAAAGAGGATGGATCGTTTGGGATACATCAAGGATATCGAAGGAACCGTGGCGAAGCTTGGCGGCAAGCTGCTCGATGTGACTCCCGTCTCGAATGTTGCCAATCCGCTGAACCCGACCGCCTGCTACGTGATCGAGCCGGCAAAGCGTGATTTCCGGTCTGCAGCACCTTCCGGCGATCGCGCCGCCTTTACGGTTCCGGGAACGGCGTTCGAGCTGATGAAAACAGACGGTTTCTGGTATTCGAAGGAAACCGGTCTCGCCTTTCCCGAGCTGAAGGGCATCCCCATCCTGAAGTCCGTTAACGGGATCCTCGCATCCCATCTTGGCTGAGGCGAGGAAACAATCTTCCAGCGTCCTTCGGAGCGCCGGGTGTTTTAAACGCGCTCGAAGACCGACAGGTCGGAGTGGAACCCATCGGCTGTGGTGGATCCGAAGATATCGGCGTCTGTGGCACGCAGCACATAGTTGGGCAGCTGCTCCGCGTAAAACGGCCCCTTGATGGGGGTGGCGACACCCACGGGATTGTCATCGGTTCGCTCTTGTTTGCCTTCGCGCATATTGCGCAACAGGATCCATTTGGGCCCCAAGCGATCCACATGCTCAAGATAATTCGCGACGACCTCCGGCTCCATTTCCTGGAAGGAGAAGAAGTTCACAAAGACGTCGATCCGGCCACTGAGAGCCTCGACCTGCCAGTTCGGCAGGACGGTTAGCGGCGGCAGATCGCCGATCGGATGGTGGTCCGTCCGGCACGCCTCCGTGGAGGCCATCCGTTCCGTCGCCCTGCAGGCTTCTCCAAGGTAATAATCGGCGACTTCACAGGTCGGCGGAATATCGACATTGATGAACCGGTAGGTCCCTGGTTTCCGGGTCTTGGACAGGATTTCGCCGAGGGTGCCGAATCCTCCTCCGATTTCCAGAAACGTATGGCACTGCTCCAGATCGGCGAATTGGGCCAGGAAGGTCAGGGCGATCAGATAGTTCAGAGCCGACCGGCTGTAGTGTCGTCCCTTGAAGCTGAAATGTTCGCGCGGATTGCCTGCATCGGATTCGGAGAATTCCATCAGATACGGCGCGCATTGCTGCGCGGCGGCGGCGAAAACACGATAGTCTGCCCGCGCCTGATCGTGGCCGGTGAGCCAATTCTCGACGATGGTCAATTGTTTCGCGGTCGCCGGGTGGGCGGCTGCACGTAGGGCGGCAATCTGCTGGTCGTTCAGGCTGTTGCCCGGATAGCCATAGGTCGGAACGAAAAAGTTGAGCGGAGCTCCCGTGTTCCGGAAATTCTCAATCCCGTTGGTTTTAATATCTGAAGCCAGCCGTCGGGCGCCGTCTGCCCAAAACGGGGTTGGCGCGTAAAGCGGACCCGATCGGCGGCTTCGATCCAGTAAATCAGGATAGCTCATTTCGGGTTTTCCCTTTCGCCGTTTTCTTTCGGGGGCTCTTGTCCAGACACGCCGGCAATTCGTGGTTCCGTTTGGAGTATACTACCTCGAAAGTTATGTTTTCTTGGACTCCTCTGGGGCCGCTGATCAAAGTTAGCCAATGATTTATATCCGCACACAGGCGTCGGAAAAACGAGGTTTTGGTCACTTGAGCCGTTGTCTCAAACTGGCTGCGGCTTTGCGTGACAGCGGGGAGGAAGCCGTTTTCCTCTGCCCCGCCGATGATCGGCGGGCTCAGGACATGATCCGGCAGAGTGGTCTCGCCGATGTCACCATCGCGGACGGGACATCCTATGTCGATGAAGTATCGGATTATCCCGATGTCTGCCGCCAGGTTCTGGCCGACTTGTCGGATGCGGACAACGTCGCAAATCCGAAACGCGTTCACGACTATGTCGCGACCCTGCAAGCCAAGGGGATCAAGGTCTTTTATATCGATGGCGCCTTTGAGGATGCCGTCTTCAAGCAAGACAGTCCGTGTCTGCCGGATGTCCTGATCCAACCCTATATCGGTGTGCCGGCTTTCGAACGATCCGGCACGCTCCATATTGCAGGTGGTGAGTATGCTCTCCTGCCGGCGGCTTATCAAAACAGTCCGACCAGGGAGATCGCGGAAACCGCGCAGCGCATTCTGGTGACCTTCGGCGGCAGCGATCCTCAGGGGTTGACGCAGACCGTCATGCAGGCCCTGGCCGAACGGCCTATGGACGGGCAGGTTCGTGTGATGATCGGGCCCTATTTTTCCGACACTCATAGAGCTGCGATCAGAGAGCTCGCCGGGCAACATCAAGGGGTGTTCGATCTGCGGGAGGGCGTCTCCGACATGATCCCCCACTACCGTTGGGCAGACATGGTGATCACCTCCTCGGGCCTCAGCCGGTATGAAAGTACGGCCTGTGGCGTGCCCACCTTGTTCTGTGCCTTGTGTCCCGCCCATGTCGTGCCGAGCGAAGCGTTTGTACAAGCGGGAATCGGTCGGTATATTGGGCTATGCGACACATTGAACGGCGCCGATTGGAGCAGGGAGATCGAGGCGCTGGCCGGAGATCAGGCCGAACGCCGGGCGCTTTCCCGCACTGGACAGAAGACGATCGACGGTAAAGGAATGGATCGCCTGTTAGAGGCCCTGAAGAAAGAACTGGTGCCAGGATAATCGAAATTCGCGGACGCAAAATCGGCCCCGGCAACGCGCCCTACGTCATTGCCGAACTTTCAGGCAATCATAACGGCGACATCAACCGTGCGCTGAACCTCATTGAGATTGCTGCGGAGAGCGGCGCGGATGCGGTCAAGCTGCAAACCTATACGGCCGACTCGCTCGTGCTCGACTGCGACCGTCCCGAATTCGTCTTGAACGCTCCGAAAAGCACGTGGAACGGCCGACGCCTTTACGATCTCTACCGGGAAGCCCATACGCCGTGGGAGTGGCATAAAGACCTGTTTGCCAGGGCCGAAGCGCTCGGCATCGCGATCTTCAGCGCGCCCTTCGACAAGGCCGCCGTTGCCTTGCTGGAAGACCTGGGCGCGCCGGCCTACAAACTGGCCTCGAACGAGCTTCATGACTGGCCGCTGGTTGCGGAGGTCGCGCGGACAGGCAAGCCGATCATCCTGTCGGCTGGTGTGGCAACGCTTGAAGATCTGGCCGGTACGCTGGAGTTCATGCGCAGGGAAGGGGCAAGGGACATTGTCGTTCTGCACTGCGTCAGCGCCTATCCCGCGCCACTTGAAGACACCAATCTTCGGACGATGGAGGACATCGCGCGGCGCTTCGATGTGATCCCGGGCCTGTCCGATCACACACTGGGCATCGAGGCGTCTGTCGCGGCCGTCGTTCACGGGGCCTGTGTCATTGAAAAACACATCACGCTCGACCGAGATGATGGCGGTCCGGACTCCTCCTTCTCGCTGGAGCCGGATGAGCTGAAATCTCTCTGTAGAGAAACGAAGGCCGCGTGGCAGGACCCGAAAGACGCCCGCTACAACCCGGTCGTTCTGGGCGAGGTGAAGTATGGCGGCACGACCGATCTGAAGAAAAAAGGCATCTATACCCGCCAGTTCTGGACAATCCGGAATATCAAGGCCGGCGATGTTTTCAGCGAGGACAACATCAAAAGCGTCCGTGGACCTTCCGATTCCGGCGCGGTTTCAACCATGTCTTATAAAGAAATCTATGGTGCGATAGCAGCTCAGGATATCGCCAGACATGAACCGGTGCTGGCGACCATGGTTGGAAAGAGGAGGAAACCCGCATGAGCAAGCCTCTTGTCATTTTCGGAACGGCCGAGATCGCGTCGCTGGCAAAATTCTATTTCGACCATGACAGCGACTACGACGTCAAAGCCTTCACCGTCGACGACGATTATGTCGACAGCGATACGTTCGAAGGGCTGCCGGTCGTTCCGTTCAGCAAGGTTGCGGAGAAATATTCGCCCTCGGACCACGAGATGCATGTCGCGTTGTCGTATATGAAGCTCAACCAGCTGCGCGCGGCGAAATATCATCAGGCGAAACAGGCGGGATACAGGCTTGCCTCTTATGTCTGCAGCAAATCGGTGACATGGCCGGATCTGAGCATCGGCGACAATTGCTTTATTCTGGAAAACCAGACTATCCAGCCGACGGTCACCATCGGCAATAACGTCATGCTCTGGTCCGGCAATCATCTGGGGCACGGCTGCGGGATCGGCGATCACACCTATGTCGCCTCTCACGTCGTCTTTTCCGGCCACAGCCGGACCGGAGCGCGCTGTTTCTTCGGGGTGAATGCGACCATCCGCGATTTCCTGACGATCGGTGATGATTGTTTCATTACCATGGACGCCTCCGTGACCCGGGATATGGCAAGCGAGTCCGTTGCCCTCGGCACGCCAACGCAAATTCTGGGGCCGGACGATCCGAAGGGGCAGAAAATCAGGAAGTCCTACTTCAAGCTGTGAGGGGCCGACATGCATTTCGCGCAACCGAAATGGCGAAAGATGGGACTGGTCATCGAGCCGGATGAAACCATCTGGTGGATGCGCACGCATGCCATGCTGCCAACGCCTGTGCATGTCGACGGCAGCGTCTACAAGATTTTCTTCGGCGGCCGCAACGATCAGAACCAGTCGCACACGGGCTACGCCGTTATCGACCTGAAAGAGCCGAACAGGGTTCTGGACTACAGCGCCGACCCGGTTCTGGTGCCCGGTCGTCTGGGCACTTTCGATGACAACGGCGTTCTGCCCTCCTGCTATATCCGACGCGAAGACGGTGACGATTATCTTTATTACATCGGCTTCAAGCCGGGCGGGACCACCCGGATGGATTTGTTCGGGGGACTTGCCCTGATGGATGAGACCGGTGTCTGCAGACGCTGGTCCGAAGCGCCGGTGATCGAACGCTGCCGGGCCAATCCGTTCATCAACACCGCGCCTTGGGTCATTCGTGAGGACAGTGGCTACCGCATGTATTATGTGGCCGGCGTCGAATGGGTTCACAAGGATCTGCCGCGTTACAATATCCAGACGGCAACCTCCAAGGACGGGAAAGACTGGCTTCGCGACGGGACGGTGGCGATCGATTTTGCCGAGGGCGAGAATGCCCTGGCCCGGCCCTATGTGACGAAGACGGACGGTATCTACCGCATGTGGTTCTCGTCCAAGGGCGAGTATTACCTGCCCCAGTATGCGGAGTCGCAAGACGGTGTGACCTGGACACGCGATCCAGGCGGTGTCCGTTTGAAGCCGACCACGGGCGGGCCGGACGAAGAGATGATCTGTTACCCGGTCGTGCTGGAACATGAAGGCCGCCAGGTCATGTTTTACAACGGCAACGGCTATGGCCTGAACGGCATCTGTCTGGCCGTGGAGGACTGAGCGCGTGAGCGTGAGCCCGTCAGCCCCCCAAACAGCCACGGGAAAAAAGGTCGCCATCATGCAGCCGACCTTCCTGCCGTGGACGGGCTATATGGCGCTGATGGATCATGTCGACGAATTTGTATTTCTGGACCATGTCCAGTTCGACAAGCGAAGCTGGCAGCAACGCAACCGGATCAGGACCTCCAACGGCCCTCAGTGGCTCACCGTTCCCGTCATCTCCAGGGGCAAGAGCGATCAGGCCATCCGCAATGTTCTGATCAACCGGGAAACGCCCGATTTCCCGCGCAAGATGATCGGCGCGATCGAGCACAGTTATAGCAAGGCGGCGTTCTATAAGGACTATGCGGAAGACGTCTTTTCAATCCTGTCCCGAGACATCAGCCATCTCCTCGACCTGAACATTGCCCTGATCGGGTTTTTCAGGGCACGGCTCGATATCGATACGCCTGTTGCGTTCTCATCTCGAATGACTGTCGGAGGGCGGAAAGCGGCACTGCTTGCCGACATTTGCAGAGAGTGCGGCGCGGAGATTTATATCTCGCCGCCGGGATCGAAGGACTATCTCGATGCCGCCGATGAATTCGAAGAGGCGGGTATTCCGGTTCACTACTTTGTCTATGACCACCCGGCCTGGCCACAAGTCCAGGGGGATTTCGAGCCCTTTATGTCCGTGCTGGATCTGTTGATGAATTGCGGACCCGAGGCGGGCAGGATCATGCGCGAAGGGATCAGGCATCCATGAAGAGACTATGTGTCATCCCGGCGCGCGCAGGGTCAAAGCGCGTTCCGCATAAGAACGTGAAAGACTTCTTCGGCAAGCCGATGATCGCCCATGCGATCGATGCTGCCAAAGCGAGCGGCATTTATGATGTCATTCACGTGTCGACAGACAGTGACGCGATCGCCCGCGTTGCCGAGGACCGGGGGATTAAACCGGACTTCGGCCGCCCTGAGGAGCTGACCGGTGACTTTGTCACCATCATGGATCTGCTCCGCTACGTGGTCGGAGAATACCTAGCGCGGGGGCAGGAGTTCGATACGATCTGTTTGATTTATGCGACGAGCCCTCTGGTCGATCCGGAGGACCTAAAGAAAGCCTGCGCCGATTTCGAAGCCGGAGACCCGGACAAGGCCCTGCTGGCCGTGGCTCCTTTTCCGGCCCCGATCGATCACGCCTTTACGATCAACGATCAGAAAGACCTGTTGCCGTTCAACGCAGACGGCTTGAGCCGGAGAACGCAGGATTTGTCCGCCGGTTACTACGATGCCGGCATGTTCTGCTTCTATTCGCCCGACTATATTCTCAAGAGCAGCGGTGCAGGTGATTATACGAAGTTCAGGGCCTATGTCGTGCCGAGTTGGCGCGCCACCGATATTAATTGGCCGGAAGACTGGGAGCATGCCGCCATGATGTTCCGGGCGATGCTGCAAAAACAGTCCGAAGATGAGGCCTGATTGTGGCCTTCGGAACTCTGTTTCCTATCCTTCAAGGAGCGGGGTCGTTGTTTTGTCGGCGACAAGTCCGGATTTTTACGAATGGAGACTTGAACTTCTTTCGTTCCAATTCTGCTTTTTCTTTTTTGCTAGTATTCAGATCTGAATACCTAACTGAAATACGTGTAAAAGCGATCCTGCGCACGTTCTTTTGTAGCCGAATCGCTTGAGTGGCCTCATTGTTTATTTGCTGTGTTTTCCGCGTGTTGGGGAGGCATTTCTGAGGTGGGAACGACTGCAGAGATAGACAACGAGAATGGCCAATGAATTCGGTTTGAATGATTTCAGTCAGGACCTGCTCGACCTCACAGGCAAAAGTATCCTGGTGACGGGCGGAACAGGCTCATTCGGACAGCGTTTTGTCAGGACCGTGCTGTCCAACGGGATGCCGAACCGGCTGGTTATTTATTCCCGCGATGAACTGAAGCAGTTCGAGATGTCCCATGCGCTCCGGCGCGAACTGACCGGCGAGCAGTTTTCCAGATTGCGGTTCTTCATCGGGGATGTTCGCGACGGGCCGCGACTGCAAATGGCGATGCGGGATATCGACATCGTGGTTCATGCGGCGGCGCTCAAACATGTGCCGATCGCCGAGTACAATCCCATGGAGTGCGTCAAGACGAACATCTTCGGCGCAGAGAATGTCATCGCCTCGGCGATCGCCCAGGATGTGGAGAAGGTTGTCGCGCTATCGACGGACAAGGCGTGCAATCCGATCAATCTTTACGGTGCCAGCAAACTCGCCTCCGACAAGGCATTTATCGCGGCGAACAATCTGGTCGGTTCCGGTCGAACACGCTTTTGCGTGGTGCGCTACGGGAACGTCGCCGGCTCCCGCGGGTCGGTTATCCCGTATTTCCGCGAGATTGCCCGCAAGGGAGAGGCCCTTACGATTACCGACGAGCGGATGACGCGGTTCTGGATCACGTTGCAGCAGGGCGTCAATTTCGTTCTTTCGAGTTTCAAGGTGATGCAGGGCGGGGAAATTTTCGTTCCGAAAATTCCGAGTTCGTCCATCACCATGCTGGCACAGGCGATCGCACCCGACTTGCCGATCGAAGTCGTCGGGATACGGCCCGGCGAAAAGATCCACGAAATGATGATCGGGGAAGACGATGCCCGGGTCACAGTGGATCTGGGAGATCGGTATGCAATCGAACCCGAATTTGTCGATTATGGCCGCCGTTCGTTCCGCGAGACGCTGAATGCTGTTCCGGTTCCTGCGGAGTTTTCCTATTCCAGTGCCACGAACGACTGGTGGCTCGATCAGGAAAGCCTGTGCCGGATGCTGGAACTGGTGGATGCCAAAGATTGAAGCCGAGCCGGTCGTCGGAATGGGGTCGCCGGAGCAATTCCATTAGTTGTTGATAGGAGCTTAGGTACACGCTCGCCGGCGTTTTTATTTGTTAAATCTTCTGAAGCGAGCTTGGCGAGTACGTTTGCAGGTTCTCCTGACAGATTTGGTCCAGGTTCAATTCAAAGCGGTTTCGAGTTTGAAGGCCGATACGTGGGTTTTTTTGAAAGCGCAACAAATGGCGGGATGACGTTCTTATGGCAAGGCATCAGGTTCTCAGGCAGACACCCACCAACCCGGTCGTTGCATCCCTTCAAAAGGCGATTGCCCTGCAGTCTTCCGGCAAACTTGAAAAGGCCATGCGCATCTACAAATCCGTGTTGAAGAAACACCCGCGCAATGCCGATGCGAACCATCTTCTCGGTGTCACCTATCGCCAGCTCGGATATCCGAAACGGGCTATAGAATATATCGAGAAAGCCATCCAGTTTTCTCCGGATAAAGCGCCATTCTTCACGAATCTGGCCCGTGCTCAGGCCGACCTTCCCGAGAGTTCCCTGGAAGAAGTCCTCCAGAACGCGGAAAAAGCGATCAGACTGGATGCCGGACAGGTCGAAGCGATCAACCTGAAGGCCATCACGCTGTTCAAGATGGGGCGCATATCTGAGGCAGAACGCATTTTCCGGAAACTGCAGGCCGACTTTCCCAATTATCTGGAAGGCTACCGCAACTTAGGCAAGTTGTTGATGGAAAAGGAGGAACACGAGCAGGCTCTGTATATTTTCGAAAAGCTGGTTCAGAAGGAGCCGGACAACGCTGAACACCGGGCAGCCCTGATCCGGTGTAAATTGACACTCGAAGACTACGATACTGTCGAAACGGAATTAGCTGATGCGCTGAAACGATTTCCTGACGATGGCGGTATCAAGCATCAGGCCGCTAAGTTTCTGTACATAAACCGCCGGCCCTACGAAGCGGTTCCCTACGCAGAAGATGCGGTCAGTGCCGATCCGAAGGATCCGTCACGCCTCATAACTCTCGGCGTGTGCTATCTGGATGTACGTCGCCGGGAAGACGCGCTGCAATCCCTCCTGCTCGCCAAGCGCCTGGTCGGTAGGGAAAATCCCGAGATCGACTGGAACCTGTCGCTGACCTACATGGCTCTTGGAGATTTCGAAAAAGGCTGGGATCTGCATCCGGCCAGGCTCGCGTTTAAGCGCACCGGTGGCGTTATGAACCGCGAGTTCGATGTTCCCCTCTGGGATGGCGGCGAGCTAACGGACAAGACCATCATGGTTTGGCAGGATCAGGGGATCGGCGACACCATAATCTCGGGTATCATGCTTCATGATCTGCTCGAGCGTGGTGGCAGGATCATCTATGAAGGCCCGCCGAAGACCGTAAAACTATTTCAGCGGGCGTTTCCGGACATCGAATGCCGCGGAACGAAGATTCTAAGCAAGTCCGATGATCCATCGGTCGAACCGGATTATGACTGCCAGATCGCCATCTCCGATCTGGGCGGTCATTTCCGCAGGAGCCGCGAGGCTTATGCGAAGGCCAGGAGGCCGTCGTTCAAGTTCGACCGGGAGCAGGCGCTCGGTTTCCTGAAACGCCTGAAAGATCGTGCGGACGGGCCGATTGTCGGCGTCTCCTGGAGATCGCAGAACCTGGCAATATCCCGGATGAGGTCTTATCTCTCCGCGCCGGACTTCTGCCCCGTCATGGCGTTTGACGGTGTGACCTATGTGAACCTGCAGTATGTCAGTGTGGAAAAGGAACTCCGTTACCTGGAGGAGCATACGAACGGGAATTTTATTGATTTCCCGGATGTAGACCTGTTCGACGACCTGGATTCCGCAATGTCTCTTTCCGCGATCTGCGATTTTGTCGTTGCCGCAAATACCTCGGCTTCCGTCTTGCCGGCGGTCCTGGATATTCCGGTTCTGAGTTGGGGCGCGCCTTATCTGATGCCGCTTCTGGAAGGGAAATACATACTCTCCCAACCTTCCACGCATTACTGCGAAATAGACGAACGGCTTCCCACAAAGGAAATCGTTCCGGTTCTCAAGGAGGAGCTTGGGAAGCTTCTGCAGACCTTTTCCCCCGAGGCTCGGAACAGACGGTTGGGGCTGTAGGGGGGGCGGACCTTTAGAATTTCTACTCAGATCGATCCGAAGAACTTCCTTCAATCGCGAAACTCTATGCGCCTGCTGCAGCCAGCAAGGATGCATTGCCGCCGGAGGCGGTGGTGTCGATACAGACATGACGCTCCAAATGGCAATACCCGGCCATGTCGCGATCCGTAGCCAGCGGAACCAACGGGCCGTCCCGTTGCGCGAGGGCCATGCGTGCGGCCCGTAGATCGGCCTCATCGCTCCACAATGCGACCAGAGCGATCC
Source organism: uncultured Roseibium sp. (assembly GCF_963675985.1). Lineage (NCBI taxonomy): Bacteria > Pseudomonadati > Pseudomonadota > Alphaproteobacteria > Hyphomicrobiales > Stappiaceae > Roseibium > uncultured Roseibium sp. Next base: position 217,830 of record NZ_OY780957.1, on the reverse strand, counting down.
CGGACAGTCCGGTAAGGTCGTCCCGGTTCAGGTACCCTGCGATGGCTGAACCGGCGTTCACACCCGGGCAGACGACAAGGGCCGGACATCCGTTCTCTTGGGCGATTTGCGCCTGTTCCAAGGCATCCTCGGGCGTCGGGCCCAGGCACAGAACCTTGCCGCGCGGATAGAGGGAGAGCCGATTGGATTCGCCGGTCGGTCCCGGCATTTCCAGTGTTTTCAGGATCGTGCGCCCGGTGTCGGGCAATTGGTCCAGGGCCTCCTGTACGGCCTTGCGTTCCACCGAAGCGGAGGCGTCGACTTTGGAAGCGAACTGCTCGGGCCAACGCGCAAAGCGGGTGACATAGTTCGGCCCGCCGGCCTTGGGACCGGTTCCTGAAAGGCCTTCGCCGCCGAAGGGCTGGGAGCCGACGATCGCGCCGATCTGGTTCCGGTTGACGTAGATATTGCCGACATTGAGGCTCGTCGTCACATGCTCGACCCGATCGTCGATCCGCGTATGCAGACCGAATGTCAGGCCATAGCCGCTGGCGTTGATATCCGCGATAATGCGGTCGACATCCTGGGCCTTGAAGGTGGTGATGTGCAGCACCGGTCCAAAAATTTCGCGGTGCATGTCTTTCATCCCGTCCACTCGAAGGGCGGCGGGGCCGACGAACGTGCCCTCCTTGGGCGGCTTCAACTGTTTGAGCAACCGGCCTTCCGATCTAGCCGTTTCGATATGCGCCTCAATCTCCTGGCGCGCCGTTTCCGTGATGACCGGGCCGACGTCGGTGCTGTAATCCCATGGGTTGCCGAGGACCAGTTCATCCATTGCGCCATAGAGCATGTCGAGGAAGGCAGGCGCGACGTCCTCCTGCAGGAACAGGATGCGGAGCGCCGAACAGCGCTGGCCGGCCGAGCGGAACGCGGAGTTGATAATATCGCGGATGGCCTGTTCGGGCAGAGCGGTGGAATCGACGATCATGGCGTTCAGACCGCCCGTTTCGGCAATCAAGGGCGCATCGGGTGCAGCGCGCTTTGCCATGGAGCGGTTGATCATCTGCGCCGTGCCGGTCGAGCCGGTGAAACAGACACCGGAGATGCGCGGATCGGAAACGATCTTCGCGCCGATGACCGATCCACGGCCCGGAAGCAACTGGAGAACGCTGCGCGGAACGCCGGCCTCATGGAGCAGCCGGAGCGCGATCGATGCAATAATCGGTGAAGGTTCGGCCGGTTTGGCCAGCACGCCGTTTCCGGCAGCCAGGGCAGCCGCGATCTGTCCGGTGAAAATGGCAAGCGGGAAATTCCAGGGCGAGATGCAGGCGAACAGGCCGCGCTGTTCGCGTTCGCCAAGCCCGGAGATCCGGGCCGCATAATAACGCAGGAAGTCGACCGCTTCGCGCAATTCCGCGATCGCGTCCGGTGGGGTCTTTCCGGCTTCGCGGGTCAGGGCGGCGAAAATCTCGCCGAAATTCTGCTCATAGAGCGTGGCGGCGCGATTGAGGATCTCGGCCCGTTGCGAACCGGGGCAGTCACTCCAGTCGCACGCGGCATCAAGGGCTGCCTCGGCATCCTCGAGCGTGGCCTCCGTCAGCGTTCCGATCGGGTCGCCGGGATTGGAGGGACTGTGGACCTGTCTCGGGGCGATGCCCCTGAACTCGGTCGCCAGAATGGGCTCTGCGACCCAAGTGGCCTTGAGAAAGGGTTTACGGTTGCGGTCGATGTCGTTCAGATCCCGGTCGTCGTGTAGGTCCCAGCCCTTCGAATTCGTCCGCTCCGGTGCGAACAGATCGCTTGGGCATTGGACATGGGCGGCGGGCCTTTCCATGTCCGCAGGCAGGGCCTCGAACGGGTCGGCCGCGACCTGTGCGGCGGGCACGTTTTCGTCGACGATCTGGTTGACGAAGGAGGAATTGGCACCGTTTTCGAGCAGGCGCCTGACCAGATAGGCGAGAAGATCGCGATGGGCTCCGACCGGTGCATAGATGCGGCAGCGTGTTCCCTCGTTCTGCTTGACCTGGCGATGCAGCACTTCGCCCATGCCGTGCAGGCGCTGGAATTCAAAAGCGGACTTGTCTTCCGCCAGTTCGAGAATGGCCGAAACGGTGTGCGCATTGTGCGTGGCGAACTGCGGATAGATGCGGTCGGTCATGCCGAGCAGCTTGGCGGCGCAACAGATGTAAGAGACGTCGGTCGCGGACTTGCGGGAATAAACCGGAAAACCGTCCAGGCCTTCCACTTGCGCGCGCTTGATCTCGCTGTCCCAGTAGGCGCCCTTGACGAGACGGACCGTGATCTTGCGGTCAAGTTTTTCTGCCAGAGCGTGGAGCCAATCGAGTGCCGGGGCGGCACGTTTGCCATAGGCCTGGACGACCACGCCGAACCCGTCCCAGCCTGCCAGGCGCTTGTCGCGCAGAACCGCCTCGATCACATCGAGGGACAAGTCCAGGCGGTCGGCCTCCTCCGCATCGATGTTGAGCCCGATGTTGTGCTCTCGGGCCAGCAGGGTCAGGGCCAGGGTGCTGTGCACCAGTTCACTCATCACGCGGTCGCGCTGGCCGACCTCGTAGCGCGGATGCAGGGCCGAGAGCTTGATCGAGATGCCAGGATTGTCGCGGATATCGTCCGATTTGGCCTGCTTGCCGATCGTCTTGATGGCGTCGCTGTAGGCGTTGAAGAACTTCCGGGCATCGCGGGCGGTCAACGCGGCCTCACCCAGCATGTCGTAGGAGTAGGTGTACCCCTTGTTGACCATGCTTTTTCCGCGTGACAGCGCGCTTTCGATGCTCTCACCCAAAACGAACTGATTGCCCATCTCCTTCATGGCTGCCTTCACCGCCATGCGGATCACCGGTTCGCCGACCCGCTTGACAGCGCCGTGCAGCACCTGCGCCACGCCCCTGGACTTTTCGTCGTCCAGGACCCTTCCGGTCAGCATCAGCGCCCAGGTGGAAGCATTGACCAAAGAGGAGGACGACTTGCCCAGATGGCGGCCCCAGGACGACGGAGCGATCTTGTCCTCGATCAGATCATCGATGGTCTCGGCATCGGGAACGCGCAACAAGGCCTCCGCAAGGCACATCAGGGCAATGCCCTCGTCGGTCGACAAACCGTATTCAGCGAGAAAGACTTCCATCAGGCCAGGTGCCGCATCGGCGCGGATGGCCTCGACGAGGGATTGTGCCCTTGCCGTAATCGCACGCCTTTGGTCGAGGCCGGGCTGAAATTTCGCCGTCAGGCGTTCAAGAACGGCGCCGTCCTCCGCCAGATGGAGTTCGGACATTTGCTTCCGTGGTGCGCTCAGCTCATTCATGACAGGACCTCGTATCAGGAGGGGTCAGTGTCGCATGCTTTTAAAAGGCATATTTCCCTGTTAACAGTCAGAATTAGCGGATGAGAACTTAAGTTTCGACATAGATGAGGCTATATGGCTAAAGTTATTGAAGAGATCAGGCAACTTGACCGATATGATCGACAAATCCTTGATATTCTTTCATCGGAGGGGCGGCTGCCGGTCACGGATCTGGCGCGGCGCGTCGGCCTGTCGAAAACCCCCTGCCAGACGCGGCTGAAGCGGCTTCAGGACGAAGGCTATATTCAGGGCTTCCGGGCGGTGCTCAATCCGCAAAAACTCGGCAAGGAGCACGTCGCTTTCACCGAGGTGACCTTGTCGGATACACGGGAGGCGGCGTTGAAGGCCTTCAACGCCGCAGTCCAGAAAATTCCGGAGATCGAACAATGCCACATGATCGCCGGCTCATTCGACTATCTCCTGAAGGTCCGGACAGCGAACATGCAGAGCTATCGCAAGATCCTGGGCGAAACGATCACAGCTCTGCCGCATGTCTCCAACACGTCGACCTACGTGACCATGGAAGCTGTCAAGGATTTGGCATTTTAATAAACTTGGCGGGTCAACAAACGCTTCCGACGATATCGGCCGGGGCCGAAGCCCCGGCAGGGCCGTTATGCCAACCACAACGAATAGGAACCGATCTGATGGTTCGTTCCGGTTCGCCGGCCCGGTGCGTTGCGCGGGACGGACTGGTTAGCCGTGTAAGCGGTGCAACGCGGTCCGAAGGGCTGGAACGAACTGGCGAAGGCCGCGTTGGAACCTGTTCCGCGGCGTCGCGCGTCTTGTCCCATATCCCGTATCGATCTGAAACACGCTCCTCGTCGAACAGATTCAAAACCCGGTCAGAAAGGTACCTGTTAATTACGGTTGGTATAACCCATGCCTTCGAGAGGAAGTATTTTTGCAGGATGATCGCCATGTGCGACTAGGAAGAGGCACCCGCAGGCGATGTTCACCGTTCCGCAAACGGTTCGATCAGCATGAGTTGCCATGCCTCAGAGGAACTTTATCTGCGAACAACACATGTCCATTGAAAAATTATTAATATATTTGACGTGTAAATATTAGGGTGAGCAATATTAAGTATTTCTATCAATGCTAAGGGTAAAAATTTAAAATTGAAAAAAGCAAGTATTTCCCCGGTTGGACAAAGGCCGAGCTGCCCGCTTCTTGGAGTCTCGAAGATCGGGCAAGGCGCCGCGACCGATGCATCAGCCGCGAAGCTTGATTGCGTTCGCGTCATGCAGATGGTTTTTACCTCGGCGCCAAGCAATATTTGCGTATTCGATTGCGAGGGCCGCGTCCTTCTGGCGAACCCCGCACTGCAAATCTATCTTGATGCGACTGCCGATGAACTCTACGGCAAGGTCCCTGGTGAACTTCCCCATCATACCAATTTTTCCGGTCTCCAGGCGTCCGTTCAGGAAACCGCGGCTACGGCCCGGTCAAAGGCTCTGGAAATCCCGTTCGAGGATGCCGAGGGCAAGGCAGGGTTCCATATCGTCAACTTGGTTCCGGTTCTGAGTGACGCCGGGGAGACGATGTATGTCATTGGATATGGCCGGAACGTCGCCAATATCGCAAGATTACAGGCCGCAGTTGCCGAAGCCGAGCATCAGTTGCAAGCGGCAGTACGGGTTTTGCCGGATATTTTCTGGATGAAGAATGCCGAAGGCCAGTATGTGCTGTGTAACGAAGAGTTCGATCGCTTCAACCGGATCGTTCGCAACAGCGCACTGGGTGGAAAGGCGTCTGACCTTTCTGAAGGCGAGATCTATGAAGTCCACCGAAAGACGGACGAACAAGCTCTCGCATCGACCGAACCCGTCCGCTTCCAGCTGGAACTCCCGCCGGATGAGACCAATGACACCCGGTTTTACGATGTCCAGAAAGTCGCCATCCGGGATATTAAGGGCGAGATCTCGGGACTGCTCGGATTGGCTCGAAATATAACCAATCAGCGCAAACTCGAGAATGAACTTCGCACGCGGGAGCGGGAATACCGCCTTCTGGCGGAGCATTTGCCGGACTGTCTGATCCGTTATGATGTCCGCGCGAAACCGGTTTATATGAATGCTGCTGTTCGCCATACCTTGAAAGAGCGGCTCGGCCTTGATCCCGTCGCCTTGATGGAAGAGCGAGAGAAGGTTCATGCGAACAAGACGGTCTTCGCCGACCTGCGAAAACTCGTGTCAGAGGTTCTGGAATGCGGCCAACCGCAACAAACGGAAATAATCCTCAAGTCTCCCGACGGGGATGAGATTGTCTTTGAATTGCGACTGTTTCCCGAGTTTGACGACAATGGCCAAACGACTTCGGTCGTCGGCGTCGGTCGCGATATCACCGAGACCAAAATCGCGGAACGTCAACTCAAATTGAATGAGCAGGAACTGCGCAGGCTTGCCTATACCGACCACCTCACGGGCTTAGCCAACCGGACAACATTCACGACAACTTTGACCGAACAGTTGCAAAGCGCCATCGCGAAGGGAAAAAAGATAGCGCTGCTGACCTTGGATATCGATCGCCTGAAGACAATCAACGACACGCTTGGACATACCGCGGGCGACGAACTCCTGCAGATCATGGCCTGGCGGTTGGAAGAGGTCGCCGCGTCCGCCACCTGGATCGGAAGGCTCGGGGGCGACGAATTCGCGCTCATTCTGTCAGACCTGGACGCCCCGGAATGTGCTGAGACACTGGCCGAGCGGATAATCCAGGAAGCCGGCATGCCGATGGTACTGGGTGATAATACTATCAATGTTTCCATAAGCATCGGGATTGCGATCGCGCCCGATGACAGTTCCAGCCCCTCGGCACTCTTCCGATATTCCGACATTGCGCTGTACGCGGCCAAGGGATTGGGCCGCAGCCGCTACTGCCGGTATAACGAGGACATGAGCCGAGCGATCAACAAACGCTTTGAGATGGAAGCGATGATCAGCGAAGGCCTGCGCTCGGATCAGTTCATTGCGCATTTCCAGCCCAAGACCGATTTGGGGACCTTGGAACTACACGGCGCGGAAGCGCTTTGCCGCTGGACCCACCCGGAAAAGGGGATGATCCCTCCGGACGAGTTCATCACGGTCGCCGAAGAGACCGGGCAAATCATCGAGATAGGTCGACGAATCCTGAAGCAGTCCTGCGAGGTTGCCGTCGAATGCAACCGAAGCAGAACCAATCCATTTGTGATCGCCGTAAACGTGTCTGCCCGACAACTGTTGTATGGCGGCTTTCTCGGCACATTGGGCCATTGCCTGGAGGAAACAGGCTGCAAGGCGTCCTGGCTGGAACTGGAAATTACAGAAAGCCTGCTTCTCATTGACGATGAAGCCGTTATCGAAACCCTGAACAGTATCTCCCGGCTCGGCATAACGGTTTCGCTGGATGATTTCGGTACCGGGTATTCGTCATTGAGCTATCTTCAGAAATTTCCTATTGCCGGGCTCAAGATCGATCAATCCTTCATTCGCGAAGTCGAAAAAGGCGGTAAGCAGGAAGTTCTTGTACGCACCATTCTGACAATGGCGCAGAGCCTGGGATTGAAGACAGTGGCCGAGGGCATCGAGACCGCGGAAATCGCCGCATGGCTTACCGAACTCGGCTGCGACGAAGGCCAAGGCTACTTTTGGCATCGTCCAATGCCGGCTGAGAGCCTTTTTGAGCTGATGGCGGGTCTTATCCCCCAGCCCTCTATACTGAGCGCCGGAGCAGACGGTTCGGTCTGACCGAGAAAGCGACCACCAGCAGGTCGCCGAGCCCGACACGCTCCCGACCGGTGGCGGGGAAACCGCTTCACCCCTCGACACCGTCATGGGCGATGAACCGCGCACATGGAAACATGAGACCTGATCGTTCCGGGGATCCATGAGGGCGTATGCGGGGCCGACAAATGCGTTGTCACGAGGTGGCGTCCGACGCGGTCAAGCACTTGCATGGTCGGTCCTTTGAAAAGGGACTGTCGCCGTGACGTTCACCTCCCGTTCAAATTCGCTCGCGTTAGATGATTGTCGATTGCAACGGAGTGGATTTGCGCATGAAAGATTTTTCAAGCACCCCGGAACTGGATCTCGAAATTAAGATCCACGAAGCCTTTGCGACAGTGCCATTTCCCGGCCTGCTTCACATAGCGGTCTACAGCTGCGACAACGTCGATCCCGACAAGACGAGAAAGCGTTTCAGCGACAAGACCGACTGGACACAGCTCGACGGCAGGTTTCTCGACGAGAGTTCCAGCGATCTGTTTTTTTTCGATGCTGGCGGACTGCAGTTTTTTCTGCCCGCCTACATGACGGCAAATATTTCTTATCGTTTCGAGCGCGTCGAACTTGTTGTCTTCCTGACAAACGGTCTGACCGACAGAGGAAAAGTCGATCCCATCATGCCAGGGAAGGGGCGCGAAACAACCTGTTTCGATTTCAAGAGGTCCAAGTTTTCCTGTTTTACGATCTCGCAGCTTGAAGCCATTGTCGCCTTTCTCACCTTCATGGTTTCGGCAGGCCAAGAACACTACGCTGGCGACGTCAGTGAGGCCGTACGAAATTGCTACCAACCCCGTATTCTCGAACTTCATGAGCGAAATCTGATGCGCGCGGCGATGACGTGTTCACAAAGCTGAATGTCAGCTGAACCCGCCATTCAATATTTGATCAGGCGCGATCAAGTAGAAGAAAGGCATCAGATATGAACTGAGAGCCATTCCATGAAATCGTTTGTAAAAAGCATCGCCGTAGTTTCGTTCATCTTCGCCGGCCAGTTTGCCGCACATGCTGAAGAGGTTGTTCTCCAATCCGTCCAAAGTGGACTTTTTGTTTCGACGCAAAAAGGCCGTCTAGCCGCTCAGTCCCGCAACATGGGGAGTGCGCTCCGGCTGGACACTGTTCAACTGGATCGCAATCGTATGGCCTTCCGAGACATTCGCACCGGCACCTACCTCCGTGCAGGCGTTGGGTCCGAAGCGCTTCTTGCCACAGGCAGTCCGCACATTCGAAGTTGGGAGACATTCACCGTCATTCGCTCGGGTCGTGACAAGGTCTTGCTTCGGTCGATTCAGAACGGCAAGTATGTGCGCGCCGGTGTCGGCCGTGGTTCTCTGCTTGCGGCAGTTTCCGCGCGTCCCGGTGGATGGGAAACCTTTCGTCTTGTTCCGACAAATACCCGCGCCCAAACGCCGGGTCGCAACCGCAACGGCTCAAGCTCCGATCTCAATACGCGCGATCTGTATGGCAATTACCGAATTAGCCATTTGGCGGCAGATAATGGATTCCTGGTGCGCCTCGGCGGCGAAGTCGGGCGGGCCGCACGCCTTTCCATCGACAATACGGGCAAAGTCCGCGCAAGTGCCGGGTGCAATAGCATGTCGGCCCGCATTCGGGTGAGAGCCGGTCGGTCTCGCGTCATCGAGGACACGATGAGCACCATGATGCGATGCGTTTTGCCGGCCCAGAGTGTCGCCGAGCGCGGCATCAGCAACGCCATCAAGAGATCAAGCACGGTCGAGCGGCAGGGGCGTGAAGTGGTTTTCAAGAATCATCGCGGCGAAGTGCTTATGCGGCTAATCAAAACATGATCCGGTGTTTCCTCAGGGGAACCGCGGGTCGGCTCCCCTGAACCTCGTATGCTCCTTCGGTCATTGGCGAGACTTTGCTTTCCTCCAGGTGCTCCAAACTTCGGGCTCAGTGCAACTTCGAACCGCGTTGGCGCGGAGAGGAGGACCATCAGGGGAGCATGTCATTATCCAGCTTCTTGCGCAGCAATACGCGAAAGAATGAGAATATTACATATGCAGTTCCTGCTATAAGGGCGTATAGAGCTTTAGGAAGATATTTCGATTCGACCTCATAGTATTTAAAAATAAAAAATATTATCCAGAAAACGATTATTATTATGACGTGATCACCATAAAAAAACCAGTAATCACCTAATTTACGTTTCAATTTGGAGATACATTCATCGACTTTCATGCTTAGTTCTTTGGACGACCACAAATCGAGGCGGCGGATGGTATCGGCCGGCCTTTCATTTGGGCGTCCTCCTGCCTATCGCTTCTCAATCAATTTCGGTGAGCAGGCTAGCACATGTATTTTCCGGCCGTTACCCGAACCAGCGTTTCAGCCAGCGGCGAAAGCCGGAGGTTGCGCTCGTTACGTTCTTTTTGACCCTGGAATGGGTCTGTCCGGCGTTCTCGCCCACGTCGTCGATGAAGTCGTCGATGCCGTCCACGATCGGATCGACCCGCATACGCTTGAAGACGGAGATCGCGCGCACCGCGATAAACAGGATGGCCGCAACCACCACAAAGAACAGGATGTTGAACCAGGGGATGAGGAACACATCCGGTCCTGCGACCTGCCTGATCGAGATTGCGTTCGGGAAAATCGTGAACAGCTTGATACGCCAGCCGTAGTGCGTGACGGCCACCCAGACATCACCCGGCTTCTTGGCCAGGTCCTGGGCCTGCGCGGTAATGTTGCTGCTGTCGAACTTGAAATAGGGCGGCCAGCCCCAGTCCGTGTCCTCGTTCCGGTAGACGCGCGGTTTGCCATCCGGCCAGACCGTATTGATGAAGCGGACGTCGCGGGTCCAGCTGGTGTTGGTGCCTGCGTCGGGAGCTGCCCAGAACCAGGAGGACGACCCGATATCCATGCGCTTCACATCAGTCCCGACGATGCGGACGATGTCCCGGCTGGGCAGGGTGTAATGGGCAAAGGCAAGCACGATCAGGAGGAGCGGGATGCCGACAATCCACTTGATCACTTTCATCGGTCGCCCTCCTCATCATCGTAGCGGTCATGATCCCCGTCGTGTGGGATCCGGCCCCAGGGTCCGATGTTCGGGCCAAGGCCGAGGTCGACATAATCCGTGTCCATCGCCGGCTCCGGACCGAACAGTTCCTCGCGAGTACCGACCTTGTCGACCACGTATTCCTCGGCCAGGAACCTGGCGACATAGGTCCTCTTCTGGTCATGCCAGGTCTTGTAGGCGGCGTAGAACGCATCCTTGTGGCAGATGAACAGCTGGCGGAAATCGAGCGGTGTCAGCTGGGCAAGCAGCATGTTCACCAAATCCCGGTCCGCATGGTTCTGGGCTCTCAGCAAATAGAAATAGGCCGGATCGGTGACCGGCACCTTCGGTAGATTTCCACCTGTCTTCAGGCTCAGCCAGACCTGCATGAGCGAATGGTATTCGTCCGGCATCCGGTCATGATACTTGCGCTTCAGGTTTCTCAGGTCTCGGCGCGAGACATGGGAGAGGTCTTCGCCTTCGTTCGCGGCCGTGTCTATGGCGATGAAGTCGAGTTTCTGCTTGATGATGCTCTGGCTGTTGGGAACCCACTTGGTTGCCAGAGGTTCAACCAATCCGTTGACCGACAGGAAGGCGGCAACCGCTTTGGGGTCCTTCAGGCTGAAGGACTTGCTGACAGGGATGTCGTCTTCCGGCTTGTCTGTCGATACGGCAATACAGGCGGACTGGCTGACGTCCTGGAAGACGTAGAGTCCGCCAAAATGACTGGTGTAGAAGTTCTTCTGGGTGAAACTCTGAGACGTCAGCTTGATCGGCGAGCGGACGATATCCCCGGTCTGCCGGGCCAGCTCGATCATCTCGGAGATCAGGACATCGTCCCACCAGGCGTCGTCTTCCACCATGAAGCGGTCGATCTTGCCCGTCAGTTCGCCGCTTGCCTCGGCATGGCCTCCAAGCGTGTCTGCCTCGACTACGATATCGCGAATGTAGAACAGGTCTTTCGGTTGCTTCAGAACGAGAACCGAGTTGACCAGCTCGCCGACGACCACGTCCCGGGCCGTCAGGGCAAACAGCTGCTCCTCGTTCTGGTCAATATAGCCGCGAATGATCTTACGGGAGGTCGAGAACCGCGTATTCAGAAGAGGGGCGGTTTTCTGCTCCGGCGACAGGAAAATGAACTGGCGATTGCAGCCGTTCGGGTTGAGATAATAGTCGTCGTCCAGCTCGTCACCGATTTCCGGAGAGAACCCCGAAATGTCGATGTGGAACTCGCTTAGCTCGGTCTGGCGGCCGGTCAGGTGTTTCAGCGCGCGATTGTAGCGCTCCACCATGGCCGGCGATCTGACCTCATGGAGGTTGCCGTACATCAGGCCGTTTTTGACAAGCCTCATCATGGGCGGCTGGCTTCCATGTAGCGGCGCTTGGCTTCTTCCATCCGCCGCATTTCGCGGACGGCATTCTCGATGGCCACTTCATCCGACTTGTCGGCATAGCGGAACTCGCTGTCCGCATAGCGGTTGATTTCCTGAATGACCATGTCCACCGTGATCGGCCGGGCGAGATCCGCAATCATGGCCTTCTTGGTGTCGTAGTCCTTGAACAGGAACAGATCGGGATTTTCCATCCACGCGTCGGGCAGCTCGAAGTCCATCGCCCGGACCTTGACGGCATCGGTGATGTTCTTGATGGCCCGCCCGGTAAAGCGCTCGTCTGCTTCCTGGATGGCCTTCAGGTAGGTGCCGAGTTTCGCGATCGTGTCGAGCTCGCCGATTTGTTCGCGCACCTTTTCGAAAACCCTGATCAGGCCGTCTTCCTGGGGGCGGGCGTGTTTGTCATAGGAGGCGGCAACCGCCTTCTTGATGGCCTGTGCCTCGAAGAGGTCGTGATCGCCGACCGGGATCGAGTGGTTCTTGCCCATGAGCAGGTGCAGGATGTCGATATAGTCCTCGCGCGATTGCGGACCGTCGACAAGGAACCGGGCGCCGGCGCGCTGGCGCAGGGCATCGTCCACGTTCTCCGGATAGTTGGAGAACATACCGAAGGTGCAGTTGCCGCGCACGACCGTGTTGGCGCCGGCAAAGCTCTCCATCAGGACGGCGGTGATTTCCAGCTGGCCCGCGGAAGACTGGCGGTCGCCACGCTTGCCCGCCAACTGGTCGATGTCATCGATCGTGCCGAAGCCGATAACATTGGGATCGATGATGTTGCGGATAAAGGCCTTGGCATTCTGCCCCGACTTACCCTGATAGCTGTCGATGTTGTCCGTCGACAGGTTCTGGTAGCGGAAGGCGTAGCCGGCGTTGTTGCAATACTCGCTGATCAGCCCCGCCATCATCTGGATCAGGGTCGTCTTGCCCGTTCCGGGCTTGCCGTCGCCCATGAAGGTGAAGATGAAGCCGCCAAGTTCCGCGAACGGGTTCAATTTGCGCTGGAAATCGTAGGCCATGAGCATCTTGGCAAGCTTCATGGCCTGATACTTGGCAATGTGGTTGCCGACCACTTCCTCCGGCTTCTTGAAAGCCATGGTCAACGTCGTCGATTTCGCCCGTGCCGCCGGCGTGAAGCCGGTGATGTCGAAGTTGTCGGCTTCGACCCGATAATGAGCCGCGCTGAACGCATCGAGATGAGCGGCACCTTCCGCCCTGAGGGCGACCTTTTCCATGATCTGCTCGCAGGCGGACCGGATCACGGCCACCAGTTCCGCGTCATTGGACACGCCGGCGGCAATTTCCTGGTCCAGTTCCCACAGGACGCCGTGAAGGGCGAGCTGATCGTTGTCGATGAGGATTTCCTCGATGTCGCCGCTTTGCGCTTCCGTTTCCTGTGTTTCGCTGACGAGCTCGGCCAGAAGGAAATCGCTCATGTTGGCAAAGACATGAAGCACGATCAGGGCGGACGCCTTCAGGAGATCGTGGAACCGGGTCTTCTGCGCGGGATCTAGAAGTCCGGCGAGGTTCTTGCGCTTGAGATCGGCCAGTCCGGACTGTTCGGCAAACTGGTCAGAAGCAACCTGCGCGACCGAAAGGGACCGGCGCAGCGCTCGCAGGACGCTGGCCTGAACGGGTGTCGTCAGGACATCCTCATCGCTTTCAAGAATGCGGTTCGCCAGCTGCACGCCTTCCGGCCGTGCCGTGGAGCGCGTGACCAGGCCCGGCGTTGTCGAGCGGAACCGCCGTCTGGTGCCAAGGCCGGGTGAGCGTTCCTGAACGCGGTCCGGCTCCGTCTTGCGGGCGATGCGGGGCGTGTGGTCGAACCCTTCCAGCATGGCCTCGGCCTGCGCATATTGCGCGCGGATCCGGTCTTCCTTCAATTCCATGAGATCGGTGGAAAGTGTCACGGGTTGAAACCTACTTGTAACTGATAATCTTGCCCGAAGGGCTCACCGCGTATTTGCGGATATCGGAGAACCCTGCCGGATTGCGCTCCGCCAGGATCTGATAGGGGCGTTGGGGCAGAATGATCGAGCGCTGCTGGTAGGTATGACCTGCGGCATCCTGCGGATTGTCCCCTTGTGCCGCGAACGGGTCCAATTGATAGACCTGCCGTTCCACGGTGCTGAAAAATCCGGCGGGCTCATGGGTGACGGAAGCGGAATGAAGGGTTTCCGTGGTCCAGGCAAGGGCCCAGTCCTCGCCGGGCTTGCCGGCCGCCTGGGCCAGAACCTCGCGCAACGGTCCGGACTGCTGGGTGTAGGCATGGCTGTACATCGGCCCGACATAGAAACGTCTCAACCGCTTCGGATGCAGGTCGTCGAAATCGCGGTCGAAACCGCCGGCAATCGTCACCAGCTTCAGCCCGGCAGACGATTGCGCCATCAGATGGCTTTGCGCCCTGGGCCAGCGACGGTGGTCGTGGGCCAGGGGTCGGCTGCCGCTGTCTTCCACATCCATCACGTAGATCAGCGGGATGTTCTGCTGGCTGTCATAGACCGCCCAGTGTATGCGGTAGTTTCGCCGGCTGACATTGGTGTTTTCCGCCCAGATGATCCGCGGGTCGTTCCGGGCCCAGAAAATCGGGCCATTTGCGATCTGCTCGTAATAACGGCGCTGGGAAGCGGCGAACTGCAGGTTAAGCGGTACGGTCTGTTCCCGCAGGATATGGTTGACCATAGCCTGCTTGAGGTCCTTCATGGAGGGAAGGGACTTCATGTGGTTTGGAACCTGCATGGCGTCATTTGCCATTTGCAGGATCTCCTGGAATATCGGGAACCCGCTTTCATGCAGGTCGATGGTCAGCTGGCCGGGCATCATGCCCGACACACGGCTGGCCAGCAGATACTTGAAGGACAGCGCCGAAAACGTGCCGGCAAGAGCCAACAAATACTCCTGCAGGATCGGGATTTCGGATTCCAGCGCCGTGTCTTCCGAAACCACGGTGTCCGAGACCGCTCGCAGATGAGAAATGATGCGCTCGAACTTGGTGAAGTAGCGCCGTGTTTCATGCGCTTCTTCCAGCTTGCGATGGTCCAGGGTCAGGTCCAAGGCTTAACCCTCAAGCGCCATAGGCGTTCTTGTCGTGCTTCTCGACGATCTTCTCGAAACGGCGGGCAAAGCGTTCGTCGGACTTGGCCTTCTCTTCCAGAACCTTGCGGGCAAAGACCATGTGGTCTTCATGGGCTTCCATCATGTCGGCCATGCGCTGGTTCGTGGCGGAGCCGATCGCGGCCATGGCGGACTGGGCTTCCTTGTCCGTTGCGACGCCGATCTCGTTGATCTTGTGCGCGACATCCTGCTGCTGGGCGGTCTTCAGCGACTTGACGAGGGCATCATAGAGAACGACGCGCTGTTTGGTGTCCGTCTGCAGCTTGTTGATCAGCACCATCTGGGTCGCGGCCTGGTTCTGCAGGCTGTCGACCCAGGTCTTGCCCTTTTCGATATAGCGTTCAAGCGTCTGGCTTTCGGCCAGCTTGACCTGTTCTTCCTGGGCAAGTCGATTGTATTCCGCATTCTTTGCCGCCAGTTCGCTTTCCAGCTTGGTGCGGGCGGCCGCATCGGTTTCCATCGAGATCTTGTTTTCAAGGGCGATGATTTCCGGGTCCATCGCCACGAGCTGCTGCTTGATGTTTTCCAGGGTTGCCACGGCCTGTTCGCGCTGGGTCAGCGTGTCTGCGAGATTGCCTTCCACCCGCTTGCTGTGGTCGTTCAGCGTTGCAAGCTGCTCCTGCAGCAGCTGGCCGATAACGTTCGACTTGGAAATCAGGTCCTGCAGCTTGTCGTCGATGCTGGCGGCACGCATGCGTTCCTGGCGAATGCTGTCGGAGCGGGCCTTCGAGAAGATGCCGATAAAGGATTCCCAGCCGGTCTTCGACCGCATGGCGTCGAAATCCTTTGAGAAATCGGCGGTGACATCGTCGAGCCCCATGATCAGTTCGGCAATGTTCGCGCCCATCAGCTCCGTATGAGCGTGCACATCCTCAAGGGTCGCATTCTCGATATCGACCGAGATATCCTGGCCTGTCTTGAGCTTGGAATGCGCCGCTTCGATCTTTCCGGTCAGTTCGTCAATCTTCTGCCGGGCAGCCGCAACGTCCTGCTTCGATTTTTCGATTTGCGCGTTGAAATTGGTCATTGAGCGATCCTGAAAGTCCTTGAACCATGTAAAGAATACTTAGCGGCGATTTCTTGAATTACAACTGTTATGCAGCCTACGCGCAGGATGTAAAGACTGGGTTGCCGGTTCGCTAAGATTGTCATTTTTGAGGATGGGCTCCGCCCCGTGCGATCGCGGGCGCAGGTGGTGATGTCCCGACAGAGATTCCTGTCCTGGCATCGTAATCGTCATGTCAAAACGGGTATTGGACGCCGACCGACGACGAAAAGCGGGCAGACGGGCAAGGTGGGCGTCTACCGGTCATTTCAAGCGTTCAGAGAATTGTGCCTGGCCCGGGACTCCGGTCGCAGAGCGTGCCGGGGTCCCGGGGAATGCGTTCCGTGCTTTTAAAGAGCGCGCAAGCTCTTTTCGACGCGCCAGCGCGATCCGCGTGAGCGGATGATGTTCAGACCGGCACGGTCACCGGGTCGTATTTGAGCAGCCCACGATCGACCGCGGTCCTTCGGGGAATTCTCGGGTCTTGCAGCGCACGACCTTCTTCCAGGGACATCAACTGCACGCCGTTCCCACGCTCCTTTCGTGCGCCCTCGTATCGGGCGAGGGCCTCTTTCACGCTCTTGGAGGCCGCGAAGGCGCGCGCCAGCAGCATTGCGTCCTCGACCGCGAGGCAGGCGCCCTGTCCGAGGAAGGGGGTCATGGGGTGGGCCGCGTCGCCCAGCATCCCCACGCGGTCCGTCGTCCAGGTTGCCAGCGGTTCGCGGTCCCTGAGCCCCCATTTGAAAAGCCCGCCCTCGGGAATGTTCCCGATCATCTCAAGCAGGTGGGGCGCGAAATCGGAGTAGGCGTTCGCGAATTCGGCATTCGTCGCCGGGATCGCCCAGCCTTCTTCCTCCCATTCCGTCGCCTGCCCGCAGCCGATGATGTTCATGATGCGGCCGCCACGTAACGGGTAGTGAAGGATGTATCGCTGGGGACCGGCATACATGCCCTGGCCGAGTTCGTTGACGCGATCCGGCACCGCATTCGCGGGGAGCAGGGCCCGGAAAGCGACCTGACCGTTGAATGTCGTTGCTACGCCGGGGAACAGGAGCGCGCGAATGGCCGAGGCGTTCCCGTCCGCGCCGATCAGCACATCACCGCTGTCTTCCGCGCCATTTGCGAAGCGGACCGTGACACCGGTGTCGGTCTCGTCAAGGTCGACGAAGTCATGTCCGGGATGAAGGGCGTCCGCGTCGTTCGCCGCGACGGCGTTCATGAGGAGGGTGTGCAGATCCGCGCGGTGAACCTGAAGGGTGGCGAACCCGTATTTCTCGCGAATCCCGGCATTCGGGTGTTCCCGGATGATCTCGCCGGTCTGGTAGTTGCAGGTGAACATGACGGGGACGCAACTCGAGAGCCGTTCAAGGTCCTCATCGATCCCCAGATCATGGAGCGCGCTACGCGCGTTGGCGGTGACGATCAGGCCGGCTCCGACTTCGCGAATTTCCTGCGCGCGCTCATAGACGGCGACCTTGAAGCCCCTGCGTTGGAGCCCCAAAGCAGCGGCGAGCCCGCCGATCCCGGCGCCGATAACGATGATTTTCTTTGCGTACACGTTTTTCTCCACCAGATCGAAGCAACAGGGCCAGTCGTTGGATCGCCCATACTATCACTGCGGAGACCGCCTTCTTTTCACCGGCTGCAAGGGTTTGCGCCACAGTGCAATCGATGGAGGGCTCGTGAAACGTTCGGCAGGACCCGTTTCCGTTTCGTATCGTGGAAAGACGATCAGCCGGCCGCATCGTTGCGGGGGAGGGGCTCGGAACGCGAGGCGCGCCGGACGGTTTCTGTCGGAGTTTCATGAAAGCGAGCGCGGTAATCGCGGGAAAACTGGCTGGGGTTTTCATAGCCGCAATCGAGGGCAATCCCTGTGACAGGCATGCCTTTGTCCGCCCGCGCCTCAAGTAACGCCCGGCGCGCAAGATTGAGGCGGACCTCTTTCAGATAGGCCATTGGCGTCGTGTTGCGGAACCTTCGAAACCCGAGATAGACGGACCTTTCACTTACGCCGGCCGTCTGGATCATGTCCTGGATGTCGATCTGTTCCCGGGCGTGTTCCCGGATAAAGGTCTCGACCCGGCGGACATAATAGGGCGCGGCGGATTGGGCGGGCACAGACGATTGTAAGCCGTCGTAGCTGTTCGGTATGGACTGAAGCAGAAGGTGCAAAAGAATTTGCTCGGCATGGTCCGCGCTTGGACCGTTAAGGAACGGCATCGGCTCCTGCAGGTCATTGTAGATCATGAGAATGTGGTGCCAAAGCGTCGGTACGCGCTCCAGGTCGATGACCTGGATCGTGTCGAAGTCCAGGGGACGGGATCCCACGTCGCCCATCGTCTGGGCGGCCAGGCGTTCAAGGGCGCGGCGGCTGAGCCGGAAGGCCATGAGCTGGGTCGGTCCACCCCAGTCCTTGCGCGTTAACGCGCGGGCCTCCTGCAGAACCAGCTGGGCACTTCGTACCTCGACCCGTGTGGTGCGCTGTTGATACAGGGCGGAGCCTTGCAAGAGGACCTGGACATAGATCAGGTCCGGATCGGCGTTCATCGCGATCCGATATCCGGCTTCACTGTCGATGTTGACGAGGGTGACGCGGCTTTCGCCCAGCAGCCGCGCTTTCGAACTGTATTGGCGAAACCGTTCGTTTTGAGGAACCGATAGCTGGAAGAGCCCCTTGCTCGATTTCTCAAGGTGGTCTTGAGCGATGCGATAATCGCTGGTTACGAAGTGCGGTTTCGAAAACGGATTCCAGCCCGATCGGCCGAAGCCCGCAAGATCGATATCTCCCGATGCGGCCACGGCGGTTCCCTCCCTTGTGTCGCACTTTTCTCGCACTATAGGATCGGTCCCGATGTGCGATCAACCGCGCGCTGAAGACCCACGGTCGCCCGGACATGAACAAGCCATCGGCTGATGCTAAGGCGGCGTGATCAGTGAGGGGTTGGAGGTCAGCAGGGACATGAAAGCGTCCACGACTGGGGACCGATGGTGGTTTCCCCGGGCGTAGATGTAGAATTCGCGTTCGATCCGAGTGCCGGTGACCTCCCGGAACTTCACCGAAAACTGGTCTTCGAAGATCCGTGCGTATTTCGGGGCCGCCGTGATGCCCATGCCGTTGCCGACGAAGGCGAGGGCGGTTGTCAGGTAGCGGACGCTGGTCATGCGCGTCTTTGGAATGGGCAGGCTGGTCCAGATCGAGCGCTCGAGATACAGCGTGAAATCGTCCGAATACTGGATCCAGTTCTCACGGGTGAGCCGGTCCCAGGTGATCTCCCCGGCATTGGCAAGTCCGAGCGAGCGCGGCAGGACAACCTGGATCGGTTCCTTCCACAAAAGCTCTGAGGAAATGCCTTCCGGCGTCGGGCGCTGAGGCCCGATCCCGATCTCCGCTTCATTGTCGGTGATGGCGCTGACGATGCGATCGCCGGTCGTGTCCATGACCCGAAGGCTGACATCCGGATAGAGCTGGGTGAACTTGCCGATGACGGGGGGGAGCCAGGAACAGGCCAGCATTTGCGGAACGGCGATGCGCAGGGTTCCGCGCTTCAGTGCCTTCAGGTCCGCGGCGCCTTCATAAACCTGTTGCAGGTCTTCCAGAATGCGCGCCGTGACCGGAAGCATGTGCTTTCCGACCTCCGTCAGCCGTGCGCTGCGCTGAACCCGGTCGAACAGGGCCATGCCGTATTCCGTTTCAAGCTGACGGATCAGCATGCTGACGGCTGACTGCGTCAGGCCCATGTTTTGTGCTGCAAGCGTGAAGCTTTGCGTTTTGGCAACCTCATGAAAGGCACGGAGCTGGCGCAAGGTGACATTCATAAGGTTACCTAATGCGATTAGAAGAAAAATTCATTTGTCTGATATCACGTGCCGAAACAGAATGCACATAGGGAAAATGCTTACGAAATAGATTTGGACGGGCGTCTTGCATATTGCAGTTATCGGAACCGGCGTTGTGGGTGCCTGCTCGGCGGCATGGCTCCAGCGGGACGGTCACAGGATCACCTTCATCGATCCGCTTGAGGCCGGAGAGGCCTGTTCCTTCGGCAATGCCGGCTCCTTGTCGCCTAGCGCCTGTCTGCCGGTCGGAATGCCGGGCATGTGGCGCAATGTGCCCAAATGGCTGCTCGATCCGGAAGGCCCGCTGGTCATCAGGGCCCATTACCTGCCGCGTATCCTGCCCTGGCTGATGCATTTCATGCGGGCCTCGACCGAAAAGGAAGTGACCCGGATCGCCGGTGCGGTCCGTGATCTCCTGCGCCCGGTCTTCGAGTGTTACGAGCCACTCCTTCAGCGGGCAGGGGGATCGTCCCTGATCCGCCGAAACGGCTGTCTTTACGTCTATTCCTCCAGGGAAGCGGCGCAGCGCTGGAAGTGGGGCATGGACCTGAGACGCAGCCTCGGGGTCGAGATGCAGGAGGTAGACAGCGACGAGCTGGCAGATCTCGAACCTGCCTTGAAGGGGCTGTTCCGGTTCGGGCAATTTGCGCCGGACAACGGCTCCACACCGGATCCTTCGGCTCTTGTCAAAGCGATCTACACTCAGGCGATCAAGGACGGCGCCACGCATAAAAAGACCCTGGCAACAGATTTCGACATCAAGGACGGATGCGTCGACAGGATCGTGCTCGACAATGGCGAGCGGCTCGAGGTCGACGGCGTGGTCGTGGCCACTGGGGCGTGGTCGGCGAAACTCTCCAGAAAACTGGGCGCGCGGGTGCCGCTGGAAAGCCAACGCGGCTATCACGTCACGGTCAAGGATCCGAACGTTCATCTCGAGCGCAACGTGATGGCGGTTGAGCACAACATGATGGTCAATCCGATGACATCCGGTTTGCGGCTTGCCGGAACCGTGGAGTTTGCCGGTTTGACCGCAGAGCCGCGTTACAGCCGTTCAGAAGCGCTGTTCCGCAAGGGACAGGAATTGTTTCCCGGCCTTGAGGGGTCCGAGAAATCCTACTGGATGGGGCACCGGCCCTGTCTTCCGGACAGCCTTCCGGTCATTGGCAAGGCCCCAAGGGCGGAAAACGTCTTTCTCGGCTTCGGTCATGGGCACGTCGGCATGTGCGGCGGCGCCAGCACAGGCCGGGAAATTGCGCATCTTGTCTCCGGTCGGGCGCCGGAGATCGATCTCAGCCCCTTCAGTCCCACCAGATTTCAATAAGAACCCTAGAAGCCATAGGCCAGAATCCAGAGGAAGGTGTACTCATGAAATATGGAATTGATCGCAGAAAACTTTGCAAGGCGGGCCTCGGTCTCGTGGCTGCCGCCGGTCTGGCAAGCACTCTCGTTGCGCCCACGCTCGCGGCCGATGCCTATCCCGACAAGCCCATCACGCTCGTGGTGCCGTTCCCTCCGGGAGGGTCCACGGATTTGCTCGCGCGTCAGATCGGCGAAGCGATCGCCGGTCCGCTTGGCCAGCCGGTCGTCGTTGAAAATCGCGGCGGTGCCGGCGGCACCGTCGGCGCGAACTATGTCGCCAAGTCCGATCCCGATGGCTACACGCTGCTGATGGGCGTGACAGGCTCCAACGCCATCAGTGCGGCTCTGCGCAATGATCTGCCCTATGATCCGGTCACCGATTTCGATCCGGTCTCCATCGTTATTGCCGCTCCGCTGGCGTTGGTTGTGAACGCGGACAGCGACTTCACCTCGGTCGAGGATGTGATTGCCTATGCCAAGGAAAATCCGGAAACCTTCACCCACGGAACGCCCGGCGTCGGCACATCCATGCACATGACCGGTGAGCTCTTCGGCCTGGAAACGGGCACCAAGCTTCTGCATGTGCCTTACAAGGGCAGTGCCCAGGCGCTCCAGGATCTGCTCGGCGGTCAGCTCGACGCCATGTTCGGCGACATTCTGGTGACCTCTGAACACGTCAAGACGGGTCGGCTTCGTGCCCTCGGCGTAACCTCGACCCAGCGTCATTACCTGCTGCCGGATGTTCCGACCATTGCCGAAGCCGGTGTCCCGGGGTTCGCCGCCTTCTCCTGGCAGGGTGTTTTCGCCCCGGCAGGTACGCCGAAGCCGATTCTGGAGACGCTTTATGCCGAAATCAACACGGCGCTCCAGTCCGACAAGCTTCAGGCCTTCTTCATGGAAAAGGGCTTCCTCGTGGAAAGCAAGACGCCGGAAGACTCCAAAGCCTTCATCGCAAGCGAAGTGAAGAAGTGGAAGGGCGTGGTCGACGCTGCCGGCATCGCCCCGAAATGATTTTGTTGCAGCCTGGCGTGCTCTACAGACCCACCTGATGGCATGCCCTGCCGGTGAGCGGTCCGTTCAGGACCGCTCACCTCAGATTTTCGAGTGAAATATGACACTTCACACACCGACAAGAGACTATTCGGCGGCTGCAGTCGTGACGGCCTTCGGCACTGGGCTGGCGGCACTTTCGAGCACCTATCCGCTCGGCAGCATGCTGCGGCCCGGGCCGGGGTTCTTTCCGTTGGTGGTGGGACTACTGATCGCCGGTCTTGGCATCGTGATCGCGGTCGAGACATGGTTCGGTACACGATATGCGGACGAAGGTCCCCCGGATGAGGGAACGCCCGCTCCGGCCCGGTTCGCCATTCGTCCCGTTCTCGCGGTCTTCGTCGGCATGATTGCCTTCGCGCTTCTTGTGGATCGCGCCGGCTATGTGGCTGCCAGTATCGCACTTGTCTTCATTTCGGCGCTGGGCGAGCCACGGAGCAACTGGTTGACCGTGGCCGGTGTCGCGGCCTTCATGGCGCTTTTCGGTGTTCTTCTCTTCATTTGGGGGCTTGGTCTCCCGGTCAACGCATTCGGTCCGAGATGAGTGATTTCGCCGCCAATATCATGATTGGTCTGGGCAAGGCGCTGAGTGGCGAGTCCCTGCTCTTCTGCTTCATCGGCGTGACCGTGGGTACGGTCGTCGGGGTCTTGCCGGGGATCGGTCCCCTGGCGGCGATCTCGCTGGCGCTGCCGATGACCTATTATCTCGATCCCACAGCCGCGCTGATCATGCTGGCCGGGATCTTCTACGGAGCTCAGTACGGTGGCTCCACGGCGTCCATCCTGTTGAACCTGCCTGGCACGGCCACGGCGGCGATCACGTGTCTTGACGGCTATCCGCTGGCGCAGAAGGGGAAGGCGCCGCTTGCGCTGTTCGTGACGGCGATCAACTCCTTCATCGGCTCGTCCTTCGCCATTGTCCTGGTCATGGGGTTTGCTCCGCTGATTGCGGAACTGGCGCTGGAATTTTCATCGGCTGAGTATTTCTCCGTCATGCTGCTTGGCCTGATCGCAGCGTCGACGATGACCGCAGGCTCTCCCTTCAAGGGGCTTGCCATGGTCATCTTCGGCATTGCGCTTGGTCTTGTCGGTACCGACGTGAACACGGGTATGTTCCGCTTCAATTTCGGTATTCTGGAACTGGCAGACGGCTTCAGCCTCGTCGCGCTCGCCATGGGTCTTTTCGGCGTGGCCGAGATCATCGGCAACATCGGCAGCCCGCAGGGAACGCCCATGAAGCTGGGGCATATCCGTTTCAAGGAGATGTGGCCGAGCAAGCCGGAGTGGAAAAAGATCTGGGCGCCGACCTTGCGGGGTTCGGTCATCGGTTCTTTTGTCGGCGCGCTTCCCGGAACGGGTCCGGGGATTGCGTCCCTGATGGCCTATGCGACCGAAAAACGGCTTTCAAAAAACCCGGAGGAATTCGGCAAGGGCGCGCTGGAAGGCATATCCGCGCCGGAAGCGGCCAATAATGCATCGGTCCAGGCGGCCTTCATTCCGACCCTCAGCCTCGGCATTCCGGGCGATGCGGTGGTCGCCGTCCTGCTCGGTGCCATGATCCTGCACGGCATCACGCCGGGCCCGAACCTGATCAACGATCAGCCTGAAATGTTCTGGGGGCTGATCATCAGTTTCTGGGTCGGCAACCTGATGCTGCTGGTTCTGAACATTCCCCTGATCGGGCTTTGGGTGAAGCTGCTCTCGATCCCTTACAACATCCTGTATCCGGCGATCCTGGTGTTCATCTGCGTCGGCGTCTATTCCTCCGACAACAACGCCTTCGACGTCTTCGTCGTGCTCGGGTTCGGGGTCGTGGGCTACCTGATGCGGATCTTCGACTATCCGGCCATGCCGGTGCTGCTGGGGTTCATTCTGGGGCCGCTTCTGGAAGAGCACTTCCGGCGCGCTTTGTTGCTTTCCCGAGGCCATCTGACGACGTTCGTCGACAGGCCGATCAGCCTGGCATTTCTGCTGCTGGCCTTTGCGTTCCTCGCCGCGGCCTTCCTGCCCAGCCTGCGCAAGAAGGTGGCCGGGGGGTAAGCCCGGTCGCTATCTTTCCTTTGAGAGAAATCAGTCCGCGGTGCCGTAACCGGCGCCGCCGCAGCTTTCCACGATCAGCCGGTCACCGGAATTCAGCGTGAAGGCGGAGCGGGCGGTGAGGGCAATGGTCTCGCCATCCGCACGCAGGATCGTCGCGGCCGAAGGCTCAGGACTGCCGCCACCCAATAGGCCCTTTGGTACGCGGGCAAAACGTTCACCGCGAAGGGAAACGGAAACGCCATCGGTCAGGGCCAGATATTCCCGCCGGATGCCATTGCCGCCCGGATATTTGCCGGAGCCGCCGGAGCCTTCGCGGATGCGCGCGGACAGAAGCCGGATCGGGGCGATCTCTTCGAGCGCTTCCCCTGGCATGTTCATGGCGTTGCCGACGTCGGTCGACACGGCATCCGCTCCTTTCGAGAAAGGTCCGCCGCCTGCTCCGCCTGCGATGATTTCCGTCGTCACGAAGCGGTTGCCGTCCGGCCAGCTACCTGAAAAGGCGAGCACATAGGACATGCCGGAATTGGCTGCCGGCATCTTGTCCGGGGCGGCTTTTGACAAGGCTTGCAGCACGGCGGAGGTGATGCAGCGCACCATGTTCATGCGGGCGTTCACCGGCGCAGGCACGGACGCATTGACGACGCTTGCCTCGGGAAGATGAAGCTCGATCCGGCGGAGCACGCCACCGTTGCGGAACAGCGTTGACGGCGCAAGGCTCAAGACGGCGTAAAGCAGGGCCGAGAGCGGGCCGGAACGCACACAGTTGATCGGCGCGTTCACCTGGGCCGACGACCCTGCAAAGTCCGCTTTGAGGTGTCCGGCGTCGAAGGATACGGACACGTGGGCCTCGATCGGCGGCAGGTTTGGCGTCGGGTCCAATCCATCAACGCCCTGATACGGACCGGGCGGGATGGATTGAAACAATCGGCTGATCTGCTCTTCACCATGATCGAGGCAGGCATGGGTGGCCGTGATGAAGGTCTCAGTTCCGAGTTCGCCGGCGATCGTCTGGAGAGAGCGGGCGGCGTGTCCGGCGGACGCGATCTGGGCGGCGATGTCTCCGAGGACGGTGTCCGGCGCGCGCGAGTTCAGACGGATCAGGTCTTCCGCTTCCCGAAGGATCTTTCCGTCCTGCGCCAGGCGGCTTGGCGGGAAACGCAAGCCTTCCTGGTAAATGTCGGTTGCGTCCGGCGGCACGGAGCCGGGGCGCATGCCACCCACATCCTGGTGATGCAGAATGCTGGCGGCAAAGGCGATCCGCTCGCCTTTGAAGAAGACGGGAACCAGAACCGTGATGTCGGGAAGGTGGGTGCCGCCGGCGAAGGGGTCGTTCATGAAGAACATGTCGCCTTCGTTCATGTCCTCTGCCGGGTAGCGCGCAAGAATGGCTTTTACCGATTCCGGAAGGGCGCCCAGAAGAAGAGGGATGGCATCCGAGAGCGCAAGCAATTCCCCTTCGGCGGTAAACAGGGCACAGGAGGCATCGGCGCCTTCGCGCACCACCGGCGAAACGGCCGTCCGAAACAGGATTTCCTGCATGCCCTGTGCGACGGCATCGAAACGCATCTGCAGGGTTTCAAGCCTGGACCGGGCGATGGTTCGATCCGTTTTCATGCCTCAGCCCTTGTCATTGCGTAGCCACCCTGGACGACCGAGAGGACCCAGCCTTCCGGAATCCACAGCGTTCCGCCGTCGGAGGCAATCATGCCGGAGGACGCCTCGGGAAGCGCCGGCTCCGGCCGGTGGGTGAACAGATCGGCCGGAACATGAGAGAGCGTCATGGCAAAGACATGTCCGCTTCCCGGCGGGGCGATGCCGAACCGGTCTGTGTATTGTGTGGCAAAAGCCGAAACGAGGACATGCGGGTCGTCGCTCGGTTGGGTGAGGGTGACTTCGAACGGGTGCATGAAGGGCGTTGCCGCCATCTCCACGCTCAGGCTCTCGGTAAAGCGCGCGCTGTCGAGCGGAGGCAAGGCATCGCGCAATGTGTTCAACCGGTCTGCCAGGCCGGATTGCCCCAGAACCAGGGCAGTGGCACCGACCCTGAGCCGGCTTGATACATTGGGTCCCATGGTGAGCATGCCGAGTGCACCTGCGACCGCCGGTGCTTCATGCGCCAGTATCTTCGTGATGCCAAGTCGTTCGGCAATGCCCGCCCCAAGAACCGCGCCGAGGCCGCCCATCCCGACGAATACCGCTCTCGACGGATCGACATTGCGTTTCACGGAGAACTTCAGAAGCGCGGACGCAACCTGCTGCTCCGCGGCGGCAACAATAGCTTCGGCCGTGGCGTCGGTTGAGAGACCGAGATCTTCTCCGAGGGTGTCGAGAAAGATCTTCGTATCCGGCGCGGCACGCACCGGTATCCGCTCCAGCCAGGCCAGACAATCCCGCAGAGATAGGGCGCGAAGGGACAGGGAAGGGGCTTCTGACGGGCGTTCAAAAACGATACCGCCGATGCCGTCAAGGACGGGGCAGGCAAGGCCGCCAAGATCGAGGCTGTGCACATCGGTCATGGCTTGGCGGATCGGTACGCCGGCGAATTCGGACTGCCGAGTGAATGTGGGGGCGCCATCTTTGATGAGCGTCATGTCCGTCGTCGTGGAGCCGATGTCCACGGCAAGGGCAAGCGGTGTTTTGGAAGCGTTTGAAAGCCAGGCTGCATGGCGGGCTGCCGCCGCCGGTCCGCTGATCAGGAGTGCGCTGGATCGGGTTTTTGCGACCGCAGGCGTCAGAAGCCTGCCCGTGCCGTCGGCAAACTGCAGCTTTTCGGTGAAGCCACGCTTTGCAAGGCCGGTCTCGAGGGCCGCCATCGTTCGTGCCTCCATCGACCTGAGGCAGGCTTCCAGGCAGGTGGAAACGGTGCGCTCGAACTCGCGTGGGTTCGGGTCAATCTCGTGAGACAGGATGACCGGGACATCCGGCAGCGCCTTTTCGATACATTCCCTCAGGCGGAGTTCATGATCGGGATTGAGGTAGGAATAGAGCAGGCAGACGGCGACTGCGTCATAGCCTTTAAACCCAAGCGTTCTCACAAGCTCGGAAGCGCCGTTTTCCGGCTGTGGGTCGATCTCCTTCCCCTCAGCATCCAGGCGCCCGGCAATCTCATGAATATCCAGGCGGTCAACCAGGAACGTCGGTGAGGCGAGCCTTGCGATCGGATCGTAAAGGTCGCGCCGGTTCTGGCGCCCGAGATAAAGCGTATCCGCAAAGCCCGTTGTGGTCAGAAGGGCGATGCGGCCAATACGCTTGGCAAGCAGCGCATTGATCGCGCCTGTTGAGCCGATACGGATATCTCTCAGAGCCGAAACGGGAATGCTTGCGCTCTGGGAGAAGTCGTCGATGGCGGACAGAATGGCCCCGGCAGGATCGCTTGACCCGACGGGGCGCTTCAACGTCTTGAGGGTGTCTTCCCCTTCGAAAGCAAGGTCGACGAATTCGGATCCGATATCGATGGCAAGAACGCTCATGCTGCCCGTTCCGGCCAGGTGACCCCGACGGGCTCTTCAAGCGGCAGAAAGACAGCATCTTCCCTGCCATCTGCCGTGCGCCACATGGCGGACGCAAACAGCGTCTGCCGGTCAAGGGCAACGATGCCGTGATGCCAGACACCGGGATTGTAGATGACGATATCCGTTCCCGAGGCAATGAACGCTTTCGGTGGAATATGAGGCGCCGGCTTTTCCGGCCAGACGACGACGAGATAACGGTCCGCTGCAAAAGGCATGAACAGCTGGCTTGAATGGGGATGGTGTTCGGCCTGTGTCATCTGCAGGCGTCCCTGTTCCGGCGCGACATCGTAAAAGTCGAGGGCGTAATTGACCGCCTTTTGATCATGGTCGCATTGCACCGGCGTCTTCGTCAGCAGCACGGAGCCATTGCGGATCGACTTGGTCACCCCTTGGCCGCTGCGGGCGAGGTGACCGTATGGCGCAAAGACTTCCGCGGAAATCGGCACGGCCTCGATCATGACTGGGGAGCCTTCTGCTTCACCCGCTTCTTGTAGGCCAGGGCATTCATGTCCCTGATATCGACGCTGATGGCATCTATCTCCGGGAACAGCTCGACCAACGCGGCCCGGCAGGCAATCCCCAGCGCTTCCTTCTGGTCCGGTGTCCGGCCTTCCAGAAGGGAAACGGTCAGATGCAGAAAGCTGTCAGAGCCGTCGTTGAGCTGGAAGTCGCGGTAAGGAACCGCGCGCAGCTTGATGTCCTCGCGTTTCATGACGCCGGCACCAACGGCAGCCCTGCACAAGGCCTCGAAGGTTTCGGAGAAGCCGGTGGAGGGAGCTGCCGGTTCGGAATACTCGATGACGAAATGAGGCATGGTTCAGAATAGGGGGCTTAGAACAGAGAGAAATATTCGCGCTGTTCCCACTCCGAGACCGTCATCAGGTAACGGTCCCATTCGGCGTGCTTGATGCGCGAGATATA
This sequence comes from uncultured Roseibium sp., assembly GCF_963675985.1. Lineage (NCBI taxonomy): Bacteria > Pseudomonadati > Pseudomonadota > Alphaproteobacteria > Hyphomicrobiales > Stappiaceae > Roseibium > uncultured Roseibium sp. The sequence goes on along the minus strand of NZ_OY780957.1, from coordinate 189,438 downwards.
GGCGGACAGCTCGGGACCCAGTGTCTTGGGGTAGAAATCACTGGCATCGAAGCGCTCCAGAGCGGCGATCAGGCTTTTCGGCAGGTTGGCAGCGTCGCTGGTGTAGGGATTCTCGACGGGCGCGGGAGCCTGGAGGTTCCGCTTGATGCCGTCTTGACCGCTCAGGATCTGAGACGCCATGAAGAGATACGGGTTGGCGGTCGGTTCCGCGACCCGGTTCTCGATACGCGAGGCCTTGTCGCCCGGAGCCATCAGACCCCGGATCATGGCGCCCTTGTTGTCGCGGCCCCACTGAATCCGGTCGGGGGCGAGCTGGAACGGCTGGTAGCGCTTGTAGCCATTGACCGTCGGCGTGGTCAGCAGGCAGCTCTCGGGCGCATGTTCCAGCAGACCGGCGATCCAGTTGCCGGCAATCGGCGACAGACCGTCGACGGTCTCCGGCATCATCAGGTTTGCACCGGTCTTTACGTCGACGATGGACTGGTGCATGTGCCAGCCGCTCGGAACGATGCCCTCCAGCTTCGGCCGGCTCATGAAGGTCGCGTGCAGGCCCTTGCGTGCGCAGATCTGTTTGACGGCGGAACGGAACAGGACGGTGTCGTCCGCCTGGGAAAGCGGCGAGGCCGGCTCGAAGGTGAACTCGCACTGGCTCGGGCCGAATTCCGCTTCCATCGAACGCACCGGCAGACCCAGCTTCTGGCAATCACGGCGCAGGTCGTCCATGACGTCTTCCAGCGCGTCGTATCTTGCTTCGGTCAGATACTGGTAGCCGTGGGAGATCAGGCTGGTTTCCGGTGGCGTTGCCGGCATGCCGGAATCGGCGTGGCTTAGATGGGCGTTCTCCATGCGGAAGATGTAGAATTCGAACTCCAGCCCGCACATCATGGCGTAGCCGTCATCAGCCAGACCTGCGACGGCATCCTTGAGAGCTGTGCGGACGCAGAACGGCATCTTGCCGCCGTCCTTGTAGCGGACGTCACACAGCAGCCAGCCGCTGTGCGGCGACCAGGGAAGCACCTTGAAGGTCGAGGGATCGGGAACGATGAGGACGTCGCCGGCTCCGGTCAGCATTCCCTGACCGAACCCGATGTCGTCTTCCCAGACGGGAAACACGGTGCGGTGGGACGTGTCCTTCAGAAGAAGGGTGGACGTCATCGCAAGACCGCTGCGGAAGGCAGATACCAGGCCGTCGGCGACGATCGTCTTGCCACGCAGGACGCCGTGCTGGTCCGCAAAGGCCAGGCGGATGGTTTCAAGTCCTTCCGTCTTCACCCTGTTCACGACTTCCGCCGCGAGACGCAGTTGCTCGTCGTCCAGCAACTCCTTGTCCGACCTCAGATCGGCCGCTTCAATGGACCCGTCCGCCATGCCCTCAAATCTCCTTTTGGCGTCCACTACTATTAACCGGCCGATGCTCCCATGGAAGCGCCGGCCGGTTGCATCCGAGCAGTATCAGAGCTCGGCAGGCCACTCGCAGGCGGCACGGCGTTTGGTATCGGCTTCTTTCCAGGCGTCCTGCCAGGTGTCGGTGTCGCCGATGGCGTCGATGGACAGCGGTCCGCGGATCTCCTCGACATTGAGGGCTCCGTTCCACATCGGCAGCTCATCGTCGTTGTTTTCCTCGACGGCCTTGATCGCCTTCATCAGCATGCGGCGGTAGCGGCTGATGGCGACGTCCGACTTGCCGAGATGCTCCTGGGTCCGGTCCTGGATCGAGCCCATGGATTCCACTGCCCACTGGTCGTGGACGTTGATGTCGAGGCCCATGCCGGTGTAGGTCAGCTTCTCCTGTTCGTCGGGGTCGTAGCCGTAGTTGTTCTGCTTGTTCTTGAGCGGAGCGTAGTCGGGAAGGCGATGCTCCTGCAGGCGCTGCTCGCGCATCAGGCTCTTGTTCACCGGATTGCCGAAGCTGGTGAACATGGAATACCAGTAGCAGTTCTCGTCATCGATCGGCACATGCCACTGGGTGATGGTCATCTCGTTGGACATCGGGATACAGATGGCTTCCGGGAACACCTGGTTGGTGATGCGCACGTGCGTGCGGCCATTGTCCAGGTGGCGCAGAGAGATGATGCGCATACCGTAGTCGGTTTCCTCGACGTTGATTTCCGGGCGCGGGTATTCGCGCAGGACCTGGGTCATCGGAATGTCGGTGTCGGCGGCCTTGTCGCGGAACTGCTTGCCGTAGCCCTCGCTCGGATCCTCATCCTGCAGGAAGCGGTGCAGGAAGGAGGCGTGGACCGGGTCGATGCCGACTTCCATGGCCTGCAGCCAGTTGCATTCCCAAAGACCCTTGAAGGCAAAGACATGCGTGTCGGGAGCCGCGAAACAGTCGAAGTTCGGCAGTGCCGGCGGCAGGCCAGGGCCCATGTAGGCGAAGATCATGCCGTTCTTTTCAACGACCGGATAGGACTTGGCCTTGATGTTCTTGTACATCTGGCTGCCTTCCGGCTCGCCCGGCTGTTCGACGCACTGGCCGTTCCGGTCGAAATGCCAGCCGTGGAACGGGCAGCGCAGGCCGTTGTCCTCGCAGCGGCCGAAGGCCATGTCGGCACCGCGGTGCGGGCACTGGCGGGAGATCAGGCCGAGTTCGCCTTCGTTGTCGCGGAAGAGGACCAGATCTTCGCCAAGCAGGCGGACCGGCACGACCGGCCGGGCGCCGACCAGTTCTTCCGAAAGGGCCGCAGGCTGCCAGTAGCGGCGCAGGACTTCGCCTGCGGCTGTTCCCGGTCCGACGCGGGTGATTAGATCGTTTTGTTCCTGGCTCATCATGGCTGGGGTTCTCCTGAAGGCTGAAGAGAGGGTTAGTTCTTAAAGGACTGCCTTGGGAAGCGGCGTGGCCGCATCCCCGCAAAGTTGGGCGTTCAGCGGCGTGGCCGCGGCGATGAATTTGCGGGCAGCCATGTGGTCTGCCGGCTTGTTGACGGAGAAGAGGGCGCGAAGGACGCCGTTCTTCATCAAGAGAATGGAAAAGGCTCCGGTATCCGGGTCTCCCCGGACGATTTCCTCACAGTCCGCTTCCAGCAGGCCCGCCATCTGGAATTTCAGATCGTATTGATCTGTCCAGAACCAGTTGGCGCCGGGGGCCGGAATGGGTTTGTCGGTGAGGAGGGCGGCCAGGACACGTGCCTGATCGCTCGCATTCTGAACCGATTCCACGCGCATGATCTCGCGGGCGAAAACGTTGTACTGGCTGGCGCAGTCGCCGATGGCAAAAATGTCGAGCGCGCTCGTCCGGCAGACATCGTCGACCTTGATACCGCCTGCCTGGCACTCGAGACCGATCTGCTCGGCGAGCTGCAGATTGGCGAGCGATCCGATGCCGACAAGCGCCAGTTCCGCCGGAAGCCGTTCCCCGCTTTTCAGGCGGACGCCGGTCAGCTTTCCGTTTTCTCCTTCGAACCTGTCGAAGGGTTCCGCGAGACGGATGTCTACGCCCTTTGACCTGTGATGGCCGGCAATCCACTCAGACAGCATCGGAGGAAGGGCGCGGGCCAGAAGACGCTCCTGAACCTCAATGACGGTGACCTGCTTGCCGGCCTTGGCAGCGCTCGCCGCCACTTCGAGGCCAATGAACCCGCCCCCGATGATGACGAGCCGGTCAACGGCCTCGAAAGCCGTCTTCAGCTTCCGGGCGTCGGCCATGTCGCGCAGCATGTGAATGCCGTCGAGGTCTGCCCCTTCCGTTGGAAGCGGTCGTGCGGAGGCGCCAGTCGCAAGAACGAGCCTGGAATAGGGCAGGTCACCGCCGGTCGTGCGGATCTTGCGATCTTGCGTCGAAACCTCTTCGACCGTTACGCCCAACTGCAGGTCGATGTCCTGCGCGGCATAAAAATCTTCGCCACGCAGAAGGATCTGATCCGCCGTCTTTTCTCCGGCAAGATAGGCTTTGGAAAGCGGCGGCCGGTGATAGGGCAGGTCCGTTTCAGCAGAAATCAGCGTTATCGGTTCCTGCCAACCGGACTGGCGCAGGGAAACGGCCGCCTGAACTCCCGCATGCGATGCGCCAACGATTACCAACGGAGCGCTCACGGTCGGACCTCTGCCAGACTGTCAATCGTATCGGCATTGCGATAGGTTAACGGCGAGGTCTCTGCCGGATTCGTATTCGATAAAAAGCCGGTCGCGCCGGCCCAAATTCGGGCAGACGGTTTCTGTCCCCGATCAAGGGCAGAATTTACAATCGCATTCTCAGGCACAGATTCTCTCTGAAGTTCTCTGGATGTTTTTTTATTTATCAATTGCGCGATAATCGCACGAATTGTTTGATATAAATCATTGAAGCTGTTTTTGGCGCCCCTGTCAATAACGCTGAATATGTTGTAGCTAGGTTCTGACCTTGGGTCTGGCGGGAGGAAACGTGCGTGCCGGATAGCGAAGAGACACGCCTTGCCAGCGGGCGGCGTGAAATAACGGACCGGGACATCTCCCTGACCTTTGCCAAGGGCATGAGCGTGCTCAAGGCGTTCGACGCTGCGCAGACACATCTGACCCTGCCGCAGATCGCCCGTGCCACCGGACTGGACCGCGCTATCGCGCGCCGTCTGGTGCTTACCCTCGTTCATCTTGGTTACGTCAAGCAGGACGACCGGGTCTTTTCGCTGACGCCGAAAATCCTGGTTCTGGCCGGAGGGTTTCTGCAGGGGCGGCAGTTCGGCAAGGCCATCGAGCCGGTCATGCGCAGCTTTTCCAGCCAGATTTCCGAAGCGATCTCCATGGCCATGATCGATGGTTCCCAGGCCGTCTATGTGGCTCATGCCGGCGCCAAGGCGAATTCCGTCAGCATCGGCTTTACCGTCGGCTCCAAGGTGCCGCTGCTCAGCAGTGCCATCGGCCGGGCCCTGGTTGCTGCCTGCTCTTGCGATGTGGCGCAGGAGTTGATCGCCCACGCGCCGCTGGAACAATACACCGACGTGACCGAGATGGATCGCGCTGCCATTGCGGCGGATATCGCCGAGACGGCGAAGCGTGGGTTTGCCTATGTCGACGGGGAGTTCGAGGCGGGGGTCGCCGCCATCGCTATTCCGGTCCGTCCGGATCAGGCCGAGCCCGCGGCAATCGGGGTCTCCGGGGATGTCTCCCGTTTCGAGGATCCGGCCGCAAGGCAGCACATCATCGATACGCTCAGAGAATGCGCCAAGGTGGTCGCCGGGTTGCTCTGACCTCTTTTTACACCCTCTCTGCACAGATATTCAGCGTGATAAATTTTTTCGCATCAAATGCGACGTTTCAATTGACTCCCTCTTTTTGCCTGATAACGTTTGATCTATAAAATATTATTTGTGCGATTATCGCATAAATTACGCGAATAGGTACCACAACCCAAAGCGGGGCTTTCCATGAGATCCAAACTTCTGTCCGCCACCCTTCTTGCGCTTGGCGTATCGGTTTCTGCCGTCAAGGCAGAGACGCTGCGCTATGCCCACTTCATGCCGGCCCAGAGCTGGCAGAATGAGAAAATGTTTATGGACTGGGCCAAGGCGGTCAATGAAGCCTCCGACGGAGAGCTGGATGTCAAGATCTTCCCGGCCCAGACCTTGGGCAAGGCGCCTGCAGGCTACGACAATGCCAAGAACGGCGTCGCCGATATCGCCTGGACGGTGCAGGGTTACACGGCTGGCCGTTTTCCGCTGAGCCAGATCATGGAACTGCCGGGTCTGTTCAAGAAGGCCGAGGTTGGCTCCTGCGCCTTCCAGAAACTCTATGATTCCGGTGCTCTGGACGAGGAATACAAGGACACGCACGTCCTCTTCGTTCACACCCATGGCCCCGGCCAGCTGCACATGGGGCAGAAGCCGGTCAAGACCCTTGCCGACCTCAAAGGCATGAAGCTGCGCCGTCCCACAGCCGTGATCGGTACGCTCCTGGACGAGCTTGGCGCTGAGCCTGTCGGTCTGCCGGCTCCGGCGATCTATGAGAACCTCGAGCGCGGTGTGATCGACGGTTACATGATCACCTGGGAATCCGTGGTTGCCTTCCGGCTTGCGGAACTGACCAAGTACCACACCGACTTCGGCTTCTATTCGCTTGCCTTCGTGACGACGATGAACAAGCGCAAGTATGACGCCCTGTCCGAAAAGGCCAAGGCTGCCATCGATGCCAACTCCGGCATGAAGTGGTCCCTGGTGGCCGGCAAAGGCTACGATGAAGCCGATGCTGCGGCGATCGAAGAACTGAAGTCCAATTCCGAAACCTACGAAATCCCGGAAGCGGAACTGGCCGAATGGCAGGCTGCGGCGGACCGCGCCAAGGAAATTTATCTCACCGAGCTGGATTCCAAGGGCCTGCCGGGCACCGAGACCTACGGCAAGATCCAGGGCTATGTCGAAGAGTGCCGGTCGGAACTGAACTGACCCTCTTGTTCTGATAGGTTGAAACATAGGTCCGGCGGGTCATCCGCCGGACCGTCTCTTTGTTTGCGGAAAACGAATTCATAGGACGCGGGATGAGCTTTTCGGCACGTCATAAAGGCTTCCTCTCCAGAGTGGCCAGGGGCGCCGTTCTGGGGTGTGAGGCTGTCGCAATCACGGCCATTCTTGGCCTCTTTCTTGTGGTTGCGGTCAATATCTTCATGCGGGCGCTGTTCGATGCCTCCGGTTCCGAGATCAATCTGATGATCCCCGGTGCCGTCGAACTCGCCAGTTATGCCTTGCTGATCGCCGTTTTCGCGGCGCTGCCCGCCGGCCTGGAAAACGGGCTCATCCGCGTGGATGTGCTCACCGGCCTGATGCCGGACGCGCTTCAGTCCTTCTTGAACCGCTTCTGGTTCGTGGTCCTGTTCCTGTTCGCGCTCTCTCTTGCGTGGCTGTTTGCCGACCAGGTGATGGTCACCAGGGAACAGGGGGAGGTGACCCAGGACTGGGGCATCCCCTTGTGGATCATCTACCTGGTGATCACGCTGGAATGTATTGCCTTTGCCATCGTCTCCCTGGCGGAGGTCATTGACCCGGTCATCAGTGCAGCGGAGTTGGGTTGATGGAACCGTTGACGATTGGCCTCATTGCCATTGCCCTGCTGTTTGTCATCGTCCTGATCGGGGCTCCGGTCGGACTTGCGATGGTACTCGTCGGTGTGGGCGGTTTCGGCATGATTGTCGGGTTCGATCCGGCCTTCAGTGTCCTGCAGACCGCCGCCTTCGAAACAGCATCAAACTATTCTTTCACGCTCGTGCCGCTGTTCATGCTGATGGGGAACCTGATTTCCCAATCCGGCATGGCCGCCGACCTTTTCCGCGGGGCAGAGATGCTGACACGCGGTCAAAAAGGCGGGCTGGGGGCGGCTGGTGTCACCGCCAGCGCGGTCTTCTCCACGGTGTCGGGCTCTTCGCTTGCGACGGCCTCGACAATGACCAAGGTCGCCTATCCGGAAATGATCAAGCGGGGCTATGATCCCAGGCTTGCAGCCGGCTCTCTCGCCGCCGGTGGTACGCTCGGCATCATGATCCCGCCTTCGATCGCGCTGCTTCTCTATGCGCTGATCACGGAGCAGTCGGTGAGCGACATGTTCCTCGCCGGCATCCTTCCCGGGATCCTGGCCTATGTGCTTTACGTGGTCACGGTCTTCATCATGGCCCGGATCTGGAAGGGCGAAAGCACCCTGGATCAGGATGAGATGTCATCGGGGCTGAGTGCCTGGATCGAGGCGGCCCGCCTGTTCGCTCCGGCCTTCTGCCTCTTCGGTCTGGTCATGGGCGGTCTTTACGGCGGCTTCTTTACGCCGACCGAGGCCGGCGGGGCAGGGGCGGCTTTCGCTCTTGTCTATGCGGTCTGGAAAGGCATGCGCTGGCCGGAGTTCCTGGCGGCGCTCCGGGCGACCGTCGAAACCACCGCGACCATCTTCTTCATTCTGATCGGCGCGGAGGTGTTGGGCTTCCTGATTTCGACCTCGCAGATCTCCTTCGCCATGGTCGACTTCATGCGCGACATGGGGCTCGGTCCCTGGCAGGTGCTCATCGCGATCATGGTCTTCTACGTGGTGCTTGGCTGCTTCATGGAAAGCCTGGCCATGATCCTGCTGACCGTGCCGATCTTCTTCCCCGTCATCGTCGATGCCGGTTTCGATCCGGTCTGGTTCGGCATCATTGCGGTGGTCACGGTGGAACTCGGCCTGATTTCACCCCCAGTTGGAATGAACCTCTTCATGGTGAAATCGGTGGCAACCGAGGTGCCTTTGAAGACCATCATGGCCGGTGTGATCCCGTTCATCCTGAGCGACATCGTCCGCCTCGCCATCCTGATCGCCTTCCCAGCGATCGTGCTGTTTCTGCCCGGGCGGTTGTGAGGGTGACATCACAGACCGGTTGCTGATTTCAGCAATGCATTTGCTCCTGAATGATCAACTGCACCCGCACCGCTCGACATTGAAAACAGGGAGACCACGACCTGGCTCCTGGGCATGCCTTCGATCTGGGCCTGGTCGCTGGCGGCCTGGATGAGCGGCGTCGGGCTGGTCTGGTTTCTGGCTTGCAAGATGGAAATGGCAAGCCCGGTCCATGTCGCCATCCCGGCCTCCGTGCCGCCGCTGCGGTTGCCGGTAGACACGTCGCAAGTCGAAAAGGAACGCTTGCGGACCCTCATTATCAGCGGTGCCGTCGGCTTCGTGCTCGCCGTGCTTGTCGCATTCGGTTTCGGCGGCTGACCCGATCGCCAATTGTGCGGAAGATGATGAATCCACTCACGTTCAATGCCTCGAAGTCGATCCGGTTCGGCGTCGGCGCTCCGGGCCGCATCGGCGAACCGGTTAAGGGATAGATCGGCCGTAAGGTGATGCTGGTGACTGATCCCGGCATCGTCTGGCGAGCGCTCGATGCCTTCAAGGCCGTGTGCGTTTCGGTGGAACTGTTCAAGGATGTCGCGGCCAATCTGCTCGAGGATATCGTCCCGACAACGGCCGGCACGGGCTTCGAAGTGACCCCGATATCGCCAGGTACGAGGGACAGGAACGGGCTGCGGCCTTTTGTGACAGCCTCGCGGAGCTTTCGGGGGCCTGCGACCTTCAGCCCAATCTGCGGGCCATGGATATACCCGAAGACATCTTGCCGAAACTTGCGTCGGATGCGATGAACCAGACTCGTCTTCTGCTCAACAATCCCCGCCCGGTCACAGAGGCGGATGCGCTGGCGATCTATCGCGCAGCTTACTGACAGTCTCATTAGAAAGGACTTACCATGGCACTCGCTCTCAACGATCCGAGCCTGCTGGAAACCCGCGCTTTCCTGGGCGGCGAATGGGTGGCGACCGGGAAAACGTTCCCGGTGACCAATCCCGCGACCGGCGAGACCATCGCCGAGGTTACCGACCTGACGCCGGACGATACGAAGAAGGCCATCGAAATCGCCTATCAGGCGCAAAGGGAGTGGCGCGGGAAAACGGCCAAGGAGCGGTGTGCCGTTCTGCTCAAATGGAACGACCTGATGCTGGAGAATCAGGAGGACCTGGCAAAGATCCTGACCGCCGAGATGGGCAAGCCGCTTGCCGAGGCGCGTGGGGAGATCGCTTACGGTGCCTCCTTCATCCAGTGGTTTGCGGAAGAAGCGCGCCGGGTCTACGGCGACGTTATTCCCGGGCACCAGCCCGACAAGCGCATTGTGGTCATCAAGCAGCCCATCGGTGTTGTCGGCTCCATCACCCCGTGGAACTTCCCCAACGCGATGATCGCGCGCAAGGTGGGACCGGCACTGGCCTCGGGCTGCAGCTTCGTCGGCCGGCCGGCTGAAAAGACGCCGCTTTCGGCGCTTGCCATGGCGGTTCTCGGCGAACGCGCAGGGATCCCGAAGGGTGTCCTGTCGATCATCACCAGTTCGGATTCCAAGGGGGTCGGGCTCGAGCTCTGCACCAATGCCAAGGTGCGCAAGCTCACCTTCACCGGCTCGACCGAGGTCGGACGCATCCTCATGCAGCAGTGTGCCCACGACATCAAGAAACTGTCGCTGGAACTGGGCGGAAACGCGCCTTTCATGGTGTTCAACGATGCCGATCTTGATGCCGCCGTCGATGGTGCGATGATCGCCAAGTACCGCAATTCCGGTCAGACCTGTGTCTGCGCCAACCGCATCTATGTCCAAAGCGGCGTGGCGGAGGAATTTGCAAAAAAGCTTGCGGAGGCGACAAGCAACCTGCAGGTCGGAAACGGGATGGATGAGGGGATCGCCATCGGTCCGCTGATCGACGAAGCCGCCCTTGAAAAGGTCGAGGACCACGTCTCGGATGCGGTCGGCAAGGGGGCGAAGGTGATCACCGGCGGAAAACGGTCCGATCTCGGAGGAACCTTCTATCAGCCCACCGTCCTGATGGGCGTGGGCAAGGGCATGAAGGTGCTGACCGAGGAAACCTTCGGCCCGGTCGCCCCGATTATCAGCTTCGACACCATCGACGAAGGCATCGCGCTCGCCAACGATACCGAGTTCGGTCTCGCCGCCTATTTCTACGCGCGCGACCTCTCGACCGTCTGGAAGGTCGCCGAGGAGATCGAGAGCGGTATGGTTGGGATCAATACCGGTCTCATCTCGACGGCCGAAGCCCCGTTCGGCGGAATCAAGTCGTCCGGCCTGGGACGCGAAGGCTCCAGGTACGGGATGGATGAGTTTCTGGAGATCAAATATCTCTGCATGAGCGTGTGAGGGACAAGCCTGTCGGATGTCCCGCGCGGAATGGTCTGACAGGATACCTGCGGAAGAGGCCGCGCGTGGCGCGGCCCGGGACGTTTTCGACCGGGCCGCCGAGGGGAATGATTACTGATTTCCCGGGCGCGGCTGCGCGATATCCGGATTGCCTGGATTGACCGGCGGATAGATGATCCGACCGAAGCCTGCTGCTGACAGCAATGCTTCTGCATCGGAAGGATCAACTGGTTTCGACAGGTCGGGCGGATTTTGAGGTGGCGACTGGCTGTCAGCGGATCCACGTCCGCCGCGCGTTACGAAGACGCGAATGCCACCTTCACGCCGCGCTGACGAAAGTAGGCCTGCAGCAGCTTCCGGCCGGAGCGGTTGTTCTGGGCGAGCCTGGTCGGGTCCAGCAGAGCCTCTTTCAGGCCCTCGCGCTTCAAGGCTTCCTTGAGTGCCGCGATATGCAGGTCAATGTCCTGGTTATCCGCCTCGAGGGATTGATAAATACGGTTCGTGGCATCCGCTACGGTCAGTTCGCTCAATGGTTTATTCCCGATCGTGTTTTGCCGGCGCATAGCACATTTAGGGCCGGGTACCAAAGAGAGTTGACTGAGACTTGGTCTTCGGCTTGCAATATCGCGTGATCCGAGGCTCTCAATCTATGCTCTTCCGTACGCTTTTCGCTGGTTCATATGCTGTGCTCCTCTGCGTTATCTTATATGGCCATTGGAAAACCTCTGCTTCAGGAAGTGGACCTGTCCAGGTTTGAAGCCGCTAATCCACGCCGCAAAATGTGCCGAAGGTTCTGACGACGGCCAAACAGGAGAGAATTGAGTGTGTGAACTGTTTGCGATGAGTGCGTCGGTCCCGCACGCTGTCCGTTACGAACTTGATCTCTTTGCTGCGGAGGGCGGCGAGCGGCATCGCAATCGCGACGGATGGGGCATTCTCTTCGCGCAGGATCGCGATGCCTATCTGTTTCGTGAACCCGATCCGGCTGCCACCAGCGAATTGGCGCGGATGGTCGTTCGCGAGGAGCGCCCCTGCAAGCATTTGATAGCGCATGTTCGCAGGGCGTCTTCGGGAGAGCCCGCGCTGGCGAACACCCACCCTTTCGATCGCGTCGTGCATGGCAAGCGGAATGCGTTCGCGCATAATGGGGATCTGCCCGGCATCGAGAATCATGAAGACGCCCGCGCATTCATCCCGCACCGGATTGGCGAAACGGATTCGGAACTGGCTTTCCTGATGCTGCTCGACCGGCTGCACAGAGAAGAATCAGCCGATGCCACCGTGCGGCTCGGTGTGTTCGCGCGCTTCGCGACGGAAATGCGCGAGTTGGGAAGTGCGAACTTCCTTTTCTTCGATGGCGACTACCTGTTCGTCCACGCCGACCGGCGGCGCTTCGAAACCGAAGACGGGTTGACAGAACCGCGCGAACCGGGACTGAATATCCGCAGTTTCGAAAAGAGTCATCGCGGGGATCGCTGGACTGCGCGCGGAGCCAGTATCGAGGAGATCTCCGGACCTCTGCATCTATTCGCATCGGTGCCGCTGGATCCGGATGGCTGGGAGCCACTCCCACGCGGGACAGCGATCGTCGTGAAAGACGGAAAGATCGTGTCGCAATCCATGAGCTGACACCTTGCGCATAGTGCGTTTGCGGGTGCCGGTCTCTCAAGGGAGAAGTAGAATTTGGCGAAGAACGTAGCGGAGATCATTGTCGATGCCCTGCAGAAGGCGGGGGCGAAACGCATCTACGGAATTCCAGGCGACACCATCAATCATTTCACCAACGCCGTCGCCAAAAGCGACCTTCGCTGGGTCGGCGTCCGTCACGAAGAAGCCGGAGCCTTTGCCGCCGGCGGGGAATCCTACATGACCGGCGAATTGTCGGTCTGTGCCGGGACATGCGGTCCGGGCTCGCTGCACTTCGTCAACGGGATGTACGAGAACCACCGCAACGGCGCGCCGGTGCTGCTGATCGCCTCGGACGTTGCGCGCACGGAAAGCGGTTTCAGCTTCCCGCAGGAAGTCGATCAGAAGAAGATCTACGAACAGTACGCGCATTTTTGCGAATATATTTCGCATCCCTCGCAGGCGCGCCGCATCGTGACCAAGGCAGCGCAGGCTGCACTCACGAAGAAAGGCGTGGCGGTCGTCATCGTGAACGGGGACATGTTCACCGAAACCGATGATGATGCGATGGACTGGGAAGTCTATCGTCCGCAATCGATCTGCCGCCCGACCGATGCCGAAATGGCCAAGTTCGCGGCGCTGGTCGATGCCGCGGGCAAAGTCTCTGTCTATGCCGGGATCGGTGCCCGTGAGGCCCGAGAGGACATCATTGCCTTTTGCGAAAAGGTCAAGGCGCCGATGGTCCATACGACCAGGGCGAAAGAGTTTCTCGAGCCGGACAATCCCTACAATGTCGGGATGAACGGGATTCTCGGTAACCGCGCGGGTGTCGAGGCGCTGGAGGATGCCGATCTCGTCATCACGCTGGGCTGCGATTTCGCCTACACCCAGTTCTATCCCGAAGCGAAGAAGATCGTGCAGATCGATATCGATCCCACCCATCTGGGGCGGCGATCGGCGATCCATCTCGGTCTCGTTGGGGATGCGAAGACGACCATGGCCGCGCTGCTGCCGCTTGTTAGTGCGAAATCGGATGAGAGCCACCTCGAAACACACCGCAGGCAGTGGGAAAAGGATTTGCAGAGCTATGCGGATGAGGGCGAGGAAAAGGATCCCACGCTGATCCACCCGCAATTCGTGGCCAATATGCTCGACGACAAGGCGGCGGACGACGCCATCTTCGTCGCGGATGGCGGTACGTCGATGGTCTGGATGCTGCGGCACCTGAAGGCCAACGGCAAGCGGCGCTTTCTCAACAGCCTGCTGCACGGCACCATGGCGAGCGGCATGCCGCAGGCGATGGGGGCCAAGCTCGCTTTTCCCGATCGCCAGGTCATCGCCATGTGCGGCGACGGCAGTCTGACCATGCTGATGGGCGATTTGCTGACGCTGGTGCAGGAGGATATCGCGCTCAAGCTTGTCGTGTTCCACAACAACTCGTTCGGCTTCGTGGAGATGGAGCAGCGCGTGGAGGGAATGGTCGATCATTACACCACCCTGCACAATCCGGATTTTGCCAAGCTGGCGGAGTCTTGCGGGCTTGCCGGGTGGCATGTCGAAAATGCCGACGCGCTGGAAACGGCCATGGATTCCTGGCTTCGACACGAAGGGCCCGCCTTGCTGGATGTTCACGTCAACCAGATGGAACTGGTCATGCCGCCCAGGATCAAGGCGTCTCAGGTTGCGTCGACCGCCCTGTTCGGAGTCAAGGCGGTGCTCGATGGCAGGACCGGGGAGGTCGTGGATCTGCTGAGGAACAATTTCTTACGATGAGACCCGTTTCAGCCAATCTCATCGCGATATTCGACCGGCTCCTCTACAGAATGTTCGGTCTGCGTGCTCTGACGCCGGCTCTTCGTTTTTTTCGGGAAGGTCTGATGGGCGTCAGTTCGATGTCTTGGATAAAAATGGGCGCATGCTGCTTACTGGCGTGTCTGCCCGCACCTATCGCGATGGCATCCGAGACGCTCCAGCAGAGTTTTCTCCAACCGATGGGGCCGGTCGCCGAGGAGCAGTTCGCGCATCTGCTGCGGGTCGTCGGGATCTCGATGGTCGTGATTCTGCCCGTCATCATCGGGGTGCCGCTGATCCTGTGGCGCTATCGCTATTCGAAACCGCGCGGCGAGTACACGCCCGAGTGGGAATTCTCGAAGAATTTCGAATATGCCCTGTGGGGTGTGCCGGTTCTGGTGGTGGCCGTCTTGGCAAGCTGGCTGTGGTATTCCACGGAGAAGCTCGATCCGTACAAGCCGTTGGGCCCCGAGCCATTGCAGGTGCAGGTCATCGGGCTCGACTGGAAATGGCTGTTCATCTATCCGCAAGAGGGCATCGCGACCGTCGACGAACTCGCGGTTCCCGTTGGGCGGCCCGTGGAACTGACGCTGACAACCGATACCGTCATGCAGAGCTTGCTGATTGCGCCGCTCACCGGACAGATCTACGCGATGCCGGGGATGACGACGAAGCTCAATTTCTCAGCAACCCGTGCCGGCGAGGCCGAGGGTGAGAACACCCAGTTCAACGGCGACGGGTTCGGTCGCCAGAAATTTACGGTTCGGGCGCTCGCGCCGGCCGATTACGCGGCATGGGTCGCACGCGCCAACAGCGGCCTGACCCTCGATGAAAGCACCTATGGTGCGTTGCGCCGGCAAACGGTCCTGATCGATGCGCGCGGCGACCTGGGGCTGGACAAACGCGCCGAGCCGATTTTCATGTCGCTGGGTCAGAAGGACATCTTCCAGAAGATCGTCATGAAGTACCATCGGTCGGGCGGAGAGGCCACAGGCGCACGATGGGGCGGCACCGGACTGCCGCAAAGCACAAAGACAGGAGCCGGAGAATGAGCGGGAACACCAGCCCGATTTTCGGCAATCTCGACTGGAATGTCACGCCTTACACCGATCTGCTGCGGCATGTGGACAGCAGCACGATCGTGGGCGCGGGGGCGGCCAGCGTACTGGTTCTGGGCGGTGTCGCGGCGTTGGCCTTGCTAACCTGGATGCGCTGGTGGGGACCGCTGTATCGCGACTGGCTGACCTCGCCAGACGCCAAGAAGATCGGCATCATGTATATCGTGCTCGCCCTCGTCATGATGGCCCGCGGCATCATCGAAGGGTTCGTGATGCGCGCTCACCAGGCAATGGCGCTCGGCACGCTGGCACAGCCGGAGAGCGGTCTGGTCGCGCCCGATCATTTCGCCCAGCTGTTCAGCACGCATGGGACGATCATGATCTTCTTCGTCGCCATGCCACTTCTGACCGGCCTGATCAATTTCGTCCTGCCGCAACAGCTTGGTACGCGCGACATGGCCTTTCCGGTGCTCAACCAGGTGAGCCTGGGCCTGACGGCGGCTGGTGCGGGGTTGATCATGATCTCGCTGCTGGTCGGCCAGTTCGGCACTGGCGGGTGGACCATGTATCCGCCCTATACCGGCAAGGATTTCAGCCCCGGCGAGGGAGTCGACTACTGGCTCTGGGCGCTCCTGATATCGGGCATGGGATCGACGCTGACCGGCATGAACTTTGCCGTTACCATCTTCAAGAACCGCGCGCCGGGCATGCACCTCATGCGTATGCCGCTGTTCTGCTGGACGTCGCTCTGCGTCGCCATCATGCTGATCTACGCCATGCCGGCGCTGACGGTGTCGAGTGCGATGCTGGCGCTTGACCGCTATGCCGATTTCCATTTCTTCACGAATGACGCCGGCGGCAATATGATGAATTATGCCAACATCTTCTGGATGTTCGGCCACCCGGAGGTCTACATACTGGTCCTGCCGGCCTTTGGCGTCTTTTCGGAAATCAGCTCGACCTATTCGGGCAAGCGCCTTTACGGATACACCTCCCTGGTGATCGCCAGCATGAGCATCGCGGTCGTCAGCTTTACCGTCTGGCTGCACCACTTCTTCACCATGGGGCAAAGTGCCGGGGTCAACATCGCCTTCGGTATCGCGACGATGATCATCGGCATACCGACGGGGGTGAAGGTCTACGACTGGATGGCGACCATGTGGCGCGGACGGGTGCGGATCACTGCACCGGTCGTCTACCTGACCGGCTTCTTCCTGCTGTTCGTCATCGGCGGGCTGTCCGGCATTATCCTGGCCAATCCGTCCATCGACTACCAGGTCCACAATTCGACCTTCCTCGTTGCGCATTTCCACAATGTGATCATCCCCGGCGTGCTTTACGGCATGCTCGCAGGCATCCACTACTGGTTTCCCAAGGCTTTCGGGTTCCGTCTCAGCGAGACCTGGGGACGGCGGACGGCATTGCTGTTCGTCGGCGGCTTCGTCTTCACGTTCATGCCGCTTTACGTGCTGGGCCTGATGGGGATGCCACGTCGATCGCCCACCTTCCAGAACCCCGACTTCATGCCGTGGATGTATATCGCCTCTTTTGGCGGCATTCTGATGCTGTGTGCGCTCGCCAGCCTCACCTGGACGTTCTGGACCAGTTATCGCCATCGTGCGGCGCTGGCCGTTCCCGGTGGAGATCCCTGGAACGGCTCGACGCTCGAATGGTCGACCCCCGCGCCGGTGCCCGAATGGACATTCCCTTGCATCCCGCATGTCAGCAAGCGCAACGACTGGGGCGAGGCGAAACGCGCGGGCGACCCGTGGAAAGGTCCCGAGCACTATACCGATATCGAAATGCCCCCCAATACAGCGCTCGGGCTTCTGATTGCGGGGGCGTCCGCCGCGCTCGGCTTTGCCATGGTGTGGCATATCTGGTGGCTCGCGATCCTGTCCGCCCTGGCCATTCCCGGTCTTGTTGCGCTGCGCGGAATGCGCGTGATCGAGCCAAGAATCATTCCGGCAGCGGAGGTGGAGGAAATGGATCGCCGGTTCCGCCTTCAGGTGGCGAGCCTTGCCCCTGCAAGCAGGGCTGACGAGGAGACCGAGCGCAATCGCGGCGTTCCAGATCTTACGGAGTTCGCAGGATGAGCAAGAACAGTCTCTATCCCGGACTGAACCTCGGCGAAACACATGGCGAAGCGGACGTCCAGGCAGAAACCACGGTCTTCGGTTTCTGGGTGTTCCTGATGAGCGACCTCATCATCTTCGGTATTCTCTTCGCCACCTACGCCTCCTACCTCGATCCCATCGGGCTGGCCGGCGGACCAGGGCCGGCGGACCTGTTCGACATCAACAGCGTCGCGATCCAGACGGCTTTCCTCCTTGTCGGCGGCGTCGCCTATGCCGGCGTCTCGTTTGCGGCAAAATACGGGCATGGCCGCGGAAAACTGGTCGTCTGGCTGCTCGTGTGCGCGGCGCTCGGCGCAGGCTTCCTGTTCTTCGAGGTAAGAGATTTCATCAGCCAGGCGGGCAAGGGCGGCACGCCGCAGGTGAGCGGTTGGCTCAGTTCCTACTGGGCGCTGGTCGGACTGCACGGCATCCACGTCTTCTCCGGCATCCTCTGGATCTTCGCCATGATCGGGCAGATCGCCACGCGTGGCATTGACGACGTGGTGAAAGTCCGGCTGTCGATGCTGGGCGTTTTCTGGCATTTCCTCGACCTCCTCTGGGTCGGGATCTTCTCCCTTGTCTTTCTGGTGCCTCTCTCATGATAAAGCCGAATACCGAAGAGTTCGACCCGCAGGAAAGCGCAGCCAGCGAAGTCAAGAGCTATGCCACGGGATTCGTTGTCAGCCTCTTGCTGACGGTGGGAGCGTTTGCCTCAGTGCTGTCAGACCTGCCGACCACATGGAAGGTCGCCTTCATCTGCGCGGCGGCGCTATTGCAGATCATGGTACACCTGCGCAATTTCCTCCATCTCCGCTTCTCCGACAGGCAATCGAGAGAGGACCTGCTGCTGGTGCTGTTCTCGGTCGGCTTGCTGGCAATCATGGCGGGCGGAACCTGGTACATCATGTCTGACCTTAGCGGGCGAATGCACCACGTCGGGGGAAGCGGCATGGGGATGCATCATGCGCCTGCGGATTGAGCAGCGAGCGATACTGACACGCAGTTGAGCCGTATTGGGCAGCTGGCATTGACGCGATCACATTTCCTGACGTGCCTTCCAGAATTCGGACCGTTCTGAGCTGGAATTTTCCAATTATGATCCCGTTGACGGGAGAAGGAGAGTTCCATGAAGAAGTCGAAGTTTTCCGAGGCGCAGATCGCCTTCATCCTGCGCCAGGCGGATGAAGGCATGCCGGTAGCAGAGGTGTGCCGGAAAGCGGGGATCAGCGACGCGACGTTCTATAATTGGCGCAAGCGCTACGGAGGCATGATGCCATCCGAGGTGAAGCGAATGCGACAGCTCGAGGACGAGAACAACAGGCTGAAGAAGATCGTTGCCGATCTGACGCTCGACAAGGCCATGTTGCAGGACGTGCTGTCAAAAAAGCTTTGAAGCCTGCTCGCCGCCGCCGTCTTGTCGATGAGGTCCGTGAGGACTGGAAGGTGTCCATCCGCCGTGCCTGTTCGTGCCTGCGGATCGATACCTCGCTCTATCACTACAAGTCGAAGCGGGGCGACCAGGCAGTATTGAAAGCCCGGATCAAGGAGATCGCGGCGACGCGGGTGCGCTATGGCTACCGGCGTGTCCATGTGCTGTTACGCCGGGAGGGGTGGCCCGTGAACGCCAAGCGAATCTATCGCCTCTACAAGGAGTTGGGCCTTCAGATCCGCAACAAGACACCGAAGCGTCGGGTAAAGGCGAAGCTGCGCGAGGACCGGACAGAGGCCGTGCATTCCAATGATGTCTGGGCGATGGACTTCGTTCATGATCAGCTCGCCACCGGCCGCAAGATCCGGGTGCTGACCGTCGTCGATACCTTCTCACGCTTCTCGCCTGTGGTCGATCCGCGCTTCAGCTATCGCGGCGAGGATGTCGTGGCGACGCTGGAACATGCGTGCCGGTCAGTCGGCTACCCGAAGACGATCAGGGTCGACCAGGGATCGGAGTTCATCTCCCGCGACCTGGACCTGTGGGCCTATCAGCGTGGCGTTGAGCTGGACTTTTCCCGCCCTGGAAAGCCAACGGACAATGCCTTCATCGAGTCGTTTAACGGCAAGTTCAGAACAGAGTGTCTCAACTCTCACTGGTTCCTGACGCTTGACGACGCCCGTTCGAAAATGGAGGAATGGCGTAAGGACTACAACACCGTCCGTCCCCATAGCGCCATCGGCAACAAGCCGCCGATATCGCTCATGAAAGGCTCATCGGCGGCTTCAACCCCCTGAGCCAAACACCCCGGAAATTCCGGCCCGGGGCGATCCAAAGACGGGGAGCACGTCACCGTCATTCACCAGCTCAAATCGACTTCCTGATTCCGGTCATCATCAAACTACAGCATAGGAGGAAAGACAGACAATGGGACATTCTTGCCTTACTTGGAGGGCAGGGTGCACGGAGCTTTGCCAGTAGGAGACATTCACGGCATGTCCAAAAGGCTCGCATGAGAGTGCGCGCTATCAACGCAGGAGCTCCGCCACCGCAGCCCGAAGGTTCTCAGAAGTACGTATCGATACAGCGGCCAGCTTCCGTGCTCTCGTCGGGACGATGGGAGAGTCGTCCAGATTGAAGAGCCAAATCTTCATGATTCCAAGCGCTTCTAGGCTAAGCGCCAGACTAAGCTCGTCGTAGCACCAGACGCTTTGTGCATAAGCACGGCTCCATAGGACCGCCATCACATCGCTGCTTCTAATTCCCTGTTCGATCGCTGCGGGCACCATTTGACCAGACTCGAGGATGTTGTCGCCCATGAGCGCCTCCAAGCCCTTACTCTGTAGCAAATTTTTCAACGCAGCGCCCATAGCTGCATCTGGCCGGGCGACGCTGACGAAGACGGTTTTCGGCGGGACGCCTCCGGCCATCGACCGCTTGACCCGGTCGAGAAGCAGACGATTGATGACCGATACGGTCTGCTCAATCCCTCTGTCTGACTCGAGGATAGACGGATCGAAATCTGGATTTAGACGCACCCAATTGCGCCGCAGGTAGGATCGCTGCGCCGCGCCTCCAAGGAAGGCGAACGGCACTATAGGGATCCCCTTGGCTTCAGCCAAGTGAAGGAGAGTGTTGGCGGTCTTTGAGACCTTTCCCCCGAGCGCCACCACAACGTCCGCTTTGTCGAGCGCTTGGAGTTGCGCGAGCAACCAAGCTTGATACCAGGAGTCTCCGTTGTCGCCCTCTGGCCCCGGATAATTCCAATCTTGGATGGTTAAGTTCGGCTGACCGAGCGATTGGCGCAATAGGTTGCGCTTCTCCTCGACCTTTGCGTGGATAGGGCTGTGAAAATGGATCTCGCCGCCAGCCTTTGCATCCGCGTAACCCATGGCCGTGTAATAGTCAGCCGAATCTGGAAATGGGCTGCAGATGAGAAGCTGGGCTCCTGCATGGGCAAGGGCTGCGCCAAGCTTCAGGCACGCGTGGTTGAGACGCGGCGTTTCTGCATCGACGTCCGCCGTCTCCCCAGTGATGCCACCGATAACGAAGATAGACTTTGCCTTAGAGACGAGATTGTCCGATGTTCTGGGGTCAACACGGTTGGAAGCCGACGCATCATCTGGGCCAAAGACCCCGGCTTCCACGGCGCGTATGAACAATGCAACTGCATTCTTGGCGGACAGATCGCGAAATTTACCCTTGGCGGTTTTCTCTATCTTTTCCTTGCGTTCATCGGCATAGTCCGAGATGCCGCGGATGGATACGGTCCGAGGTGCTGGCGTTCGGAGGATTGCAGCGTCGTATACTCCCGCTGACTCCATCTCGATCGCCGACGCCTTCCGATCGACCTCACGCATGATCCACTCAATGAAAGCGGTGCCCTTTCCAACGGCTGGACCGCTCGCAAGCTTGCGGTCATCTCCTGCGAAGAGTTTACAGGCCCCTCGGCTTTCCAAGCCCGCCGTTTTCATTGCCACTTCTGTAGTTGCCGGGATGATTGCCTCCCGTAACGCGCGCGTGTCGGCCTGCCAGGATTGATGCGCCATCTTGTAAGAATGCGCAAAGAACTGGAAGCGGTTCAGCAAGCGCACTGAGGTTAAAAAGTTGTTGCCTGAGGTTACAAACTTCCAAGGCCCTTGCTCGCCCACAGCGGCAGCGTTCGCGAGATACTCATTTACACTGTCTGGGATGAAGACGTCTCCGGGCTCCATGTCATTAGAAAGCGAGCCAGCAATTCCAATGACGACCACGTCGGCGGGCTTCAGAATTCCGATAAGCGCCGACACTACATTGGCCGCTCGAGTATTGCCCATTTTGCCGGCGGGCACTACGGCAACTCTGAAGTCGCGGTGCAGCGACGACGACCGTAGAGTTCCAAAGAATCCGATCAGCGCCAGAGAGCTGAATTCCTCCGGCTTGAACCCGTCGCCAAGCACTCCTAAAACGGAGTCTGCTTCTTCACTCAGCGCCAAATAGAGCAAGATGTCGATGTGGTCGGTCATGACTTGCGAAATACCGAGGTTGAAGGGTCCGCGCAATGAGGCGCTTTGAACCTGTGTGTTCGATTTCGTTGCAACCTAGCTATCATCCTCCTTCGCGATAGTCATCAGTCTCCTCCACGCGCATTGAGAGAATGGCAAGTCGCTACAAAGCGAGCAATTGATCCCTCGGCCGGATATCGATGGAAATTGGGGGGAGCGGCCAATACGATTTCAATGACGTCAGCGGCAGCTATCCTGCAAGTGGTCACCATAAGCAAACTTTCCGGAAAGGGGGGCCGAAGCTGCCGTTCAAAGAGTTTGGAATGTTTACCCTGGGACAAACGGTGACGATTTAGACTGAATATCAATGGCTTGCGCGGTGTTGTGTGCAGTTCGTGTTCGTGTTTCCATCGCGCTGCGTCGCGCTACTTGGCGAAAGCGTCTCGCAAGTCGTTGCTTGATCTCGCGAACAGATGACGTTGCCCAGATGCAGGTCGGCCTCTTCGGTTCCTACCGCTTCCGGCTGGCAGTTTCGGTCGACGGCACCCACCTTTTCGGCGCGACGGAGATCCGCAGCTTCTTCGGAGAGATCAGAGGCGCGCATATTTCTGAGGCTTCCGCGCTATGGCTCCACTCGATGGTCGCGCTTACCACCGGCGACACCATCGAGTTGCAAGGCAACTTCCGCGCCGCGGACGGCTACTTCACCGCCAACCACACCTCGTTCCGGGGAGCGAAGATCGGCTAATGCAAATCCCTTTGGGTTGCGAAACATCATGAGGATTTGAGCCTCGACGCTTCACTTCAGCCGCCAACCGCTATGATCGGTACGGACCTGATCCACGGCGGCGCTTGAGGCGTTTGTTCATAGGTCAGCAAATTACAGAGGCGGTCTTCTCAAGATGACTCCGGAACGCAAGCAGCGCCCGGGGTGTGATCGCGCAGCGCGAGAGCGCGCGGATCCGCGACGAAAGGTTCATACCAGCGCGGGGCAAAATCCGTATCCGATGCCTGCGCTTCTAACCGGTCGATGAGCGCTTTGAGGCCCAGTCCCTCTCTGTGGGCACCGGCAAGTCGCATATCTATGGTGGCTTTCGTGGTCACATAGCCGCCACGTTGCGCGTTTAGAAGGTGCACGCAGAGGGTCGGGTTTGCAGCAGCGTCCCAGCCCACCACGAACAATGCGTCTTGACCTTCGGGGCGCAGCCATAGATGTGTCACCGTCACATCGGCACGCAACTGCGCTGCTATGTATTCGGAGATGACAGCATCCTCTGGCGCCCTCGCCAACACGGCGTCGGGGTCGTCTTGCAACTGGAGCGGATACCACGGCGTCCCAGGCATGGCACGCACCTCGAAGGTCCAAGCGCCTGCCAGCTGCGTCACCGGTGGCACGTCGTCTAGGTTTGTGCGTCCTGTTGCCTCGCAGGCGCGATCGTCTGTTTGCGCCAAGAGCCAGATTGGCGTTTGTTCCTTGAGGTTCACTGCGCGCAGTAACAAGTGGCGCGGCGATCCGTCAGGCAGCAAACGCCCGCTGAGATCGTCTAACTTGGCCCGGCCCAGTGTTTCGAGCGAGACCAGCAGACAGCCCCGGTCAGACAGGATGATCCAGTCTTGTTCCATGCCTGACCCAGCGCCGGTAACCGCCAGCAGTCTGCTGTCGTCCTGCGCCAAGACGTCGAATCGGAACGGCGCATCGGCTCCCTTCGGCATCAACCGACCATTCAACAGGTCAAAATCGGTACGCGAGAGCGGCGTGGCCTCCGCGCGGGACAACCGTTTCATCAGTGCAGCGAAGGCTGTTGCGCCGACAGGCGCTGTGGCAATGACCCCGCAAGGATCGTCAAGAAACTGCGCTCCGTCAGACAAGACCGTGTGCACCAGAGGCTGGTTGCTGCAAGCCGTCACGTCCACGCTCAGGAACCAAGTCAACAGCATATCGTGGTCTGCTGCAGAAGTTGTTTCGAGCCCGATATCGCGTATGATGCCGTTGCGGCTATCGAGCACGGTTACCTGCCCATTGATGGCCAGCAGCGCCACCGTGCCTTCCGCCGGCGCCTTATACCAATCACAAGACGCGCCCGCTTCCCAAAGACGCTTCGCCAAAAGCCGCAGTAGCTCCCTGGCCTCGGAAGCGAAGGTGCCGAGGCAGCGCTTGTCCAGCGTGCCTTGCCCGACCCAGAGTTGAGCAACGGTCTCGGGCGGGATTGGTGTCGCGATCACCACGTCTGGGTGCTGACTGTTGGTCCGGGGCAGAAGATCCATCTGCGCGACATCCGTGATCTGTTCGGGCGTCGACACCACAAACGCCAGGTGCCGGCGTACAATTCCGCAGGATGGCGCATGAAACCTCATCGCCAAGTCGGTGTGCGCTGCGCGCACTCGGTTCTCACCACTATCTGCGGTCTTAAGGATCAAGCCCTCGTCGACCCCGGGACTTACCGCCGTCGCACGCCCGCAAGCGACAAGGGTATTACCTTCCGCAAATAGGCCTGCGAGGCTATGCCCTGCCGACAGGTTTGGTCTCAGAAAAACGGCCAGATCCGCCGCAAGACCGGCTGCCAGATCTTGCGGCCAGGTCGATGGCGCGGTAAGGCCCACCGGCGCGCCCATCGCGGGCTTGACCCACGCGCCTGCAATCTTTCTGCTAGCGGTTTCCATCACAAGGAAAGCATCCCCGGCGGGCACCAGAATGGCCTCTGCGATCATGTTCGCTGCAGGGTCGGATGCGGTCAGATAGGCAGCGATTTCCGCGGCCAGCGTCTCAGGCCGCGCATCGCCATGGTTAAGGAACCGCGTAACACGGATGCGATCTCCCTGCAGAACGTTCAGCCGCGTTTCGTCGTAGAGCAATGCATCCCAACCTTCGATGTCGAGAAAACGGCCGCGTGTGGCCAGTGAGGCAACCGGCGTCATTTGCGCCAACAGACGGTGCTGTTCCGGTCGCGCGACCCGATAGCCCTGAAAGCCTCCGACGAGGTCCGGAGCCGTTCCAGGGCTGTCGCGCCAGACCGCGGTCTCAAAGCCCGTGTCCGCCGTGGCCAACACGATCCCCGGGATATCCGCTGTCCAGAGTTGAACGCTCTCGAACGCCTGATCCAAAGCCGGCGTGGCAAGGCGCAGGACCGCCTCGGCCTGAGCGTCGAAACCGGCACCGAGCTCGGAGAAATCGGTATCGATGTCGAGGACGGCAAAGGCATCGGGCGTCACCGCCAGCGCCGATGGCACACCGGACTGCAACATCGCAAGCCTGTCGGTCGCGTCCGGGATACAGGTCACAGCGGCCTCGGGCGCAAGCGCCGCAAGGCCCTGGATGAAGGTGTCGCGCTGTTCCAATGCGACCGTACAGGCGGGATCGAAGAACACATCCGGGCGCGCATTGGCGTCGAGCCGCTCTGCGAGGGTAAGCCCTGTCGCGCTCGGTGCTGTTTCCAAACGGAAAAGCGGCGCGTCACTGGGCGGGCCAGGGATCCAGATTGCCTCTTCCAACAAGCGGGAAGCACCGAGGCGAAGGCTTAGATGCGTGACAATCCGCGTTGCGCTATCAGTATCGATCACAGCTCGGCTTGACCAATACAGGGGCCCTTCGGCACCGCTAGGAAACACCACCCGATGCCCTATCAGTGGCGCGCCAGGTTCGGGAAAGCTCATCAGTGCCGGGGCATCCGGCCCGGTCCAGCCGTTCGTCAGACGCTGTACGGTAAACGGGACCATTCGCTCGGCGGCGCGCTGCAGGACGGCGTCGCGCAGTGCGATCCGGATTTCGTCCGGCGTCCTCTCGTTGAAGGGCCGGGCGAACTCCTCAGGCAGGTCGCCGTAAGGACGGATCAGGTCTACGGGGTCTTTCCGTCCCAAAACGGTACCATAAGGGCGTTCGGCAGCCATGACCGCCTCTCCGGCGACACCGAGGTCGAACCAAGCAAAGCAGCGACTGCTGCAGGCGGCCAGACGATCCGCGGCCAAGCCAAGCGCAAAGTTGTGCATGGTCGCATACTGAGCCGATGCAACATCCGTGAAACCTATGGCACTCGCCCGACCGCCGGCAGGGTCGATGACCACGGCAATCCACTCCCCCGCCGAGGTCTTGCCTTCGAGACGCGTGCAATCCGTCGCGCAGGTCAGGGACAAAGTGCGGGATCCGTGCGTCAGGTCGGCCGCGCGAAAGAGGCCGGCCACGGCCGACTTGATCGGAGCGCGGGCTTCGCGCGCGGCTGCGTCGTCCAGACGCTCCGTCAGACGCCGATCAAAGCGCAGGGTCAAATCGGTACCATGAAGCCGGTGCGCCTTGGTAAGGGCCGGCGTGCTCCGTGCGAGCGTGGGCCACGCGCCCGGCTCGGCCTGCGCAAGCCGCACACGCCGAACACCTGGGCCCGTATCCTGCGGCACGATCGCCGCCTCGGACAGTTCCTCCCAGATGTCCCACGCGCCATCCGCCTCCACCACATTAATGCGCAATTGCTGGATGCGGGGACAGAGAGTGTCATTGTCTTCATCAAACGCCTCCACAGTCCGTGTGACCGCGGCCAGCGTCAGGTTGAGAACCTGCTTCTTGATCTCTTCCGGCAGGTTCGACGGCAAGCTCGCTTCGATGTTACCCAGAACACAGACAAGCGGCGGCTTGTCCGAGCGCGGCAACTGCAGTCCGGCCAGCCATACCAGCCGGTTGTCCGGGCGGATGACTTCGAGGATGACGGCCTTCTCGCTCAAGACCGCGGGCAGCGCCGTGTCCGGCAGCGCGCGCAGGTCATCCTCGGGCCGGAGGCTGCCTTGCAAGCGCCCAACCAGAAGCGTCTTCAGCGCATCGGGGACAGTCTGGCCTGTCGCGACGCGCGGCGCTGCGGTGTTAAGCGCCACCAGATCCAGAGGTGTCTCGTCCCCTGTCCGGTAGAGCATGCCAACAGCGCTTTCGCGCGGCGCAGGGGCGTATTGCCAGACCACCACTCCCGGCGCGTTACACAACTGCGGCGATGCTGAAGGCGCGAGGTCCACGTCCGGCCAATAGGCCAGCGCAGCCTGCGCACGCGGCGATGCAGCGCCAGCGTGGTCGGTGCGCAAACAGGCCCAGCGACCGTCGTCCGCAACGACATGAAGCGGACCGTCCTTCGTGAATTGCAGCAGCCGCTTATCTTGCAAGCGCCATGGGTCGACCCGCGCTGCCACATCGGGCAGTTGCTCGGGCGACTGGGTCGCGACCTGGACAAAAAGGTTTTTGACCGTCTCGAGCGCACCGGGCGGTGCGGCTTTTGTTGGCAAGGGCAGTACCACCGCCTCGGCCGTGTCGCTCGAGGGAAGCAGAACGAGGCTCTCTTCGCAACTGGTACTCCCTTCGCCGCAATAGCCGCTTTCCGCGCGCGCCAGCGGCGGCGATGCCTGCAGCAAGGTGAGGCTCGAGATGTCGGAGCCGAGCATATAGCGCAGGGCGGCCTCGACCAACTCGTCACTGGCGAAATCACCCGAGAGGTCGATCCAACGCGGCGTGTCTCCGAGCTTGAGGAACACTCGGTGCCCCGTTCCCGCGTGCCGCGGCAAACTTGTTTGCCAAGCCTCGGAAACGGCGGCGCCGCCTGCGCTCAGCTCTATCAGCGCGACGGATCGTCCAGCGATTTGCGTGATGTCAGCTGTGTCACGGTCCAATTCCTGGGCCAACGCGCTCCAAGCATGGCTTGGCGGCATCGCGTTGGTGATACGCGCAAAGGGCGCAATCGCGTCGACATCGCCAGCCTGAGGGACAAAACGGCGGAAGAGCAGGTCTGCGCCGTCGGGTTGCGCGAGATAGACCGGCGCGCGCGCGGTCAGCCGCTGGTTGGTGTCGTTGTCGGCTGCGAAGGCCACAAGCGTGCCGGTCGAGGGCGCTTCGAGCGCTTCCTTAGCAACGGCGAGCAGGCGGCGGCGGTCTTGCAGGATCAGCGAGAGGCCGTTGATCTGGACTTCCTGGTAAGATGGACCGAAGTAATCGATCCGTTCCGCGACGTCGGGGCTCTCGCAACGGGTCGGGCGCCCGGACGCTTCGTACGCGGTGTTGAGTGACAAAACGGCGCGCACTGGGGGCACAGCGCCGTTCCCATACTCCGTCACTTGCAAGACATACCGCGTCTCCCCCCTTTTGGGTCTCCACGTCATTCGGGAATACAAATCAGGACCATCATCATCATCCCCGGCCAGGCCTGTCCCATCCATGCTGTAGAGGCAGAGATAAGGGTCTTTGTCGCCTTCATCCAAAGGCTCCAGGTCGATGGTGAACTGTTCCGTGCCTGCGAGTATCGTCACATCAAGCCAACGGGTTAAGGCCCCGTTTGAGGGGAGGTCGATAGAGGTTCGTGTCTCAGTCAACGCACCGGCGCGCTGTTCGACAATTTCGTTCCTTGGAAACACTGCGCGCCGCACCATGAGGCGGCCTGGTTCGTCGTTGCCGTCTTCGATGGCGTAGGCCCAGGCTTCGATACGCGACTCGTAGGGGACGATCTGCACGCGATGCGGCGCATCGGGCACGGGGCCGATGACGTCGTACAATTCTTTGGCGACAGCCCGCGCACTCGGCACCTGCTCGCGCCGTGGATCATCCGCGATTTGAGCGATCCCCTCCCAGGCCCCGTCAGCCCAGCGGTAGACCCAAAGCGCCTCGGGCCGCACCAGAATCAAACGGTCAGGCGTCGTCACTTCGGCCGCCAGAACATCCTCGGTCAGCACGGTCAACAGTGCCAGAGCCTTGTCTTCGGGCAAGGCTTCACCGGTCTGTTTGACCGACCAGACTCTGTCATCCTGCCGGACCACCCAAAGGCGCCCCCCCACGTCCGGTAGCGGCGCCTCAAGAGCCTCGCGGCTGGGCAGGTCGCTGAGCACGCGAACTGCCTTGAACCCGCCTGGCGCAGATGAGCGCGCATAGACATCCAGAAAGTCGGAAACCTGCTTGGCCCGCGCCGGCGTCGCCGCCGCGCCGCCAACAAAGCTCAGCGGCGTGTCGGTCTGGTGATAGCCATTGGTCAATGAGAGCAGCAGATGCGCGCGCGTCTCGTCCACCGGCACATAGAAGTGCGTGTACTGACCAAGACTAGATCCCACGATGCGGGTCTCAGCGGCCGGTTCACATATATCTCCCCCCAGACCACCGCGCGGGTATCGCCCGGACAATTGATCAAACAGCCAGATGCCGCAGCCATCATCCAGTTCGCCGATGCGCACCGGGATGCTGCCGCAGTCGCTGCTGCAGGGTTCAGGGCCGGGCACGGGCTCTGGTTCCGGCTGAGGCTCCGGCTGAGGTCCAGGCTCGGGCTGCGGCCAGGGCGGGGTCGGGCGCGGCTCTGGCTCTGGATCTTTCGGTGGTTCCATGGGCGAGACGATCTGGTAGCCGTCTGCCGCCTTCTTGGAGAGGCTTTCCGTGGTGGCCAGCGTCTCGTTGGTCGGATCGATCCGGCCCAACGTGCCATCCTCGCAGTTCCACAGCGCTTGTACGGCTTCGAACACCACTTGCGGGTCATCGAGATCGCCTTGCCGCATGCCGGTCAGCCAGAAGCTCTTGGTCTTGGCCTCCTCGCCGCTCGGCGCAGGCGGCTCACCACAGGCAGTGTTGTCTTCAAATGCACCGCGCATGACCACCAGCAACTCGCCCACGCGCTGAAAGCCAATGGTCCCGCTGAGCGTGCCTTGCACGTTCTGGACAATCCGGCCGCGCAGCAGCAGACGGTCGTAGTCGCCATCGGGCACCTCTGGGCGGGTCGCCATTTCGCCGATCAAGGCGGTGTGGAAGGCCACAAGCAGGGATCGTTCGTCCTTGGACAGGATGGTCAAATCGGTGACGGGCCGATTATCGGCGCCAATGCTGACGCGGCACAGCTCGTAATAGCCGCGCCGGTCCACCGTCTCACCCGTGTAGAGATAGACGAGGTTCCCCGGCCCCGTGGTGCAGCCACCATAACCGTCAAGGGCTTCGACGGTCCCTGTCTGCATCTGGCTGTAACCGCCTGTCAGGGTCGACAGCGTCTTGCCCATTGGCTGACCCTCGGCATTGAAATGCCCGGGCGCGATGCGGGCCACCGTCAGTTTTTCATACTCGGGCGTGCCCTTGGTGCCTTTGCCTATCTGCACTCGGGCGGGATCGCCGCCCAGCGGCTCGAACCAAAGCGCGGCGACCTTGTCACCCAGGAGACCAGGTGTGCCTCCGGGCGGAATGGCCTCTGGTGCGCCGGCGTCGGCCAGAGGCGGATCTGTCCCGTCGCCCAGACCGTCGCCGGGATCCTGCGCTTTGCCGTCGGACGTGCTGTCACCCGCGTCGCCGTCACCATCGTCGCCCATGCCGTCCCCGCCGGACCCGAAGCCGGCAAAGGGATTGATCGTGACATTGCCGCTGAACAGCGCCTCGAGCGCCTTGTCAAGATCCTCGAAGTTCGGCGTCAGCAGGTTCTTGAGCATGTCCGCAATTCTGCTGGGATCCAGCGCCTGCAAACCGGGAAAGGCCACTGTGAGCCGCAGCCCCAAAACGCTGAGCCGCGCGCGCGCCAGATTGGCGCGTGCCTTGAGATCGGCACTGAAGGCGTCAAAGCCGGCAATCGACATGCGGGTGCCCGCCGCCGCCTCGGGCCGCGAGAACCCCTTGCCGGTGCGTACGGCGCCATTGCCGCGTAGGAAGGCCGCGATGTTGAACTCGGTCGCGGTATCCAGGATGCCCTGATCGAGATCCAGCAGGAACCGCCCGTCTCCCACCGGCACGGTAAAGACCTTCACACTGCTGTCCGCCGTGACGATCTTTTGCGGTCCGTCGATCGTGAACTGCCCGCGCATCGACAGGATGTCAGAGACCGCGCCACCGATTTCAGCCTCATGCTGGATAAAGGGTTTGCCCAGATCGATGACCCCTTCGTTGCTGCCCAACGGGATGATGCTGAGCAGCGTGAGCGCGCCCTTGGTGGTCACCTTCAAGGGGCGTTCGATGTCCATCGTCATGCTGCCACGATAGTTCAGCAGATAGCTGGCACTGCATTCCGCTACGGTCACGGCCGCCTTGATGGTCAATTCTGTGTCTTCAATGGCACCGCCGTTGGGGCAGATTGCCAGTGGCGGTACGGGGATGGTGATGCCTTCGCCAAAGGAAATGCCAAAGCGGTTCGGCCCCTGGATTTCCAGCCCGGCCTCGCTCAATCGCACCTGCGGCGCGGTGATCGAAAAGAGCCCGGCAATGTTGGCCTCGCTGTCGATCAAAAGCGCCTCGGGCATACTCCCATCCAGCGGATCCAGCGTAAGGTTGGTGATCTTGACACCGAAGTCGCCCAGCAGGTCGTTTATGCCGCTGGTCAGTTGCTCGGTGATATTGCTGGTCAGCGTGTTGTAGTCGGCGTCGATGTCCGGGGTGAGATTGCGATCCAGCGTGATCTTTGCGTCGACGGTTTCGTCGATCCCCAGGCCGGTAAAGGACGCCTCAGCCGTCATTTCGATGCGGCCAAGGGACGGTTTGTAGTCGGGCGCTTGCTTGATCTCGAAGGCGATCAGGCCGAAGTCCAGAGTCTGACCAACCTCCAGCGGGCCTTCGGCGAGGATCCGGGCCACCGCGTCCATCACCAGCGCCTCGGGCGACAGGCCTTGGGCACCGCAGTCGGGCGCGGCGACGTTCGGAAAGTCATCGAGGTCGATGATGCAGCGCAGATCAACGCTGCTGCGCAGGCCCAACTCGTCGATGACGAGATCGTAAGGCAGGGTCAGTTCAAAGCGCTTGTCGGTCTGGATCAGCGTCGCGCCGTCCTTGGACTGCAGATATTTGCCAGAGATGGAGTCTCCAAGGTGACGCGCCAGTTCGTTGAGGCAATCGCCCTCCTGCGTCTGCGGGCATGTGAGCGACAGGCGGGCATCAGTCGGGTTGAACAAGCCTTTGGCCTGGGATTCGGTCCATTCTTCGAGCGCTCCCGGATCCAGCGTTCGCACGGACAGCGCTGTGGTGCTCCAGGACAGGTCCGCAGTGATCTTCAGATCCTCGCCGAGGATCTCATAGGGCGCGGTGACGATCGCCCCGGTGACCCGACCGGTCTGCACGTCTTCGCCGCTGTAGGCGTCACACTTTTGTGTGTCTTTCTCGGTGCTCTTCAACGTACAGGATGCCTCACCGTCCAGTGTCGCGCCGAGCGTGTTCGTCGCGCCAACCAGAACGGAGGAACCGGCATCGGCAATCCCTTGGTAGAGATCCGACAGATCGACCTCATTCATGACTTCGGACAGCGCAGCCTCGGCGGCGCCAGCGGCGAGTGCATCGGCGCAGCGTTGGAATCGCGTTTCAAGCGCATCAAGCCCCGATGCCCCCGCCCCGAACCGCAGGGTTCCGTCGAGCGAGACCATAGCTGTGACGTCTAGCTGCGGCGCGTCGAGCCCGCAGGCTTCGGCTTCATAGATCCGCCCCAGCGTGTCCGAGCCCATTTCGGTCAATTGGTCTGCGAGGTCGCTCAGGTCCAGCGTGAAGGCGCCGGTGATGGCACAATCCGAAAGGCGGTTGAGATCGGAACAGGCGCCGTCGAACCCGAGTGACACTTCGATCCTGTCGTAGCCCAACTGATCACGGGGGAGCAGATTATCGATAGTGTCTTCGATACACTCGTCGAGATCCGCCGAGCGCACCTCGGGTTTGTCCGGACGCTCCGTGCCGCGCCAGTCGAACCGAATGTCGACAGAGTCCCCGCACAGGCCAATGTCATCCGGCAGTTCGAGGTCGCAGTAATCGACCTCACGGCCCGGTGCGATACTGTTGCCGGAACAGGACCAAGTCAGCTGCTGATCGCGCAAATGGATGCGGCCTTCGTCGGGCTCCCTGACGGTGCACACCTCGGGCACCGGGGCCAGTACCCCGTCGGCAAGGGTCTGTCCAAGGCGCTGCAGCGGCACCACGTGCTCGCAATAGGCCTCGCTTGCCTCTTGCAGCGTCTCGCCCACGTCCTCGGCCCAGGCCTGCCAGACGGCGGCCTCCTCGGAAAGCATGTCGGACAGGCTGCGCCAGGCTTCATCGATGGCGCCACTGGGATCGATGGAAATGTCCAGCCCCTCAGAGGCAAACTGCAGCCCGTGCACCCGGACTCCCCTGGGCAATTGCGCGCTCAGGGCGTTTTCGATGTCGAGATACAGCTTGGCATTCTCGTCGACATCCGATGGCAGGCTGACCACGCCCCGTGGCAAATCAATGCGCAACAGGGCACGGTCGTTGTCGACCTCGGCGAAGAGCGGTGTGCGTGACGAGACGCGCGCATTGAGGTCGTAGATGCCTCCGTCGTCACTCGCATCGCTTTCGACGGCGCGCACCCGAATGCGCCAGTCACCATCCGGGCTTTTGAGTTCAACATCCGGGCCCAGCACCAGCCAGGGATCATCGCCGGAGGGTTGCACGCAGACAAAACCCAGCGGACCCTGCACCGGCGCCTGCCGGCCAAAGGCGACCGAGACGACATAGGCACCAGCACATTGTGTCCGATCCCTTGCCGAGGCCACATCCTGCAGTGCCTGTGGGAGGTCATCCCGTTTCAGCGGATCCGGCGCGCCGATTTCCTTCAGGACCAGTAGATCCGAATCCGAGGGCAAAAGGGACAAGGCACGCCGCACCAATGCGACCCCATTCACCGTGGGTCTTTCGACAATCATCTGGTCGAGACGATCGCCGTCGAGCGTGGTCTGCAACACAAAGGCGCCTGTAAGCGGCGCAAGGCCGTGGATCGTCGTCAGATCCGCAATGGCGCTCTCGGGCACGGTTAGGCGCACCCAGGACAGGATCTCGCCGCTGGTTCGCGACGGGGCCCGCACCACGGTGATCTCCGCGGTGTCCTGCAAAAGGTCTTCGATGGCGGCCAGACCCTTGGAATCGGCCAGAAAACGCTGCAACTCGGCACCAACCGTGGCGGCCAGCGCGTCGAAGGCTTGCCGCGCTATGGCCTCGGCCATCGCGGCCACCACCGATTCGGCATCTTCGAATGACGGGCAGTCTGGTGAGACGCGGGCCGGGTCGGTAGGGACGCTGAGGCAGAAACTCTGGTTCACCGGCTCTGGCAAGGCCACCCGCAGCAGCAAACCGTACTGCTTGTCAAAGCCGCTGCCGCTGAGCGGTCCAAGGCGCAGGCGCGCCAGGGCGTCGAGGTCGAGCCCTGCCGCAGCGGCGATGCGCCGGAGTTGCGCGTTGAGCAATGCCTCGTCGACAGTGATTTCCGCCTCTTCGACCGCGCGACGCATGGCAGCCCGCAACTGGTCTGCCACCGCCACCGGATCCGTCGCCGTATCCACATCAAAGGCTTCGGAAAACTGCGTGCTGGCCTCAACGACGCTGACAACCTGATGCAGGGCTTTCGGATCGTTCGAACGCAGGCCGCAGACTGCCAAGTTCAGTTCCGCACCGAGGTGGATCGTCCAGCGGCCGTCTTCGACGCCAAGCCTGCGCTCGACCTTCTTCGACAAAAGCCCCATGTCGAGCCCCGTGTTCAGCGCCGGACTCTCATCGGTCTCCGCCTCGGGCCCGCACCCGCTGTCAGCCTGCATGCTGACAACACGATCCAGCACCGCAGACCCCTCGAGAATGACCGCTGCCGTTGCGGCGCGTTGCGCGAGCCGATCACCGGACTGCTGAAGGCGGTCCATGGCCTCATCCAGACGCGCGACCACGGCAGCGGCCTGCGTTTCCTCCAAGGAGTCCTGTAACACCGCGTTAAAGGCATCCGAGAATGCCGCACCGGTCCAGACGCCTGTGCCCTTGCGCAATTCGGTGCACATCAGCGCCACTTCGGCAACCGGCGCGCCATTGTCTACAAGGCCGAGGTCGTTCAGCACCGCTTGCGACACCGCGCGGCGCACCGATCCCTCCGGCACCGGGCTCAGCGGCGCAACCATGTCGCAAAGCGCGGTCAGCCCGGTTTCGACATCGGCAGTCACGTCAACCGGCACTTTCACGCGGTCGAGCACCCCCTCGAGGCTGGCAAGTGCCTTGTCCTGCAAGGACTGTACCGCGGCGCGCTGCAGGCGCTCCAGCGCCGCGGCGGCAGGGTCCTCGAGCGCCTCGGCCTTACGCTTCAGGGTGGCGGGATCCAGCGAGACCGTGCCTTCGCAAATCCCCGCCAGCCCGTCCCGTCCTGCGGCTGACACCAAGGCCTCCCATGGCGCCTGCAAGTCGTTGTCGAAGGGCGATGGCAGCGCCGACGGGACCGCGCGAATCCGGGTGTCAAAGCGCTCGATTGGACCTGCCAGAACGGACTGCGTGCGCCGGCACATCAGGGTCAGCTGATCGGTCAAGCTCTGTTCGGCGCAGGCTGTCATGACGCCCGCCAGACGTTCGGCCGCACGCCGCAGCCGACCCTCGCTAAGCGGGCCGGTGATGGCCTCCTCGGGCTCGTCCATGGCGCGCGCGACATCGGTGCAGTTGCCCCCAGCGCGAGGCAAGGCTTCGGCCTTGGCAACGAGCAACCGGATAGTCAGAATGCGCTCGTCAAACGCCTCGGTCAGCGCTGCGGTAAAGGCGTCCACTTCGGCGGCGCGCGCCTCGATTTCGGCCTCGAGAGCGGCATAGGCGCCAGAGGCGGCCCCGCGCGGCTCGTCTAGCGCGTCAGAGACCGCCTTTAACCGGTCGAATGCGGCGGTGCAGAGCTCTTCGCGATACCACCGCGCATCACGCAGTTCTTTTGGAAGTGTTTCAGGGCAAGTGTTCGCGTCAATGGGGGCCGAGAACACCTGTTTCAGAGCGTCGGCCTGTAGCCCGGCATAGGCCGCAGCAAACCGCACCGCCGCTTCGGCCCTGTCCTCCAGCGCCTGATCGGGGTCTACGATCAGCCGGAGTGGTGCCGCCAGACTGGCGAATTCCGGCGCGCTGTTCACCGCGTTGCGCAACTGCGCCACGGCTGGTTCCTGCTCGATCTGGCGCAAGGCGCGGGCCAGTCGGCGCAGCGCACGATCGGCGATCTCTTCTTCGTCGCCGCGCTGCTTGATCCATTCGCGTCCCACCCGCGACACCGCCTCGAGCGCCGTCGGCGCAGCCCTGGCCCACCACTCAGCCACTTCGGCTTCGCGCGCCTCGGTCCAGTCCGCTTCCGGGATCGGCGGCAGCGGCAGGGTGTCGGCCAGCCGTTTGCTTGCAATCAAATGCGCATCAGCAGCCAGTTCGGCCGCTAAGCGCCAGACCTGACGTTCCATCGACATCAAGGCCGCAAGACAGTCCGGCTCGCTCAGCGTGCGGAGCGTGATGTCCGCGTCCGGGGGTGTGCAGACCTCGCCGACAAGCGCAGCGTTCTTCTGGAGCGCTGTTAGTTCCTGGAAGACAAACATCAAATCGAGCGAGACTTTACCCACCGGTTCCACGGCATCGGAGGCAAAGGCGACCGCCATCTTATGCGCCGCCGCGCGCAAGGCTTCGATCTCGGCTTCAACAGCATCCTGGGCGGGCGCCTGTGAGACACCAAAACAGTACAGGACGGCGGCAGACAGCGCGGCGCGCAAACGATCACTCCAAGACAAGAGCCTCTCCTTGTCGATCAAGGTTCAGTGTGCAGGTGCGCGGCGCTGATGGCGCCTCGGCCGTGTTGGCCTGCGTTCCGGTCGGACACGCCGAAAGCGCGCAGAAATCCAGTTTCGCCAATCCCCTGTCATCCTCCTCCGAAAGCTCGATCAACTCTTCGACGCTGACGCAAAACGGGGCGGGGGACCAAAAGATATTGCCAGACTTAATGTTCACGCGCAGACGCAGATCGGCCTCCAGGACACCCGGTGGCAGTTCATGCAAGACGGCGATATTCGAAAGAAATGGTGCAACCGTGATGCGCGGCCCTTCGGGCACGAACAAGGCCGACGACAAGATATGGTCTCCCGGTTCGCCTTCGACCGGGACGACGCCGGTTCGAAACATCGCCTGCTGGGGTACCGCGTCCACGGACGGCGCCGGCTCTTCGGGCCTGATCAGGGAGGAATTGCAGTCCGCGGGTGCGAAACTCGCGCCAAAGTCGCACGGGATCGAGCTGGTGTCTGTGACCCGAAACCCGAATGCCATACGACCAAGCGCGCGATGCAGCGGCGCAATATCCTGGACAGCTTCGGCATCGAGCGTGATTAGATGAAAGCTCTTTCCTTCGATACCGCTGTCGCGTCCAAGTTTGAGAACGATCAGGACCGTCAGGATCACCAGCGCGCCAAAGAGACCGAAGAGCAGGTCCATCATAGATACCCAGGCAAATCCGGCTCGCGCACGTCGCATTTTCAGTACCCGCGCTCGAAACGGAAAACCGCATCGCCTTGCTCTGTAAAGGCAGTAGTAAAGACAAACGTGACGTTGCAATTAGGAAAACGTCGGACGTCATAGTGCCCGCCAGTGACCAAAACGACACTGCAAGGGGCTGTGGTGGTGACCGGCGATTGCACTTCAAAACGTTGGCAACCTGCCGGATTACCGGCCGCCCAAATCCCGAGTGCGGTCGAGGCACCCGGATCATCCGACAGGAAATGGCTTCCGGCTTCGCGCATGATGCGCGCTTCGACCTCGGCTAGGGCGCAGGTTTGGCCCACAGCGCTGACTTGTGCTACCGCATCCCTGTTAGAAGGTGCCGAAATGAACACCACAGCGAGGTTGTACATGTCCCGCGCTGCCGCGGCGGCTTCGCTGACCCCACGCTCGGCCGGGGTCGGATCCCTCGCTTCGCCGCTCTCGAAGATGGCGCGCAGCGGCGTCAGTTTGACCGGCGCGCTGCGATCCGTCAGCGCGGCCATGAGGATCATCAGGACAATTCCGCCCGCAAGCGCACATGTTACCGTGTCGAGCGTCGCGAGCCCAAAGAACTCGGGCCGGGAACGTGGTCTTTCGAGATGGCGAAAGTCAGACACTGCGAACGTCCTTTAGCTTACCGGATGGCGCCGGGCGAGCCGTCAGTGCCCGCTGCAGCTGGTTCGTCGTCCACCACTGGTTCAGCGTCCTGCACATCTGGCCCGCGTACGTCTAGATCGAACGGCGCAGCAGCCGCTGAGGTCGGCACTTCAACGGGCTTGCCAGTTTCAGCAGGGGCGGACGCTTCGGTCCCCAATCCGTTCGGCGGAAATTCAATCACGCGATCAACCAGCCTATCCACCAGCAAGTTGGACAGGCTATCCCGAGCCCGGATGCTCAAGGTACGGATGTCCTGCTCGGCCCGAACGAGGCGCCAGTAGAGAAAGGCCGAGCAAACAAGAGCCATGGAGGTGGTGTCAAAAGCGACTCCCAAACCATCCACCACCAGTTCGATGTTCTTGGAAAACTCATTCGGATCAAGGTCCGCTTCGCCGCCAAATAGGCCTTTGGCGCGAACAAGGCTGGCGCTGATGCCGTAGATCGTGCCCAAAAAACCAACGGTAGGCAGAAGCCACATGAGGTAGTGCGCCATGTCGAGCCGATCTGACAGTGACGATGTGTATTCATACACTGCGACGCGCATGCGCCGTTCGGAATCGCCGACCTTTCCGCTGTGCGCTCCTGCCTTGAGAACGTCCTTTATTAGGTCGACAGGGCCGCGAAGGCTTTGATTGCCTACTGCGTCATACAGTTCTTTCTCAACTTCGGACAATCCTTGCTCATAGCGTCTCACCGCCGACCCTTCCGCTGTCATCGGCTCAAGCAGCAAATCCTGTGTGGGAAAAAACGTTTGGGCGAGCATGTGCTGAGGGATCGGATTTCCCTTTGTCTCGGTAACGTTGCTCGGGCGAATGTAACGTACTGGATGGTGCACGACTTCTGGCATCCGTACTGTTTTTTCGATTCGCTCTTTCTTATGTTGGCCGTTTTCATCAAGAACAGGCTGATTGTCGGCGTCAAACACCTCAACCATCTCAATCTTGTCGCGCCACCCCGGTTTGTTCGCATTCCTCAATTCATCATTAACTGGCCAAGCCTCTTCCTCGACAGCACGAAAGAATTTGTTCCTCTGCAGCATGAACAATGCGATGATTAGAATGAGCAGGGTGAACTTCTGAATCGGACCCACGTCAAACGACAAGGCTGCCAGAATGCTGCGGGGATCATCGCGCCAAAGGCATGGTGTGTATGGCTCTGTTATTTCGCCCTGGTCGTATCCCAACAGGGCAAGGATTCCAGGTTGCCCCGGTGTTTCGGATCCTGTGGGACGTAGCAATTTACCTTGCGTGATGGCGCAAGCAGGAGGAATGGCCCCAACGGCGCGCCCCAAGTATTCTCGCAACGACATGGCCGAGGTGCGATTGTGCATTTGCGCGAATTGATCATCGGCGTCAGCTTCAGCATTGCTCCAAGCGACTTCCAGCGATTTGAAGCCGTCGAAAGGTAGGGCCGGTCGATAAGCAGTAAGGAAAAATAAAACAAATAGCGCAGCAACCCACGACAACAGCAAGCCAAACAGCCAAAACCATGATCTGCTCGCCAATGAATAGCGACGGAGCCTTGGTCTAAAGCTTTCGTTGGCGTAGGCCTGTGCGGCCTTCCAATCGGCCTCAAACATTATGGGATGTCCTTGTCCAATTCACCGATGGGTGATTTGAGATTAATAAAGATTGCGAGTACTAGCCCAAGAATTGCTCAGCCGCCTCAGAACAAGCGCTTTTCGCGGGGCGCGACCTCGGAAAAACTTGCCGCTTGAAGAAATACGGCAAGACTGGCTCAGGATTGAACTCATAAGCATTGCGTTTCTATCAAATGCATTCCCTCTTGATCCTATTTCGCAATGCCCAATCTAATGGGCGAAAAGGTTACTACGGTCAGAGCAAATAGTGCTGTCTTGATCGGCCTCAGCCGGGAATTTGCAATGAACAGCTCAGTTGACAATGTCTTCGATTTGGTACCCGAGACTGAGCAGAGTGGACGTTGGATCAACTCGCCGACCATCTGAACCGATGATGTCAGCGATCCGTCCGGGGCCCGTACGGCCACTCGGCGCGTTGATGAACTCAAAGTGGGTTTGCCAGCGAGCACCTGTAGCGGTGCGCATCGCATTGCCAGTCGAATGAACGCCCGCCGACATGTCCACGAAGTACCCAACCAAAGTGCCGCGGGAGACAGATTGTCCGACAGAAACGAGTAGAGCTGCAGAGGGATCGCTGGGCATTGGAGTGAACGGATCGCTCGAAAGATGGGCCATCATCGTGTAACAATCCGCGCCATGATCGATAATCACAACATTCCCGAAACCTTGGTCCAGTCCGCCGCCGTTGAATTGTGCATAGGCCACCACTCCGTCCGCCATTGCATAGACAGCATAAGCGGACCGATCATCGTAACTAGCCCTAGTCAAAATATCTACACCGGTATGTGGGTTTCCACTTGCGCGGCTCTTGCCATACTCTCCTGGTCCTTCTCGAATAAATGTGCGCGCGACATCTGTCGGTGGAGAAATATCGTCAATACGAGCACCGGGGGGGCAGGCCGCGAATACTAACGTTGGAAAGGTTGTAATAGTAACAAGTGCGCCCAAAGAAAAAAACCAATTGCATCCCATCGCCAGTCCTTTCGCGCTTGGAGACGCGGCGGGAGGCCATACCAAGCTGGCACTCGCCAAGGCGTCTACAACTAGGAGTTATGGTTGTCCAAGATAAGCTATTGAGTCAAATTTTTTTGGGCGCACCGGGTATTGGCTTCGGTGGAGGGATCGCCCGGAGTTGGGTGAAGCAAACCGAACAGTGGGGTCAAAATTGGAACACTGACCCCGATTCACGTGGTGTCGAGCGGAGCTGAGCAGCGATTTTCAGTCGGGTGCGACCGGGGGTCAACGTGAGGCGGATGCTTATAGCGCTTGAGGACGGCAGTTGCAGCAGATATGCGTGCAAAAGTGGCACCTGCCGTTGCGCCCAAAACATCTCGTCTGTTCGGTTTCATTGCATTCCACTCCTTGTTTTCAAGAAAAGGCGGGGCCCACAAGGGATCAAACACAAAGCGACTTTTGCATTTTGATTAGAGCGCGAGCTTTTCTCAACCGTCAAGCGCTTGCCCACTCAAAGGCTAAGTGATCGACTTGGTATACAAACAACAGTTTTTAACGCGTGGATTTGGCTTTTCGTTTCCGCCAGCCGCACTAACGCAGTCATTATCGTAGCTGCGGCAAAAGTCGGGAAGGTCCGCTTTCCTCACCTTCATTTTGACCGCAACGAACGGCTGCTTTTGGGACCTATGGGGTAGCAGTCGAACGTCTAGATTGGCGGCGCAAAGCTGCCAGTCGTCGGCCGACGACTCGTCAAGTCCGAGGCACCACTACGTTGGTTGCTATTTTGGGGGCATTGGAGCTGCAATCCATGACCACGCCGAACCGCTACCATCAAGCTCATAGTCATGAGCAGTGCGATTTCGCAGATATTCGTGGTTTTTGAATGCTTTAGAGTATTCTAGCGTATGATTTGGTAGCGGAGGAGGGACTTGAACCCCCGACACGCGGATTATGATTCCAACGGAAGGATTCAATTTGCGAGTGACTTCAGCGTGTTAAGTGAGCTATGACGGCGCTCTTGTTTTATCATTTCGAGCGTGTTTCATGCATCCCAGTTACGAGCCGAAGCGGCCATATATCGGCCTAATAATAGTGCGCGGCTACAGCCAGAATGTTTCGCTACGGGAGGTGCGGCTTAACCCGTCCGCTCAGTTTCAGACGGAATATATAAAGCGCTGGGCGGAAGAGCATGAAATCGAGGTAAGGGGCTGGCAGTTTGTTTCGGAAGAGTTTTCACGACCGTTTCACGGCGCTAACATTTCCTTTAGACGGTCAATCGCCCTGGTCAAAGGTTCAGGTTGCTTAGCCGTGGTCGATGACGCGAGCCGATTGATTGACGCCAGCAATGGCGACGAGATCCGCAAGCTGCGGGGCTTCCTTATGGGCCAGAACCTCCATTTGCACAGCGTGCTTCACGATAGGCCGGTCTTCACTTCTAGCGACGCAAATTTTGCGAACTTCATTAAGCCGAGGCTGCATGCCGTTCAGGAGGCGGAACGCGTTCGCGAGATCGAAAAGTGGATGGACGCTGTGGGGAAAGTGCCACGTATGAGGTTTCAGCGTATGCGTGCAGAGGGTCACGGCGAGGAAGCACAGAAAGTCGAAGATGAGTTTATGGCGGTCAACATCTTACTGTCGCACAAGCGGGTCTTTGGTGATCAGGTCGACCGGGTGCTTACTATTCGCGAATTGCTTGATGATCTCAAGGCCAGAGAGGTGCCCACCGCCCGTGGCAAATTATGGACCAGTGCTAATTTGCGGAAGTTCCTCAACCAGCTTGCGGAACGGAATCCCGAGAGCAGCACCCTTAAGAAGGTCAAGTTCAGAAGAGGCGGTGATTAATCACGCCGCCTCTAGATCAGCCTCGAGCTTCGCGAAGAGATCGACATCGTCCTCGGCATTATCAAACAAATGCCCATAGACATCAAAGGTCATGGTGATGGATGAGTGCCCGAGGATCGTCTGCACCTTCTTGGCGGGCCAACCCTGTTCGATGAACAGCGAGGCTGCTGCGTGACGCAGCGCATGGAATGAGAACTTCGGCTTTCCCTCTGCATTGATGATCCCGGCATCGATCAGCAGAGGATAGAGCACCCGGTTAGAAATGTTCGACGGGCTCTCGACATTGCCAATGCCGTTCGGGAAGACCAGATCCAACTCGCCAGTCGGACAGTCAGCCTTCCACGCCATCAATGCCTTCTTCACACTGGGCGCCATCGGAATATCACGGCGACTGGACTTGGATTTCGGTTTGCCAATCTGATTGAAGCGATCGGCCCGCTGACGCACCTGGATGATGGATCGTTCGAAGTCGACATCTTCCCAACGCAGGCCGCGAAGCTCTGACATGCGCATGCCGGTGTATATCGCCGTGATGATCAACGGGCGATGTTTCGCCGGAACGGTGTTCATCATGGCCTTGATCTCGGGCTTGGTCGGAATGATGCGATCCGGTGCATTGCGCGACGACCGACGCAGCTTCACTGACAGTGCGATATTGTTGTCGATCCACTCGCGATCCATTGCTTCATTCAG
Source organism: uncultured Roseibium sp. (assembly GCF_963675985.1). Lineage (NCBI taxonomy): Bacteria > Pseudomonadati > Pseudomonadota > Alphaproteobacteria > Hyphomicrobiales > Stappiaceae > Roseibium > uncultured Roseibium sp. Next base: position 146,879 of record NZ_OY780957.1, on the reverse strand, counting down.
CGCCGAGCGCAGCGACCGCAGCACCTTGTCAGTCATAGCGCGAGAGTTCTTGTCGAGCATATCATCAACGAAGTCGCGGACATCGGACCGCGAGAGATCAGCCAGCAACCGATCGCCAATCGCCGGATCAATGTGATGGTCAACGTGATTACGATAAGAGCGCAGTGTCGCGCGTTCCAGCTCGTCGCGCTCGCAACGCTTCAGCCATGCCTTACATGCATCAGAGATCGTCTTGTTCTTTGTCATTGCTCACTTCCAGAAACGTCGATGAGCATTAGTGTAGGATGGGCGGAATGACCTGTCGGGTGTTTTCCCACTCCGAAGTGCAGAAACCCGCCGATTAGGACGCCGGAACTGGAAGTCCTAGGAAATCCGCGTGGGTGCGAAGGGGATGCGTTATGGGTCCACCAGGGGAAGCGATGCCAATCCCCGGAGCCATATGGCCGGTCACCCAGTCCCCGGAATGTTGACTTATGTTGACTTAAGTTGACATGGACTTCTATGGGCGAACATCGCGCTAACCAATATCAGGGTGGATCGACAGGTCTGCTGTTCAATTTTAATCATCTGGGCCGCGTCACAGGCCGGAAAAAGTCAACTTATGTGCTCCTTAAGTCAACACGAAAACCGGTGTTTTCGATCCGAGGGCATGGCAGTCGCTCGTTCGATCGTAATCTAAAGCGAGATATTCGGCTCCCAGTTACAAATCGGTGAAGTCGACTAAGCCGGCTGATGAAATAGATCGCGTCGCAAGAAATAGATGCTGCCTCGATCGCCAATATGGTCTCGGCACGAGCGGTCTGAGTGTCCGCGAGACGAGCATTCGTTGCCGGTAAACCAGTTGCGTAAGTTCACACAAACGGTATCGATGCGGCGGAAGGCCTTGGTTCTTCTTGCTATCCGCACTGAGTGCGCTTGCAGGAAGGTAAGGTGCGTGCTCGATGAAAATCGTTCGCTCGCCCTGACGATACCCGCGATGGAGGATCGATAGGGGAGCGTGCTGGCGCGTTCCGTGTTCTGGCATTCGTCTTCGTCGCACTTGAAACTCGGATGCTCGCCGGTGAGCTTGAGGATGGTTCCTGCGAGTGTGTGAGCGTGGGTGCGACGCTGAGGAAATGCTCCGGTGCTTAACGCTGGACACGGGCATCAGCGGCCCGGCTGTGTGGCTAACACAGGCATGGCACCAAACCCCGGAACGTGGCCGCGTGGTCCTAAACTTGTCAAAGAACGCTCAACCCGGCTGGGACAGCCGGAACGAGCCTGAACCAGTGTCTCTCGTCGTTTGTGTCGGTATCATCCGGATCAGAGATCTAGCCGGGAGAGGGGAGGTGCGGAGCCGTAGGCGACGCCCGGACCCTCTCCTATCTTCCTCCGGGTACAGAGAGACCTCACTGAGCTTCCGGAACCTTCTTGTCTCTCTCCCTTTCACACTCTCTCTTCCGGAACACATCAAGATCCGGGAGCGAGCGACCGTGCCTGAGCCGCAGGCGAAGGCCGGAGCGACGCTCCCTGAGATATGATCTATTCACGCTAAGAAGCTAATGAGCTACTGAATTTCAAAAGCTTCACCGGCTGCAGAATTCCAACGCTTCCGGCGCCTTCTGCTTTGTCATTTCTATGCGGCAGCATTGTTTTTGCCCTGCTTGGACCTTGTCGGGCTGCGCATCGCGTTCAAGGCACACCCGAGCTTGCGTTCGAGTTCCTTCGGCCGTTCACTAACGTGCCGGCCCATCAACGCGGTAATGGCCATCAAGGGACGACCATCTGAAGCGTGCTCAAGGCGTTCGAGCAATCCATCTGCCGCGACAATGTCTGCCCATTCCCGGCGATCAGCACTTCCAGGTACCGGGCGGCTGCTGAGCTTGTTCAAGACGCGATCACGAGCCTTCTTGAGCCAGTTCTGATGATCCCGGTCTCTGGGTGGGCGCAGCACGGCGTTCCCAAGGCGGCTGAAATGCGGTCCGTAGTCATCATCGAGCCCAAGGGCCTCCAACTTCTCGAGGATTGTGCCCCGAGTGATGGTGAAGAGACAGGCCGCATCGAAATCGAACGTATCGCCGAAGACGATAGCCTCAAGGGTGTCATCAGAAAAGCGAAGACCGTGCCGCCACAAGAAATGCAGATCGATGACCTGAACGACATTGGATAGCTCCTGCTCGTTTTTTCTCGGCTGCCAGCTGCGGTTCGGCTGCGGACGAAAAGCCGGGGCGGGAGCGGGATCGTGCCTGATGCCGACCCGCTCGTTCAGCACGATGTTCGCAGCGATAAAGTCCTTGACCACCATTCCGTCGAATTCCTGGGCATTCTCGCCCCCTTCATCGATCCGTGATTTCATGTCGGCAAGGAATTCCAGGATGACCTCGGTCTTGCATCCTTCGAAGCGGCCACGAGCCCTGTCGAAATCGTGGAACTTCAAAGCCTTTTTCTCTTCCGCGGTCAGGCGTTCTGACGATACGCAATCGGTAGACTCATCGAGTGAGGCAGAGGGATTATATTCCATTTTAGTGCTTCCTTTCGTTGGCGAGATGGCAGTACAGGTGCTCGAAGCGGGCTTTGATCTGCACCAGGTCGGGCGTTCTTGAGTTCATGAATTCCCGACGGATTTCTGGAAGAGCCTGAGGGGGTATCGAAGCGCCCCTGAGCCATGTGCAGAACGCGGGGATCTGCTGTGCCCGGTCAGGGCAAAGACGCTCGCGGAGGTCATCGGACGTGACCTGGAGAAGGCGTGCGACATCTTCGACCAATTCGTAGCTTGGCGTGCTGTTGGACGCACGTGTCCTATGGCTGTCCATGATGAACCTCCTTGATAGCGAGTCAGGTTTTGACGGATGTGGGTACTCCCGACCGGTGGCCGGAAATGGGGACTAGCCGTTCATAACGCGCTGGGCGCGACGCGTATTGTTCTGGCCTGCAGTGAGATAGCGAAGGCCCTGTGACCGGTGCTCGGCAAACGCAGAGCGGCAATAGATCCGAGCCTGGGTCGCGGAGCGGATACGCCGGTCGCTGCGAATGTCGATGAGGCGGCCAATCATTTCGGCTTCCCATTTTTTCGCGTTTACAAGCCTATCGTAGACCTTTGGGAGCGCTTTGCGAAAAGGGCGAATGCATTCGATAGCGTAGGTCGAATTTTCCCTCGTGATTTCCAAATCCTTCTCTATTTCGACCCAGAAAGGAGTACTTGCGTCGCTATGCTTATCGATTAGCCATTCCGCGTACTTAGCCGATGCCTGAAGGGCGCGGGTCTGCACGACTAAAGCCTTCAGTACTTCAGCGAAAGAATTGCTAGGGGACTTTCCGGAGTCGGTCTTGGTGTTGCGAAGCAAGGTGTGCAGGATGCCCTTAGACAACCCAGGCAGGGCGGTGCAGACCTCGCTTATCTGTGCGGTAGACTGATTGGTTTCAGTTGTCATTGCATAGTACTTGTGAGCTGCGACCTGATGATCGGGGTTTGCCGAGCGCGAATACATTGCCGCCTGATGATCGTTCTTAATTTCCTGCTCCCCAACATAATTGATGATTTCCTCACGGACATACGCGGTCCACGTATGAAAAAGAACAGCAATCTGCTCTGCGGACAAGCATCTTGCATGCGCAGAAAAACTAACCTTCTGAAGAAAATTCACGCTTCTAGAGGTGTGTAGATTTAAGAAGCGCTCGATCTCTTCCCAGGAATGGTCAACGTACTTATGAATAGATAGAACCAAATCGGCCGTAAGATTAATGTCGAATAAGTCAGTTACATCGTCATAAAAATCTTCATCAAGGCGATCTTTATCCGTCGTCATAAAATTCGGGAAAAAATCACGGAAGCACATATCCTGTGCGCGAACGTTATGGTCATCGATGGTGCGGATCATATCCACAAAGTACTCCAAAGTGAGTTTTGAGAATTTTTTCATTGAGGTTTCCAATTTTCAGTCCTTTCAATTAGCCAGCCGAGTTCGTTCTCGGAAATCTCCGAGTTGTTCAGGTCTGGCATTTGGCGATGCCCGGTATTGGGCGGGTTGACGCTCTCTGGTCGCTTGATGTTCGTCAGATCAGAGAGCAGATTGCAGACGCCTCTCAGGGTCGTCCGCAAACTTTTGCAGGTCGCTTTCGCTGAGACGTTCCCAGCGTACGCCTGAAATCAGGACCCAAGCACAATTGGCATTCTGACGACGCCAATACGGCTTGGAGAGGGACTGAAGAGCCGCGAGTGCCTCCTCAAAGGTGGCAAAGTCGCGCTCTTGCTCTTTAGGGCCAACACGGTAGCCATGTTTGCCGCACAAGCCCGGATGGAAAATGCTGCCGTCTCGGGAGACGGGTACGAAGACGTAAGCTTCTTCTTCGGCATGCTGGACCGGATATAGGTCGCTGAGCTCCTGGCGCTGCCAAACGGAGTCCCAATAGTCGGGGCGTGGCGAGAGCCATTCTAGGGCATCGCTTGCGAGCACCTTGCCGTTTTCCGAACGCAGGCCCTTTTCTTTCTTGGACATAAGATTGCGAATCGATCGCTCAGAGACATTGCCAAGATAAGCTAGTGCAGCCGGCTCGATCGGCTCACCATTGTCCAGAGCCCAGCGGCCCTTCGCCCAGGTGAGGAGAGGGCCGATCTCATCAAGCTCCTCGAGGTGCCACTGCTTGATCGGAGTCCATTGCCAAAAGGCGTCAATCTTCTCGATCAACGATACGATATGAGCTGCCAGCTCTTTTTTGTCGCTGCTGTTGTGCAGAACAATGCCGTATTCGGCATAAGCGAGCAGATCGTGCATTGCTGCACCCCGGTCGGTGTCAGAGAAGAACTCTGACCATTTGTCGGAAACGTAAGCGCGCCATTCGGACCTATATTCAACGTCAGCGTTCAGCCAGATGTTTACGAGTGCGGTCATCGCGGCATCGGCTGCGACCTTGGTTGTCAATTTCGAGAGATAGTCACCGGCTGCCAGCAGGATGTGTTCGAAGGTGCGCGCGCCGTCGAGCCCGTTGCCGTAATTCTCATGAAACAGCTCAGCACGTTCTTCAGGACTAAAATCTGCATATCGGCGATCGGACACGGAACAGGCTCCTCGTTGATGGTGAGGATGTTATGCCTGCATCAATCAATTATATCAAGTGAAAAATGAAAACATATTACTAGTAAGATTGATAATTTGATTAAATCGGCAGAAATCAGCCAATTTCTCGGTTTTGGAAAATCCCTTGGCGCCGATCGACCGGCATCCTATCGCGTCATGATCACTCACGATGAAGGATCACGATCATGAATAAAGCGATGCGAATTGGAGCTCTCGGACTGCTTGTAGCGGGCTTGGGAGGCGGCTTGGCGAGGGCGGAGCAGGTTGACCCGGCTCTTGAGCAGGCCATTCGAAACAGGGCCGCCTATGTGCTCAATGACCCGTACTCAGCGGTTTTCACCTTCGACATCGTCGAGAAAATGAATGATGGCGCGGTTGGGAAGATCTGCGGCACTGTGAATGCGAAGAATGGCTTTGGCGCATATGCAGGAAAGCAGTTCTTCTTCGCTGGATATGTGCATCAAGGCGATGCCTATCAGATCTTTGCCTTCGAGGTGCCTGGTTACAGCCTAGAGCAGGCGGTCGCGCATGGCGGGATCTGCGATTGAGCGTACTTATTCGATCAACTCCCCGCGTGTCTATGGATGCGCGGGGAAGAGCAATTCGCCTGCGGATGGTTTTCAAGGGGTGGGCGCGGACATTTAAGGGCGCTTTAGGCTGTGGCCCAGCGATAAGCCGAGGCCGCTAAGCCCAATCTGGTAATCATACCGGCAAACCCTAAGCCGCATGCCGCGGGAATGATGGTGACCCCAATTACCGCGAAAAGAATAATCGAAATCTTTGCTCTTTCTCTGGTATTTGGTTCCCTCTATTTTCCGATATTTTCCATAGCAGCTGTAGGCCCCTTTTCCCGAAAGCATTTTTGTCCGTATGCCTTGCCGTATCCTACATCGATGTTTCGAGACGAGGGTGGGGATGTTTATCCACAACCTCGCTGTGCGTTTTGACGTAGGGGCTTCTGCCCATTTTGAATAAATTTCTGGTTGCGGCATTGGGGGTTATTTTTTTTTGTCGCCCTCTATGCGAGTAAATATCCCTGATAGATTTAACCATATCGGGGGCGATGATGGGGCTGGTGGTTTCGGCGCGCCTGCAAGGGATTGCGGGTGTGAAGCGAGTGGTTTCGTGTGTCTTATCGGCTGTATTCTTGGCCGCCTCGCCCGGGATAGGTTTTGGGCCGGTTTTGGCGCAAGAGGTGGTTACGCCGGTAGAGTCAAAGCCGGCTGCCACGCCTGATGACGTCGGTTATACCGGCGCTTTTTCCCAGCGGATCGATTTCAAAGTGCCGGAGCAGCGCGGGCTGGAGCCGAAGCTGGGGCTCGTCTACGATTCCGCCAAGGTCAATAGCTACGGCCCTGATGGTGTGGTCGGGGCAGGCTGGCATATCCGCGGCTTGTCCTCCATTCAACGGGCGAACTCTGCCCGACGCGGCATTCCAGATTTCGACGACGATATCTACGTTCTGGACGGGCAGGAACTGATCGCCTGCGGTAGTCATACCGGGGCCGGCTGTGGTGCGGGCGGCACCCACGCGACATGGGTCGAGAACTATCAGCGTATCAAATACGTATCGGCCGACAACAAGTGGGAGATCACGGCCAGGGACGGCACAAAATACATCTACGCTCCTCTTGCCGAATTCAGCAGCTATTCCCCGGCCAATAGCGGGGAGACCGCTCTCCTGAACAACTACCGCTATTTGCTGCAATCCAAGACCGATACGGTCGGGCAGCAGGTGGTCTACGACTACACCTGCGACAACATTGTCGACTGCCGCATCAGCACGGTGACCTATGACGCAGGCGAGATCCGGTTTGCCTGGGAGGAACGTCCGGATACGATCACCTATGGGGCCGTTCTGGCGTTGGGGTCGGTCTCGAAGCGGTTGGCACGCGTGGAAGTGCGGGCGGCCGGGCAATTCTTGCGGGCCTATTTCCTGAGTTATACCCAAAGTCCGGCAACGGGGCGCAGCCTGCTGACGAGCCTGCAGGAGGTGGGCCGGGATGCTGCGATCTCCAACGGCGTTCTGCTCAGCGGCACGGTGATGCCGGCTTATACGTTCCAGTATACCGGTTCAGCACCTGCCGTGCATCAGGTGGCGAACAGTGTGAGCCATGAAGGAACGTATAGGGAAGACCTCACGGGTTTCCAGACGTTTTACGGCGATTTCGGAGCCGACCGGCAGGTTCATAAGGTTGTCAGGACAGCCTATATGGGCAGAGATGATAGTCTGTTTGACGACGCGCAAAGTAGTGATCCATATCCCGCGGAAGTGGAAATTTGTACCTATTCGAATTCCTTTACGGGTGAATATACGACATCACAAATCCCGCTGGGGTATGTGCACTGCCCGGATTGGGAAAGGGTCGCTTTCCTGAAGAAGCAGCATGATCTGACCAAGGAAATCCGGATCAGATCTCATTGGCAAACCTATTCGGGTGGCGGGATCGGTAATCTCATAGATCATTATTCCGGCAGCGCGCCCCAGACAGTTGCCGATTTCGACGGCGACGGCTTGGATGATGCAATTGAGAAGGATGAGAACGATATTATCACCCAGGAATACACGGCTTCCGGCAGCAGTCAGAGTTGGTCGGGTGTGCCGTCAACCGGGGGAAGCGCGCGCGACCTGAATGGAGACGGCTTGTCGGATCTCTATCGGTGGCAGAATGCGGGGACTGGTACGCTTGAGTTCCGCTATTCCAACGGCGTGAATGCCTTCAATACCGCTTTTGCCCAATCGATTGCGCCGGTCGCCAGTGGCTTTGTTCTACCCGGAGATTTCAACGGCGATGGCGCGACGGATTTTATCGTGAGTACCAACGGTACGGATCACTTCCGGATCTTCTACATGGCAGGCAACACGCTTGTCCAAGGCCCGGCAATTGTGCTGACTGGCACGGATATTTCAAATGGGTTTTTCAGGCCGAGACCTTTTACCAATGATGTCGATGGTGACGGTCGTGATGACTTCATTTACGTTGGACAAACGGATGGTGAAGACCCAGGGAAATCCTACGTATGGCTGAACCGCGGTGACAGTTTCGAGCTGATACCCGGAATGAACAACTCCACCGAAACGTTCCCCGGGGGCGGGATTGCGGATCTGCGTGACGCGGACGCGGATGGCATACTGGAGGCGGCACTTAAAACCGAAAGGACGAATTATGCCGGTATAGGTCAACCGTATGGTCGTTATCAGGTTTTCGGCCCCGAGCGTTATACGTTCATCGCGGAGAAGCCGGATCTCCTAAAGGTTGCGCACCAACCTTTGGGGGCGGAGGTGAGCGTCGCCTATGCGCATCACGTTGCCGAGACCCAGCTTGATTTTCCGATGAACCTGAGCGTTGTGACGTCGCTTGAGAGCTATGATGGCCGGGACGTGCACGCGACGACCAGTTACGCCTACGAAGGCGCCAAGTGGGACTGGGAACATCGCCGGTTCCTGGGCTTCCGCAAGATCACGGCGACCCTGCCGCAGCTTTCCGGCGAGAGTGGTCATCCAACCATCGAGACCACCTACCGCCAGGATCTGGCCTCGATCGGCAAGGTGGAAGAGGTCATCCGCAGGGACGGGAGCGGCACGGCGCTGCAGAAGGTCCAGAATACCTATTCGGTTCAGGATACGACAGAACCCTATACGTCACTGAACACGGAGACGGTGACCTATACCTATCTGGACGGAACGACGTCGACCAACCGGGTCCAATATGCCTACGACAGCTATGGCTTGCGAACCACCACCATCAACTACGGGGACGACGATCTCACCGGTGACGAGTGGATCCACTATCGCTGGGCCTACCCGAATACGACCAAATACATCGTCAATGCCTGGGCGGTCGAGACGGTCAATTCCGGCACGGTGTACAGCTACACCGACGACGTCAAATGGCGGCGCTGGCATTATTTTGACAACCAGGCCGTAACAACGCCACCGGTCGCGGGACTTGAGACCAATGTCTCTGAGTGGACCGGGAACGGGGCGGACGACAAGCTGACCCTGAAGGTGACGAGCTACGATGCCTACGGCAACGTGGTAAGCGAAGCGGACGGCCTCGGCAACACCACGACCTACATCTATGACAGTGCCTATCACCTGTTCCCGGAAGAGGTGCGCAATCCGCTTTATTCGTCCGACAGCCGACAGAAGATGCTGAAGAGCTGGGACAAGAGCTGTGGCGTGCCGCTGACGGAGACGGACGAGAACGGCGCCGTGACCAGCTACGCCTATGACGCGCTGTGCCGCAAGACACGGGCGGATCTGCCGGGCGGCGGGCAGATCAATTATTCCTATCAGAACTGGGGCGATGCGACCCAGAGCTACAACCAGACGAGCAAGGTCCATCCCAACGGCTCGGGCAATATTTACGTCCAGGAGTACTTCGATGGTCTGGGGCGGACCGTGGAGACCCGTCAGGCCGGACTGGCCGGCGGGCTCAGCGGCTCGGTGCGCGTGTTGAAGGAATACGACACGCGGGGCGTTCTGCTGCGCGAGACACTTCCCTTCAAACAGGGCGATACAGTGTACTGGACGGACTATCGTTATGACGGTCTCGACCGGCAGAGATTGATCCATCATTCGAATGGAACCGAGATCACGACCCACTACATCGGCGGCGATGCGTTCCGGGCGGTGGAGACGATCGACGAACTGGGCAACAAGCGGGTGAGCCACTTCGACGCCTTCGGCAACGAGGTCTACCGGGACCGGTATGACGGCTCAGAACTCCTGCGCACCAGCTTTGCTTACGATGTGCTCAAGCGGATGATCGGGATCACCGATCCGCACGGGGCGGCCTGGTCTTACGGCTATGATCGACATGGCAACAAGACGTCGCTGATCGATCCGGATCTCGGTTGCCAGCAGATGGCCTATGACGATGCCAACCGACTGGTGGAACACCGCAGCGCCAGCGGCGCCCAGATCTCCTACACCTACGATGCCCTTGGCCGGATGACCCAGAAGTCCGTCGACAAGGACGCACTCCAGTTCCCGGATTGCTCCGCCATCTTGAACAATCCGGATTACATCTGGCCGGACGATCCGAGCGTCGGCTCGATCGGAACGGCGACCGTTCTGACGACCGGGGACTTCAATGGCGATGGCCGGAGCGACTTTTTCCGGCTCTGGTCTCATGTCGGGGAAAACCGCGTCTACCTGAGCCGGGCCGACGGCGGCTTCTCGCTGATGTACAATCCAATCCCGATAACGTCTGCTAACAGCGATCCCGATCGGGTTGTGGTCGGAGACTTCAACGGCGACGGCAACGACGACCTGATGCTCAATTGGGCTCACGACGGCACCAACCGGTTCTACTACGGCAAGTCGATCAATGGCTTTACGGAAGTGTCGCACCCGATCGCGGCATCCACGATTAACGGTGATCCCGATGTGGTTCGGGTTGGAGACTACAATGGCGACGGCCGCGACGACCTGTTGTTCTATTGGTCACATGACGGGACGAACCATTTCTTCTTCGGCAATGCGGACAATACGTTCACCTGGGTCTCGGCTCCGATCGCGACGACCACGATCAACGGCGATCCGGAACAGGTCGTGGTTGGCGACTACAACGGCGACGGCCGCGACGACCTGATGTTCAACTGGTCCCACGATGGTACGAACCACTTCTTCTTCGGCAACACGGATGGGTCGTTTACCTGGGTGCCTTCTCTGATCGCAGCGTCCACCATCAACAGCGATCCCGAGGTAGTTCGGGCCGGGGATTACAACGGCGACGGCCGTGACGACCTGATGTTCAACTGGTCGCATGACGGCACGAACCACTTCTTCTTCGGCAACACGAACAACACGTTCACCTGGGTCTCGGCTCCGATCGCGACCGCGGCGATCAACGGCGACCCAGACAAGGTCGTGGTTGGCGACTACAACGGCGACGGTCGGGACGACCTGATGTTCTACTGGCTGACAGCCGGAACGAACCGGTTCTACTTCGGTACAGCGTCGAACGGCTTTATCCAGGTGGCCGACCCGATCCCGACAGGAGGCATCAACTCCAATCCCGAGCACGTCCTGGTGTCGGACACCAACGGCGACAGCAATGCGGATCTCTCGTTCTACTGGCCGTCGACCAATGTGATGCGGATCTACAAGGGGCAGTCGGACAAGAGCTTCGTCTGGCCATGAGGCTGATGTGTGAACACTTCCATTAGGTACGGATTTAAGACTGCGGGGGCAGGCATGCAGGATCATCAATCCCGGGCGTTTCTGAGAGTGGACCAGTTACCGAGTGCAATGGACAGACGGCGGCGAACAATCCGGTTCCTGCGCAAGGCGCTTGCGACGGTGTGCTCAGTGACGCTGGTGCTGCAGTCGTCTGTGGCTCTGGCCGCCGATGTGACCACCTACAGCTACGACCAGGCGCGGACGGGTGCCTATAACATCGGCCGGTTGACCACGGTGGCCAATACGGCCGCGACGGTGGAAAAGGACTATGACGTCCAGGGCAATGTCATCCGCCAGGGCTGGACGGTGGACAGCACAGCTTACGAGCACAGCTACACCTATGCCCCCCATGGCGAGCTGCTGCGCCGGAGCTTCTCCGACGGCGAGCTGCTGCCGTCGGCGACGGAGACCTACCAGTACGACGAATTCGGCAACCTGAAGAGCATTCCGGGTCTGGTGACCAATATCACCCGTACCGCCACCTTCGAGCCGCTGGTGACCACCTATGCCAACGGGGTGACGGAAACCCGCAGTTACGACCCTAACCGGCAGTGGCTGCTGTCGATCACGTCGAGCAACTCCGGCGGGACGATCTTCACCGAGAGCTACACCCGCAACAACAGGGGGCTGATCACCACCGTCGCCTCCAACCGGGCCAACGGCAACTGGAGCTATGGCTACGACACAGCCTACCGGCTGATCTCGGCCACCAACCTGGACAGTTCCAGCTACACCCAGACGTTCCAGTACGACGCTGCCGACAACATGACCTACAACTCGCAGGTCGGCAGCTATACCTACCCGAGCCCGGTCGCGGCCCGTCCCCATGCGGTGACCCAGGCCGGCAGCCTCACGTATGCCTATGACGCCAACGGCAATCTGACCTCAGGTGGTGGCCGCACGATTACCTATGACGGTCAGGAACGGCCGACTGTCGTCACCGCGCTCGGCCAGACCACCAGCTTCGTCTACGGCCCGGAAGGCAAGCGGCTGAAGAAGACCTCGGCCGGGGACACCACGCTTTATCTCGGAGCCGACGAGGAAATCACCCCATCGGGTGACCGGATCAAGCATCCTTATTCCGACGTGCGCAAGGTTGGCGCCACGATCAACTGGATGCAGCGGGATCACCTGTCCTCGGTGCGGTTGATGACCGATGCCACCGGTACTGTGATCTCGGAGAACCACTTCCGCCCCTATGGCGAACGCACCGATGTGCAGGTGTCGCTCACGGTTCCCCGCGAAAGCAAGGGCTGGATCGGAGAACGGGACGATCCGGAGACCGGGCTGACCTATCTCAATGCACGGTATTACGACCCGGTCCTTGCCCGCTTCGTCTCGCCGGATTGGTTCGATCCGAGCATGCTTGGGGTTGGCACTAATAGGTATGCGTATGCCCTCAATAACCCCATAGCACACAAAGACCCGAGTGGAAATTGTGGTTTTGGTGATTGTGTTGCTCTTGCATACGCAGCTTACAGAATTGGTCGAATAGGGTGGTCGCTAATAAGCTTAGCGATCACGCTTGAAGCGAGGAAGCCAAGTCTAAAACCTAGAAACAGGCGTTCCAGAACCACCTCTGCTCCACCAGCAAGAGGTAGTGTAATGGGCGACAATAACCCTCCGCCTGGCCCCAGTGCACCTGGCATTGGATTAGGAGTTGGGTCGATAGCCAGCCTAAAAGGTTCTGGATGGCAGGTTCATCATGTTGTTCCGAGATCTACCCCTCATGCATCTTTCTTAGAAGAAATCGGATTTGATATCGAAGCCGACTATAACAAACAGCCACTACCCAGTCGCTCAGACCTACATAGTACCGCGGCTGTTCATCGAGGGAAGCAGAACGCCGCTTATGACGCACTCGTGAATGAACCAATTGCTAATATCGAACGAGCATATCGGGCGGGACAAATTAATGCGCAGCAAGCCCGCGACTTGGTTAATGAAGTGCTTGGACAGACTAGAAGTGGCTTATATAATGGTACCATAGAACTTAATAATGCAGAAAAAAATGATAAATCGAGAGGAATTGACAGGCCAGGTCGTGAAACCGATAAAGATAATGGTGATGGAAGTTCGGGAGATGGTAGTACTAGTAGAGAGCCGGATCATAACTAGGCGCTTTTGATTTCGCCAATATTCCCAGTAACTCCATATGGAAAGTTAATGAAAAATGAGTAGCAATGAACCATGGTTATTAGCAATAGATGCAAAGGGACTTGATTCATGCGGGTTTTGGCTGGAGTACGATAGGAAAAAAAGCTCTCTAGAATTAGTGAGGCTTATGGAGTGTAAGGTAATAAATCCAAGTGACGGTAATATTACGTTTGAATTGAAGGGAAGGTCTTGGAGGGAGTTGAGTCAGTACCATGTATTGCCTTTCTCTATGAATACTCCCATAATCAGTGGCCAGCTTAAGATGGCAATAGAAGAAATAGTTCCTGATTCAGACGTATTTTTTTTTCCTGTTACAATATACCATCCATCAGGTGCTTCGTTCAATCATTGGGCACTGGTGCCATTGACAGAGGTTCCTTGTTTAGATCTCGCGGAGTCAGAAATCACAAAATGGATTGTCCCAAATGAAATTGCTTTGTTTTATAAGAAATTATGCTTTCTTCCGGGGTGCTTAGGGGACAAAGATATTGTGAGAAACATGCATTTAACAAATCAAATTTTGTTATCAAACAATTTAAAAGAAGTGATTGATAGGTATTCAAAAGAAAATGTGCGGTTTTTACGGGACTTTGAAATTCAACCTAGTTTTAGTGACCTGAGACCCTAGTTCTTGAATAGCCCGGAGTTTACTAGATGCCTTTAGAGTTCATTATTTGCTGTAGTTCGACCTCGATAGGCGATTGAATTCCATTTCAGACACCATCGAGTCACGTTTGAATTGGTCACTGAAATTGCTTGTGCCCATCATAGCCTCATTACCTCAGATTTAGGAAAGAAGGCGTCTACGATTCTAGGTGCTACTCAATTCATCTATTTATCACTTGTTTATAAAGCTTTAATGCTTATTCATCTGGATTAAGTTCCAATATTAATATCTTTTTTCTTGCCTCAAGGCGTACTGAGCCGGGACTCACTATCATTAATTTCCAATCTGCGATCTTCTCACCGCGCTCGATCCAAACTTCCTCCGCACCCTCCATCGTCTCTGCTAGGAGCGCTCTGGCTTCATCGCCCCTGATTAGGACGCCAAGTAATCGCAGTTTGGGCAGAATTAGCGATTTGCTTGCAGCATTGGATTTTGCTTCTTTCTTTTGCGGTGGCGGATTAGCGCCGGGCGGAGCATTGGCCGAATCGACGGCCTGATGCTGCGCCACCGGTGCCGGCGGGCGCGTCGGCGTCCGATGAACAACCTTGAATGGCTCGGGCAGCTTACGATCCTCAGAAAAGAGTGGAGCTTGCAGGATTTCTCTGCGGGTCTCCGCGCGAGGTCCGGCCCAAAGCGAGGCGACGTCCGTTGGGGCGGTATCGGTTTTTGCACTTGCCGTCTTAACCGCGGAAATACCGGACCGTTCCTTTGGTTCCATCAAAGATGCAGCTGCAGTTCCGCCTGCTGCGACAACGGCAAGCAGGAGGAGCGTCGAGATCGGCGGAAGATAGGGTCCCGGCATCAGCTGTTTCCACCAGGCCGATAAGGCGCATGAATTTCGAACCGAGCCGACAGCGGCAACCGCTCGCCGGGTTTCGGCCCGGTGGAGCCCTGATAGCGCCTCAGGACCAGATGATCGACAAAGAGTATCGGTCGGTTCCGTTCCAGGGCAGCGAACAGGTCAACGAAGGCCGCGATCTCGCCGTGACCCTCGACCACAAGACCGGCCGTATCGATGTCCTTGGCAAAGGCCGATTGGGTCGGGGCGACGGTGACGATGGTGATGCCGCTGCTTGTAGCTTGACTTTGCACCTGTTTCTGCACTTTGGCGGCGATCACCGGTTTGCTGGCTCCGGCCCAGGTGCGGTTTGCGGTGTCAGCTGTCTCGATGTCTGCGCTTGCTTGGGTGCGGGCGATGATTGTCTCCAGGCGTCCCAATTGGCCGCGTGCTGAGGCTATCCTGACGTTTAGCTCATCCTGCGCGGCAATCAGCGGCGATACCAGTCCAGCCCAGACCAGCCATAAGCCCAGGCCAAGCAGGGCGAGGGCGGCGAGCCTGCGACCACGCGGCGATAGTGGCTTTCCCCCCATCATCCGCCGCCCTCGCGTTTGAAGCGGATATCGAAGCGTTCGGCCTTGCTGAGCGGGTCGATCCGCACCGGTGTGGCGAATTGAACATCCTTGAAAGCGGAATCCTGTTCAAGAAGTTCGATCAAAAAGGCTGCATTGGTGGTGAAGCCGACCAGCGTACCGTCGTCCCTGGAGAGGGTCATTTCCGACAGCCAGGCGGATTTCGGCAGTAAGCCAGTGATGTGGGCCCAAGCCTCAACGACTGACGTTTGCGCGTTTTTCAGCTTGGCGATTTCGGCAGCGGCTTGGGCTACTTCCTCCTGCCGTGTCTGTTCCTGGCGCAGGGCTTTAGCGACCTTGGTCTTCGCGCGGATATCGGCTTCGATCGCGTCAAGCGCTGCGGCCTTTTCAAGATAGGTCCAGGTGTAAACAAAACCGCATCCCGCGACGAGAAGGCCCGCAAGGACCAGATTGACCTTGCGCCACATTTTCTTCGCCCTGGTGGCGGCCGTTTCGTAGATTTTGAAGGGACGCTGAGGCATGTCCTCTCTCGTCGCCGGAGAAATCTCCTGCAAGTCGAGGCCGGAAGCTGCTGCCAGGCTCTCGATCCGATCGATCAGATCTTTCTTGACGATGACCGTTTCAATTCGTGTCTGGGGTGGTCCAGCAAGGGGACGGCGCCAGGTCCAGAAGGCGTTTGCAGGACCGAAAGGCGTTGTGGTGGCAACTTCCAGGTCGACGATCGCTTTGAGGTCGTGATCCGGCACACGCGGATAGTCGTCCCGTTTTACCAGGCACAAGGCATCGGCAATTCTCAAGGAGACCGGTTCGCCTGACCGACCGTTGGCAGCGAGTTTAGCGTGCAGAGAAGCCCAGGCTTCCTCGCTCAGATCCGTCGTGAGGGCGTCGGCGTCACTTGCATCCTTCCCGCTGGGCACGGCTTCGTCGGCGCCAAGCAAGACGACAGGTTTCGTTTGGCGTTTGTCCGGTAGATAAGCGGACAGGTCTCTGCCAATCTGGCGAAGTTCGCGCAGCCACCATGCGAGGCCGGACGCGAGCATACGAACCACCGGTGAACGAGCAATAGTTTCCGACCCCATGGCCATTTCGTTTTGCAATCCTGCCCTGTATAAATTTATCAATACTAGCTGTACTTCCTGTGTCCAAGGCGGATCGCGTGGATTCTTACATTTCTCCTCAACCGAGCGTCGAAAACATGCGCGATGCGTTGGTGCGCCTGAAATTCGTCGACGAGAAGGGTGCGGAACGGGCCTGGCAGGCGCATCAGGATACCCACACACCTCTGCGGACGGTGCTGACCGAACTTGGTATCCTGACCCAAGAGAAACTGGTGTCGTTTTGGGCTCGGTGGCTGGACCTTGAAACGCTCGGCGCAGATGATGCGGTGCCGGAATTGGAACTGGCTAAGGTACTTTCCCATTCCTTCCTGCAAACCCATCAGATAGTCCCCGTAAGAGCGGATGACGAGACTGTCTGGATCGCGACCAACGATCCGCTGAACGGTGAGGCCTTCAGCGCCATCGGTTATATGCTTGATCGCAAGGTCGTGCCTGTCTGCGCCACGCCACGGCAGATCGCATCGCTTCTTGGACAAGTTGCTTCGGAAACAGCTGTTCCGGACAACGACAATGCCGTCTTCTCCGGTCCGGCCGGTCCGGCCGGTCCGCTTCCTTCCGATGTCGAGCATCTGCGCGCACTCGCCAACGAAGGACCGGTGGTACAGCAGGTGAATGCGCTGTTCGTCGATGCCTTCGAGCGGGGAGCGTCCGACATCCATCTAGAGCCGGATGCGGCGGGGCTGGCAGTCCGCTATCGCATCGACGGTCAGTTGATCGAGGTTCGGCATTTCGATCATCAGCTTCAGCCGGCGATCATTTCGCGTCTGAAAATCCTCGGCAAGATGGACATCACCGAACGCCGGCTGCCCCAGGACGGCCGTTCGTCCGTGATTGCGGGCGGGCAGAAGATCGATCTGCGTATTTCCTCCCTGCCGACCGTGGACGGGGAAAGCATCGTCCTGAGGCTTCTTGTGCAGGACGCATCGAAACTGAATTGGGATGCGCTTGGCTTCGATGCCGATACGCAGGCACAACTGGAGCGGTTAATCCGGCGGCCAAGCGGCATGTTTCTGGTCACGGGGCCAACCGGTAGCGGCAAGACGACGACACTTTATACGGCGCTCGGCAAGATCGACCGGACCCGGCGCAAGGTGATTTCCGTCGAAGATCCGGTGGAATACCGTCTGGATGGCGTCATGCAGGTGCATGTGAACACCGATCTCGGGCTCGATTTCGCCACCGTCCTGAGAACGATCCTCCGCCAAGACCCGGATACGATCATGATCGGCGAAATCCGGGATATCGAAACGGCCCAGATCGCCTTGCGTGCGTCCATGACCGGGCACCAGGTG
The DNA here is from genome assembly GCF_963675985.1 of uncultured Roseibium sp. Classification (NCBI taxonomy): domain Bacteria; kingdom Pseudomonadati; phylum Pseudomonadota; class Alphaproteobacteria; order Hyphomicrobiales; family Stappiaceae; genus Roseibium; species uncultured Roseibium sp. The sequence continues at coordinate 129,030 of NZ_OY780957.1, read as the reverse complement.
TTTTCAACCCTGCATACGGACGGGGCGATATCTTCCATCAACCGTCTCGCCGATATGGGCGTGCCACGGTATCTGCTCGGTGCCCATATCAACGGCATCATGTCGCAACGACTGGTGCGTAAGCTCTGTCCGGCCTGTCGTGAGGAGGCGGACCATAAGTACCAACCGGCCGGACGTGGCATCGACGCGGGCGCACATCCGCCGATCCGTCACAAGGTTGCGGTTGGTTGTAAGGCCTGTAACCACACTGGCTATTCGGGGCGGACCATCGTCTGTGAGCTGCTGATTTTGACTGAGGAATTGAAGGACCACATTTCCAGCGGCAGCAACTGGCAGGCCATTCGCTCCGCTGCCAGGCAGATGGGGTTCAAGAGCCAGTTCGAAACGGGGCTCCAATTGATTGCCGACGGGGTCACGACCGTGGATGAAGTCATGTCCCTGATCGGGCCGGTTTGAGGCGGAGCGGCGGTACCAAATGCAGCCCTTCTCCTATTCCGCCTATGGACCCGATGGCCGCAAGACGTTCGGTGAAATTCAGGCGAATTCGCGGGACGAGGCTTTCCGCGCGCTTAATCAGCGCAACCTGACACCGATCAGCATTTCAGACGGAGGAGGTGGCGGCGAAGCCGGTGCATTGTCGTTCCAAACCCTTCTCGACCGATTGTTTCACGATCCGCTTTTGATCGTGCGGTCCATCCGTATGCTTGCAATTCTGATCTCCCGGCATGTTGCCGTGCCGACGGCTCTTGAATTGACCACCGACATGGAGACGACCGGACGAGGAAAGCGGATTCTCAAATCGATCGGCGCTCGCGTTGCAGAGGGACAAAGCCTGTCTTCCGCAATGGCCGAAGCCAAGGATTTTGCATCGCCCTATATATTGAGCCTGATTTCCTCAGGCGAGAACACCGCGACCCTTGGCGAGGTGCTGGACATGCTTGCTGGTCAGCTGGAAAAGGAGCAGGAGATCCGGCGCAAGATCAAGGGTGCCTTCGCTTATCCCATGCTTCTTGTCTTCGCCAGCCTGTCCATGTTGGCCTTCATGGCCTTTTACATGGTTCCGACTCTGATGCCGCTGCTGGAACAAGGCAAGGGCCAGGTGCCGACCCTTCTCTTTCTGATGAATAGGGGGGCTACCTATGTGTCCGAAAACACGCTGTTCGTCGCACTGGTATCGGTCCTGATCTTAAGCCTGCTGGCCGCCTTTCCCTTTTCCAAAACAGGAAAAATCGTCATCGAAGAGATGCTGTTTCGATTGCCGGTGGCTCGGAAGATGCTATCCGGTTCGGAGACAATTCGTTTCTGTAACAGTCTTGGCATGATGCTGCGGCATCACGTTGAACTGGTTCGCGCGTTGGAAATTGCCCAAGGGGTGGTCAAGACGGCCTATTTTTCCAATGCGATCCGATCAGCTCTTCCAGCCCTGAAGGAAGGGCAATCCCTGGATCAGGCATTTGCAACGTTTTCCCGCCTGCCAAAGACGTTTTTCGCACTTGCCCGCGCCGGTGGGGAAACGCGAGCCTTGCCGGACGCTTTGGCACAGATTTCCGACGTCGAGCGGGCCGTGCTCGACAAGCAGGTGGAGACCGCGGTGAAACTCTTACCGCCGGTTCTGACGTTACTGGTCGGCTCCTTCGTCGGCACTTTCGTTCTCGTTATCGTGGACGCCATCATGAGCCTGAACGATGCGGCGTTCTAGACAACCGAAAGGGGGCTTTACACTCCTCGAGACCCTGGTTGCGTTCATGGTCTTCGCCGCTTTCGTTATTCTGGTTCACAAGTCCTTCTGGACTGGAATGCGGGGCCAGGAAACTTCGGAACTGTCAGACAAGACGATCAGCGCCGTCATGTCGGAATTCGCCTTAATCGAAGCCGGTCTCGCCCAAGATGGCGGTGCCTATGAAAAGCCAATCGGCAATGGGAAGCTCCTGTCGGTAAGACAGAGCCTGCTTGAAAGCAGTCAAATCGGCATCCGCATACCAAAGGCGTTGCTTCTCAATGTGGCTATCCAAGTCGTGGATGAAGACAGTGGCAAGGGGCCGATGTTCAGCAAAATAATCCAGAGAAACTGACATGGTCTGGAGTCAGCCCCGAGCCGCCAAAGCCGGGTTCACCACGATCGAGTTGATGGTTTCCCTCGTTGTGTTCGGGCTCTTCTTGCTGGCTGCCGTATCCACGCTTTCATTTGGTAAGCGGCTTTGGACGCAAGCGCTCGATTCTTCCAAAAGCTCGATTGAAACGGCGGAATTGGTGTTGCTGCGCCAGACGTTTCTTGCCGTGGTCCCGCCAGTCAAAAACTCTGGCGGCGGCGTGGCCGGTTCCACCAAGCGGGTAAGGTTTCTGTCGAATACCAGCTTCGATGGCACGCTTTTCCAACGTGCCGAGACCACAGTTGAGATCTCGGGGGGGCAGAGCCTCATCAGTTCCGTCAGCGAAGATGGACGGACCCGAAAAGCCATTCGTCTCAAACAGGTGAGACTGATCTCGTTTGATTATTTCGGGAAAGCTGAAACTCAGGGTGAACCGGGGTGGAACGGCTCATGGGAGCCGTCGAAACCTATTCCGGACCTGATCAAGGTGGACTTGCGGATGATCGGCGAAGAGCAGGCTTTTTCGATCTACATTGCCTTGCGGAATTAGGTCAGTATTTGAGAATATCCTTGTCTTCACCGCTTCCACCTTCGGCGCCGTCCCGCCCAAGGGTGTAGATTTCGTATTCGCCTTTTGACCCTGGTGATCTGTAAAGATAGGGGCGATCCCAGGGATCGTTGAGCGAAGCGGCGTTTTCCAGATAGGGGCCGTTCCAGTTTGGGGTGTTGTCTGAGGGCATCACAAGGGCTTTCAACCCCCCACTCTCGCTCGGGTAGCGGCCGATATCCAGATAGTAGAGTTCCAACGAGGTTTTGAGTTCTTCGATTTGGAGTTCCGCTGTTTTAGTCTTGGAGCGGCTGAGGAAGGAAATGGCCCGGGGCCCGACGATGGTTGCAATCAATGCCAATATCGCCAGGGCGATCAGGACTTCCATCAAGCTGAAGCCGGCTTTCTTGCGATTGATTGTCCTTTTGCCGGACTGCGTCTTGTTCGTCATGAAAAAAGCTCTCTGGAATGGGCGATGATGTCGGTCAGGGACTGCGTCCCAACGATCCAAGTGATCCAGATGCCCAGACTGAGGTGCGGGCCAAATGGAATGGGTTGTGCAATCTGTTGTCTTCCCTTTTTACTGATCCCAATCAGGCTTGCAACAATGCCTGAAGTGGCTGCGATGAGAAGTGTCGCAGGCAGCGCCGCAATCCCAATCCAAAGGACCGAGGAAGCCAGCAATTTTATATCGCCGAACCCAATGCCGTCCTGCTCTCTCACACGCCTATATAAGCTGTTGAATAGAGAAAGGGCGACAAGAGTGGCGCAGGATCCGGCGAGGTTTTCGTAGAGATAAGACGAAGCGTGCGTGGCGCACCAAAGCGCCCCAAGCGGGAACAGGCCGATACTGACAAGATCCGGAATTTCGAATGTCTTTATGTCGATGTAAGAAGCGTAGCTGAGTAAGATGAACAAACTTGCAGCCCACGTGGTGTTTGAAATCTCAGGCGCTTCAAAGCCTAAGTAGAATGCCGACAGGGCGACCACGAATATGAGCAGATAATACATGCGCATGAGATTTGTTTCAGGTTGCAAGGTTGGGGCGGCGGCCACGGATAAGGCGGGTTATACGTTCATCAGTGCGCTCGCGATCATCGTTTTGGTTACAAGCCTCGTCGTGGGACTGAACGCCCTTGTGTCCGGGAACTTGAAAAAAAGTGCGCGTTTGGCGGCCAGAACACGTGTCGAATTGGCGTCCGAATCCGGGCTGGATTTGGCAAAGGCTGCCATTCTCCAAAGGATTTCCCGCCCAGCAACGTCCCAGCATCTCGTGTCCTTTAATGGCTCTCCTATCCCGTGTCGATTGAGTGAGACAACCAAAACAGCGATACAAGTTCAAGATGTAGCTGGATTGGTAGATTTACGGATCGTAACGGACCCGGTGTTTTTGCGGCTGGCGGACAATACTGGGAAGTTTGATACGAATTCGCCAAGCGCGGCGAAGGTGAGGGAGCTTGCGCTCGCCGGGATATATCCATCGGCAAGAGACGTCCTTATAGCGGCAGGGTTTTCCATGAACTCAGCCGCCTTCTTGGAGAAATACTATACGCTCCATAGTGGAAAGAGCAAATTAGCGCGCGAGGTTACGCCTTCGTCCTTGCTGAGAGTGTTCCCTGAGGTAAATTCTGAAGTCGGGTCGAATATGTTTGGTTCTGCCCCCTCGAACAGAACATACAAAGTCACTGTATCTTCGATATCCAGCGGAAACATATATTATAGAATTGATGAAACAATTTCCCTGGATACCAGTCGGCCGGGATATTTCCGTACACTATTTCGGCGATCCAGTACCTCACCGATTGCTGGTAGCGATAACGGTCTTTCTCAGGTCCAAGATATCCAGATATTTGGATTTCCCGCTTGTCGAGTGTAAATCTGCTTTTGAATCCGAATTTTCACTGATTGTAATATTTTACAGTGTGGTCCACAGATTTTTTATGAGTTCATCGCGGTATTGTGAAAAATACCGTTGATCAGCATGCCGGCCGAAACTAGAAGTTTTACTCTAAGCGTCTCCCCATACTCGCCTTGGGAAATGGTTTGTTGTTGTGCTTGCGTAACAGAGTTTCAGGATCGAGTGGGGTCGATATCGTCGCGCGATGGTGTGCGATCGGGCTTCTGATACTCAATTTGGTTGCCTGCGCGGGAAGCCTAACGGATAGCGACTATGAGACAAACTCTTCCGGCATCCCTAAGGCCATAACAGCGAGCGGCTTTGACAAATCATTTCTCGCGAATGGTACCCCGGAATATCAAGCCACGGAAAAGAGAACCTCTGAGATTATAAGGGGGCAGAGTAAGCTGGGTGGTGGTTCATCCGAACCGGTCATATATGCCTCCGATGAAAGGGTTAATCTGAATTTGCAGAGGGCATCGATTGATGCCGCAGCGCAAGCTATCATTCAGGATATCCTTGGGCTCACCTATATTATCGATCCTGATGTTTCCGGCACAATTACCCTGCGAACCGCCAATTCGATCAAGCTCAGTGCATTGCTGGATGCGTTCAATACGGTGCTGGCTTTCAATGGGGCTGGATTGGTAAAAAGGGATGACGTCGTCTACATTTCCCCCTTAAGCAAAATGGGTGCTTTACCGCCCAAAGTGCAGCGCAAATGGCGCAAAAATCCTGCGGAAATCGGGCACTCGATTAGGATTGTTCCGCTCGATTTCGTCGCCGCTAAGGAAATCGCAAATCTTCTAAAGCCGCTGATCGGCGAGGAAAAAATTATTCACGTGGATCAGCGGCAGAACATCATTTTTATCGCCGGCAATCCAAGAGAGATTGATGTCGCTCTTGATGCGATAAGGTTGTTCGACGTTGATGTCATGGAAGGCAAATCATTTGCCCTGATCCCGGTCAAGAACACAGATGCTGAAGTCATTGCAAAGGAGCTTGATACGGTTTTTTCCACGCAAGAGGGCGGGGCGCTTGCCGGTTTGGTGAAATTTGTTCCTAACAACCGTTTGGCTTCGATCTTGGCCATTTCATCGCGGCCCCATTACTTGGAAAAAGCCAGAAGTTGGGTAACCCGTCTCGATCACGCTGCTGCCGGCACAAAGCAGAGCTTGTTTATATATTCGGTCCAAAATCGCGAAGCGAATGAGCTAGCGGTCCTTTTGGAAGGTATATTGGGAAGATCGTCTACTGATCCGGAAAATGGCGCCACCAGTGCCAACGCTAATCTCAATCAAGCGTCTGGAGATGCTACCTCGATAAATGCGACGAACGTGGCAGTCTCATCGACAGCTAATTCGACTATCGGTCAGGGGCAATTTCGTATTGTCGCCGATACCGCAAACAACGCGGTATTGGTCTATGCCACTCAAGCCGAATATGATTCAATCTTGCCGATGATCAGACGACTTGATTCCTTGCCGAACCAAGTTCTCCTCGAAGCAACGATTGCAGAAATAACACTTACCGACGAGTTGAAGTTTGGATTGCGATGGTATCTTGAAAGCGGTAATTTTGCTGTCTCTTTCTCCGATGCCAGCAACGGGGCGACTGGAAGGGCCTCTCCAGGCTTTTCATTGGTCTTTTCTGCTGGCCAATCCCAAATCGCGCTCAACGCCCTTTCTAGCATCACCGATGTCAACATCATCTCGTCCCCAAATCTGATGGTGTTGGATAATCGCAAAGCCATTCTGCAAATAGGCGATCAGGTGCCGATCGCGACGGAATCGGCGGTTGATGCCGCCGATCAGACGGTGGTTAATTCGATCGAGCTTAAGGATACCGGTATCATTCTCACCGTGACGCCACGGGTGAATGATAGCGGACGTGTCATTCTGGACATATCGCAGGAAGTGAGCGATGTGGTTCAAACGACCACGTCCGGGATTGACTCTCCGACGATCCGGCAAAGAAAGGTTACGACAACTGTTGTCGTAAATGACGGAGATAGCCTTGCCTTGGGTGGTCTCATCCAGCAACGGAAAGATGTGACCAAATCACAGGTCCCGGTTCTTGGAGATGTCCCTGTCCTGGGGACGCTTTTCCGGCACAAGCAGGATACAGATCGGCGAACCGAACTGCTGATTTTGATTACCCCCCATGTCATCCGCGACCTTTTGGAGGCAAACAGCGTAACGGAAGAGTTTCGCAAGCAGCTTGGGGGGCTAAGGGTACTGGGCGACAAGCCCAAGGGCGGACTGAAACATCAGGTGGATAGGATCCTCAAGTGATGTTGTAACGCGCAAGAACAGTTGGCACTAAGGGCTTGAGCGAGAATATCCGGGATTATCCGGTAATTGGCGGTTTTCTGCCGGTCGTGACGGGATCAGACCAAAACGAGCGCGCAACTTCATTTGGCACAAAATGGGGTAATCAGCGGTGGCGCCGGTTGTGTCATCTGAAATTGCTCAATGAAATCAATTCCCGCGCAGATTCAAGGAGGCAACTAACTCCAGCCTGGAACAATGAATTGCCACCTTGTCATTTTTTGGCGGAAAACAGCCGTTTATTCCAATTGTGTAGCCGAGCGTAGTCTTTGCGAGGTGGCAACTTTCACGGCACCGAAGCAGACATTGCGCTTTGCAATAGTGATCGGCAGCAATGCGGACAGACCTGCCGATCAAAACTCGACGTCCAATGTCCGCATTCGTGCAAATGTGGGAACGCGACGAAACCCGTACCGATTTTGTACCACCCATTCTGACCTGTTTTCATAGGTCAGACGTCGCCGTAGATTCGTCATGATTTACGCACGACAGCGCGGTTCCATTGACTTTTGAAGGTCCCGCGCACTTTCTCGAAAAGAGCTTTGTGATCCAGCTCAACTCCCATGTACTTGAGCTTTCCACTGATGATTGGGCGATTTTGATGTTCCAACACAGCAACTGCTTCGAAGTCGGTCAATGGTTTGCCCTGAGAAATGTCACGAGCGACTTGCTGTAACAATTTTTTGAGCCCTTCAGTTGAATTACAAAGCTCTCCAAGCTGAAGTAAAATCCATGGGGCCTGGTCCTGTTCTTCACGTTCCCGATCAAGAAAATACTGTGGGGGAAGGCTGCAAATGAGAAGCGCCGGACAAACCTCGGATGCATCCTTTCCAAAGCAGTTGTGCCAAGACAACACCTCGTTTGCAAAATCAATGTTTCGCACGGAGGACACAATCAAGGCATTTCCGAGTTCGGCGAAGTGGCGTTCCAAATTTGGCAGCTCGGCAACGAGCGCATCCATAACTTCAAGCCCGATGTTGTAGTAATCCAGAACGTAGACGAAATAATCAATGCCTTGGAGATGCGGAGCGCTTGAAGTAATCTGTGCGACAGACGTTACGTGTAGTCCCATGGGACCTCCCAAAAACGTTTGCATTAATATGCGGCACAACTTCCGGCTTTCAATCCTCCTCCAGCCTTATCCAGTTCCTTCAGTCTGGCATTGACCAGCACCCGGAGCGAAAGCATAGGCCCTTATATACTGCTTTGGAGTGCCGGGCCAGCAAAGGCGACATTTGAACATCACGCAGCATCAGTCGCAAAGGGCTCAAATCGGTCGTTCGCCGCATCTTGTAACGCGCAAGAACAGTTGGCACTAAGGGACTGTGCGGGAATGTCCGGTAATTGGCGGTTTTCTGCCGGTTGCGGTGGGACCAGGACAAAACGAGCGTGCAACTTCATTTGGCACAAAATAGGGCATTCTGTGGTGAAGCTGTTTGTGCCATTTGAAGTTGCTCAATGAAATCAATCCCCACGCAAATTGAAGGAGGCAACTAACTCCAGCCTGGAAGATTGAATTGCCACCTTGTCATTTCGGGGAGAAAACAGCCGTTTTTCCATTGTGTTGTTGAGCGCAGTCTTTGCGAGGTGGCAACTTTCACAGCGCCGAAGCAGACCTTGCGAATGGAAGAGGTAAGCGGCGGCAATGCGAACGAAGCGGAGGTCCGTTTATGGCTCAGCGATCAGTGCGGCACTGGCAAAAGCAACCTGTTCCAAAAACAGGCCAAACGGCGCGATCCATGCCGAGAACGCGGCAAACAAGCCCCAGCCAATCAGGCATACCATCACAAACGCCGGTAGCATCCACAGCTTGCGGTAGAGCATCACTCGTGCCACCGCCTGCTTGGCGGAGGTCGGCATGCTATCGTGGATCAACACGCTAGTCTCCTGCGCTGAGGGTGACCATACGGTCATGGCATGACCAATGCCGAGGGTAAGATGGACCACGGTTGGTACCAGCGTGGTTGCCAGCATCCCGGTAACAAAGAGGCCTTCGCTAAAAGGAGAGGCTCGTGCCAAAACGATTTGCGATTTCCAGTCAAATTCCTGAATGTCGAACGAAGCATAAAACAAATTTGACGCCTCCAGCAGGGAGGCTATCAATGCGACGAGGCCGACAAGGCAGCCTATTGCCACTACAATATCTAGCGTAAGCGCACTGATCACCAGGGCAAGCCCTCGCACTCCGTCGCTGTCATGGTCGATCTTGGAAAGCAATGTTCGCGTGATCCCCCATGAAATCATGTCAAGCGCAGCATTGGCGAGCGGGAGCAGAAACACAAGGACGGCAACGGCACCGATAAAGGCACCGGCAACGCCACCGGTTGAGGTGCTAAGGGCAAAGAAACTGATGAAAAAAATGGCAAAAGCAACGGCAAAGATTTCGGCAGCGGCAAAGGCACCGACAAAGGTAACGGCCATGAAAAAGGTAACGGAAATGGCAACGAAAAAGTTAACGGCCGAGGCAACGGCACCGGCACCGACAACGGCAAAGGCAAGGGCACTGGCAAAGATACTGGCAAAGGCGTACGCTATAATACTGACAATCCAATACGGCAAATAAACAAAGTAATGTATCTTCTCTGCATCACCAACAAGTCGTCCTGTCACCCATTTGGCGAATCGTTGTGGAATATTGTTCCTGAAATAGATGAAAAGCCCGATACTAATTGTTATCAGGACAACCGCCGTGAACAAGCGCTGGCCGATTGGCTGGTCGGGGAGAAGTCTGATCAAGCCGATTGTGCCCTGCATCCCCATCACCCAAGCTATAAGCAGAAGCGCAATCGGGTAAAAATAAGCGACTTGCAAGCAACGAACAAAGGCGCGGAAGCGCCACGCCTGACCAAACCAACCATCTGCCCGAACAGTGAAGCCTATTAAGGCCGACTGGTAGCGCTGGAACGCAGTGGTTTGACCTTCCAGTTCGGCCCTGATCGCGCCCGGTCTTGGTCATCCTCGAGTTGGGCTTTTACTGCGTTATAGTAATAGGCCAATGATGCGAGAATGATTGGCATGCTGATTGCGGCTACTACGCCGACAAAGCCCCATCCGCCCCAAGTATAAAAATTCGCTTCGGCCAAAACCAACACTCCCCGGATTTTGTGCCTCTTTCAAATGGGGAAGGCAAGGTGCTCAGTTGTGAAAGTAAGGCTGTAACACAAAAAGTTGCCGCTGAAACCCGATGATCAGCAACCTTCGTTTTGGCCGAACGACCTCAAAGGGCTCAAATCAGGCGTTCGTCGCATCCGAAGCCAACGGCAGCAATCGTATTTTTTTGTAACGCGCAGGAACACTTGGCGGAAATGGCGTTTCCGGGATTAAGCGAGATCAAGCGGTTTTGGGCGGTTTTCTGCTGTTTCTGGGAGGCCCAGGTGAAAACGAATGTGCAACTTCACTTGGCGAAAAATACCGCAATCGGCGTGATGGTGAATTGTGCCATTTGAAAAAGCGCGATGAAAACAAGCGCCGAGCAAGTTCAAGGTAGCAACTGAAACGCAATTTCGGGGATGAGTTGCTACCTTTAGAAAAACGTCAGAATTCTGCCGTTTCGCGCTATTTTGCGCTGGTCGATGTGTAATCCATGGTAGCAATTTTTTCGCCTCTGACGTCGAGTATTGCGCAATCTAAAGGTGCGAACTGAAACACCTTTTTAAATTGAGTTCCCACCTTGGCAAAAGCGCAGAAGCCGGCGAATTTGAGATGGGAGAGCTGTTTCCACGACATGGTAAGGTGGGAACTCTTAATTTCGCTAAATATGCTCTCAAGGACTAAATCGTCTAATGAGAATATGTTTGCAAAGAGCCAGATACTATCGTTCACATCACACCTAACGAATGACTGCTTTGTACCCTCATCCCTGTCGTTCGCAGGATTTAGGGCTGATCTGAAAAGCTGCATTTCGTTGCACGACGTGCCTTCCTCAATTCCTGTAGCTATCGGGCAAGATCAAGCGCAAGAGTCTTCGGTTGTATTAAATAATAGCAGCAATCAAATTGATTCAACCAAAGATAGATGCAATTAATGATGCATCAAGTTTGGAGACGGGGGGGGGCAATGCAAATTAGCCGATTTAAGAGGTTTTCAGCGATGGCACTGGCGTCTGTAGCGAGCGCAGCTATTAGCCTTCAGTCAGCGCACGCCGCACCTGAATTCGTGTCGATGAAACCGGTGTCGAAGCTAGGTCAAAAAGTCGAGGGCAATGACTGGTACTATATACGCGTCAGGTGCCTCTCACTCAAACACAAGCGGAAATACCCAAGCAATAGCCGGAGAACAATGGCGCTTCGGATCGATCATACTGATAATCCTGAAGAACCTTCCCAATTTCCCTCTGATCAAAGCGCCACGGGTTTAGTAACAATTTATGCTGCCAAGACACGAAACACGCCGGCAATTTACCCAAGCGGAGCCTGTAATAAGCTTTACATGGTCAAGGGTGAAGACAATCCGAGTGTTACTGTTTTTGCAACACAAAGAAGGATCGAGTGGGAAAAGTACGCCGATCAGGCTCTGGCAGTCGTCGGAGCGATCGTCACTCTCTATAGCCCGTTCTACAAATCTATAAAATTCAAGGAACCAAAAAGCGGACGCACTGTATCGCTTGAAGGTAGTGCAGAAGCAACTACTCAAGTTCAGGCCGTTGTCAAAGCCGTCAGCGCACTGAGCAAGGACAACGGTAATCAACGAGACCATGAACGATTGTCAGGTCGAAACATGCGTGAAGGACTTTATAGGTTTACCACTGACTACGCTGATCTTGAGGTTACTATCGGAAAATACGACAGTATGCTGATTGGGCCAGGTAAGTTTCGCGAAGCAATCTCCAAAATTGTTGCTAACCCTACGATGGATAATGGGGAAATTTTCGATGTAACCGAATGGGAACAAAAGGATTTTCGACAAAGCTGTCAGACTCTCAAAGCAAATCTTGACGAAGTAGGGATCAAAAACAAAGTCGATCAAGGTTATGTGTTCTTTTATTTCTTCTTGCTCGCCAATGGGGGGGATCCGAAAATGGTTGCTAGCTGCATGGGCGAATCTATGGCGCGGCTCTATGCGGAACAGCCTGACAAGGACGGCAAGAAACAACCGAAGCCCTGGCGACTTTTGCACGAAAGGATTCCAAGCGCACTGCCAATCACTAGCGATATTATTGACGGAATCTTCGGAGAAAAACCTGTCAATAAATTCAATGTAATCGCCCATTCGGTCGCCGGCGTTGCTCAGGAAACTGCGGTAAGAGGTAAACCTGGCACCCTCGCTTCGAGCGTCTACAAGAAAAGGTCGAAGGAGGTAATCACATTCGTCGACCTCACCGGCAGGGTTTTGGAAAACGATGACGTTGAAAATACCACACTCGGCGAGGCAATCGTGAAAATGGGGAAGGCTGGTTTCAAGCGATATGGCTATGTAGCGCTGCTACCGGACGATTATGAATACCCGTTGGACGATACCTACAAGACGCGAGCAACCATGCTTGCATTTCAACAAGAGCCTGGTGAACAGCTCTATAGAAACTCGGCTATTCTCATGAGATTGTTTTTTGATGAGCAAAAAATATCCGGAATTATCCTGTCTCAGGGTGAAGCGTTAAACGCGGCCTTTCGGAATGACCGAGCAAAAGAAATTCCGATCAAAGGCGGCCAACAAAATGCTTCCGCCAATGACGCTCAACAAAAAGTACCTGCTTCATAAAAACAGTAAAGCGCCACGACTTCCAACGGGTCGGGATGTAGTTTTACCTAACCCGTCAATTCAATGTGCTTGCGAAGAATGGCGCTTGGGTACCTGTCCACTTTTCTGGGTGTATTCATCCCATTAGCATCGCAGGATAAGCATGTCAGCGGGTTGGGTTGCGTGGCGACATGATTGGGCCAGGACACGCGGCCAATTCCTCCGCTGTCGGTGTTGTCCGGTTGCCGGTATAGGTCGGTGAGATATCAATCGGCTGGAAGTCTTCAATTTGCGGTTGCCAGTCATCGGACAGGCCAGCAGATGACGCTTTAAGACCGCTGGTGCGCTCCTGCCATGCTTCTTGTTCATCTCGGCTCAGCTGATCGGGTATGTAGCTATCCACATAATAGACGACATCGCGACCAAGGCGATCACGCCTCTGGTTGGAAGGGCGGATCTGTTGGGCAATGCTGCGGCGAATTTCGGCGTGGCTCGGCAAAGGTCCGTTTCCGGCGTCAATACGGATTTGGTCCGCCAAATTAACAAGGTCTTCGCGACGTGGACCCATATGAACTGCGCGATCCAGGAAGAACGCGATGTCCAACTCGCTGGGCTCAATGCCAAGTCTATCGTACATTGCGGTGTATTCACCGATCCGTCCAGCTGGCATTTCTGGGTGGAGAAAAACTCGAATGAAGATGCTGCGTGCGATATCTGATTTGGCGAGATTAGCAAAGCCCGCGCGAAGAGCCGAGGTACTGGCCTCATTCAAGTATATCGGGCAGAGTCGCGCCTGGACTGCCCGTTTGCGCAAGCTGATTATGGAACGGAGCACTTTGGCAGTTGCTTCGCCGAAGGCATCATTTAGCAGGGTCTTGTCTGCCTGATCGATAAAAAACAATATTCGTTGCACTTCTGCTCCATGACCGGCAGTGGCCCCGAAAGGTCCCCATGTTAGGTAGGATCTTCGATCATTGGAAAAACATGCGACGATCTCACTTGTGGTTAAGTCCGCAAAAAGCCCTGCCTTGCGGCGCCCCTTAACTCGAACAGAATTCTCAGGAGAAGAAATCTCACCCTTTGGCGAGCTCTGACAGAAATTGAATTCGGGTTCGTCGAAATCTGTTCCTTCTAAATGAAGGGTCAGAGTCATCGCTCGATCAAAGCTGCTGGGCAGAGCTTCTCCGGGCAATAGTTTTTCATATAAGCTTTCGGTGATTGCGCCGTTAGAAATCACGTTTCGGAAACCTTCGCAATCCTGCAGGGCGCGAATGCCATTACGCGTTCCAGCACCGTAAATCCCATCAGGCCTAGCCCTCGCGGCTGCTCGGTTTTTCCCACAAGCCTTGAGGGACTTTGACAGTGCTGTCTGGAAACGAAAAATCGGACCATCGAATTTCGTGCCGTTCAGCGTGCGAGGGCCATCAGGAGGCAGGTCGTAAAGCACCCGATCGGCTTTCGCTACTGGGGCGATCAAAAGGCTTGCGGAAATTGTGGTCACTGCAAGTGCAATGTTGTGCCAAAACATGCGCCTTCCCTCCTTGGGTGAATTAATTTCATGATGCAACATTAGGTTGGTGGGGCCTAATAGGCAATTCCGATCTAACGTGCCAGTGTGTTGATTTTCACTGAGAACTGACCCGGTATTTCCACCGAGAATTGACCCACCTTTTGTGTATGGAACGGCAGTTACGCCGTGGTCAAGATTTTGGTTTCCTCCCTTCGTTGTCGGCCTGATTTGCGGTGCTGTTCTTGAAGCGGAAGCTTTCGTTTCCGGTTTCAAGGATATGGCAGTGGTGGGTGAGCCGGTCGAGCAGCGCGGTGGTCATCTTGGCGTCCCCAAAGACTGAGGCCCATTCCGAGAAGCTCAGGTTGGTGGTGATGATGACGCTGGTGCGCTCGTAGAGCTTGCTCAGAAGATGGAAGAGCAGAGCACCGCCGGACGCGCTGAACGGCAGGTATCCCAGCTCGTCGAGGATCACGAGATCGGAATGGACGAGCCGGTTGGCGATCTGCCCCACCTTGCCCTGGGCTTTCTCCTGTTCCAGCGCATTGACGAGTTCAACGGTGGAGAAGAAGCGGATACGTTTGCGGTGATGTTCGATGGCCTGGATGCCGAGGGCGGTCGCAAGATGCGTCTTCCCGGTTCCGGGGCCTCCGAGGAAGACGGCATTGTGAGCCTGCTCGATGAACTCGCAGCGGTGAAGTTGGCGCACGAGCGCCTCGTTGACTTTGCTGCTGGCAAAGTCGAATCCGTTCAGGTCCCTGTAGGCTGGAAAGCGTGCCACCTTGAGCTGATAGGCCACGGATCTGACTTCCCGCTCCGCCGTCTCTGCCTTGAGCAATTGGGACAGGATCGGAATGGCAGCCTCGAAGGCGGGAGAACCCTGTTCGGTGAGGTCGCCGACAGCTTGAGCCATGCCGTGCATTTTGAGGCTCTTGAGCATGATGACGACAGCGGCGCTGGCTGGATCATGACGCATGGCGAGCCTCCTTCAGTTTGCGCAAGGCATCATAGCGTTCGACATTGGCCTTCGGTTCCTGGCTGAGAGACAGGGCCTGCGGCGCCCGGATGACCGGAGGGGTCACCGGCTTTCCGTCCGTCAGCCGGTGCAGCAGGTTGAGGACATGCGTCTTTGTCGGAACGCCTGCCTCCAATGCCGTCTCGACTGCCGTCAGGACAGCCTGCTCGTCATGATGAAGCACGAGAGCGAGGATCTCGGCCATTTCCCTGTCCCCGCCAGGCTTCTTGAGCAAATACCGTTGTAATGACCTGAAGGCTTCCGGTAGTTCGGCGAAGGGGGCGCCATTACGAAGCGCACCTGGTTTGCGTTGGATGACGGCCAGATAATGCCGCCAGTCATAGACCGTTCTGCCGGGCCGGTCATGGGAGCGGTTTATGATCCTGTGATGTTCGCAGACGCTCAAGCCTTCCGCGACCACGACGATCCTGTCCGGATAGACCCGCAAACTGACAGGACGGTTGGCGAACGATGCCGGCACGCTGTAGCGGTTACGCTCAAAGTGAACCAGGCAGGTTGGCGAGACCCGCTTGGCAAATTCGACAAAGCCGTCGAAGAGACGGCCGACCTCCATAAGCTTGGAGACTTCTTCGGCCCAGATATCTGCGATCGTCCCAGGTTGCGTTCCATGCGGGATGGTCTGCCAGAGATCTTTGCAGCGGTTTTCCAACCAGTCGTTCAATTCCTCGAGGCTGGCCACGCGCGGCATCGGTTGCCAAAGCCTGTGCCGGGCATCCCGTACATTCTTCTCGACCTGACCCTTCTCCCATCCGGAAGCCGGATTACAGAACTCGGCTTCGAAAAGATAATGGCTGACAAGAGCCGAGAAGCGGGCGTTCACCTGGCGTTCCTTGCCGCGCCCGACCTTGTCGACAGCGGTCTTCATATTGTCATAGATCCCGCGCCGGGGAACACCGCCCAGAACCCGGAAGGCATGGTTGTGGGCGTCGAACAGCATCTCGTGGGTTTGCAGGAGATAGGCACGGACGATGAAGGCCCGGCTGTAACTGAGCTTGAAGTGGGCAACCTGCAACTTGGTCCGCTCGCCGCCGATGATCGCCCAGTCTTCTGACCAGTCGAACTGGAAGGCTTCACCGGGCTCGAACGCCAGCGGCACGAAGGTTCCGCGGCCGCTTGTCTGCTGTTCGCGCTGCCGGTCCGCTTTCCAGTCACGCGCAAAAGCGGCCACCCGGCCATAGGAACCATCATAGCCGAGGCTCACCAGGTCGGCGTGCAACTGCTTGATCGTCCGTTTCTGCTTGCGCGATTTGGTGGTCTCCGCGCGCAGCCAGGCCGACAGCTTGTCGGCAAAGGCATCGAGTTTGCTGGGCCGTTCGGGAACCTGGAACGCGGGTTCAACCGTATCCGCGCGCAGATACTTGCGCACTGTGTTCCGGGACAATCCGGTGCGTCGGGAGATCTCCCGGATCGAAAGCTGATCACGAAAATGCCAGCGTCTGATAACGCTCAACAACGCCATGTCTATCACTCCGTCGTCCCCCGCCGAAATCACGCAGGGGTGGGTTTAAACATGGGTCAGTTCTCAGTGAAAAAATCAGGCCTTACCGGGTCAGTTCTCAGTGAAAATCAACAGATGCGCGGGGAAGAGCAATATAGGTGAAAGTCGTGGCGTCGATCGGTCAAGTTTGCTGCTGGCCAGATGATTGAATGAAGGGGAGTTTTTTATTGGATTCCCAAAAGGTCATCGATCTTGACCAAGGCTGTCAGTAACTCATCGCGGACTCGGGTTACCTGTAAATCGACAATTACACGCTCTCTGCCGGCCATTGTGAGAAACGCTTCCAAAACAGAATCTGAGTTGTGAGCCAACATCGCCAAATGTGGTCCACTTGGCCCGTTTTCAGCTGACAGCCAATTAATCGCTGTCCGTTCACCTGCGCCAGTCCATCTACGAATTGTTTTGACTGCGCGGTGTGTGCCTCCGAGCTCCCTTTTAAGGGCCGTCGCGATAATCGCAGCATAAGCGGCACGCTGACCGTGAAGGGCGGCGACGTCGAATTCGTCGACGGTTCGACGCTTGTCGCGGAGCTGGCGAGCGACGGCACATCGGACCTGCTGAAGGTCGTCCGGGACACGACGGGCGGCACGGTCACGATCTCGAATGGCACAACGCTCTCCGTCTCCGCCGTGAGCGGCGCGAGCGATTCCGACTACGCGATCGGCACCTCGCACAAGATCATCAGCGCGACCAACGGCGTGACGGGCACCTTCACGACCGTGACGGACAATTTCGCCTTCCTCAATGCCGACGTGACCTATGACACGAACGACGTCTCCGTCGCGCTGCAGCGCAACGGCAATACATTCGGGTCGACCGTCTCCGGCAACAACACCAACGCCCGTTCTGCGGCGTACGCCGTCTCCAGCCTCGGTGAAAGCGATCCGCTTTACAAAGCGGCCGTGTGGAGCCAGAACGGCAACGTCGACAAGACCTTCCAGACGCTCTCCGGCGATACCTATGTCGGCACGTCCACAGCGATGATGGCGGAGACCGGGGTGACCCGTAACGTCGTAGACAGCCGCATCCGCTCCTCCTTCTCCGGCGTCGCGGCGATGCAGATGGCGGAAGTCGCCACCCATGGCGACAAGGCCGACGAGGAGGTGCAGGCGAGCGGCGGACCGGTTCTGTGGGCCAAGGGCTACGGCAATTGGGCACAGCTTGACGGCAGCACCGGTGTGACCGGCCTGCGGAGCTTCAGCGGCGGTGCCATCATCGGCATGGACCGGGAAATCCTGGACGGCTGGCGGGCCGGCCTCTTCGCCGGCTACGGCAACACCCACACCCGCGCCGACGGCGTCGACGCCACCAGCGACACCGACACCTACCAGATCGGCGCGATCGGCCTGCGGCTCGGCGCCAGCTACGGCTGGAACGATGTTTCCGCCGACCGCACGGTGACCGTCGCCAGCCTCACCAACGATCTCGGCGCCGACTATTCGGCACAGACCGGCCAAGGCTTCATCGAACTGGGCTATCTGGCGCGCTACAACGCGACCCGGTTCGAGCCCTTCGCGAACCAGGCGATCGTCTATCAGAGGACCGACAGCTTCACGGAATCGGGTGGCGCGGCCGCCCTGTCGGTGGACTCATCCGAGCTCACGCAGGGCATTACCACCCTTGGCGTGCGTTTCGAGCAGGATCTCAGCAAGTTCCTCGAGGGGCCCGTGAGCCTGACCGGCTCGCTCGCCTGGCAGCATACGTTCGGCGATGTCGATGCGGAGACGAGCATGCGGTTCCTCTCCGGCGGCAATACCTTCCGCGTCACCGGGGCCGCGCTTGACCGCGACCAGGCCGCCATCACGGCCGGCTTCCGCGGCAAGGTCGGCCAAAACGCGACGCTCGATATCACCTACGAGGGCACGCTCGGCAACGATAGCCAGTCCCACGGCGCCGAAGCCTTGCTGACACTGCGGTTCTAATACCAACCACAAAAAGAGGTACCTATCTGAACGTGTTTGGAGCCTGTTCGGCCAGGAGCGTGTCGCAGGTCGATACGGGATATCGGACAAGACCCGCGACGCCGCGGAACGGGTTCCAAACACGGCCTTCGGTGGTTCGTTCCGGCCATCGGACTGCGTTGCGCCGTTTGCACGGCCAACCAGCACGTCACAGCGATAGCAGCCGGAAAATTCCAGCTTCCGGCGCTCCAAGGTTGGGTCTCGGAGCCGCAACCCAAGGCATCTCCTCAAAATCAGAGGAATGTCGGGGCTCAGAGCATGTACTCAAACCGAATGTATCAGGCTTTTTCAAGCAGTGTGTCTTCGAGCAGGATACCATCCAGGCCCGAGGTCATGAGTAAGGCAATCGCATCTTCGACCGAGTGCACGATCGGCTTGCCCATGATGTTGAAACTGGTGTTGAGGACGATTGGCACAGAGGTGATACGTCCCAAGGCGCCAACCAGTTCATCGAGCCACGGGTTGCTGTTCTCGTCCACCGTCTGCAATCGACCGGTGCCGTCTTCATGCACAACCGCGGGAACCCGATCGATCACCTCAGGCCGCCATCTTTTGGTAAAGGACATATAGGGTGAGGGTTGGGCGTCGTTGAACCACTGGTCGGCGCATTTGTCCTGGACAATGGGCGCGAAAGGGCGATAGGCCTCGCGTCCCTTGATTTCGCGATTGATCCGATCTTTCGTATCGGCCCCGCGCGGATCGGCAAGGATCGAACGGTTGCCCAGGGCCCGTGGTCCGAATTCCGCTTGCCCCCGGAAGACGCCCAGGATCTTGCCTTGCGCCAAACGCTCGGCAATGACGGGAGCGGACGGCCTGGACAGGTCCGATACGATCAGCGGTCCCGCACCTTGTTTTGCCTTGAGAACAGAGCGCTTCGAGGCGCGCGTGCCAAGGTAGGCTGTGGCCGTCCCGAACGGTATGGCATCGCGGCTCTGATCTTTGGTCCAAGCCAGAATGGCGGCCCCGATCGCATTGCCATCGTCTGCGGGGGCCGGTGGTACAAACACCCTGTCGAACCCGAGCCGCCGAGCGATTGTTCCGTTGTATGAGGAATTGAGAGCGCAGCCGCCGGACAGGATGAGGTTCCCGTCTCCGGCCCCCTCGGACGCGCAGAAACCAAGCACCTGATCCGCCAAAAGCGCAAAAGCGGCTTGCCCCGATGCGGCAAGATCGGCCGCGTGCATGATCGGGTCATTCGGTGAGCGTGAATAGCGCGCCGCGGTGGCCTGAACCTCCGCCAAGCTGGTCTCATCGCTGAACAGCAGCCGCCCGCGATCCACAACCAACAGCTTGGCCAGGCTGGCGACCAACTCCGGAATGACGCGACCATAGGCGGCCAGTCCCATCACCTTCCACTCTTCACCCAAGCGCCAGTCGAACCCGCAAGCACCCGTGATCCACGCAAAGAAGGTGCCCAAACTTCCTGGCCCCCAGGATCGCCACCTGCGTTTGAGTTTGCGATCGCTCATATCGAAAACCGAGAGCGCTCCGGCCTCTCCCTCGCCGTCCATCACCACGCAGGTAGCGTTGGTAAAACCGGATTGATACGCCGCGGCAGCCGCGTGACACAAATGGTGGTCAAAGCGCATGACCTCGGGCATTCGGGTGCACAAACCCAACCGCAAGAGCGAGGCTCCGGCGTTGGTTTGGGCCGCTGCCTGCAGGCTTCGAAGCCAAAGCCCATCCGCCGCCGGAAGCATTGTGTTCGACACCTGAACCGGCAGATCGCCCTTGATCAGCGTCCAACTGGTCGAGACAATGAGTTGGTCTTCCATGTGGTCGAAGCCGCATTGTCGCAGCGCTGACGACACATGAGAGACATGGTCAGGTGTCACTCCCCAGGCGCGTTTGTCCTGCAAGAACCGCTCCGTGGCCTCGGCAAAAACGATCTCTCCGCCAGCGTCAACCAATGCCATCGCGGGATCATGCCCAGAGGTCGATAGTCCGAGATACCACGTGCTCATTGTGATGAGAGGTGGGTCAAAATGGCATTCGCAAAGCTGCCAAGGGTTTCGTGTTCAAAGATTAATGACGGGCTGATTTCGGTCTGAAACTCGTCCTCGACCTGCCCTGACAAAATGACCGCATCGATGGATCGCAAGCCAAGATCCAGGAGAACCGAGTCGGGACCGAGATTCGAGGCGTCGGTGCCGGTGACCTTTGCGATCCGAGCCATAAGGAAGTCCTGAATATCGGACAGGGCTATATTTTCGGTCATGTGTTTTCCCGGTTACTCGAAGAAGCGAAAGACAAACGGCAAGGAAGGCTGGACATGGCAATCGTCTGTGACATGTCAAAGTAGCGATGCCCCCGAGGCACCAGGGTGATGTCGGGAAAACGCTGAAACAGCCGAGGCAGGGCGGATTTGAACACGCGGCGAGACAGAGCGGCTCCGACGCAGCGATGCAGCCCATGCCCGAAAGCCAGGTTGCCGACAGCGGTGCCACGGTTGATGGAAAGTAACTGCAGGCGCAAGGTATCGTTCTGCGCCAATTTCACGCCATCCACCGTTACAGGCTTGCGTGCCATGCGATAAATGTACTTTGGCGACGCGCAGATCGACAAAAGCTCTTCGAGATTCCCGTCGACCCAGGCCTGGTCGGCGACATCGAGCCGCTCTTCTTTGGGGAGCGTCAAAATCCAGTGAGCGATGTTGCCCAGCGTGTGGGCAAGGTTGAAGCTGGCCCCGTAGAGCACCAGGACCAGTGCCTTTTTGTCGCGCATGCTGAAATCCTCGCCCGTCCGTGCCTCCAGCACATCCAGATCGTCGTCCATGGCGCAGACTTCGAAATCCGCGGCATTGCTCAACAGGCTGGTTATTGTCTGTGGATCGGTCAGGAACTGCGCGGGGTCGTCCCATGAGTGAACACCGACAAGTGCCATCAGGTTTCCTGTTCGTGCTGGGGGGATCCGGTGCGATAATCCTCAGCAATGACGCGCCTTCGGATTTTCCCGCTCGTGGTTCGTTTCAGGGTACCGCGTCGAAGGATTCTCACCTCGTCCAGATGGATGCCCCACTCTCCATAGACAGTGCGCCTGATGCTGTTGCAGATCCGATCGCTCTCGATCTTTGAAGGAAGAGCCTTACCCGTCTTGCATTCGATCAGGAGAACGGCCTTGCCCGTATCTTCGATATCCCTTTGGAACGCCGCAGCGGCATAGGGGTTCAAGGTCGCGTCAGCCTGCGCCGCCAGCCATTCCAGTTCCGCGGCCGCGATCTTGCGTCCGTTGACGATAATCAGATCCTTGATCCGCCCGTTTATGAAGAGATGCTTGTCACGCAGGACTCCCAGATCGCCGGTGCGCAGCCATCGCTGCGGCCCGGCGCCAAAGTCCTTCGTAACGAAAGTGTCCCGTGTTTCTGCGTCGAGCCCGATATAACCCGCGCTCACGGATGGCCCGGAAAGCCAGATTTCACCTGTTTCACCTTCGGGCATTGCGTGCTTTTGGATTGGGTCGACAATCTTGAGCCTGTTCGCGACGTCGCCGGGCACAACACAGGGATGGGTGCGATCCGTTCCATCCCCGGGCAGTGGCTCCGTTTCGGGGGCGCCGGCTGCGAAGAGAGTATATTCCGCCAAGCCGAAACACGCAAAAATTGCCGAACGGCGCAGCCCATACGGCGAAAAACGATCGTGGAAAGCGTCCAGTAGTCCCGCCGGCACCGGTTCAGCTCCGCAAAACGCCCGATCCCAGCTGGACAGGTCAATGCCGTCTATGTCGTCGTCACTGATCCGTTTCAGGCATTCCGAAAAGGCAAAAGCCGGCCCGCCGCTGAACGTGGCCCGCGTTTCGCTGATCGTGCGCAACCAGAAGGCGGGATTCCGGACCATTTCAAACGGGCTCATCTGAACTGAATAGGCACCGCTGAGCAGCGGGTACAGGATCCCTCCCATCAGGCCCATGTCATGGTAGTGGGGCAGCCAGTTCACAAATCGGGTGTCAGCGTCCATGCCCCAGTACTGCATCACGTCACTGCAATTCGCCAAAATATTTTCTGCGCTGATCCCCACCCCTTTAGGTGCCCGGGTCGAGCCCGAAGTGTATTGAACAATCAGGGGCCGGGTGCGGTTTGGATCGCTCCGACGCAACGGTAACGGGGGCATGGGCTGGGCACCGTCAACGGCCAATACGGGTATGTCCGCATGCCCCGCTGCCGCGAGCACGGCCAGAATTCTGTTCCGACTGACTTCGTCACAGACGACGGCCGATGCATCGCTGTCGGTCAGTACGTGTGCCAGATGATTCGTGCGGCTCCCGGATCTGGGCTGGGCGGTGAATGTCAGGGAAATCCCTTCCGTCAGCAGGCCCGCCAGAATCGTCACAAGAAGGGATTCGCCAGCGGGCAGGACGATCACCAGAGACTGCTGCCCCGGTCCCAGCAGGTTGCGCCAATGGTCACCGATCTGCAGGGCGCGATCATGAAGGGTTTGCCCGGTCAAATCCAGCGGGGCTTGAGACCGGGAAACGACGTGAAAGACGGTGTCGTTCCATCGCCTCTCCAACATGTCCATGACCCGCCCCGCCAGGGAATCCTGCTTCAAGTCTGTCGCTCCCAAGAGTTCAGGCTCATACCAACCACAATTAATAGGTACCTATCTGACCGCGTTTGGAACCTGTTCGACACCTGATCGTGTCACAAGAGCCCCGCTGCGATCACATGGGCCGCATGGTCGCGATTTCGGAAGCGCCATCCATCGCGCTTTCATTATGATCGAGAATTTCTCCCGTCCAGACCTGCTGGAAGTCGTTTTCCCAATTCAGCGGACCTTGTTCCGCATCGCACAGAAACATTTGCAGAGTCCAGTTTCCCGGCTCTGGTGGCGTGGGCAATGAAACGGAACAACAGTCTTGAGAGACGTCGACATCGACGAGGCTGGTTTTGACTGCGCATCTTGGCATCAGCGGAACCCAGACCGCATAGATATGGTTTTCAGAACGCCACTGGTCGGGAGGTCTGACCTCGATGCGTATCATCTGGTTGACATAAACCGGCTCGCACAGCGCCTTCGACCATACCAGGCCTGCCTCTGCCGGAAGGGGAAGTGTCTTGGCCTCTTTCGACATTTCTGCCTGCAGAACGGCGGCCAGACCGCCGACCTTATCCGCTTTGAAATACGATCCATGTCTTCCGGGAATGATTTCGCAAATGGCGCCGGCAAACATGTGCCGCCACTGGGGCCAAGGGTCATCGCCACGCAGGAACGGGTTGTGCTCATGGCTCTCGTCCCCGAATATTAGCACACAACGCTTGGGAAAAGGCATGACGGGGGACCATTCCATCGCAAACAAACCCTGGACGTCTTTCCCTTCCAAAACGAGTAGGTTCGCGATTTCTGCGGCTACGGCAGCGCCTTGGCAATTCCCGCCGACCCAGCAGCGAGAAAAATCAAGGAATTTGAGTAATCCCTTTACATAATGCCGCGCGATTTCCGCATCTTCCGAAATCAGTTTATTCCTGAAGTCGACGGTGATGTGGAGCGACCGCATGGCTATCAAGGGTTGGTCGGGGCCCAATGCCTTCGCAACTGCCTCTGGCTCATGTTCGGCATTAAAGCACCAGATCAAAGGCGGGCGCGTGCCGTTTCTGTTGAATACGCGTATCAGCCTCTCTTCAACATCGACAACGTCGCCCTTCCAATTGGCCACCAGGTTCTGTTGGATTCTGATTTTTCTTTCTAGCGGTATCATCTCTCGACCCTGGATACGTCAGTCTAGCGCTTCGCAGCCATGACCTGGATAAAACTTGTCGGTCAGGTCGCGCGGCAGACAGGTTCATTTGGTGTGAAGCGCACTCGATGGCCCAGAGCCGAACGAAGGTCATCCGCTCCACGTGACTTGAGATCAAATATATATATCAATATTTTATAGGATGCCCGACCTGAGACATCGGTGACAAAACGTACCGGACACATAGGTAACACTTTTCGCTTTGGCGGGAGGTGTCGATGCGACGGAAAGAGGTGCGCGCTGGTCTCCACCAAAGCCAGAGCGGATCATGCCTTGAAGCGGATAGCCCCAGATAATGCGTCGCCATCAGTCTGCATGCCGCCGGACGACTTCATCCACAAAGCCGCCGCCTGTCTCCAACTGGAAAAGGGCACTGGGATCGAGTTCAATCTGGCAGTGATCCTCAACTTCGCCACGCATTATGACAGCGTCGACCGATTGCAGTCCCCGATGAATGAATTGTGAAGATGAAGCGATCTGGTCGACTGGGAGCTTCAGTCGTCTGGAAAGCTCGCTTCGGACGAAATTCAGAACGGAATCTGCAAGAGACGTATTGCTCATCTTGGATTTCCTGAGGTTTTTTCGTTGTTCAGCAAACAAGGCAACTCAGCCATCGCTACTGTCTGCGACATGTTGAAGTACTTATGAGCCTGAGGCCGCAGACAAAGATCGGGATAGCGTGTGAAGATTGCCGGGATCGCACTGCGCAGCAGCATTCGTGTCAGCCCGGCCCCCACGCAATGATGAAGGCCGTGGCCAAATGCGAGGTGCCCTGTTTTCACCTGCCGATTGATGGACGACAGATGCAGCCTCATTGTCTCCCCGCCCGAGAGGTGTATGCCCGTGAGTTCGGCGGGCGTTCGAGACATCCGATAAATATACTTGGGAGATGCACATAACGAGATGAGCTGCTCCATATGGCGCGCGATCCAGGCCGGATCACCGTATTGCGAGCGCTCTGCCGAAGGTTGGATCAGCAGCCAGTGCAATACGTTCCCCAAGGTATGAGAGAGATTGAAGCTGGCGCCGTAGAGGACGAGAGCCAATGCCTTGATGTCATCGACACTGAAATCTTCTGCTTCTGCGCCGATGAATGCTGAAATTACACTGGAATTTTCTCCGCGCTGGTCACGATTTGGCACCCGCATCAGAGATAGAAGTTCATCGAAAACATCCTGTATCCGCAGCAATTCCCGTATCGGAAGCCAAGGCTCCAGCACGTCCTGCAAAATTGGCGCAAGAGCATCGAACCTTGGCCTGTCTGTTACGTCGACTCCCAAGATCGGCTGAGCGATGTTGCGGAACAGGGGCGCCGCAAAATCGCATATCAGATCTGGCTGAGGAGCGGCTTCCAGCCCCTTCAGAGCGGCGGCGATCTGCTGATCCACCAATGATTGCCAGACAGGCAGTCGATTGCCGCCAAGACAGCCGGCGACAATTTCGCGTGCCGTAGCGTGCCGACTGCCCGACATGAAGAACATCGCATTGCGCGCAATCAGAATTGCAGTTGACAGGTCGCGTCCGCTGTTTTCGGCAAGGGCGCATAAATGCTGCTCCATCGCCGGAGGCATGAAAGTGTCGTTATCCATGACGATCCGGCGGGCCGAAGACAGGTCTTTCACATCCACCAACCGCGCGTTCACACGCTCGGTCCGCCCATGCAATTCGCACGGCAAGGATACGGGCATCTGCACCATGGCCGATGCGCGGAACCTGGCCTTGTCCTTGTGCAAAACCATTTTCGGGAACCGTTGCGCAACCGCAGGCAGAACCATCGAGAGCAACAGGCGCGACATCACTTCGCCGGGACATTTATGTGCGCCGGCGCCGAACGAAAGCGTGGTCTGCCGGGCCTGGCCTTCGGGCACCGCCATAAGCTTCGCATTTGCAGCCGGCATATCCAGGACACGGATATCGCCTTGCGCGTATTTGCAGCCGCCAAGCTCAACGTCTTTTTCAGCAACCCGCATCAGCATCAACGTGGGGCTCCACAGCCCCAGTAGGCGCTCCATGTTGCTTTCTATCCAGGAAGGCTGAGCAGCATTCTCCCAAGCATCGGCATCATCCATGAGAAGGCCGTAAAGGATGTAGCCCACGGTCTGGACCGGAGTATTCACACTGGCCGTAAGCGCGACGGCAAAATACCCCAGGTCCATGCCTTTCGGCATCGCCCCGCGTTTGCGATGCAGATAGGCGAAAAGGTTCTCCTGTCCCTCTGATAGCGCCAGCTTTTTCTCGGACAGGACGCTTTCGAGATACAGGATCGAGCTGTTCAGATTGCGCAGCTCACGGAGCGACAGCATCGGTTCCGTGAAACGTTGGACGACATCGATCGCATGGAACAGCTTTCCAATGTCGCCTTCGCTGAACCCGACCATCTGGCTTATGATTTTCGCAAAGAGGGGCGAAGAGAAATCTGTCATGAGATCGGGCGAGCCAGATGCCTCCAACCCCTCCAGCACATCCGAAATCGCGGCTTCGAAGGTCGGCTTCCAATTCGAAATCGAGCGCTCGTTAAAAAACTCAGCGATCAAGCGTCGCGCCGCGAGGTGATCGGCGCTTGCCTGGGTGATCAGCGCATTTTGCATGAACAAGCGCAAAGCAGAGAAATCTTCGCCGCTGGCGCGTTCAACATCCTCTATGTATTCCTGCATTGGCAGCATCACCATTTGCGGGCAGCAGAGGATTTTTCTCACCTGATCGGGATCGCTGTCGAAATGGGATCGATCGGCCCAGATTTTATGCTTCATATGGCGACCTCGTTCTGGGTGGCGGCGTTGGGTTCGCGGAGGAACTCCTCCATTGCGACAGGCTTCGGCGATGACCTGTCTGCGGATCTTGCCACTGGTGGTACGCGCCAACTGGCCCCGGGGCAAGAGACGCAGGTCTTGCGGCTGGATCCCCCATTCACCGGACACCAGCCCTTCCATGGTCTGACGGATATCCGCGTGGTCACCCGGCAGATTGCGCTCCGATTTCAGCTCGATCAGCAAGACCGCGTCCGAACCGTCGACCGGGTCCAGCATCGACGCTGCAGCCCCAAGGGGGGGAAGGATGTCGCTGACAGTGGCCGCAAGCCATTCGAGTTCTGCAGCAGACCCTTGAATCCCTTCGCGATCAGCGCGTCTTTTAGCCGGCCGTCCACGTAAAGAAGGTCATTCGTGATTACCCCGCGATCGCCGGTGCGAAGCCAGTCGCCCCCTTTCGTCGTCGCATCCGCCAATGCCTTGAGCGGCAGGCCTGTCATTGGCCGACTCCGACTGTGGGCTGTTTGGCTTCATCGGGCTGCCGCATGTAGCTGTTGAGGTACATTCCCAAAGCCTGCATCAGATCCGCCTGCAGCCGCGGGTTTTGTTCTGAAAGATCACGCACGCATTCGATAACCCGGCGGGTGGAGCGATTGCGGGACATCTGGCTGAACAGCTCCAGAAAGGGATGCGACTTCACGCTCTGGCCGCCCCTGTGGTCCGGCACCAGGTGGGGCAGCCGCGGCCCAAGTGTCCGTGCGTAGTGTTCAAATCTTGGAATGACATTTTCCGGCGCAAGCAATTCGGCCCGCAGCCACGTTGCCCCCTCGGTCAACTGCTCGCGGGTCATCTGCAAAGGCTCGATATTGGTGAGCGTAATCGCACTTGTTGAGGGCGCGAGAGAGGGGTCCGCAACGATCCGCCCCGCGGCCTCCATCTGTTCATAGAGCGGCGTGGCGACCGGCGCCACCAATACGGCGACGCGGAAATTGACGACCGGCAGGGACATGACAAAATCGCGTTGCCGCTCGAAGCAGGACAGGTCATCGCTATCGAAGCCGACCATCAACCCTGCCTGGACGGAGACGCCCGCGCTCACGATCTTCTCGCATTGTTCGACCAGATCGACACGCAGGTTCTGACGCTTGCGACTTTCCTTCAGGGCTTCGATGTTGCTGGTTTCGATCCCCATGAAGGCGGTGCGCAACCCCGCCCTGCTGCACGCAGCAAGCAAGTCCGGATGACGGGCCACATCTATCGACATCTGGGTGATGAAGCCGACGGGTTCCCGGCCTTCTTTCCCGTTCCAGTCGGCCAGAGCCTCCAGCAACACCTCTGTCCGCTTGCGATAGACCGTGAAATTGTCATCGGAGAGGTTGATCTGTCGATATCCCAGATCGTAAAGCGCTTGAACCTCGCGAAGGACCAGTTCTGGCGGCTTGTGGCGCTGAACACGCCCCAAATACTGGATCACATCGCAGAAATTGCAATCGAACGGGCAGCCGCGACTGGTCTGCACCACCCCGGCAAGAGCGCGCTCATTCCGATAGAGATCCCATCTCGGCGGCAGAGCCTTGGCCAAATCAGCCTTTTGCCCCTGATATCGAGGTTTCAGCGCGCCGGACACCAAGTCCGACATGAACGTTTCCGCGATGGGTTCGAATTCTCCGACCACCAGACAATCGGCTATGTCTTCAAACAATTCCGGCGCGAGGGAAACATGCGGCCCGCCGATAACGATCGTCCGCCCCAAATCACGGAACCGGCGCGCAATACGGGCTGCGCCCGGAGCCTGAGCCACATTCGCGCTGATGGCGATAATGGCCGCAGGATCATCATAGTCGACCGGCTCGATAATCTCGTCGCAAAGACGAAGGTCCACTTCCTCCGGAAAATAGGCAGCCACAGTCGTAATGCCCGCCGCGGCGTTCATCGCGTAGGGTGTGGCAGAACCGACTGCACAATCGTCGCTCAGATTGTGCTGGCCGAAGTCCGGCGAAGGCGCGATCAGATAAACGCGCAAATTCCGCGAGCTTGCTGACCGAAGGTCCGTCGACATCATGCGCTTCAAACTGTCTACCCCGACACTTCTAAAAATGACCAGCCCTTTGACCACATTGTGCCTGACCACCCAGGCCGACCAAACGGTTCTTTCACAGGATAGCAGCTGTTATCGCGCAACTGCCCGGCTTTGGGCGCCCCAAGGGAAGCGGCGTCACTTTCGTCAGATGGAGGGTTTAACATCTGGAACAGACCTGTCGAGCCGGTTTCGAGATATTCCGGCGTGGTGCGTGGTCCCTTGCATAGATTGGTGACAGACGAAGACGGAGGCTGGCGGCAAGGATGGCGCGCGCAATCAGACCCGGTATCGCGACCTCTGCTGGCAGGAAGGCGTAGGCGCGTGCGTGGCGCACTGCCCCCACCTTGATCAACCTGGGTCATAGACTGGTCAACGCCCGGTCTGTCATGGCCTCGGGCAGTTTGATGCAACGCAGAAAGCTGATCAGATTGCAGGCCGGCGCGTGCAGCCGCCGCCGCATTTCGTGTTCGCGGAACGTCTTGGGCGACCGCCCCATCTGAAAGACCGGATCTGCTTTTGCATCGGCGTCATGACCAGCCGCGATCTGAAGCATGACCGAACCGAGCGCGAATGCATTCTCCGGTCACACTGGCTTGTTCATGAATACTGTTCTCAGGACATCGGTATCAGCGATTGGATTGGGCAACGCTGGCGCATTTTGACCTCCCATCCCACACATGCATTTTGAAACTTGTAACGCGCAAGAACAGTTGGCACCAAGGGCTTGAGCGGGATTATCCGGTAATTGGCGGTTTTCTGCTGATCGTGATGGGATCAGACCAAAACGCGCGCGCAAATTCAAGCAGGCAATTAGCTCCAGCCTGAAACAAGGAGTTGTCACGTCATCATTATTTCGCGGAAAACAACCGATCATACCAGCTAATTTGCCGAGCACAGTCTTTGTGCGGTGGCAACTTTCACGGTGCCGAAGCAGACCTTGCGCTTTATAATAGGGATCAACAATTATGCGCCGCCATCTCGGACATTCGCTACTCCTCAGTTCTAACTCCAAAGCTGCCGTTCCGGACTTGGCCAGGAATAGGAATCCATGCTGCGTGGGTATCTCCGGCCAGGCAGTTGGTGATGGGCAGGAGTTGATGACGGAACAAGTAGAAGCTGCTTCATCGGCGCCATCGATTGAAGTGAGGCGGCGTGCTGCGGCCACCGGAAGCGATGGAGCCATCAGGCGAGGGCAAGAATTCGACGGGATCTTCGGAAAAGACAGGAAGCTGCGTCCAGATCGCCCAGCCCGTGAAAAACCTCAACGCGGGTTTCGGCGAGGTGGTCGGGCTCCTGATGCGCGATCCCAAATGCCGGCATCTCTCCCTTGTAGACCTGGAATGGCTGGTGTTGCCGGCCTGACCGTCCCGCTCGCCCTCGTGCTGTGGGCGAAGGTGTCGGAAGAGGTCGACCGGAAGCTCGAGGCTCAGAAGAAGGCCGGCGCGCCGCTACGGCTCGCGCCAGTTGACTGGACCAGTGGGGATATTCCGTGGCTGGTGTTAAGCGTAGGGGCGAAGGAGCTTCGGGTAAAGTTGGCAGAAAAGCTGCGCGGGGAAACCGAGGTGGAAGTTAAAATGTTTATGGAATAAGGGGTATTTAGTTGTTTCTGAGAATAATTCAAAATATACATAGTATTATCTTCGAATATAACAAGAGAAAACAGTGATTATTCTTAAGAGAAAGGTAATAATTAATTTAAAGATAATGTTTCTTTCAATTCTATTATTGTTATCGATCAGAAAGTCGAGCTGTGTATCTCCTCTGCCGGTGCGGTGCAAAAATGATTGGCATGCTGACCATTGGATTGGGTAAGAGAAGACGTAACCAAATACAGAAACCTAGCTTCAATATATCTTTATTTTAATCTTTAGGTAATAAAATCAAGCATATCACCCGGAAATAAATGGAAAGGTTTTTGAAAAATATGGATTCTCGAATAATTATATTTCTGGTTTCCTTGTCTCAATCAGTTATGTTCTGCGTATTATTTATTTATATAAATATAACTCTATTTTTATTTTATGGGTCGGCTCTTTCTTCTGCGTTAGTGTATCTATATCTATTTTTTGCATACCCGGCAGCTCCGTTCCAACCCCTTTTAAAGTCTGCGCCCTTCATAAGATTCTTATCTTTCGTGGTAATAACAATAGGAATTCTTCCGTATTTAATATATTACGCTGGAATATATAAATTAGTAGATTTAGATGATTTTTATATTACTAGGTACATGTCGAATAAGATGTATGTTCTTTATTTCGGCAACTTAAGGCAGGGAGAATTACTTTCTTTGGCTGCGGATGTTTATGCAATCTCTTATGTTTTAATTATTATATTGTGTTGTATTGCAATACCAATTTTTGCACATACTGTTTCCTATATAAAAAGGAAAACAGTATACGGACGTGTAATTTCAGATACCTTGAAAATATGGCCATTTACTTATATACTAGTATTGGCCCAGTTCGCATCTTTGTTGCGAATATACTATTCTTATAAGGTAAAATATAATACAGGCCTATTTATAGATATTGTCACGTTTCAGTCAATAGTCGTCGGTGTTGGTGGTTACATGTTTATGATTGTGTCTGCGGTTGGTTTATACCTGCGATTTGGTCCTAACGGAGAGTAAAAATGTCTCAAGTTACATCGTTTGCAACTGAATTAGAGCATTTTCCGATCAGCTAGTGGCCTTGGATTGGTGCTCGCGTTTGTCTTTGGATTCATAACGCAGCCAACGCTTTCGGGTTTATGGGATGCGAAGCTGAAACCACTATGGGAAGTATTGAAACGAGGATCGCAGGTGCTTTGGTTTGTTCTTCCTGCGGTCATAAGGGTGGGCGACTAAAGATCAACCCTCCGACCTGATCAGACCGCAAAGTTGTCAGACTGATCTTTCCATTTGTAACGCGCAAAGACGGATGGCACTGATTAGATTGCCCGTGTCTGAGATTGGTGCCCCGGTGCCATCGTAGATTATTTTTCAAGCGCGCTAAAGGAGAGGTCCCTTGAGTATGCTTTGGAACGAAAATCCCAACTATCTGAGTGGGGCGGGCTTGGTTTGGGACATAGCAGGGGCATACCTTCTCGGCAGGGGGCTGTTGGTCGCGGACAAGGCGATAATGGATCTAGCCAAAACGAAATGGAGCTTTTCAGCTTCTATTCTAAGGAGTGAGTGCGAGCATCGGTTGGACACCAAATTTGGTCTAGGATTACTAATATTTGGATTTCTAATTCAAGCTTTAGCATCCGCCTGGGTTAATCTCGATTTGGCGTCTGCAACATGGCTGGCTTTCCTTGTGGTTGTTCCACTGGGTTGGCTACATGGGCACTATCAGGTTTGGGTCTTGATGGATACGTTTCGTGCGCTTGAGACCCTACCAACGCGGGACCTGACAGAAGAAATTCTTCGAAAAACTTTCGCAGACTACCCTGAACGAATTTGGAAAATGGCAGTGATCAACTCCGACTTCGACTTTGCGCGCCCAGATCAAAAATTGGATGCCAAGTGAAGTTGTTGCGCGCTGTGCCATCCGAAATTGCGCGCTACAGCAATCGTATTTTTTGGAAAACGTTTCATATTGTCGATTATGCGAATCCGGCACCGTTGGACTCACGGACGCACTCGTGAAGAACGAGATGTCACCGTTAAAAATTTTAGGAGAAATGGTAGCGGAGGAGGGACTTGAACCCCCGACACGCGGATTATGATTCCGCTGCTCTAACCGGCTGAGCTACTCCGCCACAGGTCTTCGCGTTCGCGAATGTGCGCTGCTTATAGTGAGGCAGGGGGCGGGCTGTCAAGCGGTCTCGTGACGAGAAACGGTGGAGGACTGTCCGGCCGCGAAGCGGGCCGGATTTCCGCCGGGATTTGGGCGTTTGCGCTCGCGGCCGGTCACGCGTCCGGGGCTGGCGGCTCCGGTTTTTTAAAGGTCAGCATCGTGAAAAGGCCGAAGGGCGGTATCGTAATTTCCTGTTCGAGCGGCATGGCCGTTCGGGCGAGGAGCCGGGACTTGGAAAAATCCGGGTTCCAGCCGAGACGGTCCGCAAAACGCTCCAGCGTCCGTTCAGCATGGGCGCGCAGCCCGTTGTCAGCGGAAAAATGGTTGACCAGGATGACCGTGCCGCCGGGTTTGGTCACCCGTTCCAGCTCCCGCATGACCCTTGCGGGATCGGGAACCACGGTGATCACATACATGGCGACGACCACGTCGAAATGATCGTCGGGAAAGGCGAGGTCGCCGGCGTCCATGGTCGCCAGCTCGCGGACGTTCGGCAGGTCACGGGCCCGGATACGGGCGCGCTCCAGCATGTCCTCCGACAGGTCGATCCCGGTGATCTCAAGGTCCGCCCGGTAATTGGGCAGGGACATGCCGGTGCCCACGCCGGCTTCCAGCACGTGCCCGGAGAGCGTGTTGATGTGTTTCACCGCCGCCTGACGGCCCCAGTAAAGCGGCGCGCGGAAGATGATGTCGTAGTAAGGCGCCCAGCGGGCATAAGCGGCGCGGACCGCGGTCTCGTCGAGTTTGGCCACGTCCTGGCGCAGGCTTTTCAGGCGGGTCCTGACCCGGCTTGCAAAGAACCGTACGCGCTCGGGAAATGTCTCGCTTCTGCTCATGCGGTCAGGGGCTCCTTTGCCGTGTTGTCGAGGTTCCAGCTTCCGGCGCGCTCCGCCCGGTCGATCCAGCCGCCGCCCAGTACCCGAGCTTCGTCCGTGTCGCTGTCGAAAAAGACACAGGCCTGGCCGGGAGCGACACCGGTTTCGCCGGTGACGAGCTCGACCGAGACCACATCTCCGGTCCGCCGCAGGATGGCGGGTGCCGGCGGCCGGGTGGAACGGACCTTGGCGAAGAGATCGATTTCGGCGCCGTCCTCAAGCGGCAGGTCGCCGATCCAGTTGACCTCGCGCAAAAAGATCTTGCGCGTGGCAAGGGCTTCGCGCGGGCCGACGACGACGCGGCGCTGGTCCGCGTCGAGGCGCACCACATAAAGCGGCTCGCCGGTGGCGACGCCGATGCCGCGGCGCTGGCCGATGGTGAAGTGGATGATGCCGTCATGGGTGCCGAGTACCCGGCCGTCCATATGGACGATCTCGCCCGGTTCGGCCGCGTTGGGCCGAAGCTTGCGGATCACGTCGGCATAGTTGCCGTTGGGCACGAAGCAGATGTCCTGGCTGTCCGGCTTGTCGGCAATGGCAAGGCCGTACTTGCGCGCCAATTCGCGGACGTCCGCTTTCGGCAGGCCGCCGAGCGGAAAGCGCAGGAAATCCAGCTGTTCCTGGGTGGTGGCGAACAGGAAATAGCTCTGGTCCCGGTCGAGATCGGCCGGACGGTAGAGGCTGCGCTTGTTGCCCGAGGCCCTGGACCGCACATAATGGCCGGTCGCCAGAACGTCGGCGCCCAGGTTCTTGGCGGTCTTCAGAAGGTCGTGGAACTTGACGGTCTGATTGCAGGAGACGCAGGGGATCGGCGTTTCGCCGGCAATGTAGCTGTCGGCGAACCGGTCCATGACCGCTTCCTTGAAGCGGCTTTCATAGTCGAGCACGTAATGGGGGATGCCGATCTTTTCCGCCGCCCGGCGGGCGTCATGAATGTCCTGACCCGCACAACACGACTTGGCGCGGTGCACGGCAG
Organism: uncultured Roseibium sp.; assembly: GCF_963675985.1. NCBI lineage: Bacteria > Pseudomonadati > Pseudomonadota > Alphaproteobacteria > Hyphomicrobiales > Stappiaceae > Roseibium > uncultured Roseibium sp. The sequence continues at coordinate 94,301 of NZ_OY780957.1, read as the reverse complement.
CGCCATGGTCGTAAAGCTGCAGCGTCACGCCGATGACGTCATAGCCTTCGTCCTTCAGCATAGCGGCCACGACCGAGCTGTCGACGCCGCCGGACATGGCAACGACGACACGCGTGTCTTCGGGGCGGCCGGGAAGATCCAGACTGTTGTGCATTTAACCTGTCACTCAGAGTTCATTCTGTCGGTCAAAAAGGTGGAAACGGTCCGGCCAATTTCCGCCGGCGTTTTCTTTGTTGCTTCGGCGTTCGCCGCTCAAGCCATTGATCCCGCGGTCTTACGGGCTGTGTTCAGGCGCGCTGCGAAAGTCGGCGCACTATACAGATAGTCATTGCCAATGCCAATTCCACCGGGGTGGACCCGGCAAGCTTTGCCGGTTGGGCAAGGGATTCCGGGTGGATCTTGTCGCGATGATTCATCCGCCTTTTTCAAGTCATTGAAAAATATAGGAAAAATTCGTTTTCAAAATTGGCGCGCCGATTGCTTTCTCTCTGGGTGACTTAGTTTGCCCATGTGGGCTTGAGCATTGGGGGCGAGTTTGCTGCCTGTCGGATTGATCACAGACGTTTCTGCCGGCGCGCTCGGTGTCGGGGCCGGTGCGGCCGGCATTGGTGCTGCCGGGCCGTTTCCCGAGCTGCCTGGAGACACGTCCGCTTTTGCGGCGACTTTGGGCGCTTTGGGCGGTTCGACGCAGGGTGGCGGTCTGGCCGAGGGCGCGTCCGTTCCCGGTCTGGATCAGAAAACGCAGAAAGCATCGGCCGACGGAGCGCAAGCCGTTCCGACCGGACTGGAGGCTTTGCTGCAGGTCGTTCCGACCGCGCAGCCTTCTGTCGCCACCGGATTGGATCTGGGCGGGGAAGGTGCCGTTGTGGATGGTGATGGCACTGGAAGCGCATCGGCATCGGCTGATGTCGGTGGCAAGGCTGCTGGTGCGACTGGCGCAGCGGGTGCCGGGTCGCAGGCCGCAGGCGGTTTTGTTCCCCAGGTTCCCCCGGTCGCTGCCGGCCAGGGCGCTCCTCAGGCTCCGGCCGATCCCGCTCCGGCAGGTCAAGGTCAGGCGAAACCGGTCGATCAGGCGGCTGCGCCGGTCGCGGATCCGTCCGGTGCCGTGACTTCTCCCGAAATTGCTCCGGCAGATGACGCTGCGCCCGTGGTCGGCGAGGCAGGTCAACAGGCAGGAGGTGCTCAAGCCGACGACGCGGTGGCGGAGACGGTGGTTCAAAAAGGCGTTTCGCCGGAGGCTCAGCCGTCGGCCAATGCGGTGCCTGTCGGAAAGGATGCGGCCGCTGCGGCAGTCGAGACCACGTCCGCCAAGGAGCCCGGTCAGCAAGCTGCAGATCCCCAGCGCAAGCGCCGCTGGCAGTCGGAACTTCCGGAAGATATCCGGTCCACGCGTCTGAAGCAGTCGCTCGCCGCCGATGCGGCACAGGCGCAGCAGGTCGACAGCAATACGACCAGCGATACCGCCGGCATCGACGGTTCGAAAAAGACCGCGACTGCGACGGGAGAGCTCCTCGTGGTTCCGGTCTCCGGCAAAGACAAGCCGTCCTCCACATCCACGCAGAGCGCGAACAGCCCGGCACAGGTTTCCGCCGCGGCTGGCGCCGTACCTGCCTCTGGTCCGGCTGAAGGCGGCGAGGTCGCTCTTGAGGCCGGCAAGCCGCAATCGGCGGCGGCCGGGCCGGAGACCCTCCAGTCTCGAAAGCCGGCTTCGAACTCGGCGGTTGCTGACGGCGGCCAGGCGTCCGCAAATCCCGCTGTCGAGGCTCTGGACAAGCAGATCGCGAAAAAGGCGGCCGATCAGGCTGTCTCCGATCAGGCCGTGGCCGATGAGGCAGCACTCGACGATCCCGATGCGGTCGATCCCGGCGAGCCGGTGCCGGTTGCAAACAAAGCGGCAAAGGGAACGTCCGCAGCGGATACGGCCGACCTCAAGACCGCGGCGGCCTCCGGTGATGCGACGTCTCGTGCCGCGGAGCGCAATGCGCTTGCGGCTGCGGCGAATTCCGGGTTGGCCAATCAGGCCGTCGATGCCGATGCCGATGTCGATCCGGATGGCCAGCTGACACTGTCGCTCAACCTTCGGGCGGATGGCAGCAACGGTCCGATCACCACTGGGCGGGCCGACATGCAACAGGTCCCGACACAGTCTCAGGCCGGTCATGTGGCGACACAGGTCGCCTCTGGCATCGTCCGTCATCTTCAAAACGGTCAGACCCAGTTCCAGATGCGTCTCGATCCGCCTGAACTCGGGCGGGTCGATGTCGACCTCAAGGTCGCGCATGACGGCAGGGTCCACGCCCATCTCATCGTGGACCGGCCGGAGACCCTGGATCTCTTCATGCGCGACCAGCGCGGCCTGGAACGCGCCCTGCAGAATGCCGGTCTCGATACGAATGCCGACAATCTGTCGTTTTCGCTGAATGACAGCGGCAGCCAACAATCCGGCTTTTCCCAAGGTGAGGGCGACCAGGCTTATTCCGGCGATACCGCCGGTCCGGCCGCCGAGGACACGCCTGAACTGAGCGATGCCCAGAACATCCAGGTGGCGGTCCGATCACAACAGGGCGGTCTGGATATCAGGATTTAACGCCGGGGCGACCCGGCGAACCAAGGAGTATGCGTAATGACATCGGTAGATTCTGCAGCGGCTGCGAACAGTGCTCCCAAGGCCTCGGCGGCCTCCAACGCGCTGATGGGCAACTATGACCTGTTCCTGTCGATCCTGACCACGCAGGTCCAGAACCAGGATCCGCTCAATCCGATGGATTCCTCGGAATACACCACCCAGCTCGTGCAGTATTCTTCCGTGGAACAGTCGATCCAGTCCAATAAGTATCTGGAACAGTTGGTGTCGGGCATGGCGGCGAACCAGGCTTCGAGCTACGTCAACTATCTGGGGTCCTCGGTGACGGCTGTTGGCAACACGACGATGTTGGCCGATGGAAAGGCGACTTGGTCCTACTCGATCCCGGAAGACGCCTCCGGCACCGTGGAGATCCGCAATTCGGGCGGAGCTGTGGTGTATTCGGGAGAGGTCAGTCTCGATAAGGGGACGGGAACCTACGATTGGGACGGCGTGGGGGATTCAGGTACGAACTCCCCTGATGGGGCCTATACGATCAGCTTCGATCTCCAGACGTCTTCCGAAAATGCGGTTCTGCTGAAAACCGAGATTTCCGGCGTCGTCGATGAGGTGGATCTCTCGACCCCGACGCCGTATCTGAAGATCGGCGATGTCCGCATTCCCGTCAGCGCGGTGCAGTCCGTCTCTAGCTAGGTCAGGGCCTCTTGAAAATCGACGGGCAGGAGAAATGGCGCGCAGAGCGGGCATTGCCCGGTCAAGGGCTCTGACGCTACGAGGTGAAGCCACCCGTTTCCCTGTCCTTCGGGTTTGACCTGATTGCTCCTCCTCTGGGGCGCAAAAGGTTGGAAAGCGGCATCTGTTTCCTGCATTTCCGTGCCTTGACGAGGGGCAATCCACCTCAAACCAGCTCATCCGATTTTGAGGGCTCGTACCCGGGAGCCCTCCATCCGTGAAAGGCTCCGGGATCCAATCCGAAATTGCTTTGCCTAGAAATGATATCCGGCAGGAATTGATGGCGGCTCCTGGAGGCCGTTAATCGCAATTTGCATTGAAAAATCCATATGGTTAACAAAACCAAATGGTTTGTTTAAAGTTTTAATGATTCTGCAAGGCTAAATCTTAAATATCATTCATGAATTCGCCTTTTCTTAGTTAACAATATATCTATGGCAGCTTAGGTAAATTTTAAGCAGCTGTCTGTATTCTCATAATCAACCTTGGTCATGGTTAGTGTGAGAGTACAATGACCGAACAGATTCGTTCGCGTGTAAAATATGTAATCGGTCCCGACGGCAGTCCGTTGACGATCTCCGATCTTCCGCCCACCTCAACAAAGCGTTGGGTGATACGCAGGAAGGCAGAAGTCGTTGCGGCAGTTCGAGGGGGGCTTCTCTCCCTGGAGGAGGCTTGTCAGCGGTATACCCTGACGGTCGAAGAATTCCTCTCCTGGCAGAGTTCCATCGAGAAGCACGGCCTTGCCGGTCTGCGCGCGACGCGCATTCAGCAGTACCGGAACTGACCTGCGTCTCATGATGGTTCCGGACGCCCTGGATGCGTCCCTAGAAGGTCGGCTCGAGCCGGCCTTTTTACTTTTTGACCGCCGGCAAAATCGCACCGGTCCCGGAAACCGCTCCGATCGCCATTCGCTCCAGGCCATGGCTTTATGTTATCGTGGATAAATGGTTAACGCGGTGGGCAGTTTTTCCCCACCTGAATTGCAAATTGCATAAGCAAGTTTGGCGGAAGTCCGCCGATTTCCGTACCGTTCCCCCGTTTCGTTAACTTCTTGTTAACCTTCTGCACGGCAAATTTTGCCTATTGGCTGTGGCTGGATGCAGGCAAGATCGGATCCGCGCAAGATTCGATTTTGGGCAAAAGTGCGAACGGGGCATTCGTGAACGGATTAATCGAATTCATCAAGACATTGGGACCGGCGCGCATTGCGGCAATGGGGGCCGTTGCCGCGATCCTGATCGGGGTCTTTGCGTTCATCATTTTCAGGGTCACCGCCCCGCAGATGACGACGCTTTATTCCGAGCTGTCTCTTGAGGATTCCGGAGCCATCGTCAATCAGCTGGAGTCTCTTGGAACGCCTTTTCAATTGGCGCGGGACGGCAGTACGATCCTGGTGCCCAAGGAACAGGTCGCGCGGCTCAGGATGCGCCTTGCCGAGGACGGGCTGCCGACCGGCGGTTCGATCGGTTATGAAATCTTCGACCGGACCGACACGCTTGGCGCTACGAGTTTCGTTCAGAATATCAATCACCTGCGTGCCCTGGAAGGGGAGCTGTCGCGGACCATTACCGCCATCGACCGGATCAAGGCAGCGCGCGTGCATCTGGTGATCCCGGAACGGCAACTGTTTCAGCGCGACCGCCGACCGCCGTCCGCGTCGATCGTGTTGAAGGTGCGTGGTTCCCTCGGTCCGGGCGAGATCCGCGCCGTCCAGCATCTTGTGGCAACGGCTGTCGAGGGGTTGAAGCCGGAGCGGGTTTCGATCGTCGACGAAGCGGGCCGTCTTCTGGCCGACGGCGTTGATGGCGACGCGGAAGGCATGGTGTCCTCGAACCTGCAGGAGCGGATCAACGGGGTCGAGGCGCGGCTGCGCAACCAGGTGGAGGAGATCCTGAACAGCGTCGTCGGACCGGGCCGCGCGAGGGTGCGCGTGGCCGCCGATGTGGATTTCAACCGGACGACGGAGACGAAGGAGGTCTACGATCCCGACGGACAGGTTGTCCGCTCGACCCAGACCAAGGAGGAGGCTTCTTCCAGTACGGATCCGCAGGGTCAGGTTACCGTCGGCAATGAGCTGCCGAATGCGCAGGCGAATGAAAACAACGGCGTGCAGCAGGACCAGTCCAGCTCGACGGAAGAAATCGTCAACTACGAGATTTCCAAATCGACCAAGACGGAAGTCGTCGAGGCGGGCCGGGTCAAGCGCCTGTCCGTGGCTGTTCTGGTCGATGGGACCTATGCTCCGAATGCGGATGGAGACGTTGTCTATACGCCGCGCAGCCAGGAGGAACTGGACCGGATTGCGGTCCTCGTGCGCTCTGCGGTCGGCTATGACGAGCAGCGCGGCGATGTGGTCGAGGTGATCAACCTGCAGTTCGCGGTTCCGCCGCAGAACGATCTGACCACCGAAGAAGCCGGGCTGTTCGAGTTCACCAAGGACGACATCCTGCGCTTCTCCGAGCTCGGTGTCCTGCTCCTGATCTCTCTTCTCCTGTTGCTCTTCGTGGTTCGTCCGTTGCTGCGCCGGATCGTGACGCCTGAGGAAACGCTTCCCCAGGAGCTGGTGATCGGCCCCGACGGAACCCTGGTCGCGGAGACCGAAGTGCCGGCGGACGAGAAGGATGACGATGAGGACTTCCAGATCGAGTGGCTCGAAGAGGCGAAGCAGCAGGGCGCGCTGCAGGCGAGTTCCATCGCCAAGGTGGGCGAGATGATCGCGGACCATCCGTCGGAGGCCGTTACGATCGTGCGTGGCTGGCTGGATGAGGCAGCTTGATCATGGCAGCGGATCAACTTCAACGACAGCTGACAGTCAGTGCCGATCAGGAAGAGCGCGAGCTGAAAGGCGCCGAGCGGGCGGCCGTGTTGCTGCTTGCGCTCGGGGAGAGCCACGGTAAGCCGATCTGGGACAAGCTGGACGAGATCGAAGTCCGGCAGGTTTCCGCCGCCATGGCCAATCTCGGTCCGGTTACGCCGGGGATGCTGGAAGCCCTGTTCGTCGATTTCGTCAGGAAAATCAGTTCCAAGGGGGCGCTGACGGGGAACGTGGACGCGACCGAGCGCCTGCTGAGCTCCTTCCTGCCGGGCGATCGCGTCAACATCATCATGGAGGAAATCCGCGGTCCTGCCGGTCGCAACATGTGGGAAAAGCTGTCGAACGTTCAGGAAAACGTTCTGGCGAACTACCTCAAGAACGAATATCCGCAGACCGTCGCGGTGGTGCTTTCGAAGATCAATTCCGATCATGCCGCCCGTGTGCTCGGCATTCTGCCGGAAGAGCTGGCGCTCGAGGTCGTCAGTCGCATGCTGCGCATGGATGCGGTGCAGAAGGAAGTGCTGGAGAAGGTCGAGCAGACGTTGCGCGTGGAGTTCATGTCCAACCTGACCAACACGTCGCGCCGGGACAGCCACGAGATGATGGCGGAGATCTTCAACAACTTCGACCGCCAGACCGAAGCCCGTTTCCTTGCCGCGCTGGAAGAGGACAACCGGGAAGCTGCGGATCGCATCAAGACCTTGATGTTCACCTTCGATGACCTGATCAAGCTGGATGCGGCCAGTGCCCAGACCCTTCTGCGCAACGTGGAAAAGGACCGTCTGGCGATCGCGCTCAAGGGGTCGACGGATGCGGCGCGGGAATTCTTCTTCGGCAACATGTCGTCGCGGGCGGCAAAACTGCTGAAAGACGACATGGATGCGCTTGGGCCTGTCCGCTTGCGCGACGTGGACGAGGCTCAGACGGGCATGGTCAACACCGCCAAGGATCTCGCGGCCAAGGGCGAGATCATGATCTCCAAGTCCAAGAGCGATGACGAAATCATCTACTGATGCAGGGGGCTAGTACTTACAAACCGATGGGCAACATGACAAACCCGTCCAAATTCCTGTTCAACCGGGACTTCTCCGCACCGGAGGAGCCGAAGGTGGTTGCGCCGGTGGAACCGGAAATCCCGATGATGCCGGTCAGTGACCATGAGCGGTTGCTGGCCGAGGCCCGTGCACAGGCATTCGAAGAAGGTCGGACCAAGGCGGCGCAGGAGCATCTTGATGCGCAGGAGACACGGCTGACCGAAGAGGTCGGGCGTCTGGTCGGTGCGGTCGGGACGGTGCTGTCGGGACTGGAAGAGCAACAGGTCGCGCAGGAAAAAGATGCGACCAGCCTTGCCTTCCTCATTGCCCGCAGGCTGTGCGCGCATCTGATCGCCCGCCAGCCGCTTGCGGAAACGATTGCCCTGGTCACCCAGTGTCTCGGCCCGTTGAGGCAGGCGCCGCATCTGGTGATACGGGTTGCCGAAAAGGACGTTGAAGGCCTGAAGAAGAGGGTCGATCCGATTGTCCATGAGAAGGGTTTTGAGGGGCGCCTCGTTATCCTCGGAGACCCCGAAATCGTACGGGGGGACTGCCATATCGAGTGGGCGGACGGAGGCATACTTCGGGATCGCAAGGCGCTTGAACGGCAGATCGATGCCAGCATCAGAGCATATTTGCAGGCCCGGGCAGACGGCGTGAAGGTACAAAGGGCGCAGACTGAACCCGGCCGCGGAAAGGAAACCGACGCATGAGCGACGAACAAGACGCAGGCATTCCGCTGGACGAACTGGAGGCTCCGGATCGTCACGGCAGTCTCGAAGGGGAGGCCAGCGGGCCTCAATCGGCCGCCGATCTGGAGGCGGTGTTCGATGTTCCGGTTCGGATTTCGGCCGTTCTCGGACATTCCAAGATGCATGTGTCCGATCTTCTGAAACTGGCCTCCGGGACGGTGCTGGAACTCGACCGCAAGGTCGGCGAGGCCATCGATATCTACGTGAACGACCGCCTGGTTGCCCGCGGCGAAGTTGTGCTCGTCGAGGACAAGCTGGGTGTGACCATGACTGAAATCATCAAAACCGATCGCTAGAGGAGACAGTCATGCGGCTTTTGATTGTTGGTACGTTAGGCGGTCAGCTGACGGTGGCATCCCAGATCGCCATGAAGCGGGGGGCCAAGGTCACCCAGGCGAATGATATCGAAAGCGCGCTGAAGGTGCTGCGCGCGGGCCAGGGTGCCGATCTTCTCATGGTCGATGTCCATCTGGATATCGCCGGGCTCCTGCTGAAACTGCAGAACGAGCGGCTGCATGTGCCCCTGGTGGCCTGCGGCGTCGAGACGGACGCGCAGGCGGCCGTTTCCGCCATCCGGGCGGGGGCGAAGGAATACATCCCCCTGCCGCCGGATCCGGAACTGATCGCCGCCGTGCTGGCGGCGGTCGCCCAGGAACGGGGCGACATGATCTACCGGGACGACACCATGGCGGCGGTGGTGAAACTGGCCGAACAGGTGGCGCCTTCCGATGCGTCCGTTCTGATCACCGGGGAATCCGGTACCGGTAAGGAAGTGATCGCCCGGCACGTGCACAAAAGTTCCAACCGCGCATCGAAGCCGTTCATCTCGATCAACTGTGCGGCGATCCCCGAACACCTTCTGGAATCGGAGCTGTTCGGTCACGAAAAAGGGGCCTTTACCGGCGCGGTGGCGCGGCGGGTCGGCAAGTTCGAAGAAGCCGACGGCGGCACGCTGCTCCTGGACGAGATATCGGAGATGGACGTCCGGCTTCAGGCGAAGCTGTTGCGGGCCATCCAGGAACGGGTGATCGACCGGGTCGGCGGAACGCGTCCCGTTCCGGTCAATATCCGCATCCTGGCGACATCGAACCGGGATCTGGCGGAATCCGTGCGCCAGGGGACATTCCGCGAGGATCTTCTGTTCCGGCTGAACGTTGTCAATCTGAAAATCCCGCCCCTGCGGGAGCGGCCGGCGGATATCCTGGAATTGGCAAAGTTCTTTATCGATCATTATTCCAAGGCGAACGGGGTTCCCGTTCGGGACTTGTCCCGCGATGCCCGGCAGGCGCTGATGGTCAACCCGTGGCCGGGCAATGTCCGCGAACTGGAAAACACCATGCACCGCGCGGTGCTTCTGGCGAGCGGTGACGAGATCGGAGTGGAAGCGATCCGTATGCCGGACGGCAGCCCGCTGACCGTTTCCAAGGGCCCGGCGGAGCGCGCCGCGCAAGCGGCGGAAGCGGTGACACGCGCCTTTGTCGGGCGGACCGTGGCCGATGTCGAGCGTGACCTGATCCTGGACACGCTGGATCATTGCCTGGGCAACCGGACCCATGCGGCGAAGATCCTCGGGATTTCGATCAGAACCCTGCGCAACAAACTCAATCAGTATACCGACGAGGGGGTCAGGGTCCCCGGGCCGGGAGAAATGCGTGCGTGACGGACGTGGCAAAAATCATCGGTAACGGTTTGGTCAAGAGCGGATAATGGCGGATACAACAGCAGGCGAGAGAGTGCCGGTCGCGGCAGCGCCCCAAGGCGGCGAAGCGGCGAACCAGGAGGCATCCGGGGCGTCCGGATCCTTTTTCTCGTTTGCGGGAATCGTACAGTCGCTGAAGCGCGGCGACGTCGGCCTCGGCGTCGGTATCCTCGTAATCTTGACGCTCCTGATCCTGCCAATCCCGCCGATGATGCTGGACGTCTTCCTGGCGATTTCCATCATCTTCTCGGTCCTGGTGCTGATGACCGGGCTCTTCATCCAGAAGCCTCTGGAGTTTTCGTCTTTCCCGACGGTCCTCCTGATCGCGACCATGTTGCGCCTCGGCCTCAACCTGGGCTCGACGCGGCTGATCCTGGCCAATGGTCACGAGGGTACGGCCGCCGCCGGCCAGGTGATCCAGACCTTCGGCAATCTGGTGATGGGCGGCAATTTCGTCATCGGGATCATCGTCTTCGCGATCCTGGTGATCGTGAACTTCGTGGTCATCACCAAGGGTTCGGGCCGTATCGCGGAAGTGGCCGCGCGTTTCACCCTGGACGCGATGCCCGGCAAGCAGATGGCCATCGATGCAGACCTGTCCGCCGGCCTGATCGACGAGGGGGAGGCGCGGGCGCGCCGGCGGGACCTGGAAAACGAAAGCTCCTTCTTCGGGGCCATGGACGGTGCGTCCAAATTCGTGCGCGGCGATGCCATCGCCGGCCTGCTGATCACCTTCATCAACATTCTGGGCGGCATCTTCATCGGGGTGGCCCAGATGCAGCTGTCCTTCTCAGAGGCCGCGAACAATTACACGCTGCTGACCATCGGCGACGGGCTCGTTTCGCAGATCCCGGCGTTGATCGTTTCGACTGCCGCCGGCCTTCTGGTGTCGAAAGCCGGCGTGCAGGGCGCGGCCGACAAGGCGCTGGTAAGCCAGTTCACCGGCTATCCCAAGGCGCTCGGCATGTCGGCCGCGGTGATGGCGATCCTGTCGCTTCTTCCGGGCATGCCGATGATCCCGTTCCTTGGACTGGCGGGGCTTGCCGGCTATCTTGCCTACAAGGTCGGCTCGCAGAAGAAACAGGCAGAACATACCGAGGCGGTGAAACAGGCGATCGCGGCTGCTCCTCCGCCGACGCCGGAACCGCCGATTACCGATGCGCTCAAGATGGACGAGCTGCGAATCGAGCTCGGCTATGCGCTGCTGCCGCTCATCAACGGCAGGGACCAGACAGGCGGCGATCAGCTGACCGAGCAGATCAAGGCCCTGCGCCGCCAGATTGCCGGCGACATGGGCGTGATCATGCCGCCGGTCCGGATCCTGGACAATATCCAGCTCGGCGCGAACGACTACGTGATCAAGGTGAAGGAGGTCGAGGCCGGGCGCGGGTTGCTTTACCCGAACCATTTCATGGTGATGGATCCGTCCGGCGGACAGGTGAAGCTGCCGGGAACCCACACGACGGAACCGACCTTCGGCCTGCCGGCGACCTGGGTGGAGGCCCAGTACCGGGAAGACGCATCACTCCGCGGCTACACGGTCGTCGATCCGGCGACGGTGCTTTCGACCCATCTCACCGAAACCATCAAGAACAACATCAGCGAGCTTCTCACCTATGGCGATGTGCAGAAGCTTCTGAAGGAACTGCAAGGCGAACAGGCCAAGCTGGTCGACGACCTTATTCCGGGCCAGATTACGGTATCCGGTATCCAGCGGATCCTGCAGACCCTGCTCAGCGAGCGGGTCTCCGTCCGCGATCTGGGCACGATCCTGGAAGGGGTGTCGGAGGCCGTCGGCATGACGCGCAACACCAACACGATCGCCGAGCACGTGCGCACGCGGCTCGGCCGGCAAATCTGCGCGGCCAATCTCGCACACGGCGGTTATCTGCCTTTGATCGCCCTGTCGCCCCAGTGGGAACAGGCTTTCCTGGAGTCGGTCGTGGGCGAAGGGGAAGACCGCCAGTTGGCGATGCAGCCTTCGAAGCTGCAGGAATTCGTCGGCCTGATTCGCGACCGTTTCGAGGAGGCCGCACAGGACGGCGAAGTGCCGGTCCTGCTGACGTCGCCGCAGAACCGCCCGTTCGTGCGCTCCATCGTGGAACGTTTCCGCGCGCATACGACGGTCATGAGTCAGAGCGAGATTCACCCGCGTGTGAAGCTCAAGACGATCAGCTCCATTTAAAGGCGACGCGCTTCAGCAGAGAAAGCCGAATGCAGGCTTATCGCCCGATGCTCACAGCTAGACGAGAATATTGACCCGCGCCATGGCGCTGGCCATGGTTGAATAGCCGGTGCCCTGAATGAGGCTGGCCGTCTGTCTTTGGGAAACAAGGACGCCTGTCGTGAAGATGGACGAGGAGATCTGCTGGCGGATTGTTTGCGACTGCTGAATTGCCTTGCGTCGCTGGTTCGACCACGCCTTGTTGATGTCCTTGCGGGAAGGAGCTTCGTGTCGCTTCGCGTAGTTGTTTCCAATAGCAGCCATAGCAAGATAGTGCGCGCCTATGGTTAACAGCTGCTTAATTTTCGCGATTTGAGGCAGCCCTTCGATCTAACATGTTGAGCCTTGGCGTTCGGGCTGGTAACCGGCTGGGAAAAAGGAGAACTCATGTCATCCGCTACACTTGACCTGAACGGCTACACAGACCTTCCAGACGAAAAAATCGCCCTGGTTGTTACCTTTCTTGAGATGACGGCAGCGCCGGGCGCCCCGTTGGCGGGCGAACGGCAGGAGGTGTCGCTTGAACGGTGGACGGCGCCTGCTGTTTCCGACTACAAGCGCCTCTTCCGGGAAATCGGCGAGGATTGGCTCTGGTGCGGCAGGCTTTTATACGATGACGACAGGCTGAACGCGATCCTGACGGCGCCGGGAAACGAGATCTACACACCCGTCATCGATGGCCGCCAAGTGGGCCTTCTTGAAATCGACTACGCGGATCCGGAAAATCCGGAACTTGCCTATTTCGGCCTAGTTCCTTCCGCGGTCGGATCGGGTCTTGGCCGTTGGCTGATGGCTCAGGCCGTCAGGATGGTCTGGTCACGCCCGCAGACAAAGCGCTTCTGGCTGCACACCTGTACCGGCGACAGTCCGCAGGCTCTTGGCTTCTATCGGTCCTGCGGCTTTCTTCCTTACAAGCGGTCGATCGAGGTCATGGACGATCCACGCGCGAGCGGGTTTCTTGAAAAGGACAAGGGTCCGCACGTGCCGTTTCTGATGAAATAACCTGAGGGTATGGCCTAGGCCGCCGGCCTCACCCGCTCGGGAAAGGCGCTTGCGATGGCCTGGCGGTCGGCTTGCAGGACACCACGCTCCGTGATGAGCCCGGTGACCAGCCGCGCCGGCGTGACGTCGAAAGCCGGATTGGCCACCTCCGACCCTTCCGCGACGATCTCGATGGTCTCAATCGCGCCGGTCTGTGACCGGCCGGTCATCCGGTTGACCTCGGCCGCTGCGCGTTCTTCGATCGGAATTTCGCGAATTCCGTCGGACAGGGTGAAGTCGATGGTGGGCGAGGGCAGGGCCACATAGAACGGCACGTCATTGTCTTTGGCGGCCAGCGCCTTCAGATAGGTTCCGATCTTGTTGCAGACATCGCCGGAGGCCGTGGTGCGGTCCGTGCCGACGATCACCATGTCCACCTGGCCATGTTGCATCAGGTGGCCGCCGGCATTGTCGACGATGACCGTGTGCGGCACGCCGTGATGTCCCAGTTCCCAGGCCGTCAGGAAGGCGCCTTGATTGCGCGGGCGGGTTTCGTCCACCCACACATGAACCGGGATACCGGAATCATGCGACATGTAGACCGGGGCCGTCGCGGTACCCCAGTCCACGGTGGCAAGCCAGCCGGCATTGCAGTGGGTGAGAATATTGACCGGTTCCCCCGGCGCCTTCGTCTTGGCGATTTCGGTGATCAGATCCATACCGTGCATGCCGATCGCCATGTTGATGGCAATGTCTTCATCGCAAACCTGTGCGGCCAGCTTGTAGGCGGCTTCCCTTCGGCTTTTCGGTGGGATCTGAATGAGTGTCCTGCGGGCGAGATCCAGAGCCCAGCGGAGATTGACGGCCGTCGGCCGGGTCTGCAGCAATGTCTGGCAGGCCGTGTCGAGCGCATCGTCCGACGGGTTCTCGCGCATGGCGAGGGCGACGCCGTAAGCGGCGGTCGCGCCGATCAGGGGCGCGCCGCGCACCTGCATCACCCGGATGGCATGCGCGGCATCTTCCATGGTCCGCAGAAGGGTCGTCTCGAAGGCATACGGAAACCTGGTCTGGTCGATGATCTCGACGCTTTCGCCGTCATCGGCGACCCAGATGGTCCGGTATTTTTGCCCGTTTACATTCATGACGGCGGCCTCCGGTGAATCTGCTCTTCGATCTGCATAACGTATCCCTGACATGTTCGCCAGCATCTGTGATCTGGTCAATTCGACCAAAATAGCTTAATTGTTGTTAACCATTATTGCTGCAATGCCGGTGGAAGACGGTGATAGCCGGTCTTGCGTCTGTTTTCCCGCGGTAAGAATTGGTTAAGACTGATCGTGTGAGGGCGGCGAGTATAGGATGGAGCCGGATAGCCATGTCAGAAATGCAGGATAACGTGGTTCCGCACACGCGGGTCAGGTCATTGCGCGATGCGATCCGCAAGGTTCAGCTCGGGGAAGTCGAGCGCTCCGACGTGGTCGTTGAGCTGCAGGACAGCGAACGGGCCCGGCTGGAAATGCTGGCCGACGAAATGAAGGATGTCTTCAAGGAAATTCCTGAAGACGACGATCAGTTCACGTTGCAGATTGTCGCCGGGTCCACGCCGCGATTCTGGATCGACGTCACCGGTCATGTGGTGATGGCGGGCGACCAGCGAACCTACCGGTTCGTGAAGGATACACGGCTCGGCCGGGTGGTTATCCTGGAAACGGCCGAAGTAGACGATATGGCCGACTGCCTGACGGAGTATATCGCGGAACGGATCCTGGAACGGGAAAAGGCACTTGAAGGCGATTGGCTGAACAACCGCCTTCGCCAGGTTGCCGTCGGGGTGGCCGAGTCGGAAGGATCGAAGTCCCGGGTTTCCTGGGGCGCGGCGTTCGGGGCATTCATCGTCGGGCTTGCTGCCGGTGCCGCCGGCCTGGTTGCCTACGCGTGGTTTGCCAATCCGCTTTAGCGCCTTTCGATTGCCGCAGGAATCTTCAGGTCGGTCGTGAACAGCTCTGCTATCGGCTCGCCGGGGGTACTGAACCCGCGTTCGGTGAAGGCGCAGGACCAGCCGTTTTCGTTTCGGGAAATTGCAAACAGATTGTAGCGCGCGGCCGGTTTCTTGCCGCCCGGCGCATTCGTTGCCGAAGGCACTCCGATCACCGGAATCGGCCCGGCCGGGCCTTCGATTTCAGCTCTGCTGTCGACATGGGTATGCCCATGCAGGACGAGTTCGGCGCCTGCACGCTTCAACACCGCCCGGACCCTAGAGGCATCGGACAGGCGCTTGTGCCAGTGGGTGGCTTTGCGGAACGGCGGGTGATGGATAAGGACAACCCGGAACAGGCGTTCCTGGCCGAGATCGGTCAGGATCCGGCGCAGTTCGCGCGCCTGGCGACTGCCGACCCGACCTGTGGCGAACCACGGTCCGGTTGCACGGGCGGTCGAAACGCCGATGATGGCGACATCGCCACGGCGGCGCACATAGGGAAAGCCGACCTCTTTCGGCTCTTCGGAGCCGGTATCCGCCATCATGTAGGGCTTCCAGGCTTCCCTGGCTTTCTTCAGAGCGCCTGGGACATAGGCGTCGTGGTTGCCCGGAACGACGGAAACCTGGTCCGGAGGACCGACTTCGTCCAGCCAGTGCCGCGCGCCGATGATTTCCAGCGGCAGGGCGATGTTGACCAGGTCGCCCGTGATCGCGATGTGATCGGGGTTCTGGGCCTGCATGTCCGCAATGAGCTGGTCGAGCGCGTTCCCGCCCATCACCCTGGAGCGGTGCGTGCGCCAGTTCAGGTAGCCGAGAATCCGTTTCGAGAAGAGCTGGAGCAGCTTCGGATCGGGAAGAGGACCCAGATGTGGGTCGGAAAGGTGAGCAAGTTTCAGCATTGTGCTCGCATCATCAAAGCAAACGGCGCTGCGTCAAGGAAAAACGCGGCGCCGTATTGAAGACAATGCTTTTTCAGGAACCGGAACTCCGTTTGCAAGAGACCGGTTTTGCGAGCGTCAGTTGCTCGGGAACGTCATCAGGATCGCTGCAATCCGGGGATTGGTCAGATCGACAGACGGCTTCCAGTGGAAGGACCGCGGGCGGCGGCGACGGGTAAAGAATGTGCTCAGCATGATCTGTTCTCTTTTTTGGTACGGCTGTTTTGTCGATGGGGACGCGCCGCATTTATCCTGCAGTTGCCTGCTTCGTAATCAATCTGCTGCTCAAATAGTCATCTTCCTGCCTATTGTGTAGTGCAATATTTAGCGTGGCAGCCCTGCATTGGTTGCATGGGTTAACAGCGGGTATACGCTTTGGAAGCCTTTGTTTTTCGCGTCGTGGACCCATGTTGAAACTGCTTTCCTTCCTGCCCCGGTCCCTGACCAAACGTTTGATCTACGGCCAGGCCTTGCTGCGCAATCCGTTCTCCCTCGGCGTGCGGGTGATCGTGCGGGATGCCCACGATCATGTCTTGCTTGTTCACCACACCTACCTGCCGGGATGGTATCTGCCGGGGGGAGGCGTGGATGGTGGTGAAATGTTGACGGATGCGGCGAAGCGTGAGCTACACGAAGAAGTGGGGATTTCCACGACGGTGGAACCGCACCTGCTCGGATTTTATCTTAATCGGGAAAGCTTTGGCCGCGATCACGTCGGTCTTTTCGAAGTGACCGGATGGAAAGCGGGCGAAACCTATCTGAAGCCCAACGCCGAGATCCGGGACGCCCGCTTTTTCGATCCCCAGGCCCTGCCGCAGGACACGACCCGGGCCTCCCGGGAACGGATCATGGAATTCTGTGCCGGTGACCGCCCCCGGGACGGAATTGCTGGCGGTTATTGGTAACGAGGATATTCAGGGGCAGGTCTCATGACAGACAGGTCACGGCTTTAAACCCGTTACACCGATCTTCCGAGATGTGCCGAATGGCTTTTTCAACCCGTGTGTCCGGCACTATCCGTCTCGTCCCGGTTCATTCGGATCGCTGGAGAAGAGGGCGATCTTGTTGCCTTGAGGGTCGCGCAGGTAGCCAACATAGAACCGAGGTCCGTAAGACCCGCGAAAGCCCGGCTGCCCCTCGTCGGAACCACCTGCGAGAAGCGCGGCGGCGTGGAGGTCCCGAACCTGCTTTTGATTGCGCGCCTCAAATGCAACCATGGCGCCGTTACCGGCCGAGGCCGGTCGCCCATCGTAGGGTGGCTTGACGTAAAAGTCAGGCAACACGGGAGATTGACCGGGGTGTACGGGTAGCACGTAGCTCAGTCCCTCAGACCCCTCCTCAAATTCATAACCAAGGGCCGGCAGGAACGCGGAATAGAATCTTTCGGCGCGTGCGAGATCATCCGCACCGACTGTGATGTAGGAGATCATGCTTCGTGCCTCTGTCCCGAAGTTTGGTCTTTCAAACGCGTTTACGACACTTTTGTAATGCCAGCATTGAAATCGGCCAAATACAGTACCTCTTATCGCTCTCCCAAGCCGACATTCGCGCAATTGCGGCGAAGTTCGTTTTCCCGCAATTCTGTCGCTGCATCGGCTTCGTCAAACATCCGCCGCCGGAACGTCAGGCGGCCTTGAGCCGGTCCCGGTCGTGAGGGGCATCGAAGTCGAGATCCGGTCCGGCCGGTACGATCCCGTTCGGATTGATGGAGCCGTGCGAGCCGTAATAATGCTGCTTGATGGTCGCCAGGTCGACCGTCTCGTCAACACCCGGTGTCTGGTAGAGGTCCCGAAGGAAATTCGACAGGTTCGGGTAGTCGGCGATGCGGCGGAGATTGCATTTGAAGTGCCCGACATAGACGGCATCGAACCGGATAAGGGTCGTGAACAGGCGCCAGTCGGCCTCCGTCAGGCGGTCTCCAGCAAGGTAGCGCCGGGTCCCCAGAAGATCGTCCAGCCAGTCCAGCGTGTCGAAAACCTCTGTGACGGCTTCTTCATAGGCTTGCTGCGTGGTGGCGAAACCGGCCCTGTAGACGCCGTTGTTCACGCCGTCATAGACCCGGTCGTTGATCCGGTCGATTTCGCTGCGCAGATCGGCCGGGTAGTAGTCGGAGCGTGACCCGGTCAGGTCGTTGAAGGCGCTGTTGAACATGCGGATGATTTCGGCGGATTCGTTGTTGACGATGGTGCCGGTTTTCTTGTCCCACAGGATCGGAACGGTCGCCCGGCCGTTATAGTTCGGGTCGGCCTTCACATAGATCTGCCAGGCATAGTTAGAACCGGTGACCGGATCCGGTGTCCTGAAGGTCCAGCCGTTTTCCAGCATCAGAGGTTCGACGGCCGTGACCGGTATCAGATCCTCCAGGCCTTTCAGCTTGCGGAAGATCAGGGTTCGGTGGGCCCAGGGACAGGCCAGCGAAACGAACAGATGATAGCGGTCTGCTTCCGCCTTGAACCCTTCGGTTCCGCTCGGGCCTGCACTGCCGTCCGTCGTGATCCAGTTCCGAAAAGCGGACTCCTTGCGCACGAATCGCCCGCCGCTGGACTTCGTATCGTACCATTGGTCCTTCCAGACGCCGTCGACCAACAAACCCATGATAAACCCCAATTCTCTTGCGTTTCCTGAACAATGTGGCTCGAAACCGGGGAAAATCAACAGTTTGAATGGTGTGTTTCCCTCTGGTGGACAGTCGGTAGCGGAAGGATGGGAACCCCGCCTTTTCTGGTGTGCGCGAAAAAATACGCTGGACCGGCCGCCATCTTACGTGCTATCGGCGATCCACTTTTGGCAAAGACCGCCGATGGAAAGTGACGTAAAGCCGATGACGACCGGTTCCACATTGCGACGACGAAGCAGCCGACGAGACATTTCTCGTCTGTTCCGTCGCGGCTGACCGGTCCTCCCTTACGTTATTCTCAAGGCAGGGCATGAAGGCAGGCGCGAGTTCCGTTTTGCTTGCCAGGAAAATGCCACATGAAATCCGAAAATTGGTTCATTCGTCTCGAAGTTGCCGCAGACACGGCAGAGATTGACGCCCTTCAGGCCGCAGCGTTCGGTCCGGGACGGTTTGCGCGGACAGCCTTCCGGATCCGCGAAGGCGTTCCGCATTTGCCTTCCTTGAGCTTCGTCGGTTTGTCCGGTCCGACCCTGGCCGGATCCGTGCGCCTTACGCCGATCACCATCGGCACCACGCCGGCCCTGTTGCTCGGTCCCCTGACGGTGGCACCTGAATTCAAGAATCGGGGGCTTGGGAAGCTGCTGCTGCGAACCGCCATCGATGCCTCCACGGCGGCTGGCGAAACGGCCATCCTGCTGGTTGGGGATGCCCCCTATTACGGCCCCATGGGGTTCCGGCAGGTCGCGTTCGGCTCCGTTCAACTGCCCGGCCCGGTCGATCCGGCGCGGGTGCTGATTGCACCGCTCAACGGCAGTGAGCCGCCGAGCGGGCAGGTGCGTGGCGGCCGCTGATCGCGGCTACCGGCCTTCCCGGTACCAGGTCAGCGACAGGGCCCCGAGCAGAACCGCCAGCCCGATGAGGCCGAGGAACAACGGATACCGGTCGATCCCGTTCAGCACGCTGGCGTTCGTCGTCTTCAAGCCGATCCAGCCGGTTCCCGCGTAGGACGCCGCCTGACGAAGCGGCACGATGCGCGGTACGTCCTGTCCACCGCCAAGATCGGACAGGCGACGTGTGACGCCACCCGTGACCAGGCTAGTGGACTCGAGCA
This sequence comes from uncultured Roseibium sp., assembly GCF_963675985.1. NCBI lineage: Bacteria > Pseudomonadati > Pseudomonadota > Alphaproteobacteria > Hyphomicrobiales > Stappiaceae > Roseibium > uncultured Roseibium sp. The sequence goes on along the minus strand of NZ_OY780957.1, from coordinate 74,833 downwards.
CGGATGTCGTCGACAGAACGTCGGTATATTCCTTCGGGTTTTGCGGTCCGGCATGAACCAGAGCCGTCTTGTCGCCTTCGGTGACCGTGAACAGGCCGGTTTCCGTGGTCGTCATGGACCCGCGCCACAGTCCGGGATCGCCTTCCGTCATGGCGACTGGCGTTTCCTTGCCCGACGGAGACGTGACAGTAACCTCATCTATGGTCTCGCCCAGGGATTGGCGCTCGATGATCAGTTCCGGACCGCGCATGGAAACCCGCAGGGCCTCTTCCTCCAGATCCGGTTCCTTCATCAGCCAGTGGGCGAGACGGCGCAGCAACGGCACATGCGGCCCGCCGCCTTCGTAGCCTCGTGCCCACAGCCAGACATGGTCGGACAGGAGCATGGCGACACGGCCCTCGCCCTCGCGATTGAGCACCAGGAGCGGCTTGTCGTCGGGGCCGGTCATGAGCGTCTGGCCCGAATCGACCTCCGTATCGACCAGTCGGAACCAGCGGCTCCAGTTGGGGGGGGTGGCCGTTGCGCCGGGAAGCCCCCGGGTCACGGGGTGCCGGCTTCCCAGATCCGCGACTTCGGCATGATAGGGCTCTTCCAGGATTTCGCCTGTCGGGCGGGCCGGAAGGATCGGGGCCAGCGGTGTGCGGTACAGGCTGCCGGCCTCCGCATAGTCGGGTCCGCCGGCCAGAAGCACGGCCCCGCCGTCCCGTACGAAACGGGCGATGTTGTCGAAATAGAGCATCGGCAGCACGCCACGACGCACATAGCGGTCAAAGATGATCAGATCGAACTCGTCGATCTTGACCGAGAACAGCTCACGGGTCGGAAAGGCGATCAGGGACAGCTGGTTGATCGGCGTTCCGTCCTGCTTTTCCGGTGGACGCAGGATGGTGAAATGCACGAGATCGACCGAAGCGTCCGATTTCAGAAGATTGCGCCAGGTTCGCTCGCCTGCATGGGGCGACCCGGATACCAGGAGTACGCGCAGGTTTTCCCGGATGCCGTCGACGGTGACGACCGCCTTGTTGTTGAGCGTGGTCAATTCGCCGTCCAGCGCTTCCGCCTCGAATTCGAAGATGTTGTCGCCGCCATGGGCGATCTCCACCGGAATGTCGATGGTCTCGCCGAGCGATGCGTTACGCTCGCTGATCACTGCGCCGTCCCTGCTGATGATCAGGCGCACACGCCCCGTCGGCCGGGTATCCCGTCCGTGGTCGACGACGCGGACCGAGATGATCTGCTCCGAACCGACGAGCCCGAACCTTGGCGCCTTGTGCAGGATGAGGCGCCGGTCCCGCTCATCCGCCGTTCCGGTGATCAGTCCGTGGATAGGGGCATTGAAGCCCAGGCTTCCGGGGTTGGCTGGCACATCGTGCACCTGGCCGTCGGTGACGAGGATCGCGCCGCCGACCCGGTCGGGCGGAACGTCGGACAGACCGTCGGCGAGTGAGCGGAACAGAGCGGTCCCGTCGCCGTTTCCGGCGTTCTTCGCCTCGATGCGCCGGACCTCGAAGCCGGGCAGGGCTTCCAGGCGTTTCTGCAGTTCGGCAACGGCTGTTTCCGTTTCTTCGGCGCGGTCTGCGAGCAACTGGCTCTGGCTCTTGTCGACGACAAGGGCGACCACGCTGGAGAGCGGTTGACGGTTTTCGCGTTCGATGGCCGGGTTGGCGAGCGCCAGGACCACAAGGGCCATGGTCGCGACGCGCAGCAACCAGCCTCGCAAGCGCATCAGGGCGGTGATCGTTGCCAGAACGGCAACCAGCAGGACCGCAGCGGCGAGCGCCCATACCGGAATGAGCGGATCGAAGGAGAGGGACCAGATCATGAATGGTGTCTCCTCATTGTCCGAGCCGTTCCAGAAGGGCCGGGATATGGACCTGATCGGCCTTGTAGTTGCCGGTCAGACTGTACATGACGATGTTCACTCCGGACCGGAAGGCATAGTCGCGTTGCACGGCATCGTCCGGGACCGTGGGAAATATGAAATTGCCCGTGTCATCGATCGCCCAGGCGCCGGCGAAGTCGTTGCCGGTGATCAGGATCGGCGACACGCCGTCTCCGGCCCGCACCGGGCGTTCGCCGCTGGCCGTCGGCGTTTCGTCGAGGCTTTCGACCCATAACTGACCAGTGGCGTAGCGGCCGGGGAAGCTTTCCAGCAGGTAGAAGGCCTTTGTCAGCACGTGATCCGGCGGCACCGGCTCCAGCGGCGGAATGTCGAGGCCGCTGAGGATTTCCCTCAGTTTCGCGGTTTCCGGCGTGTTGGCGAAACTGTTTGCCGACGCGGTGAGCTGATCGCGCGTGTCGAACAGGATCGTTCCGCCGTTGCGCATGAAGGTATCGATGCGCGCCATGGTCCGGTCGGTCGGCTTTTCCGCCGCCGGATCGATCGGCCAGTAGAGCAGGGAATAGAACGACAGTTCGTCGCGGTCGATATCGACGCCGACCGGCTCCCCGGGTTCAAGCGCCGTCCGTTCGGTCAGGAACTGGGTCAGGCCGTAAAGGCCGGCAGAGCTGGCATTGTCGATCTGGGAATTGCCGGTAATGACATAGGCAAGCCGCGTCTTGAGGGTGGATTCCAGGGCGCGGACGTCATCGGAGTTCGACTGTGCCTGCGCTTTCGGAATGGCCGCCCCAAGCAGGCCGAACGCCAGGAATGCCACCGCCACGGCGGCGGTGGATCGGCGCAGGTGCAATCGGCTGAGACCGCCGGCAAGCAGGATGACGATCAGGGCGTCCGCCAACAGAAGCAGGAAGGTCAGGCTGAAGAATGTGGCGCGCAGATCAACCGGGTCGGAGGAGGGATAGCCGATAACCGTGGCGTTTTCGCCGAGCTGATCCGTATCCAGAGGGGACAGGGTGTCATCCTCTTTGAGCAGGTTGAGCGCCCTGAAGCCGTCCTCGCTGCCATATAGGCCGGGCGGGATCTTGCGGCTGGCGTGTGCGTCGCGGAAGTCGGACATGGTAACCGGCGTCACTTCCGGCGGCGGGGCCGAAAACCGCCCGAAGCCGTCGAGCAGGCGCAACGGCGGCAGGACGCTTTGCGCGGCAGCACCGGCATCTCCTGTCGGCGATCCCTGGGGAGCAACATTCGAGACCGCAAGGATCCGGCGCAGCATGTCAACGAACACGCCGGACAGTGGCAGGTTGGACCAGGAGGATTCTCCGGTGACATGGAACAGAACGATCGTGCCGCGTCCCTTTGGAGCGGCGGTGACCAGAGGTGTTCCGTCCTCCAGTGTCGCCCATGTGCGGTCGGGCAGGTCCGATGTGGGTTCGGCCAGCACCTGGCGGCTGACGGTCACCTCCGCGGGAACCTTCAGACCGGCAAACGGCGAATCTGCGGTGAAGTCGGCAAGCCGCTGCGGCTGTTTCCAGGACAGGCTTCCCCCAAGAGACCTGTCGCCCTTGCGCAAGGGAACCGGGATCAGGTCGTCGGTTCCGCCGGCCATACGCGGGCCTGCGAAACGGACCAGGATACCGCCGCCGGAAATCCAGTCGCCCAGTTCCCTGACGATATTGTCGGGCAGGCGGCCGACATCGGCGAGGATAAGCACGGAAACACCTTGATCCAGCAGGGCCGGTATGGAGACCGCAAGATCGGCCTCGCGCGGGACACGGATATCGGAAAACGGGCTCAATGCCCGCTGCAGATAATAGAGCGGCGACAGGAGCGGCTGAGCGAGGTCCGCGGATTGCCCGGACACCAGACCGACCGTTCTGCGACGCCAGCTGTCATCGACCAGTTGCACCGCACCGGCGGCGTTCTCGCCGACGATTTCGACCCGTGCGATGTCATTGCGCAGCTCGCTGGGCAGTTCAAAACGGGCCTCGGTTTCAGTGGCCGTCCCCTCGAACACGGCCTCTGTCTGGCTCAGCGTCAGGCCCTTCAGGTCGAGGGCGCGCAAGGCGACCGTGGGCGCCGTGTCGTCCGGGTGCCGAATGACGGTCATGGACAAGGCGTCCGTGTCGTTGGACAGCGCCTTCAATCCCTTCGGCGTGTGCAGGCCTTCCAGAACGGTGATCGGCGCATCGCCGGCAATGGAGGCGAGGTCTTCCTGGAACCGGGAGGCTGCGTTTTGTTGCGTGCCGTCGCTCAACCAGATGACGGCACCGGGAGGTGTGGTCCCGGCGGCCTTGCGCAGGCCGGCGATCAATTCGCTTCTGTTCGGCACCCAGGCGCGCGGCTGCAGGGCACGCAGCCGTTCAAGGGCCGTCGTCGCGGTCGCGGGAACAAGCGATTGTGCGGGGCCTTCCGCAGTCGCGGCGAACAGGACCGGCTGGTTCTTGTTTTCCAGACCGGTCAGCAGCTGTTCGGCGGCGGCGACCTGCTCGTCCCAGCTTTTTGCAGACGTCCAGCCGTTATCGAGAAGGAGCCACAAGACACCGTCTCCGCTGTCGACGTCTTCGGCCGGCCGCCAGATCGGTCCGGCAAGGGCCAGGATCAGACAGGCGGCGAGCGTGAGCCGAAGCAGGGTCAGCCACCACGGGCTGCGCTGCGGTGTTTCCTCGTGTTCATCGATATCAAGCAGAAGCCGGGTCGGGGGGAAGGAAACTTCCCGGGGCCGCGGCGGCATGAGGCGCAACAGCCACCAGATGACCGGCAGCAGGACCAGAGCCGCAAGCGCCCAGGGGGCAGCGAATGCAAGGGGAAGACCGGCCATGCTAGTAATTCCCCTGGCTCAGTGTTTCGCTACCGCCGGAGAGTGAGCTGTGCAGAACCAGGAGCGGTTCGGCCGGCGGCCGGTCCGTATGGTGCAGGACATAAGTCCAGCCTGCGCGTTTCGCGATGTCGCGGATTTCCGCCCGGTGGGCCTCCAGACGGTCACGGTAGGCCTTGCGCCAGCTTTCGGCACGGCCCGTCGTCAGCCAGATGCCGCGTTCCAGATCGTGAAATTCGATCCGACCCTCGAACGGGAAGGTTTCCTCGATCGGATCGAGCACCTGAACCAGGTGCCCGCGCGCGCCGGTTCCGGCGACACGGGCGACCCAGGCGGCAATCTCTTCGATCGGGTCGAGCAAGTCGGCGATCAGGACCACATCGGAGAAGCGCTTGATCGGGGTCGTATCCGGAAAGGCCGTCGGCTTGGCCAGATGGGTCAGGGCATCGGCGACCCGTTCGGCCGCTCTGCGGTCGGAAAAGGGCCGGGTGATGCCGGGCAGGCCAACCCGCTCGCCTGTCTCGGCGAGCATGTCTGAGAGGGCAAGCATGAGGACGATGGCCCGGTCGCGCTTGGACACCTTTGCCAGTTTCGACTGAAACAGCATGGAGGGCGACAGGTCGGCCCAGAGCCAGACGGTATGCGCTGCCTCCCATTCGCGCTCACGCACGTAAAGATGGTCGTCGCGCGCGGACCGGCGCCAGTCGATCCGTCTCGCCGGTTCGCCCATATTGAACGGCCTGAACTGCCAGAAGCTTTCGCCAGGGCCGGCGCGCCGGCGGCCGTGCCAGCCGGCAACGACGGAGCTGGCCACGTGGCTGGCTTCGACCAGGAGATCTGGAAGGGCTTCCGCAACCGTGCGCGCTTCGCCGATGACGTTCGGCCATGTGGTCGGATCGATCCGGCTGTCGCTTTTCTGCAAGGCCATAATGCCCCTTGTCTCCCTGCCGTTAACCCACCCTCTCCTTCACGCGCGCGATGATATCGCGAACCGTGTGCCCGTCCGCGCGGGCGGCGAAGGTCAGGGCCATGCGGTGCTGCAGGATCGGTTCGGCAAGCGCCAGGACATCGTCCACCGACGGTGCGAGGCGTCCTTCGACCAGCGCACGGGCGCGGACGGTCAGCATCAGCGCCTGGCTGGCGCGCGGACCCGGCCCCCAGGCGATCAGGTTGGTGATGTCATTGCCGGATGTTTCGCCTTCCGGCGGGCGGGCCGCGCGGACAAGCTGCAGGATGGCGTTGACGACCGATTCACCGACCGGCATGCGCCGGACGAGCTGTTGGAAACCTGCAAGCTCTTCCGCGCTCATGGCTGTTTCAGCGGTGGCCTGCTCGGCGCCGGTGGTTTCGAGGAGGATGCGCCGCTCGGCCTCCAGGTCGGGATAATGCACGTCGATCTGCATCAGGAAGCGGTCAAGCTGGGCTTCGGGCAGCGGATAGGTGCCTTCCTGCTCCAGCGGGTTCTGTGTGGCCAGCACGTGGAAGGGGCGCGGCAGTTCATGCGGGTGGCCGGCGACGGTCACGTGATATTCCTGCATGGCCTGGAGAAGCGCCGACTGGGTCCGCGGGCTCGCGCGGTTGATTTCGTCAGCCATCAGCAGCTGCGAGAAGACCGGGCCGGGGATGAAACGGAACGCGCGGCTGCCATCGGCGCTTTGCTCCATGACTTCAGCGCCCAGAATGTCGGAGGGCATCAGGTCGGGGGTGAACTGGATCCGGCGGGCGTTCAGGCCGAGGACCGTGCCGAGGGTTTCCACGAGCTTGGTCTTGGCGAGGCCGGGAACGCCGACCAGCAGGCCATGGCCGCCGGCGAGGATCGTGACCAGGGTTTGCTCGACGACCTTGTCCTGACCGAAAATGATGCGGGCAATATCCGCCCTGGCTTCGGTGATACGGGCAACGGCGCGCTCCGCGTTTTCGGCAATCGCCTCGAGATCGGCTTCGGACATGCCGGATGGGGACGGGGTCATGACGCTCATAAATCACCTTTGCTGTGGTTGGTCTTCAAAGCCAGGCGGCAGGTGCAGTGTCGCTTTCATTCCCTGATGCTGATATCCGCTTTTCTTGTCGCGACTCGATCAGTCTGACACCATATTGACCGTTAGATAAGTCGCAAATTCTAGCGAGACAGAGGCAAGAGACGAGAAATTTCCGTGACGGCTGCCGATGGACGGTAAAAATGGCGGTCCTGCAGGCACGATCGGGAAGAGTTTGAACGGATACGGGATTGAGACAATTGCCATTGTCGAATGAAGACGTGAAAAAAATGCCGCCGGGCCTTGCCGCACTGATGCGCCGGGCAGGCGATGCGGACAGGAAGCCTCCGCCGGTGGAGAGCTGGAACCCGCCATTTTGCGGCGATCTGGACATCAGGATCGCGGCCGATGGCAGCTGGTCCTATATGGGCAGCGTCATTCAGCGCGACGCCCTGGTCCGCCTGTTCGCTTCCGTCCTGCGCAAGGACGCAGATGGGCGCACCTACCTGGTTACTCCTGTGGAGAAAATCGGGATAACCGTCGACGATGCGCCTTTCGTCGGCGCGGAACTTCATGTGGACGGCGATGGGGAAAAGCGGAAGCTGACGCTGAGAACAAATGTTGGTGATGTCGTCGATATCGACAGCGACCATCCCTTGAGGTTCGAAAAAGACCCGGCAAACGACGGGCTCAAACCTTATGTTCTGGTGCGGGGGCGACTTGAAGCCCTATTGTCGCGGGCACTGCTTTACGAGTTGGCGGAGCTTTTCGAGGAGAGGCAGCACGACGGACGAACGGAATTCGGGGTCTGGAGCGGTGGGACATTTTTTGCCATCGAGCCGGAAACGCGCTCTGATGAGGCATGACAGGAAAAAGGCAAGCGATCCGCGCATGAATGACGTTCCAGCCGCACTGGTCAAACCCGGCATCGATGTCCTGGGCGATATCCGCAGCATGCTCCGGCACAATGCGGAAGCGCCGGTTGTGCGCGATACCGGGGACCATATCCTCAACCCGGACATGGGCCCCTATGCGCGCTGGGAGGGTCCTCCCCGCGATGCGGCGGTGCTTATTCCGATCATCGAACACGGGAGCGAGCCGATGGTGATCCTGACCGTTCGCACCGCGCATCTGTCGTCCCATGCCGGGCAAATCGCGTTTCCTGGCGGCAAGATCGACCGGGAAGACCACGGCCCCGCCGCCGCCGCCATTCGCGAGGCGGAAGAGGAAATCGGTCTGGAGCCGAAGGCCGTCCGTCTGATCGGCGAACTCTGTCCCTATCTGACGGGCTCGGGCTTCCGGGTGGTTCCCGTTGTGGCCGAAGTCGAACCCCATCAACGGCTGATCCCCAATCCGCACGAGGTCGACGATGTGTTCGAGGTTCCTCTGTCTTTCCTGATGGATCCGGCGAACCATCAAAGACAAAGCCGCAAGTGGGAAGGACGCGACCGGTATTTCTATGCCATGCCGTTCGGCGAACGGTATATCTGGGGCGTGACGGCAGGGATCATCCGCTCATTGTACGAAACGGTGTATCGCTGATGCTGCGTATCATTCTGGCCAATCTCATCCTGTTTCTCCTGCCGTTTCTGGGTTACGGATTCTGGCTGTGGCTGAACAACAAGGCCCATGTCTCCGAACATTGGCGCAAGGGACCGATGGCCTGGCTCGCGCTGATCGGCATCGCGCTCATGGGCGTGAGCTTCATGATCCTGGCTTCGATCAAGCAGGCGCCGGACGGGGCGGAATACCGGCCGGCTCACATGGAAAACGGGGTCTTCGTTCCGGGACGCTACGAATAACCGATGACACAGTTGTCCAGTGCGCCCTGGTTGCAGACCCCTGCCATTCAGCAAGTCTTCGATGTCGTCGAACAGGACGGCGACCGGGCGATGGCCGTGGGCGGGGCGATCCGCAACACCCTGCTCGGTCTTCCCGTCGCCGACGTCGATATCGCAACCACGGCCCTTCCCGGGCAGGTGGCGGCTCGTGCAGGCGCGAACGGACTGAAAGTCGTACCGACCGGCATCGATCACGGCACAGTCACCGTGATCAGCGAAGGCATGGCATATGAGGTGACGACGCTTCGGCAGGATGTGGAAACCTATGGCCGGCAGGCACGAGTGGTTTTCGGCACCAGCTGGATCGACGATGCCCGCCGCCGCGACTTCACCCTGAACGCGCTTTATGTCGACCGGCATGGCGAGATTTACGACCCGCTCGGCGGACTTGAGGACTGCCTCGCCCGCAGGGTTCGTTTTATCGGCGATTCGGGCGAGCGCATCCGGGAGGACTATCTTCGGATCCTGCGCTTCTTCCGCATTCACGCAGCCTATGGACTGGGGGCGCCCGACCCGGCCGGCCTGAGCGCGTGCATCCGGGAGCGGGACGGCCTGCGGCATCTGTCGGCGGAGCGGATCGGCGTGGAAATGAAGAAGCTGGTCTGCGCGCCGCTTGCCACGGACTGTCTTTCGCTGATGGAAGACAGCGGGCTTCTGGAAATCACCACCGGCGGAGTTTCGCGCATCGCCGATTTCAGGGCGCTGAGAAGTCTTGACGATGTGGCGGAGGAGACGCGGAAACCGGCCCTTGGCTTTGCGGTGTTGTCGGGCTTTGTCGATGAGGACCTGGATCGGATCGCCGACCGGTTCCGCCTGTCGAATGCCGAACGCAAACGGATGCACGGGGCTCTTGCCGCGGCAAAGGATCTCAGCGCGGGCGGCGATGACCCACAGGTTTACCGCTTGCTTTACCGCCACGGCCGGGAAAGCTTCATCGACGGCCTGCTTGCCGTTTGGGCGCAGGCAAGGGCGGGTGGAACGTCAGCACAACGTGAGCCGGTCTTTTCTGCTGCGTTGGAACAGGGGCGGGACCTCGACATCCCGGTGTTCCCGCTGAAAGGCGCGGATCTGATGGCGGCTGGACTGCCGGCGGGGCCGAAAATCGGGGAAACCCTGAAGCGGCTCGAAGACGAATGGCTCGACAGTCGGTTTTCCCTGAGTCGTGAGGAAATACTGGCCCGGATGTAAAAAATACTGGGCGTAGTCCGTTAACGGTCTGTTTCTAGTATTTCGTGCCGATCATTCAAATCATAGTCTTCTTTTAAATTTCTCTGTTATCCCTGCGGCATCTGAGGGCTCTTAATTTTCAGGTGGCAGAATGAATGTCGCAGTTGTTTCCGATGGTCCGTTGAAGGAGGGGTCCAATGTTCGGAATATCCCCTTCTTCTACACGTCCAGGCTCTTTTCGATGGCTGAGATTTCCTCCCGAAACCTTCAGGAGATGCATCTGCTCGTCATAGAACTGGAAGATGCGACCGGAGAGCATGTCGAGAGTTTGAAAACAGCACTCGCCGATGTGCCGGACTTGTCCAAACTCTGCATCGTCTCCAAGGCCAATCGACGGGAGGTCGTGCAGGCGGCGGCGTTTGGTAGAGTCGAGATCTTCGAAAGAGACGGGGACCTTACGGCGCTTGTCCGCAAGATGCGGGACATGCTGCAACCGGATTTCGAGGCATTGTTTCCCGAAACGACACCGGAGACGACCCGGCAAGCGTTTCTGCAGACTGTCGCCTGTCTTGACGAAATCGTGCTCGCGGCGGCGTCTTCGCGGCCGATGCCCGTGAGAACGCTTGCCCGAACTCTCCATCACATCTACTCCGCCCTGACCCGCGACGGGATCTCGGCGTGGCTGAGTGCGGTCCGGTGCCATCACAGCCACACCTATCGGCATTCCATGATGGTGGCCGGTTTGGCCGGGGCCTTTGCACAGACCCTGGGCTGGTCGCACAAGGAGCAGGAATTGCTGACCCTTGGCGGATTGATGCACGACATCGGCAAGACCCGGATCCCGCTTTCGATCCTGGACAAGCCTGGAGAGCTTACGCCTGATGAAACCGAACTTGTCCGCCGACATACGCTCTTCGGCCGGGATATCCTGAAAAACCGCCTGGAAATTCCCTTCGAAGTCAAGAAGATGGCCGTCCAGCATCATGAGTTTCTGGACGGCTCCGGCTATCCGCAAGGGATCGCCGGCGATCAGATCGACACGATGGTCCGGGCGATAACGATCTGCGATATTTTCACGGCCATGACCGAAACGCGCTCCTACAAGGCTGCGATCCCGCCGCGCAATGCCTATGCGGATCTCTGCTCCATGAAAACCCAGCTCGATCAGGATCTGGTGCGGGCCTTTCAGCCGGTCGTCCTCAGCGTCGATCTGGGTGCGCTCAACCGGACGGTCGAAACCCTGTTCGACGGCAAGAAGGCGACCGGCACGGCCGGCTAGCCCCGTCGTTCAGCCCGGTTGCTCAGGGCCATTTCACGACCGGCGGCATCGACGACAGGATCGAGGCGACATTGCCGCCGGTCTTCAGCCCGAAGATCGTTCCCCGGTCATAGAGCAGGTTGTACTCCACGTAGCGCCCGCGCCGGATGAGCTGCTCGTCCCGTTCCGCCTCGTTCCAGGTTTTTTGGAAGTTCCGGCGGACAAGCGCCGGATAGATGGTATCGAACGCCTGGCCGACGTCCCGGGTAAAGGCGAAATCGGCGTCCCAATCGCCGCTGTGCAGATAGTCGTAGAAAATCCCGCCGATGCCGCGCGGCTCGTTGCGGTGCTTCAGGAAGAAATAGTCGTCGCACCAGTCCTTGTAGGCCGGATAGTCGGCAACCGCATGGGCGTCACAAGCCTGCTTCATGGCGTCGTGGAAGGCGATGGTGTCGGGATCGTCCTGGGTGCGGCGCGCATCCAGGACTGGGGTCAGGTCCGCGCCACCACCGAACCACTGGCGTGTGGTGACCACCATGCGCGTGTTCATATGAACGGCCGGCACATGCGGGTTCTGGGGGTGGGCGATCAGGCTGATGCCGGAGGCCCAGAAACGGGGATCTTCGTTGGCGCCCGGGATCTGGCCGCGAAACTCGGGCGAGAACTCGCCGTAAACGGTCGAAACATGGACGCCGACTTTTTCGAAGACGCGGCCGTGCATCATCGACATGACGCCGCCGCCGCCCTTTTCACCGTTCGAGCCGGTGCGCTCCCAGGGGGTGCGTTCGAAACGGCCTGCCGGTCGATCGTTCAGCGGGCCTTTCAACTCGCCGATTTCATCTTCCAGAGCCTCAAAGCTGGCGCAGATGCGGTCCCGCAGCTCGGCGAACCACCTGGGTGCGCGCTCCTTTTTGGTCTCGATGTCGGCCGGGATCGGACCACCGCGGTTTTCTGGGGAAGGGGCCGTCATCTTGCAATCCTTTTGTCCGAATGGGCCGTGGTTGTTGTTTTTCAGGTCGGGCTTTTTAGGCCGTTCCGGCGGATTTGGCCAGCCGCGAGACTTTACCTAAGGTCAGTCGGGAAAACAGTCCGTTTGACGCAGGGCCTCGCCGAGCACGATGCCGGCGGAGACGGCCACGTTGATCGATCGCATGCCTTCGACCATCGGGATCGTCACCCGCTCGTCCGCAAGGGCGTGCACCGCGTCGGGCACGCCTGCCGATTCCCGTCCCATCAGCAAGATATCGGTATCGCGGAATGTGCAGCCGGTATAAGCTTTTGCCGATTTTGTGGTGAGCAGAATCAGACGCCTGTCTGTCCCCCGGCGCCAGTCCTCGAAGGCGTCGAAGGTGATGTGGTGTTGGAGTGCCGCACGTTCCAGGTAATCCATTCCCGCCCGCTTCAGGGCGCTGTCGGACAACGGAAAACCGGCAGGTTCGATCAGATGAACGCGAACACCCAAGCAGGCGGCCAGACGTAAAATCGTACCAGTGTTTTGCGGGATATCGGGCTGGAAAAGGGCTATGTCCGGCATACTATGGTCATTCGGTTCGTTCAGAATGCCATGCTGGATATCACCGCGGTTCGATCTTGTCATTGGGCAGGGATTTTCGCGGCGGAGAGACAAGTGACACCGATTTTCAGACTGTTCGAATCCTGGATTGATCCGTTTCGGCCCGCACCGGACGCTCCTTTGCCCCAGGGGGGGCGGGCCTTTCTGCTGCATTTCGTCCGGCAGGCCAAATGGCCGTTGTTCCTGACGCTTGTTTTCGGCGGGCTTTCCGCGGGCATCGAAGCCTCGGTCTATGCGTTTATCGGTTCCATTGTCGACATGATGCAGACCGGCGACCGGGCGACCTTCTTTCAGGCGCATGGTTCCGTGCTTTTGGGGATGCTGTTCGTGGTGCTGGTGGCCCGCGCCTTTGTCGCCATCATGAATTCCCTTCTCGAAGAACAGGTGATCGTTCCAAGCTTCTTTAATCTGGTCCGCTGGCAGGCCCATCAGCAGGTCATGAACCAGAGCCTGAGCTATTTTCATGACGAGCTGTCGGGCCGCCTCTCCCAGAAGGTCTGGCAGGCAGGGCAGGCCGTGGGAGACTTCATGGTCTCCCTTCTGCAGGTCGCCTGGTATATTGCCGTCTATGCGCTCACGACCATCTTCCTGATCGCCGATCTCGACTGGAGGCTGGGGGCTATCGTCGTCGTCTGGCTCGGCGTCTTCGTCGTGGCGGCGCGCCATTTCGTTCCCAGGGTGCGGCAGGAGGCGAAAAAGGTGGCCCATGCCGGGTCCGGTGTCACCGGGCGCCTGGTGGACACCTACACCAATATCCAGACGATCAAGCTGTTCGGATCGCGGCAGGAGGAAAACCGAGGGGCGCTTGCGGCCTTCGGTCAATTTCTTCATCAGCTCAAGCGGTTCACGCGGGTTCTGACCACGATCCGCGTGGTGATGAATATCCTCAACGGTGTGATGATCTCGCTCGTGGCGGCGCTGGCGCTCAATCTCTGGCAGCAGAACACGATCTCGACCGGGGACGTGGCATTCACGCTTGGACTGGTTCTGCGTATGCACTTTTTGCTGAACCGGCTTTTCGGCCAGCTCAACGGCCTGTTCCGAAATATGGGAACGATTCAGGACAGTGCCGAAACGATCGTCAAACCGGTCGCGGTCCGCGACAGGGCGGATGCGCCGGACCTGCTCGTCTCCAAAGGGCGGATCGCATTTGAAGGCGTGCAGTTCCATTACGGCAAGGCCGGTGGTGTGATCGATCATCTGGATCTGACCATCGAGCCGGGCGAGCGCGTCGGTCTTGTCGGGCCTTCCGGAGCCGGGAAAACCACCATGGCAAGCCTGCTGCTCCGGTTTTACGATCCGGAATCGGGGAGGATCACGATCGACGGCACCGATATTGCCACGGTGACACAGCAATCCCTGCGGCAGGCCATCGGCATGGTCACGCAGGATACCTCTCTTTTGCATCGGTCCCTTGGCGAGAATATCCGTTATGGTCGGCCCTCGGCGAGCGACGAGGAGATCCGGCAGGCCGCACGCCGCGCCCATGCGCTCGACTTCATCGAAACGCTCGAGGACCGCCAGGGGCAGCGCGGGTTCGATGCTCTTGTCGGCGAACGCGGCGTCAAACTGTCGGGCGGCCAACGGCAAAGGGTCGCGATTGCCAGAGTTCTTCTTAAGAATGCGCCGATCCTGGTGCTGGACGAGGCGACGTCCGCGCTCGATTCCGAGGTGGAAGCGGCAATCCAGGCGAATTTGCAGGAGCTGATGGCGGGGAAGACGGTCATCGCCATCGCACACCGGTTGTCGACGATTGCCCAGATGGACCGCCTTGTCGTCATGGACAAGGGCGCCATCGTGCAGCAGGGCAGCCATGACGTGCTGTTGCGGGACCGCGGCGGCCTCTACGCCCAACTCTGGCAGCGCCAGTCGGGCGGTTTTCTGAATGAAGAGGCCAAGGCTTCCGTATCTTTGGCTGAAGCCGGCTCGTTTTAGAGCGAACACTCGGAAACAGCTTCAGGACGGTCCGTTGCGTTTCATCGCAGGATGGTTCCTGTTTCCGAGTTGGTGGGGTGGGTGCCGTCGGATCAGGGCGCGATCAAGTAAAATGGGAGTCTCACGAGACTTTTAAATCAAATATTACTTAACCTAATAGATCAATGGTTTGTTCATTGGCTCGTATTCTTTTGTCCTGTGTTCATGATCGACAAAAGACAAAATCGGCGCCCTGGAAGCCGGCGTGTAGCAATATTTTTACTTAATCGCTTTTAAAGTCGGTGATGGTTTCGCGAGCGGGGCGTTTCACGCGGCGTCCCCCTAGACTGACAGGATTCGCCGTGACGATATCAATTCCCGGCCGTTTCGTTGCAATGGTCGTCACCGCTGCCGCCATCATGATGGGCGGAACGGGCTTCGCCTTCTATACCTTCCGTCAGGCTTTGATCGGCGAAATCGGGAACGCCGACTCCGCGGCGGCGTTCATCTCCGGAAATGTTGCCGGCAAGGTCGACGGCCTCATCATCGACCAGATGATTACGATTGCCCTGGTGTGTACGCCGGTCGGGATAGCCTTTCTCGGTCTCGCGTTTGTCCTTGCCATGGGCGTGGCGCGGCCGCTGAAGCGGCTTCAGCGCGGACTGGACCGGCTTTCGGACGGCGATCTGGATATCGAAATAGACGGAGCGGAGCGCGGGGACGAGATCGGTGCGATCGCCCGTTCCATCACCGGCTTCCGCCAGAAGCTTGCCGAACGCTCCGCGGAGGCAGCACAGCAGCAGGCGGTCCATCAGGAGCAACTGAGCGAAGAACGCCGGATCCTGATGCAGGACATCGCCGATGACTTCGAGCATTCAGTCGCCAATGCGGTGCAGGCCTTGTCCCGCGCGGCGGAAACGGTCGGCCGCAATTCCGAAGAGCTGCAAGGTGCTGTTGGCTCGTCGCTTGATGCGGTGGACGGGGTCGGCGATGCCTGCATTTCCGCGAATACGTCCGTCGGGTCTCTGACGTCTTCGGCGACGCAGCTGTCACAGTCGATCGCCAATATCAGCAGGGATGTGGATAGTGCATCCGAAATTGCGGACAATGCGGTCCGCGAAGCGCGCAAGACGGATGAGATCGTCGGCCGGTTGTCGGAAACCGGGCGGGCGATCGGCGAGATTGTCGAGTTGATCAGCCAGATTGCGAGCCAGACGAACCTGCTGGCCCTGAACGCGACCATTGAGGCCGCAAGGGCAGGGGACGCCGGACGGGGCTTCGCGGTGGTCGCCAACGAGGTGAAGGCCCTGGCCGAGCAGACGACGCGGGCGACGGAAGATATCTCCAGTCAGGTCGCCTCGGTCCAGGACGTGGCCGAACAGTCCGAAGAAGCCATGCGGACGATTGCCAGTACCATCGACCAGATCAGCGACCTGTCCCGGAGGATCCGCGAAGCCGTGGAAGAGCAGGAAACGGCGACGCATGAAATCGAACGGAACGCCGATATCGCCATGTCCAGTTCCGAGCGGGTAGCGTCGAATATCGGGACCCTGTCATCTGCGATGGATGCGAGCAGCACTGCCACGTCGGAGATGCTGGAGGCCTCGAGTGATCTGTCCGGTATTTCTCACGGACTTGAAAAGCAGGTCGCGCAATTCCTGCAAAACATCCGGGTCGCTTAGGATCAACCGCTCGCGAAGCGGTCCGCTTGCCTCTGCTGTGGCCATTCGGTCACATTCCTTCGCGAAGAAACCCGGCCGGGGCAGCCGAGGCTTCCATGACGGCCTGAAACAGGGTATGCGATTATTTAGCGGTTCGAATTGAATCGTGTCTTTGATTTTGGCCTTGACCGCAACGGTCACAAGAACAGGAGGGCGTAAATGACAATTCGTATGATGTCTATCGAACACGCCCTTGTGTCTGGCCCATGGGGATGTCCGCGCCACTGAGGCGCCCCGACGCTTTTCCCCTTTAACTTCCTGACCCCGGCTTCAAGCCACCCGCCCTATCCCTTTGGTGTGCTGCATGCTTTTCGGCATGTCCTGACGGCGTCGCATTTTCTGATTTCCTGCGGAGACGACGATATGTCTGCCCGTTTTCCACTCAGGCCAAGACGGCCTGGCATTCAAATGCCGCTGCTTGTGCGCCGGCGGGCCAATCGGCTGCGCAACGGCGCGCGGGTAATGCTTGTTGCGGCGTCTGTTTTTCTCGCCAGTTTCGTGCTGGCGTCAGCCCTGTTCACGCCGGTCTTTTTCTTTGAGGTCGATCGGATGAAGGTTGGTTCCGGTGGCGGGATGATGAACGTCAGCCAATTCACCGGTCAGATCGAGGCGCTGTTCCTTGGGCTGCTGGCCCTTGCTGTCGCCATCGTCGGTCTGTCTGCAGGCGTTCTTGTTGCGCGCGGGACCTGTCGGGTCACGCACAGGCTCGCGGAGAGCGAAGTCCCCGATGTTCCTTCCAGATGCCTGCTGAAAGGCGGAGTTGCGGAGATGTGCTGTGTTTGAACGGTTTGAAAATCTGATCGATCCTTTCGAGAAAACCGGGCTCGACGTGCCGCCGAAAGGCTTTGTCGCCTTCTGCTGGTATTACACGAAACCGGCCTGGAAGATCCTTGCGGGCGTGGCCGTGCTCGGTGCCCTGGTCGCGGTGATGGAAGTCCTGATCTTCACCTTCCTCGGAGACCTGGTGAACTGGCTGGAAAAGGGCGACAAGCAGACTTTCCTGGCCGACAACTGGCCGGCTCTGGCCGGGATGAGCCTCGTTCTGCTCGTATTGCGGCCGCTGCTTGAAACAGCGTGGCAGTTTCTGTTCCACCAGGGGCTGATGGCGACCTATCCGATGTCCATCCGCTGGCGGGTGCACCGTTACCTGCTGCGCCAGAGCATCTCCTTCTACCAGAACGACTTTGCGGGCCGGATCGCCAACAAGCTGATGCAGACCGCGCTGGGCGTGCGCGAGGTGGTGACCCGGATTGCCGATATCCTGGTTTACGTCGTCGTCTATTTCACCGCCGCGGTCTTTGTCGTCGCCAGCGCCAACCTCTGGTTCATCGCGCCCTTCCTCACCTGGCTTGCGGCCTATCTGGTCGTGATCCGGGTGTTCATTCCGAAGCTCCGGGACGTGTCGAAGGAGCAGGCGGATGCGCGTTCGCTGATGACCGGTCACGTGGTCGACGCCTATACCAATATATCGACGGTCAAGCTGTTTTCCCACGCGGACCGGGAAGAGGTCTACGCGAAGGCGTCGATGTCGACGTTCCTGGCCACGGTGTTCGGACAGATGCGGCTCGTGACGCTTCTGAACATCGCACTGACCAGCATCAACATGCTGCTCCTGTTTTCGACAGGGGCACTTTCCATCGCATTGTGGCAAAGCGGAACCGTCTCGACGGGGGATATCGCGATCGCCGTGGCGCTGGTCTTGCGTCTTCAGGGCATGTCCCACTGGATCCTTTGGGAACTGGCGGGCCTGTTTGAAAACGTCGGGACCGTTCAGGACGGCATTTCGACGATTTCGCGGGAGCGTGACGTGCGCGACGCGCCGGACGCGACCGACCTTGAGGTGCCGCGCGGCGAAATCCGTTTCGAGACCATCCGCTTTCACTACGGCAAGCAGGCCGGAGTGATCGAAGGCCTCGATCTGACGATCCGGCCGGGTGAGAAGATCGGTCTGATCGGACGGTCGGGCGCGGGCAAGTCGACGCTGGTCAACCTGCTGCTGCGGTTCTACGACCTGGAAGGCGGCCGGATCCTGGTCGATGGTCAGGATATCGCCGGCGTGCGCCAGGATGCCCTTCGGGAAAATGTCGGCGTCGTGACGCAGGATACCTCGCTGCTGCACCGCTCGATCTTCGAGAACGTGGCCTATGGCCGTCCGGAGGCAAGCCGGGAGGCCGTGCAGACCGCGCTGGAAAAGGCTCATGCGCTCGAATTCGTGCACGGTCTCAGCGATCAGGCGGGACGCACTGGTCTGGACGCCCATGTGGGCGAGCGCGGTGTGAAACTCTCCGGCGGGCAGCGGCAGCGGATCGCGATTGCGCGGGTTCTACTCAAGAATGCGCCGATCCTGATCCTCGACGAGGCGACATCGGCACTGGACTCGGAAGTCGAAGTCGCTATCCAGGAGAGCCTGTTCGACCTGATGGAAGGCAAGACGGTGATCGCGATCGCTCACCGCCTGTCGACCATTGCAGCCATGGACCGCCTGATCGTCATGGATCGTGGCAGAATTATCGAGGAAGGCACGCATGAAAGCCTTCTGGAGAAGAAAGGGCTCTACGCGCAGCTGTGGTCGCATCAGTCCGGAGGGTTCATGGCGCCTGTGCAGGCGGCGGAATAAAGGCATTTGTCGGGCAGCTGCGGAGTTGCTTGATTCTGTTGCCGATATCCGGTTTTTTACAGAGCCGTCTTGCACTGCTTCGGTAATTTGGGGCAGAAAAGGGGCGCGGACTGTCTTTTTCCCGCGACATTCTCCGAATGACACGTTTGTCGATCTGGACAAGCGGGCTCAAGGGTGCAAAAAGACAACCGCTTTGACAGGTGCGGAGAGATCCGCGCCTTGTCTCCGTTGAGACCCGCTTTGATCCGCTTCGCTTCCTGCACCATCAGAAAGCCGGCGGCCCGAAGGCGGGCTTTCGGTACAGGTTGAACAGGTTTCGAGAGGACGCGACCTTGGCACATACGGATACGGCGGAACCGACCCGCCGCGACTTCCTCTATATTGCGACCGGCGCAATGGGCGCGGTGGGTGTAGGAGCGTTGGCATGGCCGTTCATCGACCAGATGAATCCGGATGCCTCTGCACTGGCCCTGGCTTCCATCGAGGTCGATGTTTCTGCCATTGAGGAAGGGCAGTCGATCACAGTTAAATGGCGCGGTAAGCCGGTCTTTATCCGTTACCGCACCGCCGAAGAGATCGCGGAAGCCACGGCTGTTCCGATCGCCGATCTGCCCGATCCGCTCGCGCGCAATTTGAACCTGCCCGATACCGCGGAAGCCACCGACCCCAACCGGGCCGCCAAGGGCATGGAACCCTGGCTGATCATGGTTGGCATCTGTACCCACCTTGGTTGTGTGCCTATCGGCGAGCAAGGCGATTTCGGTGGCTGGTTCTGTCCCTGCCATGGTTCGCACTACGACACCGCCGGCCGTATCCGCAAGGGCCCGGCGCCCGAGAATTTGCTCATTCCGCCGTACGAATTCGTGTCTGACGCGAAGATCAAGATCGGTTAACGGCAGGAACTTGAGGAGACAGCCATGGCTGGACATTCTAATTACGTACCGCAGAGCGCTGCCGCCAAGTGGCTCGAGAGCCGTCTGCCGGTCATTTCGCTCGTTCGCGGCTCTTTCGTGGACTTCCCCACTCCGAAGAACCTGAATTACTGGTGGACCTTCGGCGGGATCCTGTTCTTCGTGCTGATCGCCCAGATCATCACCGGGATCGTGCTGGTCATGCACTATACGCCGAACACGATGCTGGCCTTCGACAGTGTCGAACACATCATGCGTGACGTGAACTTCGGCTGGATGCTGCGCTACCTGCACTCCAACGGCGCCTCGATGTTCTTCATCGCCGTCTACATCCATATTTTCCGCGGTCTCTACTACGGCTCCTACAAGGCGCCGCGCGAGATTTCGTGGATTCTCGGCGTGATCATCTTCCTGATCATGATGGGCACCGCGTTCATGGGCTACGTTCTGCCCTGGGGCCAGATGTCCTTCTGGGGCGCGACGGTGATCACCAACCTGTTCTCGGCCATCCCGCTGGTGGGTGAGGCGATCCGGACCTGGCTGTGGGGCGGTTTCGCCGTCGACAATCCGACGCTGAACCGTTTCTTCTCGCTGCACTACCTGCTGCCGTTCATGATCTTCGGCGTGGTCATCCTGCACGTTTGGGCTTTCCACACCACGGGTAACAACAACCCGACCGGTGTTCAGCCGAAGTCGAAGCAGGATACGATCCCGTTCCATCCGTACTATACGATCAAGGACCTGTTCGCGATTGTCGTGTTCATGATCCTGTTCGCCTGGTTCGCCTTCTATGTGCCGAACTACATGGGCCACCCGGACAACTACATCGAGGCCAATCCGCTTTCGACCCCGGCGCATATCGTGCCTGAATGGTACTTCCTGCCGTTCTACGCGATCCTGCGCGCCATTCCGGATAAGCTCGGCGGCGTCGTCGCCATGTTCGGTGCGATTGCGGTGCTGTTCGTGCTGCCCTGGCTCGATACGTCCAAGGTCCGTTCCGGCACCTACCGTCCCCTGTTCAAGCAGTTCTTCTGGATCTTCGCCGCGGACTGCGTCGCGCTCGGCTATCTCGGCGCCATGCCGGCAGAGGGCACGTACGTGATCTTCTCCCGGATCTTCACGGCCTACTACTTCGCACACTTCCTGATCATTCTTCCGCTGCTGGGGTTCCTGGAAAAGCCACGGCCGCTGCCAGCCTCGATCTCGGAAGCGGTTTTGAAGGGTGGTTCCGGAACCCCGGCCGGTGCGACTTCCGCGCCGAACACCAAGTGACGTCGAACCGATCAGGAGTTATTGGAAAAATGAGCACCATGATCAAAATGGTTCGTGCATTCGCCGCGGTCGCAGTTGTTGCGACCGCAGCTCCGGCGCTGGCCGCCGGTGACGCACCGCACATCGCGCGCCAGCAATGGTCGTTCTCCGGTCCTTTCGGGACTTATGACCGGGCACAGCTGCAGCGCGGCTTCAAGATCTATCAGGAAGTCTGTTCGGCCTGCCACAGCTTGCGTCTGATTGCTTTCCGCAATCTGGCTGACGAAGGCGGACCCAGCTTCACCGAGGAGCAGGCCAAGACGATCGCCGCCGAGTACACCGTCGAAGACGGCCCGAATGACGACGGCGACATGTACGAACGGCCGGCAACGCTCGCCGACCGGTTCCCGTCGCCGTTCCCGAACGAACAGGCCGCCCGTGCGTCCAACAGCGGCGCGTATCCGCCTGACTTCTCCTTGCTGGCAAAGGCGCGTGCCGCACACCGCGGGTTTCCGTGGTTCGTCTTCGATGCCTTTACCCAGTATCAGGAGCAGGGGCCGGACTATATCTACGCGTTGCTGACCGGTTATGAGGAAGAAGTACCTGAAGGCGTGAACGTTCCCGAAGGCAAGTACTACAACCATGCCTTCCTGGGCGGTCCCGCCATCGGCATGGCGCCTCCGTTGAGCGATGAGTTGGTCGAGTACACCGACGGCACCCCGATGACGCTCGACCAGTATGCCCATGACGTCGCCGCCTTCATGATGTGGGCTGCGGAGCCGCATCTGGAAGCACGCAAGAAGACCGGCTTTCGGGTCATGGTGTTCCTGATCGTGTTCGCCGGTTTGCTCTACTTCACCAAGAAGACGCTCTGGCGCAACGTCGACCACTAAACGTCAGCTTGGATTGAGTGAATGAAAATCAGGCCGCCGGATCTTTCGGCGGCCTTTTTCGTGGCGCGGGTTTGACATGATGTCATTTGCGGGGCCTATAGTCCCCGGAACAATCGTTTGAGGAAATCCATGGTAAAATCAGTTCTCGGTGTCGTCGGGGGATCAGGGATTTACGACCTGCCCGGACTGGAAAACTCTGAATGGGTCGCGGTTGAAAGCCCCTGGGGAACACCGTCGGACAAGGTGCGCATCGGTACCATCGACGGGCTCAAGGTCGTTTTCCTGCCGCGGCACGGACAGGGGCATGCCCTTTCGCCCACCGGCATCAACTACCGCGCCAATATCGATGTCCTCAAACGTTGCGGCGTGACCGATCTCGTCTCGGTATCGGCCTGCGGCTCGCTCAAGGAAGAATTCGCTCCAGGCACCTTTGTGCTTGTCGACCAGTTCATTGACCGGACCTTTGCCCGTGAAAAGAGCTTCTTCGGCAACGGCTGTGTGGCGCATGTCTCCATGGCCTATCCGGTCAGCCCGAAACTGGTCGATTGCGTGGAAAAGGCTGCGCGGGCCGAAGACCTGCTCTACCGTCGGGGCGGCACCTATCTGGCGATGGAAGGACCGCAGTTCTCCTCGCTGGCGGAAAGCCACCTTTACCGCTCCTGGGGCTGCGACGTCATCGGCATGACCAACATGCCGGAAGCCAAGCTCGCCCGTGAGGCGGAGATCTGCTACGCCACCGTCGCCATGATCACCGATTATGACAGCTGGCATCCCGATCACGGAGAGGTCGATATCCAGACGATCATCAAGGTGCTGAAGGAAAACGCGGAGAACGCACAGCGGCTGGTCGCGCGGATCGCCAAGGACTTGCCGCGCGAGCACGAAGCCTGTCCGGTCGGGTCCGACACCGCGCTGGAATTCGCCCTTATGACCGCTCCCGAGGCGCGTGATCCGGAACTGATCGCGAAGCTGGATGCGGTCGCGGGACGCGTGCTGAACCGGTAATCTAAAGCGGCCGCCCGCCGTGCATCCACATGCCGCCAAAGCCGCCGAAAATGCCGCCGAACAACATCATGATGAGGCCCAGGATGATCCAGACCACGATCATGGCCGGAATGGAGGCAAGGGCGATCTTGATGATGATCATGACGAGGCGACCGAAGGGAATGTCGATGTCGACCAGCACCGTCTTGTTTTGTTCGTCCATATCGGTATCTCCTCCTTTATACGGGTAGAAGACGACGCTTCCGCGTGTCGCCTCCTGCCCCGATCCAGAGACCTTACAGAGACAGTTCAATGAATGAAAAGACTGCGCGGGAAGAATTGATCGAGTCCATCCGCACGATCCCTGACTATCCGAAGGAAGGCATCCTCTTCCGCGATATCACGACGCTTCTGGGCAACGCGAAGGCCTTCCGCCGGGCGGTGGATGCGCTTGTTCAGCCCTGGGCGGGATCCAAGGTCGATCAGATTGCCGGGATCGAGGCGCGCGGCTTTATCCTGGGCGGTGCCGTGGCGCACCAGCTGTCTGCCGGGTTCGTGCCGATCCGCAAGAAGGGGAAGCTTCCCCATGAAACGGTGAGTGTCGCCTATTCCCTGGAATACGGCCTTGACGAAATGGAAATGCACAAGGACGCCATCAAGCCCGGCGACAAGGTGATCCTGGTGGACGACCTGATCGCAACCGGGGGCACCGCGGAAGGGGCCTGCAAACTGTTGCAGTCCATGGGAGCGGAAATCGTGGCAGCCTGCTTCATCATCGATCTGCCGGATATCGGCGGACGACAGAAAATCGAAGCTCTCGGCGTTCCGGTCAGGACACTGGTCGAGTTTTCGGGACACTGAGGGGCTATGGGGCGGGCTTCATCCGAAGGGCAGATGCCGCCCGTATTCGATGAACGCTTCGAACAGTCTTTCGAGACGTTGTTGCACTGGCGCCGGGATGTGCGCAGGTTTCGCACAGAGCGGCTTGCGGATGGCCTGCTGGACAGGCTCCTTGACCTTGCAGACCTCGCGCCGTCGGTCGGAAACAGTCAGCCATGGCGTGTCGTTCTGGTAGAGGACGCCGATCGAAAGGCACGGATCGTCGCCGGGTTCGAGGCGGAAAACCGTGTCGCGCTG
This sequence comes from uncultured Roseibium sp., assembly GCF_963675985.1. Classification (NCBI taxonomy): domain Bacteria; kingdom Pseudomonadati; phylum Pseudomonadota; class Alphaproteobacteria; order Hyphomicrobiales; family Stappiaceae; genus Roseibium; species uncultured Roseibium sp. The sequence continues at coordinate 50,935 of NZ_OY780957.1, read as the reverse complement.
GACGCTTACGAGCCGGACAGGGCTGCGCTCTATGCCCGGCTGAAGCTTGCCGGACTTCGGGAAGCGCCTGTTCATCTGGCCGTATTTTGCGACTGTGAAACCGATCAGGGGCATGGGCTCGGACGACGCACCATGCCGGAAACCCTGCAGTATTCCGTAGTCGGCATGATCCAGACCCTCTGGCTCGCCGCACGCATCCACGGGGTTGGGGTGGGCTGGGTTTCCATTATTGACCCGGCTGCCGTACACGATACGTTAGACGTCCCGGCAGACTGGCAGTTGGTCGCGTACCTTTGTGTCGGCTACCCGCAAGAACAACATACAGACCCGGAACTTGAGCGCGAAGGCTGGCAGGGCCGAACCCCGCTCTCGACCCGGATTTTCAGGCGATGAGGACCCAAGGATGAGTGTCACGATCCGTCCGATAACGGAAGAAGATCACGAAGCCGTCCGCGAATTGCTGACAAATCGTTGGGCGGGGCCCGAGATCCTGCTCGACGACGAGATGGTCGATGCATCGAAACTGCCCGGTTTCGTCGCGCTGGACGAAGCGGACCTGGTCGGTCTGGTAACCTTGATCAAGCGGCCGGACGAGTGGGAAATCCTGACCCTGGATTCGCTGAGCCGCTGGAGCGGCACTGGAACTCTTCTGCTCAATGCCGTGGTCGATCAGGCCCGGGAAAACGGATTGAAGCGTTTGCTTGTCCGGACTTCCAACGACAATCTGGATGCGTTCCGATTCTATCAGCGCCGCGGTTTCCGCCTGGAACGGATTGCCCAGGGGGTGATCGACAAGGAGCGGGAACTGAAGCCGGATCTTCCGTTGCGTGGGGACTATGGCATCGAGATCCATGACGAGGTGCTGCTCGCCCGCAGTCTCTGATATACCCGCAGTCTCTGGCCTAATCGGTTGGCTTCGGCCTTCGTTCCACGAAAACCGCGCTCTTGAAGAAAAACACCGGTTCGCCGTTCTGGTTGGTGCCGTGGTTTTCCGAACGCACGACGCCCCACCGCGGACGGCTTCGGCTTTCGATCTTTTCGCTGATGACCCGCTTGTAGGTGATGGTGTCGCCTACATAGACGGGCCGGAGCCATTTGAGATCCTCAAAGCCGGGCGAGGGGCCGCCCTCGGCAATCGCTTCGCCCCGTTGCAGGGCGGCCGCCTTCAAGGCTTTGGCCATGTCGACGCTCAGTCGCATGAACACAGCCGCCGTGTGCCAGCCTGAGGCGCAAAGCCGTCCGAACTGGCTTTTCGCCGCGGCCTCCTCGCTCAGGTGAAAGGGCTGCGGGTCGTATTTTTTCGCAAAGGCGATGATTTCGTCCGCGGTAAAGGTATGGCTGCCGAGGGTTACTTCCTCACCCACGACAATATCCTCGAAATAGGTCGTCATCAGCTATCCGCTCCCGAGGCAAGGGCCGTGCGCCGGCCGAAGAAAATCGGTCCGATCTGGCGCATGACGTCCGTTCCGGATTGATTGCGGACCTTGATTTCGAAGGTGACGATGCCGAGGTTCGGGCGCGATTTCAGCTCCCTCGTGGCGATGACCGTCGCCGTCGCGCTCAATGTGTCGCCCGGAAAGACGGGTTTGAGCCACGACAGCTTGTCGATGCTGTTGCTGCCCTGACTCGAGGTCCGGTTCAGGAGCCCGTCCGCAAGCAGCCTCATGACCAGGGCGCCCGTATGCCATCCGGACGCGGACAAACCGCCCAGCAGGGAGGCTTTTCCGGCTTCGTCGTCCAGGTGAAAGGGCTGTGGATCGAACTCGGAGGCGAATTCGATGATTTCTTCCCGTGTGACTGATCTGGAGCCAAGATCGTACGCCTGGCCGAGCTTGAAATCTTCGAAAAATATCTCTTTCTGCATGCGCGCAGACTATGACAGCCCGGTTCTTCTTGCGACCCCTTTTTATTCGAAGTTCAATGGATTTTTCTTATAGTATTTCTTCTCTTGCGTTGAATTGTCGAAGATCGGTTTCGATCAAATCCCGACTGTCTTGTCAGTTGTGGGTGCGACTCCAACAGCTCCGTGCAAAAATTTGCGTTGCGGCGCACAATCGTTATAATGCGCGGCAACAGCCTACATCTTTTACAAATCGCGAGTGTTTTCTCGCGGTGAGACCGTTTGACTTAATGAGAATGGAGAAGTTCTGTCGTGACCGTTGTAAAGCCGTTGGAATCTGCCGAGGCAATCTCTGATATCGCATTTGCCTTCATGGGCTCCAAGGCTCTGTTTTCCGCCCTGCATGTGGGGCTTTTTTCCGCCCTGTCCGAAAAAACCATGAGCGCAGAAGAGGTCGCGGCGGCGACCGATCTGGACGTCGACCGGGCGACAACATTGTTGACCGCCCTGACATCGCTCGGGCTGGTGCGGAAGTCGGATGACGGTTTCGCGAACTCGCCGGCCGCCGAAGCCTTTCTGGTCAAGGGCCGCAAATATGATTTCGGCGATTATCTGCGTTTTCAGATCGACCGGCAGATGTATCCGTTCCTGACCCAGTTGAACGATGCGCTGACCGGCTCGCTGGAAGAGGACAAGGTGGCGTCCTATGCGGACTGGTTCTCCGACCCGGAGGAGGCGCGTCTTTATTCGGAATCTCAGCACGCGGGGTCGCTTGGACCGGGACGCGGTCTTGCCAAGATGGTCGATCTTTCGGCGACGCGGAAGCTTCTGGACGTCGGCGGCGGAACGGGGGCGTTTTCGATTTCGCTGTGCAAGTCCTATCCGGAACTGACATCGACGGTGCTGGATTTCCCCAACGTGGCCAAGGTTGGCGAGGAGTTCATCGCAAAGGAAGGCCTGAGCGACCGGATCACCTATCAGCCCGGGAATGCTCTTACCGATCCGTGGCCGGAAACGGCAGATGCGGTGCTGATGTCCTATCTCTTTTCTGGTGTGCCGGGCAACACGATCCCGGGCCTGGTACGCAAGGCGATGGAAACGCTCACGCCGGGCGGCCGGTTCATGGTTCATGACTTCATGGTGGACGAAAACCGGGAAGGCCCGAAGCTTGCCGCCCTCTGGCAGTTGCAGCACACCGCCTTCAATCCGGAAGCCCGCTCGATCACCAGCGACTATGTTTCCGAACTCATGACCGCGGCCGGCTTCGTCGATATCGAGGTCAAGGTCATGATTCCGGGCATGACCATGCTCGTTCATGGCCGCAAGCCGGAATAAGGTCGCCCGCCGTTCATTCGGCATGCGAAATTTACGAACCCGCCGGGATGGGCATTCCGGCGGGTTTTTCGTGTCCGGGGCGGTTTTAGCGCCGAGCATGACAATTGGTCGCTTTTCCCCGAGCGGGCAATAAGATAGGGAATGGTCTGAAGTTGCCATTTGAACGGGAGCCGCATGAGGGGATGGGTCCATCACCCGGGGTGCCGCCTCCTGAATTCAGAGAGCCAAAACATGTTGAGTCGCCTCCTAAGCCCGGGTCGCCGGGATTTCTCGTCCCTCTCCGAGCAGGAAATTCTGGCGCTTGCCATTTCCTCCGAAGAGGACGACGGCCGGATTTACAACGCTTATGCCGATGGCTTGCGCGAACAGTATCCGCAGTCGGCGAAGGTCTTCGACGACATGGCGGCGGAGGAGAGCGAGCACCGACGGCGCCTGATCGAGATGCACCGGAAGCGATTCGGCGAAACCATCCCTCTGATCCGGCGCGAGCATGTGCGCGGCTACTACGAGCGCAAGCCCGACTGGCTCGTCCGGCCCCTGGGGCTGGAAAAGGTGCGCGCCATGGCCGAGGAGATGGAGGCGCAGGCCTACCGGTTTTATCTTGAAGCCGCCAAACAGGCGACGGATGCCGGGACGCGCAAGCTGCTGGGTGACCTGGCGCTGGCTGAAAAGGGGCATGAGAACCTGGCGCACCGACTGGGGCTCAAACACACGCCCGAGGACGTGCAGCAGGAGGAACAGCAGACTGAACGCCGTCAGCTCATCCTGACCTATATTCAGCCCGGCCTTGCCGGACTGATGGACGGGTCGGTTTCCACACTCGCGCCGATTTTCGCCGCCGCCTTCGCCACCCAGGATACCTGGCAGACGTTTCTGGTCGGCCTGTCCGCCTCCGTCGGGGCCGGGATTTCCATGGGCTTTACCGAGGCCGCCCATGACGATGGCGTGCTCTCCGGACGCGGGTCACCGATCAAGCGTGGACTGGCATCGGGGATCATGACCGCCATTGGCGGTCTGGGGCATGCGCTGCCCTACCTCATCCCCAAGTTCTGGACCGCGACGAGCGTCGCCGCCGCCGTCGTTTTCGTGGAACTGTGGGCGATCGCCTGGATTCAGAACCGCTATATGGACACACCGTTCCTGCGCGCCGCCTTCCAGGTTGTGCTTGGCGGATCGCTGGTGTTTGCCGCCGGGATCATCATCGGTAACGCCTGATGCGCGTTTATTTCATTTTTGCTCTTTAGTTAGCCGGGATCCAATGGATTGGGGTATAGTCCTCACGTCCCTTTTTGAGTTTTATTTATCGGAGGATCTCATGTTTCGTGGATTGGTGTTAGGAATTGCGCTTGTGGCCGGGACCGTCGGCATGTCCGGGTCGGCATCCGCCTTCGACTTCAGTTTTCAGTGGGGAAGTATTCCCAAATGCACGACGGGACGGCCGGGGCGGGTGCCCAGTCCGGTTTTCAAGCTGCGCAATGTTCCCAAAGGAACCGCGACGATCCGGTTCGACATGAAAGACCTCGCCGTGCCGACCTATGCCCATGGGGGCGGAACGGTGAAATATGCCGGCAAGAAAACGATCGGGGCCGGCGCATTCAAATATAACAGCCCTTGCCCGCCGGGAGGCTCGCACCCCTATCAGTGGACGGCTGTTGCGAAAGACAAGAGCGGCAAGAAACTGGCGACCGCGACTGCGAAGCGCAAGTATCCCTGAGGGTTTCCGTGAATTGACAAAGGCCGGCATTTGCCGGCCATTGTTTTGGCAAAGCAGCCGGACGTCAGTCGTAATAGATCTCGTTGTCGTCGAGATAGACGTTGCTGGCCTCGCAGATATCGATCGCGATCGGTTCGTCCATGACTTCGTTGTCGTCTTCTCCGAGCCATCCGATCTGGAAGGTCTGATCGCAATTGCCGGTATCTGCTTGAAATTCCGCCTTGGCAGACTCTCCAGGCTCCAGTTCCTCAGCCAGCCAGTTGTCGCTCCAGCCGCTGCCGTCATTCGTGTAGAAGCCGACGGCGACATGGCCTTCGGTGTTGTTGTAGATCTGGAAATACCCCTGCGAGCCCGTACCGGCCGCAGAAGCGGCACAGACGGATACCGCAAGCGCTGCGGCAACCGCGGCCAACCTGATGAATTTCACTGCGAATTCCCCTCGTTCTTAACGTAACGGGAGATATTAGGACACAAGTGCGCGCGGCAGGCCACGGCAAAATGCCGACCGCCCTTCTTTCAGGACCCGTCTTCCGGCAGGCCGTTCAGCTTCGCAATGAAGTCGGCGATCATGGGAACGTATTTTTCGCCCTGTCCGGACGCTTCCATGGCGGCGAAGGCGTTCTTCACCACGGACTGGACCGAATTCACCGCGCCGACGCTGTTGGCCATGTTGGCGAGATAGCGCATGTCCTTGTGCGCATTGACGATCGTGAACTTATGGGCGTTCTCGTCGCGATCGACGGACCATTTCATGAAGGTGTCGTAGAAGCCGTTCGCCATACGGCCTTGACCGATCACCGAATGTACCTGTTCGATGCTCAGGCCGGATTTGCGTGCGATTGCAAGGGCTTCCGAATACAGGGTCGCGTATCCCATGGCGACGAAATTGTTGATCAGCTTCATCTTGTGGCCGAGCCCGACCTCTCCGAGATGAACGATGACCCCGGCCCAGCATTCCAGGATCGGTTCGATCCGGTTGAAAGTCTCTGGTGCTGCGCCGACCATGGTGTCGAGCGTGCCGGCTTCGGCTTCCCTGGGCGTGCGCGACAAGGGGGCGTCGGCGAAATCCATGCCCGCGGCTTTCAGTTCAGCGGCAATCTGAAGTGTCGAGACCGGATCCGATGTGGAGCAGTCGATGACGGTGAGGCCCTTCTTGCCGGAGGCAAGGATACCGTTCTTGCCCCGGACGACGTCCTCGACCTGCGGGCTGGCGGAGACGCAGAGATGGATGATGTCGCATTTTTCGGCCATCTCCTTCGGGGTTTTGGCTTCGCTCGCGCCGCGTTGCAGGAGGTCTTCAACCGGCTCCCGGTTGCGGTGTGCCATGACGACGAGCGGATAGCCCTTTTCGACGATGTTCTTTGCCATGCCGTGGCCCATGAGGCCGACGCCGATAAAGCCGATGACCGGTTTGTCCATGTCGATATCTCCCGTCCGGAATTGCTGTCATTCTGCAGCACGCCAGGTTGATGTGCGTTCCTCACGTTGAAGGAACAGCACCGGACGGGGGCATGCAAGGGGTGGTTGAGGAAAAGCTCCTGTGCAGCGTTCGCCGGCGCGACCATTATCCGGGCATGCGCCGGGGCGAGGGGCTCAAAGATGCGCGCCTTCGGGAATGATCGACGGCTGGCTGTTCAGCGCCTGGATGGCGAAGCCGGCAACCGCCTTGTACTTGGTCGCGTGATCGGCCAGTTCGTCCTTGGAAATGACGTCGCCGATGTCGTTGAACTCTCCGCCGCAACGGTCCTCGACAACCTGGAGCACTGCGTCAGGGCCGCTGCCCCGGTTGGTCATGATCAAACGGGTGGTGAGGGGGAGCATGTCCTCCTCATAGGCCTTGAGGGCGGCATGGGTCACGCCGTGCTCCAGCAGGGCAGCGCCCAGCCTGCGGGCGTCGACGATCGCCTGGCTGGCGCCATTGGATCCCACCGGATAGGTGGCATGGGCAGCATCGCCCATCAGCGTCACGTTGCCGTCCGTCCAGTGGTCCAGCGGGTCGCGGTCGACCATCGGATATTCGTAGACCGCGTCGGCGCCGGCGACGAGGGCGGGCAGGTCGAGCCAGTCGTAGGTCCAGTCGGTAAACCTGGGCATGAAATCGTCGATGTTGGCCAGCCGGTTCCAGTCACCCCGGTTCCATCCTTGCGACGCGTCGAAAGAGAGTTCGGTGATCCAGTTGATGGTGGCAAGGCCCGTTTTCGGGTCGGCTTCGGAGATCGGATAGGCGACGATCCGCTGGGTGGAATGACCGATCATGACCATGGTCGCGCCGGTGCGGAAGGGTTTCGCTCTGGCGGTGCCGCGCCATAGCACCGGGCCGCCCCATTTCGGCGCGCCTTCGTCCGGGTTCATCTGCGCGCGGATGGCGGAATGAATGCCGTCGGCGCCGATGACAAGATCGCCCTCAACGGTTCGCTCCGTGCCGTCGACGGTGGATTTCAGGTGGAGGGCGGCGCCCTTGTAGGTGTTGCTGAAGCCGACTGCCCGCTGGCCGGCAACCACGCAGTCCGGCCCGGCGCGGCGGATAAGTTCACGGTAGAGCATCATCTGCAGTTCGCCGCGATGGACCGAATATTGCGGCCAGTTGTAGCCCGCCCATTTGCCGCGCGGCTCGGTCCAGATCTCAAGGCCTTTCTTGGAGAAGAGACCGAATTCCCGCGTCTGGACGCCAATCTTCGGCAGGCTGTCCTCAAAGCCGAGTTCGTAGAGTTCGCGAATGGCGTTGGGTTGCAGGTTGATACCGACGCCGAGCGGTTTGATCTCCGGGGCGGTTTCGTAAATTCTGAAAGGCGCGCCGATCTGGTGACAGGTCAGACCCATGGAGAGGCCGGCGATACCGCCACCGGCGATCAGGATGGTCATGAATGTGTTCGGGTCCTCAGACCCGCCTCCCGTTTATTCTTTTTCAACAGATGTTGCCCGACCGGGTTTTCGCGTTCCGTTGCCAGGGCTACCGCTGTTATGTTGGTTTCGTGATACAAAACATCACGTGTGAAGTAAACGCGCTTGCTTGAAGCGCGGGGTGCGGGGGAAACCGGCACCTGGGGAACGGATTTGAAGGGGAATCAACTTGGTTACACCGGTTCTGACGCATTTCTGCGATCTCACTGTCGAACTGGCCGACATCATGGAAATGGGGGATGGACGGGCCGGGAAACGGCGGATCATTCCGATCATCGGCGGGACCGTGCGCGGGCCGAAGATCAACGGAAAGATCCTGAACCTGGGTGCGGACTGGCAGACCGTCTTTTCCGACGGCATGGCCGAGCTCGATACCCGGTATGCCTTCGAGACCGATGACGGCGCCATCATCGAGATCCTCAATTTCGGCTATCGCCACGGGGCTCCGGAGGTCATCGCAGCGGTCGGGCGCGGTGAGCCTGTGGACCCGTCGCAGTATTATATGCGTACCCATGCAAGGCTGGAAACGGGCGACGAACGCTACGCCTGGGTGAACCGCATGCTGTTTGTGGGCGCGGGTGGCCGGAACAGGAACTCGGTCGAGATTGCGCTTTACGCGGTGGAGTAGAAAGCACCGGCAGGCCGATCAGGAGGTCGTTTACAGTGGCCAGAAGATCAGGATGGCCGGGACCGAGACCCCGAGCACGATGAGTTCCAGCGGCAGGCCAAGGCGCCAGTAGTCGCCGAAGCGGTAGCCGCCGGGACCCATGATGATGGTGTTGTTCTTGTGCCCGATCGGCGTCAGGAACGCGCAGGATCCGGCCACGGCGACACCCATCAGGAACGGGTCCGGATTGACGCCCAGTGTCTGAGCGATCTGGAGGCCGATCGGAGCCGCGATCAGGCAGGTCGCGACGTTGTTCAGAAAGTCGGAGAGCGTCATGGTGACCGCCATCAGCACTGCGAGCGCGACCCAGGCGGGATAACCGTCTGTGACGCCGACAATGCCCGAAGCGATCAATTGGGCGCTGCCGGAGGTCTCGAAGGCCTGACCCAAAGGGATCAGGGAGCCGAGCAGCACGATCACCTTCCACTCCACCGCCTCATAGACTTCCCGTCCGCTCACCAGTCCGGCCAGGGCGTAGACGATGGTACAGGCGGCGAGCGCGACCGGTAAATAGACAAGACCGGCGACGGCGGCGGCAATCGCAAGGCCGAAAGCGCTGATGGCGAGGATGGCCTTGTTGCGTTGGATCAGGCCGGTGCTGCGGCCTTCGAGTGGCAACACGCCGAGCCAGTTAACGGCGTTTTTCAGGCGCTCCTCCGTCCCCAGCAACAGGAGAACGTCACCGGGCTGGATCGTCATGTGCCGGACGCGTGTATGGACGCGCCGTCCCTGTCGGGACACGCCGAGCAAGGTCACGCCCTGGCCGTGCAGCAGGCTCAGATCGAAGGCGCTGCGACCGCTGACCCGTGCGCCGTCGGGAACGATGGTTTCCTTCAGGGTCAGGTTGCCACCCGTCAGCCCGCCGCTGTATTTTTCCGATCCGGCGAAGTCGAGCTTGGCGGCTCCCATGAAGGCTTCGATGGCTTTCGGATCCCCCTCGACCACGAGGAAATCACCTGGTGAAATCGGTTCCTGCCGGGCAAAGCCGCGCAGGCGGCGACCGTTGCGGATCAGACCCAGGATGTTGAGATCGTTTTCGTCCGCAACCGGGTAAAGATCACCGACCGTGGTTTTGTCTTCCTTCGCGCTGTCGCCAACCCGCAATTCCGCGATGTAGAGGCTGGCTTCCGGATCTTCCGATGCGGGTGCTTCGGTGACACGGGACGGCAGGAGCCGCCAGCCGATCATGGTGACGAAGAGAACACCGATCACGGCAACAGTCAGGCCCACAGGAGCGAAAGCGAACATGGAGAAAGGCTCGCCGAGCGCATCCTGGCGGTATTGCGCAACCACGATGTTCGGCGGCGTGCCGATGAGCGTGATCATGCCGCCGAGAATGGTGGCGAAGGACAGCGGCATCAGGGACAGGCCAACGGCGCGGCCGGCCTTCTTGGCCGCTTCGATATCCAACGGCATCAGAAGGGCAAGAGCCGCGACATTGTTGATGATGGCGGACAGGCCCGCACCGACCACGGACATCAGCCCGATATGGGTGAACAGGCCGCGCGAGTTCGACAGCAGCTTGCCTGCCACGAGTTCGATCGCGCCGGAGTTCATCAGCCCCCTGGAGACGATCAGAACCAGCGCGATGATGATCACCGCCGGATGGCCGAAGCCGGAAAACACCTCTTCCTTCGGCACGAGATGCAGGATGGTGGCCAGTACCAGTGCGGCGAAGGCAACGAGGTCGTAGCGGATCCGCCCCCAGATCAGGAGTACAAAGACCACGCCGAACAGGGTGAACAGAAGGGCTTGGTCAAGTGTCACGAAAGGGATCTCCCGGGCCGGATGCTGGAACGCGCTTCGCTTGAAAACCGGGAGACCATAGTCCGGATGAGAACCGGAGGTCGAGAGCTTTGCGCAGCGCAAACACCTGCAGATCCGGACGGTTCGTCCGGAGGCTTCAGTCGGTCGGTGCTCAGGTGTTGAACTTGAACAGCAGGATATCGCCGTCCTTGACGATATATTCCTTGCCTTCGTCGCGGGCCTTGCCGGCTTCTTTCGCCGCGCTTTCGCCGCCGAGCGAGATATAGTCGTTATAGGCGATCGTCTGGGCGCGGATGAAACCGCGTTCGAAGTCGGTGTGAATGACCCCTGCTGCGGCCGGTGCCTTGGTGCCTTCGGTAATCGTCCAGGCGCGGACTTCCTTCGGGCCGGCGGTGAAATAGGTGATCAGGCCGAGCAGCTCGTAACCGGCGCGGATCAGCCGGTCGAGGCCCGGCTCCTCCAGGCCGATGGTTTCCAGGAACTCGTCCTGTTCTTCCTTGTCGAGCTGGGAGATTTCCGCCTCGATAGCGGCGGAGATGATGACCGAACCAGCGCCCTGCGCCTTGGCCATTTCCTCCACCTTTGCCGACAGGGAATTGCCGGTGGCCGCCGATGCTTCGTCGACGTTGCAGACAAAAAGCACGGGCTTGGAGGTCAGGAGGTTAAGGCCTTCGAGAATCTTCTTCTCTTCCGGGTCGTCGAGCTGAAGCAGACGCACCGGCTTGCCGTCCTGGAGCAGCGCCAGAGCCGCTTCCATGATCGGAATGACCGCCTTGGCTTCCTTGTCTCCGCCGGTCGCCTTTTTCTTCAACGGCGCGATCCGGCGCTCAAGGCTTTCCAGGTCGGAGACCATCAGTTCGGTCTCCACCGTATCCGCATCGGCAATCGGATCAATGGTGCCTTCCACGTGGGTGATGTCGTCATCCTCGAAGCAGCGCAGCACGTGGACGATGGCATCGACCTCGCGGATGTTGGCGAGGAACTGGTTGCCGAGACCTTCGCCCTTGGAGGCGCCGCGCACGAGGCCGGCGATGTCTACGAAGGTGATCCGGGTCGGGATGAGCTCCTTGGAGCCGGAGATCTTCTGAATGGCGTTCAGGCGCGGATCGGGAACGGCGACTTCACCGGTGTTGGGCTCGATGGTGCAGAACGGATAGTTCGCGGCCTGCGCGGCTGCGGTCTTGGTGAGCGCATTGAAGAGCGTGGACTTGCCGACATTGGGCAGTCCGACGATGCCGCACTGGAAACCCATGGATAATCGCTTTCGGTTTGGATGTCTTGGACGTTGCCGCTATGTGCCGGAAGGCCGGGGGAAGGTCAAGGGGCATGGCCGGGGTGCGGTCGCGGAAAGAGCCGCGAAAACGCGGCTCTTCGGAAGTTTGGTGTCTACAGCCGGTCAGTCCGTCTTTTTCTGGATCTCGACCGAGTGCGGATAGGGGATCGAGATGCCCTTCGCGTCGAAAGCTTCCTTGACCTTCTTCGTCATCGCGAACTTCAGTTCCCAGTAATCACTGGCCGCGCACCACAGGCGGACACCGAGATCAACCGACGAGTCTCCCAGGTTTGTCACGCGGACCCAGGGCTCGGGATCCTTGTGCACCCGGTCGTCGGCGGTCGCGAGCTCCGTGATGATACCGATCGCCTTGTCGATGTCGTCGGAGTAGTCGATGCCGAAGGTGAAATCGACCCGCCGTGTCGGGTGGGTGGAATAGTTCGTGATAACGGAGCCCCAGGCCTTGCCGTTGGGCAGGACGATCTGGACGTTGTCCGGTGTGGCCAGTTCGGTCATGAACAGGTTGATGTCCTTGACCGTTCCGGAGGTGCCGCCGATGTCGACGTATTGGCCGAGCTTGTAGGGCCGGAACAGGATCAGCATGACCCCGGCGGCGAGATCGCTCAAGGTGCCCTGCAGGGCCAGGCCGATGGCCAGGGTGGCGGCGCCGAGCACCGCGACAAGGCTGGTTGCCTGGATGCCGAACAATTGCAGGACGGCGATGATGGTGACCAGCAGGATCAGCCACTTGATGATCGACGCTGCGAAGTTGCCGAGCGTGTCGTCGATCTTCGGGCTGGCATTGACCCGTTTGCGCACCATGCCGCTGAGGAGGCCGGCGAGAATCCAGCCGACGATCAGAACGACAACCGCCTTGGCCGCATTGAGTATTATGGGCGTATAGGCGCCCATTTCCGAAATCATGTTATCCATGAGCCTTCCTTCTTAACTTCAGGCCAGGCTGAAATGCCGGTTTCAATTCACTTTAAGTAATTTAGCTTATAGCGCGCAAAGTTAAAGCGCCAACGGGGGCATGTCCCGACTTGTGTCGGTCCTCAGCTTTTGTCCGACTGGCCGAGCAGTTTCTTGAGCATGTCCGCCATGGGGCCGGACTTCGGCAGATTCGGGGTTTTCGCATGCCGCGCCTGGCGGATGTGGCTTTGGCCCTTGCCTCCAGGCGACTTGGTGGGCTTGGTGGCGGCGGTTTTCCCGCCCTTGTCTCCGCCTGCCGGCTTGGCGCCGCTGCGCTTTGCTTTTTCCGGCTCGAGGGCGAGTGTCAGCTTGTTGGCGAACTGGCTGTCCTTGCCCTCTGCAAGAAGATCCGCGTTGTCGGCAATCTCGCGCAGCAGGGGCTCCATCCAGTCGCTGTCCGCCTTGGCGAAGTCGCCCAGCACATAGTTGGAAACGAGCTTCTTGTCGCCGGGGTGGCCGATGCCGAGGCGCAGACGGCGGTAGTCCGCGCCGATATGGGCCGTAATCGAGCGCAGGCCATTGTGGCCGCCGTGGCCACCGCCGGTTTTCATGCGGAATTTTGCCGGCGGCAGATCGAGTTCATCATAGATGACCACGATGTCTTCCGGCTCGATCTTGTAGAATCGGATGGCCTCGCCGACAGCGCGGCCGGAGTCGTTCATGAAGGTAGAGGGTTTTAAAAGGAGCACCTTTTCCGATCCGAGGCGGCCTTCGGAGACCTGGCCCTGGAAGCGGGCTCGCCAGGGCGAAAAGGAGGAATGGCAGCGATGGATCTCGTCAACGGCCATGAAGCCGATGTTGTGCCGGTTGCGCTCGTATTTTGCTCCCGGATTGCCGAGACCAACGATCAGCCGCATGAGATGCCCCCAGGTTGCTCCATATCCCAGTTTGGTATTTCAATCCTTGAACGGGACCGGAAACAAGAAGGGGACGGCCGACCGTCCCCTTCGAAATGCGTAAAGCGATGAGGCTTAGTCTTCGCCTTCTGCTTCGCCTTCTTCTGCTTCTTCGCCTTCGTCCGTTTCCTTCAGGCCGGCCGGAGCGGCGATCGTCGCGATGGTGAAATCGCGGTCGGTGATCGTCGGTTCGCAGCCTTCCGGCAGCTTGATCGCGGAAATGTGCAGGCTGTCGCCGAGATCGGCAGTTGACAGATCGAGGTCGAGGGCTTCTGGGATCGCGTTTGCCGGAACGGTCATCTCGACCGTGTGGCGCACGATGTTGAGAACGCCGCCGCGCTTGATGCCCGGGCAGGTTTCTTCGTTGAGGAAGTGAACCGGAACTTCAATCGTGAGAACAGCATTCTTGGAAACACGCAGGAAATCGACGTGCAGCAGTTCATCGCGAACCGGGTGCAGCTGATAGTCCTTGGCAATGACCTGATGCTTTTCGCCGTCGACATCAATGGTGCCGAGGTGGGTCAGAAAACCGCCTTTATGCAGGTTCAGCGTGGTTTCCTTCACCGGAATGGTGATCGGCAGGGCAGGTTTCTTGTCGCCGTAGATAACGGCGGGGAGAAGGCCTTCGCGACGCAGTGTCCGAGCGGCCCCCTTGCCCACCCGTTCCCGTGCCGATGCCTTCAGCTCATAGCTGGTAGCCATGGCAAAACTCCTTCGGATGTTTTGAATGTGGGCCGGCGACACGCTGTGCATTCATCTCACGATCAATGCACTTTGCACCGGGATCGGCCCGAAAACGCCTCCTCCAGGGGTGCAGGCGCGGGGGTGCTATAGCGGAAAGGCCCCTGTTAGGCAAGCCGGAAGCTTGGGTCTGCGCCCGCCCCCTTCTGTCGGGACTGTCAGCCGGAATGGGACGGCGGCAGGTTTTTAGCGCTGCGGCGACAAAATGGTGCTGTGCGGTAAGTATTTGGCATAATGCTCTTTTTAAGAGAAGGCTCGCGTTTCCGTGGTCTGCCGGGGTGTTGTCATCGTTTTTATTTGTAAGAATTGAGAGCATGTAAATAATAAATATCGCATATGTATTTTATGATAACACAACCCTGGGTGAATTTTTAGTTATACAATTTTTAAACTGTTCATCTTTTAATCACCCTCAGAGGAAAAATGGGAGATACTGATGAGATTACTTACTAGTGCAGTTCTGGCTGTCCTGATTGGTTGCAGCTCGGTTGCAGCCAATGAATTCCAGAATGAGCTGACGGTCCTCGCCACGGGAAAGATCGCTGAAATCGCAAGTTCCAGCGAAGTCATATCCGCCGTGAAGGCCCAGAACGAACAGACCGCCGGTTATGACCAGGCCAAGATTGACGAGCTCGACAAGCAATGGCGGGCGGAGGCGGATGCCGCCGACCAGCCGATGATCGACAAGGTCCTGGAAAACGATCTTTCCGCCTATCTGGCCGACGCCCAGGGCAGCAGCGATGGCCTCTTCACCGAAATCTTCGTCATGGATGCGAAGGGGCTGAATGTCGGGCAGAGCGACGTGACCTCCGACTATTGGCAGGGCGATGAGGCCAAGTGGAAGGAAACCTTCCTGAAGGGCAAGGGCGCGGTTCATGTCGGAGACCTCGAGCAGGATGAAAGCACCCAGCAGCTTCAAAGCCAGGTCAGCGTTTCTGTAACCGACCCTGCTTCCGGTGAGGCAATCGGTGCAGTCACCTTCGGCGTGAACGTCGACAAACTCTGATTTTTGATGAAGGGCGCTTCGGCGCCCTTCACCGGCAAAGAATAACAAGGGGAGCTTGAGGTGAGGGTATCTACGAAACTTCCGTCGGTGATTGTCGGGATCGCGCTCTTATGTTCGGCCGGTGTCGGCGTCGCGAGCTACCTTTCGGGTGCAAAAAGCGTCAAGGCTCTGGCCGAGGAACGCTTGATGGCCGTCGCTGAGAGCCGGAAGGATTCCCTGATCGACGAACTGGCAGCGGTTCGTGCGGGCATTCTCTCCAACGCCGAAGGGCAGACAATTCGGGCCGCCATTGCCGATTTTGACGCTGGCTGGGCGAAATATGGTGAAGAGGCGACTGCACGAGTCCTGAAGACCTATGTGACGGACAACCCCCATCCGGAAAACGAGCGGGCCGAGCTGGTAAAGGCCGGGCGCAAGCCCTACGATCGTTCCCACGCGAAATTTCACCCGTTTCTGCGACGCTATATCGCCGACAACGGCTACGAGGATCTGATGCTGATCAGTCCTGAAGGCCACGTCCTCTATACGGTCAACAAGCTCGGGGATTTTGCCGCCGACCTTCGCTCGGCGGAATGGAGGGATACCAATCTCGCGAAAGCCTTCGAAGACGCGGTAGCCGCCGATACCGGCACCGCGGTTCTCTATGATCTCGAACGCTATCAGGCGCAAAACGGCGAACCTGCGGGTTTCATGGCGACACCGATCGGCATCGGTTCGAAAAAGCTGGGCGTTCTCGTGTATCAGGTGCCGACCGACAATATCAGCGCGACACTGGGCAAATATGCAGGTCTCGGGGAAACCGGGGATGTCTATTTCATCAACGGTGACGGTATCGTGCAGAACGATAGCCTGCGGACCGCCGACGCTTCCGAGTTGATGAGCGATATCCTGAAGCGGGATGAGGTGCTCTCTGCGCTCGGCGGCAAGCCGGAGTTCAAGGAAATCGATGACTTCAATGGACGCGAAGTCGATGCGGCCATCATCCCGTTTGACTATCTGAACAAGCCTTTCGCCGTTGTCGTGGTGCAGGATGTGGCGGAAGTGCTGGCGCCGCTGGCCAGCCTCAGGAACTGGATTCTGGGCATCGCGGCTCTGAGCGCCCTGATTGCCGCGGCCGTTGGTGTTTATTTTTCGCGAAACCTCAGCGGCCGGATCCGACACCTGTCCGATACGATGAGGCAGCTTGCAGACGGTAACACGGATGCGGAGGTGCCGAGCCAGACATCCAACGATGAAATCGACGACATGGCGAAGACGGTCGTCGTCTTTCGCAACAACGCCATTGAACGGGCTCAACTGGAGGCCGATCAGCGATCGGCCAGTGAGGCGCGTGAGCATCAGGCCGGCGAGGTTCGGTCCCTGATCGACAGCTTCCGTGCGGAAGTGGCCGATATGCTGGATGCGGTCTCAACCAACTCCGAAGAGATGCGCAACGTTGCGCAAGGCCTCAACGAAATTGCCGATGCGACCGCCGGCGAAGCGTCCGGGGCCTCGTCTGCGTCCGAGCAGGCCTCCAACAACGTTCAGACGGTCGCGTCGGCGGCGGAGGAACTGGCGGCTTCCATTCAGGAGATCAGCCGGCAGGTTGAAAGCACCACCGGTATCGTCGGAATGGCGGTCGAAAATGCCGCCCAGACCAACGACAAGATCGGCGGTCTTGCGGAAGCGGCTCAGAGGATCGGCGACGTGGTCAAACTGATTTCCGACATTGCAGAGCAGACCAACCTGCTTGCGCTCAATGCGACGATCGAAGCGGCCCGGGCAGGCGAGGCCGGAAAGGGCTTTGCCGTGGTGGCGTCCGAAGTGAAGGAACTGGCCACCCAGACGGCCAAGGCTACGGAAGAAATCAGCTCCCAGATCAACGAGGTGCAGGATGCGACCCGGGAAGCCGTCGACGCCATCCAGGGGATCACCGACACCATGGGCGAGGTGAATACGTACACCACGTCGATTGCATCGGCCGTCGAACAGCAGGGAGCTGCGACCGGCGAGATTTCCTCAAACGTCCAGGAAGCCGCGTCCGGCACGATGCATGTGGCGGAGACGATGGTCAATATCTCCGACAAGGTCCGCGATACCAGCGAATCTGCCTCGAAGGTTCTTGAAGCTTCCGCAAGCGTCAGCGACCGGACCGGTGAGCTGCGCCGGACCGTCGACAGGTTCCTTGCCGCGGTTGCGGCGGCCTGACCGAGAGAAGCGGAAACGCAAAAAGCCGGCCCAGGCGGCCGGCTTTTTTTGTGAGCATTCGAATTCGGTCAGCTGAACAGGCTGGAGACGGACTTTTCCAGGGCCGTCCGGTTGATCGCTTCGCCGATGAGCGGTGCGATCGAAATCGCGCGGATGTTGGACGCTGCGGTGATGGCCGCGGTGGGCTCGATGGAGTTGGTGATCACCAGTTCCTTGAGCTTGGAAGAGGTCACGCGGGCAACCGCGCCGCCGGACAGAACGCCGTGGGTGATATAGGCGGTCACCGATTTCGCGCCGTCCTTCAGGAGAGCTTCGGCGGCGTTGCACAGCGTGCCGCCGCTGTCGACGATGTCATCGACAAGGATGCAGTCGTAGCCGTCGACGTCACCGATGATGTTCATCACCTCGGACTCTCCGGGCTTGTCACGGCGCTTGTCGACGATGGACAGCGGCGCCTCGATGCGCTTTGCCAGCGCACGGGCACGAACGACGCCGCCGACGTCCGGGGAGACGACCATGACGTTGTCGGTCGCGTAGCGCTCCTTGATGTCGCGGGTCATCACCGGTGCGGCAAACAGGTTGTCGGTCGGAATGTCGAAGAAGCCCTGGATCTGACCGGCATGAAGATCCAGCGTGAGGATGCGGTCGGCGCCGGCTTCGGTGATCAGGTTGGCCACCAGTTTGGCCGAGATCGGCGTCCGGCCCGAAGCACGTCGGTCCTGGCGGGCATAGCCGAAATAGGGGATCACGGCGGTGATCCGGCGCGCCGACGACCGGCGCAGCGCATCGATGATGATGAGCAGTTCCATCAGGTGGTCGTTCGCGGGGTAGCTGGTCGGCTGGATGACGAAGACATCCTCGCCGCGCACGTTTTCCTGAATTTCAACGAAGATTTCCTGGTCCGCGAAGCGACGGACCTGACAGGAGGCCAGAGGCACGTCCAGATATTTGGAAATCTCTTCCGCAAGGGCTCGGTTGGAATTGCCCGCGACGATTTTCATAAGCCGCAAGTCCTTCTGGTGCGACGCCGGGCGGGGTCAGCCGTATATCCCGGTATGGTCCTGGTTCACATCGTGCCGCGCGTTCAAGCCGCGCTGGCCAGCCCTTAGCAGGCGGCGGCGTTTTAGCAACCGCTTTTCCATCCGACAACCGCAGGAGAGCGGTGTATTCGCCCCTTTTCGCAAAATTCTTTCATAAAGAATGAAATTGCGCCGGCAAAACGGTCACTGACGGTTGAGCCAGGCGACGATTTCCACCACCGAACGGTTGGCTATTCTGTTCAGTGTCGCCGAATCGATGGCCTGCCACGGATCTCCCTTCGTCCCGCTGACGGTTTCGCTGCCGGAGATGCGCTTCAGGCGTGTTCCCGACGGCGTGACGATGTCGAAGACATAAAAAACAGTGGCGGACGACGGCTCTCCCGTGGCCGACAGATAGCCCTTGACCCGGTAGTTTGACGCGGCGCCGATCCGGCGCACGAGCAACAGGCCCTGCTTCTGGGCCTCGACTCCGATAAGCCGGGACAGGTCGTCGGCGATATTGCCCGGCGCACCGGTAAAGGGCTCAAACGCAAAGGTAGCGTCCGACGGCGTCGCAGGCGGCGGTGCCGCGGGCGCCTGGTTCGGCGTGGGCGAACCGAGGGGCGAGGGCGGTTCCGGCAGTCCCTGGCAGGCGGCAAGGGTCAGAACGCTCAGGATGGCGAAACACCGGCGAAGGCCAGCAGCGGAAGGCAGGGTCATTGGCACGTTCGTAGCTCGCAGGCTGTTCGATGGCTATCGGGCGCAAGGTTCATCTTAATCGAAACCGACATTTAGCCCGACTTGACCGGAAGGTCGAGAGGCAGGGCCGAAAGGCATTCCGGCGCCGCTTCGGTGGTGAGGTAAGTCTGGCCGACCGTCATGGCGGTTTCGGTGACCGAATCCATCAGGATCATATGCATGAAAAGGGTCATGTTCGGCTGGATTTCCGCCGGGTTGCCCTTGTAGGCCATGGGGGGATCCATCCAGCTTGGCGTGAAGCGGGCGGCCAGGGAATAGCCGCATGTGTTCAGCCGATGGGACATCATGTCGTGCGCGTCGACGGCCGCTGCATAGGCTTCGAAAATATCGCCGAACGTAAAACCGGGCCTTAGCTTTTCCTCAACCGCGGCCAGACCGTCGCGGGCCGCCTGATACATTTCCTGATGGCGCGCCGTCGGCCTGCCGACGATCACGGTACGCATCAGGGCCGCGTGGTAGTGGCGGCAGACCCCGGCCCATTCCAGCGTGATCTGATCGTCCTCACCCAGTGTGCGGCGGCCGCTCTTGTAGCGGCATAGCAAAGCATCCTTGCCCGAGCCGATGATGAATTCGTTTGCCGGATAGTCGCCGCCGCCTTCGAAAATCGCGCTCTGCATGGCCGCCAGGATCCTGCCTTCATCGGCTCCGGGACGAATCTCGTCCATGGCGGCATGATAGGCCTTGTCGGCCAGCCCGGCCGCTTGGCGAACGTAGGCGATTTCCGCGGGGCTCTTGACGGCCCTCAGACGCCGCACGATGCGCGACCCGTCGCTCAGGTCGGCGAAGCTGTTCAACTCGGCATTGATCTCGATGCCGATCTTTCCCGTCATTCCATGGGTATCGTATTCGATGCCGATCTTCGCCCCCAGAAGATCCATGTCGAACAGGAGGTCTTTCAGCTGGCCGACCGGGCTGGCATCGGGCAGGTCGATCCAGATCCGGATGTCGGAGATGTTGGAGGTGTGGCGTGCCTGGCGTTGATCCGCTGACCGGGTCAGCAGCACTTTCTTACCGTCGGCCGTGACGACGAGGCACTGGAAGAAGCAGAAGCCGAAGGTGTCGTAGCCGGTCAGCCAGTACATGCTTTCCTGGGCAAAGAGGAGTATGGCGTCGAGCTTTTCCTCGCTCATGCGCTGTTTCAGGCGCTCGAACCGGCTGTCGAATTCCTCCGGGGTGAAATGCAATGCCATGGCTAGTCTCCGTCAAGCACGATGGCCGAAATCAGGCGGCCGTAATCCGGTTCGCCGCGATGGGTGGTCCGCCGGTACGAGAAAAAACGCTCTTCGTCGCCATAGGTGCACAGATCCAGGCTTCGGCTGTTTTCCAATCCGGCTGCTTTCAATCGATCGATGATGAAGGTGGGCAGGTCGAACTGGTGATGATGTTCGCGTGGGGATGGGCGGAAATAACGCTCATTGTCGGCAGCCATTTCAAGGAGCCGTTCCTTGAACTCGGGCCCGACTTCATAAGCGTCCTGCGAAATCGTGGGTCCGAGGACAGCGGTGATCCGGCTCCGATCGGCGCCGAGGGCCTCCATTGCCGCGATGGTGTTTTCCAGTATCCCGGAAATCGCGCCCTTCCAGCCGGAATGGGCCGCGCCGATGACACCGGCCTGCGGGTCCGAAAACAACACGGGACCGCAATCTGCCGTCGCCACACCGATCAGAAGACCTGGGCGGTCGGTGACCAGAGCGTCGGCCTTCCGGTTGGCGTTCTCTTCGAACGGAGCGTTGAGTGTAATCACATCGGCGGAATGGATTTGATAGGGGGTCGCCAGCTGTCCAGGGTCTATACCCAGTTGCCGGGCGACCCGCGCCCGGTTCTCCGCAACCTTGTCCGGAGCGTCGCTTGAGCCGTTGCCAATGTTGAGGCTGTCATAGATCCCGGAAGAAACACCGCCCCGGCGGGTAAAGAACCCATGCCGTACGCCGGGCTGTTTGAGTTCTTCAGCCTCAATCATCCGTTCTCTCCGCCGCGCCTATGGGTAAATTCTTGTCTGTCCACAGTCCTCGCATGCCTTTTGCCCTGCGTCACACCGTGGTGAGCCGGATGCGGACGAAAGAGGCGTAGAGCATAGCTGACGCTATGGTCAAGCGGCTTTCGTCTGCAGGCCTTAGCCAGAATGCGATCCTTTGGATCGTTGCGAACAGGCGATCGGGCGCGTCGAATGGGCGTCCGATGCTAAAGGGTACGGACTCATAAAATTCTGCTTTCAGGCGTCAATGCGGCAAAGGAAAGCGAGGAAACGCCTTTGCCCCCTCCCTAACGGACAAGACGCGTGACGCCGCGGAACAGGTCCTAACACGGTCAGATCGGTTCCTGTTAATTGTGGTTGGTCGTTGATGCTCCCATAGGTCTTGTCCGGTCGATCCGTCACGCCTTGCCACAGATCCTTACGGGTCTTTCGTCCGATTTCAGGGTGTCAGCGGGAGGCGACACCATCCACGAGCCAAGTCCAGACGGTTTCGAAATGGACATCGAGTGCATCGGACGCCGCATACGCACCGCCACCCAACATGGCATCGGTCGTGGGAATTGAGACAAGGCTGTGTATCAGATGGGCGGCAAGGAGCTTTGAGTCCCCTGGACGCAGGAAACCATCGGCCTGGGCCGCCGCGACGGCTTTCACCAACTTGTCCATGATGGGATCGGGTTGCGACGGCAAGGGGCTGCGTTTTCCGAACACGACCGCCTCACTGAACGCTATGCGCTTCAATGCGACGAAATCCGGCTCCATGTTGATCGAAAGGAAGGAACGCAGCAGCCTTTTCAGTTGGGTCAGCGCGTCTCCCTCGGGCGCGCCAAGCTCGGCCAGTTTGTCCATCGCCCGTGCGCGTGCATGTTCCACAACGCCCTCGAACAAGGCGACCTTCGACGGGAAACGGCGGTAGATCGTATCCTTTCCCGCCCCGCACGCAGCCGCGACCTGCTCGACCGAGGTCCCGGCAAATCCCTGAGAGGCGAACAATCGCGTGGCCGTCTCCAGGATCCGCGCCCCCGCCTCTTCGGTCTCGTGTTTGCGCGGGCGTCCTACCCTTGTTTTGGGACGCATCGGTTTGCGCTCGATCATGCCTTCTCCCTTCATGTCGATGCCTCTGCCTCAGAGGCACGAATCGACGCCCGTTGGCAGTCCGTACTCCATCTCCCGCATCCGGGTAAGATTCTCGTCAATAATATATGAGGTTTTAGTTCAACAAAAAAACTGGACAGGACCGTTCCGTTTGAATATTGACTATACCCTGTTCCCAGGCAGGCGTCACCCGGCAGCGGTCCGCCAACCCATTATCTTTCCGACACAGTTAGCTTTTGGGGGTGTTATGACGCCTTGTGTCTCTCTTCGCCTTTTACAGGTTACGTCCGTCAGCGTTCTGGCAGTCTGGGCAGGAAATGCCCCTGCTCAGGAGCAAGACGCGCGCCTTACGACGATCGTCGTCAAGGACGAAACGGATTCCTCCGATACGGGGAAGATGATCCTTCAAAAACGGACTGCGTCGGCGACCAAAACCAGCACGCCTGTATTGGACACGCCCCAGTCCGTCACCACGGTCACACGCCGGCAAATCGACGAACAAAACCCGCAGACGGTCAGTGAGGCGCTGCGCTACACCGCCGGCGTTCTCTCCGATCGGGATACGAACTCGCGCTACGATTCCGTATTTCTGCGGGGGTTCGGAGCTTTCGGCACGTCCACAAGCTATGTGAATTTCCTGGACGGCCTGAAGTTGCCGCGCGGACAGGCGTTCGCTCAGACATCCATCGATCCGTATCTGCTCGACCGCATTGATGTGCTCAAGGGACCTTCAGCGGTTCTTTACGGACAGACCAGCCCAGGCGGGCTTGTGAACCAGGTCAGCCGCATGCCTTCGGCAGACCCGTACAACGAAGTCTGGCTTCAGGGCGGAAGCCACGGCCGTGTGCAGGGCGGTCTGACGTCCCGGGGTAAACTGTCGGCCGACGGGACCTGGCAGTATGGCCTCACTGCGGTGGGCCGGCTCTCCGGCACGCGTTACGACGACGTTGACGAACAGCGCGCCGGTGTGGCGCCTGCCGTGACGTGGCAACCCGACGCCGACACGACCCTGACCCTTTTCGGCTATTATCAGACCGACCCGGAGGGTGGTTACTTCAATTCGCTTTATCCGCGCGGTCTGGCTCCCGCCAACTACCGTCCCTATCTCGGGCGCGATCTGAACATTGGCGATCCCGAGTTCGATTCCTTCGAACGGGAGGAATTCGGGATCGGCTATCGTTTCGAACGGCGCTTCAATGACCTGCTCACCGTCAGATCGAAGACGCGCTACTCCTATGTCGACATCGACTTCAAGTCCCTTCAGATGTCGGGGGCGATCACCGCGGCCGGCCTCATTCCGCGTCACGCACTACGCTCCATCGAAGATGTCGGCGGTGTGTCCACCGACAACCAGGCGGAGTTCAACTTCGACACCGGACCGGTCAGCCACACCGTTCTCACCGGGGTCGACATCCAGTACTCGAGCAGCGATTGGCAATATCTGTTCGGAACGGCACCGTCACTTGACGTCGTGAACCCCGCATACGGGCAGTCAATCGGCCCGCTTGCCACGTTGATCGACAGTCATCAGGAACTCAGGCAAACGGGTGTTTACATCCAGGACCAGTTGAGTTTCGGCGGGTTGCACGCCGTCTTCGGAGTGCGTCATGACTGGATGGAACAGGATGCCGACAACCGTCTGACCTCGACGTCCTCCAACCAGTCGAACGACGAAACCAGCTACCGCGCGGGATTGCTCTATCAATTCGACAACGGTCTGGCGCCCTATGCGAGTTATTCCACGTCCTTCGAACCGGTGATCGGAACGGATGCCGGCGGCACCCCCTTCGTGCCGAGCACGGCGCAGCAATATGAGGTTGGCCTGAAATACCAGCCGGCTTTCCTCGATGCGCTCTTCACCGTCTCGGCCTTCGACATCCGCCAGCAAAATGTCCCGACTCCTTCCAGTGTCCCCGGTTTCAACGTCCAGCAGGGTGAGATCCATTCGCGCGGGCTCGAACTCGAGGCGCGCGGAAAGCTTGCGGATAACCTCGAGCTGATCGCGGCGCTCAGCTTGCTGGACACGGAGGTTTCGGAATCGAGCGTGGCGACCACTGTCGGCAAACGACCGCAAGCCGTTCCGGATTATTTCGGTTCGGTCTGGGCGAATTACACGTTCGACAACGGGATGCTGGACGGGGTCTCGGTCGGCGGCGGAGTACGTTTCGTCGGGTCCAGTTACGCCGACGACGCCAATACCGTGAAGGTCGACGGCTATACTCTGGTCGACGCCGCCCTGCGTTACGATTTCGGAGCGAAATATCCGAAGCTTGCAGGGCTGGAAGGTACGTTCAACGTGACCAACCTCTTCGATAAGGACTACTATTCCAGCTGCAGTTCCAATTACTACTGCCAGTTCGGCAACGGTCGGCAGATGCTTGCCGGGCTACGCTACAGATGGTGATGGCAATGTCTCTGACCCGACGTGCCTTCTGTGGTTCTCTTGCAATCGGCGGCCTTCTCGCGGCGGCTCCGGCAGGTGCGGGCGTCCCGGTCCGGGTGACCGATATGACCGGGCGGACGGTGAGCCTGCCCACCCTGCCCAAGCGGATTATTCTGCTGGAGGCACGGGACATTGTGAGTATGGCTCTGCTCCACCCCGATCCGGGATCGGTTGTCGTCGGCTGGGCGGCAACCGCCCGCATCGACAGCGGACTTTTGCGGGAACAGTACGAGAAGGGGCACAGAATCCAGGTCGTCGGCAAGTTGTCGCCCGATACCGTCTCCATCGAGGGATTGGCCGCCTTGTCACCGGACCTGGTGGTCGCGACCTCTTACATGACCCCATCGGGCAGCAGCGATCTGTTGCTGAGGACACTGGACAATCTCGGAATTCCGGTCATTTTCAGCGACACATCGAGCAATTTCCCGGACAGCAAGGCCGCAGGCAGCGGCCCGATAACCGACATGCACAATCAGATGCGCATGTGGGGCGAGGTGCTTGGCGTTCCCGAAAAGGCGCATGCCTTCACCGAATTCTTCGACAGCCACCTTGAGGCGGTGTCCTCCTGCGTGGCCGGCGTCCCGCCCATAACGACCTATCTGGAAGTCCAGTCGACGATCGACGATTGTTGCTGGGCCGCGGGCAACGACGTCTGGGGAAAGCTGCTCGAACGCGCGGGCGGACGAAACCTTCCTGCGGTTACGGCGCCCTGGTACCAGCAACTCCAACTGGAATACCTGCTTTCGACACCGCATGAGGTCTATATCGCTTCCGGCGGGGGATGGGCATCCGGAAACAGGCCGGCAATCGGTCCGGGCCTTGATCCGACCGCAGGGCGCAAAGGGCTTGAACGCCTGACGGAAAGGACCGGTTTCGGTCAACTCTCGAGTGTGCGCCACAAAAGGGTTCACGGCATCTGGACCGGGCTAATCGCGGTTCCGGCCTTCAACATCCTGTTTATAGAGATTGTGGCCAGGTGGCTGCATCCCGGCCCGTGCGCCAGCATCGATCCGGATGCAACTCTTACCGAGATCAATGAGAGGTTTCTCCAGAAGCCCCTCGACGGTCCGCTCTGGATTTCAATAGAGGAGCACCAATGACCTCGAAGGCAAGCCGGGAGCGAGGCGTCTATCGGGCGGAAGCCACGGTCGACTTTCCCAAAATCGAGGAGTTTCTCGATCCGATCGTCTCCTCCATCGCCACGCACGATATGACGATCACCCGCGACGGCAAGTGCTTTGACGTCCTGGCCCCCCACGGACGCGCAAGGCTGGAACCGTTGGAGGGTCGTCTTCGTCTCACCGTCACGACGGACGACTGCAACGCGCTTAATCACCTGAAATATGCCCTTGTCGGACCGATTACGTTCATTGCGGCCAGCGAGAAACTGCATATCGAATGGTCCGGTGACGAGACGGGGGCCGCCTTGCCGGAAGACCTGCGTGTCCTGAGCGTCGTCCATGTCGCCGCGCTGACGCCCCGTATGCTTCGCATCACCTTCAGCGGCAACGACCTGTCACGCTACGACCGACCGGACCAGCTGCATTGCAGGCTCATTTTTCAGCCCAAGGATGTGGCGTCACCCCAATGGCCCATGCTGGACGATCGCGGCCAGGTCGTCTGGCCAAAACGGCAGAAGCTACCGACCCGCGTCTATACGATTCGCAGGATCGATGCCGTCAAAGGCGAGATCGAGATCGACTTCGCTCTCCACGATACGGCCGGGCCTGCCACGAGATGGGCGCGTGAAGCCGTTCCCGGCGACATTGTGGGAATTCTCGGTCCTGCCGCCAACGGCGCGAAACCGGCGGATTTCTATGTGCTTGCCGGCGACGAAACCGCCTTGCCCGGTATTGCACGCATCCTCGAGCAGGTCGGTGACAAAGCCCGGGGTGTTGCCTTGATCGAGATCGATGGTCCGACCGAAGAACTCCCGCTTCTTCATCCGCCGGGCGTTGCGTTGCGCTGGCTGCACCGCAACGGCGCGGCAGCGGGAACGACGTCTCTCCTCGTCGAAGCCGTGCAGGCGGTCGACTGGCCATCCGATCTCGACCGGGTGTTCTTCTGGGGAGGCTGCGAACACAAGGCGTTCCGCAAAATCCACCACATGCTTCGCCAGGACGTGCGCCTGCCCCGCGATCGGCAGACATTTTTTTCTCACTGGCACCGGTCGCTCAATGAGGAAGAGATCATAGCCATCGGTGGGGAGGCGTATCTGCCCTAGTGGTTTGATTCCAACATTTGCATCCCCGTGCGGCGACTTGCGTTGCAAATGTTGGAATCTTCAAAACCACTCGTTGTGGTGTTCAGTCACATGTCAAAGGGGGGCAAGGCGCGTCCATTGCCACTGAGCGCCAGCACCTTGAAAAGTGCACCCATCTGGTCGGGAGCCGCCAGCCTTTCGACTGCGTCGCGGATCGTGTCCTGCACCGCGTTGCTTTTGCCAGATCCAAGCACGCCTGCACGTTCCAACAGGCCAAGTCGAAGCAGGAACTCACCCTGCTCCAGAGGCGGGAGCGGTTTGGCTCCGCCTTCTTGAGCTGCCCGCGCCAGCGTCTCGAAATTCACATGGGCGGTCAGGTCGGCGTTGCCCGGATGAGCGAGCACGTCGTCGTGCGTATGCTTGTAAAGCGCCTGCAGCGTGTCGCCGGTCGCTGTTTTCAGATAGCCGTAGTCGATGATCAGCGCCGCGCCGCCATGGCGGGCAAGGCGGGTTCCGATTTCCTGCGTGATTGCATTGGCGGCAGGCTGGGTTTCGAGAATGGTTCCCTCAGGTGCGTTTTGTGCCTCCGGCGGCAATTCAGTGTCGTCGAGCCTGCCGGTGCCGATGCCGAAACACAGGTCGCCTTCGTCCGACAGGCCGATCATGCGCTCCGGCCAGCCATCGGCGGTCTTCACATACTGATGGATCGGCAGGGCGTCGAAGAACTCGTTGGCGACAAGGATCAGAGGTCCGTCGGGAACATTGGCAAAGCGGTCGTGGAACGCTGGCGTGAGCGGCGCTTTTTCCAGCGTCTTCGCCTGCACCTTGCGGAGCGCCGGGCTGGTTTCGACGAGGGACAGGCTGGCCGCGTCGACGAACTCCGGGCGCAGGGATGCCATACGCAGCAGGTCCGCCATCAGAGTGCCCCGTCCCGGGCCGAGCTCGACAAGCTGGAAGGCTCCGGGCGCGCCCAGATCCAGATATGCCTGCAGGCAGAAGGCGCCGATCAGTTCGCCGAACATCTGGCTCACTTCCGGCGCGGTGATGAAGTCGCCCTTTTTACCGAAGGGGTCGCGGGTGATGTAGTAGCCGGCATCCGGATCGGCGAGGCAGGCCGCCATATAGTCGGCGACCGTGATCGGGCCGTGGGCCCGGATCCGCGCAGCCAGCTTTTCCTTCAGAGCCGGTCCTTTCATGCGGCGCCCTTGTGCCGGCGGGCGGCCCAGATCATGACGATCAGGCCGGCCAGCATCATCGGAACCGACAGCAGGATGCCCATGGTCATGAAGCCGCCGAGATAACCGATCTGGGCATCGGGGACCCGGAAGAGTTCGCCGAAGGAGCGGGTGACGCCATAGCCGAAGGCGAAAGCGCCGGCGATGAAGCCGGGCCGCTGAAGCATCTTGAACCGATGGCTCAAGAGACGCATCGTAAGAAAGAGCAGAATCCCTTCAAGGGCGGCCTCGTAAAGCTGGCTCGGATGACGCGGTTCCGGACCGCCGGTGGGAAACACCATGGCCCAGGGCACGTCGGTCACCCGGCCCCAGAGTTCGCTGTTGATGAAATTGGCGATCCGGCCGAAGAACAGGCCGATCGGCGCCGCGCAGCCGGCAAGGTCGAACAGTGTCCAGATTGACAGGCCTCTTTTCCAGGCAAACAGGATCATTGCGATCACCGTGCCGGTAAAGCCGCCGTGAAAGGACATGCCACCGGTCCATACGGCGAAGATTTCCAGCGGATGGGTGAGATAGTAGCCGGGATTGTAGACGAGTACGTAGCCGATCCGGCCACCGACGATGATGCCGACGGTGCCCCACAAGACGAAGTCGTCCAGGTCCAGCGGGGTCGGGCGTTTGAGGCTGTTCCACAGGTTATCGTTGAGCACAAGCCGGCGCATGTAGCGCCAGGCGAGCAGGATCCCGACGATATAGGCGAGCGCATACCAGCGAAGGGCAAAGGGGCCGACTTGAAACAGCACCGGGTCTATGGCGGGAAAGGGGAGGACGAAGAGCGGCATCGGCGCAGCGACTCCTGCTGGCAGGGAAGGGGCGCCGCTTCCGGATCCGGTCCGGCGCGGCCAGACGCTGGCCTATTCGGACCCGTCGCGTCAAGGGCAAGGCGCGCAGCCTGACCGACTTTTGCGATCGGCGGCAAAACGCCGTCTTGAAGTTGCCGTCAAAGCCTCATAGGTGTGTACTGATGTTTTTAAGGGACTGACAGGAGTTCGCCATGACCCAGGGCCCAAACCGCATGTTCGATGAATTTGCAAAGCTCATGACCGATGCCGCGGGCGTCGCCCAGGGCGCGCGGCGCGAGGTGGAAACCGCCTTCAGGGCGCAGGCCGAACGTTTCCTGTCCGACATGGATTTCGTTTCGCGCGAAGAACATGAAGCGGTCAAGGAAATGGCCGTGAGGGCTCTGGATCGTATTGAGGAACTGGAAGCGCGGATCGAGGCGCTTGAGAAAAAGCCGGCTGCAAAACCCAAAACGGCGGCAAAAACGTCTTCGAAGACGGCTCAGGACTAATCGCCTGAATTCACTGAGAAGTTTTAAGAAGGGCCGCGGTGGATAACCTGCGGCTCTTCCTGTTTACACCAAGTCGTCCACATTTTCCGGACATAAAAGCGCCACGTTATGTATCGCTTTATTCGGTAGTGCTTATATACTGAATCTAAACAGGGATTCGTGGGGCATGATTGAACCGCCCAGACGGTCAGGATGCTCCGAAGGCTTGGGACATACCCGGTGGTAACGGTCTGATACTTTATCCGGCCCCAATGCCCCGGCTCGAAAGGGGAGTAGGCTCATGAGCCTCATCGAATTTGACTTCGAGCGACCTGACAATCCCGTCGACACCATCGAAACCGTCGCAGCGCTGAATGACTGGTCGTTCGAAAGATCGGCCGACGACGAGATTACCATCTCCGTCGCGGGCAGCTGGTGCGATTACCATGTTTCCTTTTCCTGGATGGAAGAGGTGGAAGCCCTGCATCTGGCCTGTGCCTTCGACCTGAAGGTAACGGATGTGCGCAAGACGGAGGTCGTCCGTCTGCTGGCGCTGGTCAACGAGCAGCTCTGGATGGGGCATTTCGACCTGTGGAACCAGGAGGGCGTCGTCATGTTCCGGCAGTCCCTGCTTCTTGCCGGAGGCTCGGAGGCAACCTCGACCCAGATCGAGGGTATGCTCTCCAATGCGCTCGAAAACTGCGAGCGCTACTACCAGGCCTTCCAGTTCGTCGTCTGGGCCGGACGGCCCGCAAGCGAAGCCATTGCAACGGCCATGTTTGAGACCGTGGGAGAAGCATGATTTTTTCAAAAGACCGCCCGTTCCTTCTTGTCGGTGCAGGAAAGATGGGCGGGGCGATGTTATCCGGCTGGATGGCGGAGGGGCTGGACCCGTCCGCCATTGTTGTTTCCGACCCGAAACCCGGTGACGAGATAAGGGACATTCTGGAAAAGCATGGCATTCGTCATGTCACCGAGGTTCCCGCCGACCTGGCGCCGTCGATTGTTCTCGTAGCCGTCAAGCCGCAGATGATGGACGTGGTTCTGCCAGCCATCGCGCCGGCGATCCGTCCGGACACGCTGGTCCTGTCGGTTGCGGCCGGCACGCCGATTTCCCGGTTCCAGGCAGCTTTCGGTCCGGTTCCCGTTGCCCGGGCGATGCCGAACACGCCTGCCATGGTGGCGCGCGGGATCACCGCCGTCTTCCCGAATGACGGGGTGAGCGAAGCGCAGAAGGAAACCGTCGGAACGTTGTTGTCGGCCGTCGGCAAGGTGGTCTGGCTGCAAAGCGAAGACCAGATCGACATGGTCACCGGTGTCAGCGGGTCCGGGCCTGCCTATGTCTTCTGGCTGGCTGAATGCATGGCGGAGGCTGGAAAAGCGGCCGGATTGCCGGAAGAGCTTGCCAGGGAACTGGCCGAAGCGACCGTGTCCGGCGCAGGTGAGCTGATGCATCAGTCACCGGAGACGCCGACGGTGCTTCGCCAGAACGTGACGTCTCCCAACGGCACAACGGCGGCCGCACTCGAGGTTTTGATGGCCGAAGACGGCCTGAGGCCTCTGATGACGAAAGCGGTGGCCGCCGCGGTCGGACGGGCGCGTGAACTCGCCGGCTGATTTTCCTTTTATCGGAGCTTGAACCCTTTCAGGCCGATGTCTTTGCTCCTATGTTTCCAAGAGCATCGGGCGATAACTTTGAACCATTTGATGTCAGAAAGCAGTTCACTCGGCCAGGCGCGTCGCGAAGCGCGATGTGGTGCATCGTGCAAGCGGCGCAACGCAGCCGATGGGCTGCTTTCTGACACCCGAAGGGCCGGGCTCTTTTGCCCGCTGACCGCGTTGGCTCGCGCTTGTGGTGGGAAACACCACGGCACGCGACCCGCCTTGTCAGCAGACAAAAGCGCACCGGTCAAATGCTTCAAAGTTATCGCCCGATGCTCTAGCAAGGGAGTTTGAGTATGGCGACCGCTAAGACCAGGCAGAAGATCCTGAAAACCTTCCTCGATCTGCTGTCGCAGCATTCTTACGAGGATGTCAGCCTGCCGCTGCTGGCGAAGACGGCCGACGTCAAGCTGTCCGTGCTTCGGGAGTGTTATTCTTCCAAGCGGGCACTGGTCGAGGCGTTCGCGGAAATGATCGATACCGCGGTTCTCGACGACCGCGATGAAGAGATGGACGACCAGCCGGCCCATGATCGCCTGTTCGATATCCTGATGATCCGGCTCGACCAGCTTGCGCCCTACAGGGACGCGGTGCGCACCCTTACGGAGGCCGTACGCCGGGACCCGGCGCTTGCGCTGGAATTCAATTCCATCGCGGTCCGGTCCCAGCGCTGGATGCTGATTGCCGCAGGTATCGATCTGACCGGTATCAAGGGACGGCTCGTCACGCAAGGGTTGGCGATGGCCTTCGGGCGGGTCGTGACAACCTGGCTTGATGAAACGGATGAAGGCCTGCCGAAAACCATGGCCAGGCTCGATGAGGAGCTGAATCGCGGCGAAGCCTGGATGCAGCGGCTCGACAGCGCCGAGAAATTCGCTCGCCCCTTTTGGGAAGCAGGCAAACGAGCCCGGAACCGTCGCGCCGGCAACGAAGGTTCGGCAGAGGCCGCTGCCGAGGGAGTTGAGTCCTAAAAGCCACAGCCGCTCATAAACAATCGCGGGTGGCTTGTCCGCCGTAGGTCGTTCGGGGCATGGTCGCGGGGTTTGAACGACCTGTCAGCGAGTGAAGC
The DNA here is from genome assembly GCF_963675985.1 of uncultured Roseibium sp. NCBI lineage: Bacteria > Pseudomonadati > Pseudomonadota > Alphaproteobacteria > Hyphomicrobiales > Stappiaceae > Roseibium > uncultured Roseibium sp. The sequence continues at coordinate 18,906 of NZ_OY780957.1, read as the reverse complement.
CCGTGAGCGATACGATTTCCTTTGACGATTTCCTGAAGGTGGACATCCGGGTCGGCAAGGTGATTGCCGCGGAAGAGTTTCCCGAAGCCCGCAAGCCCGCCTACAAGATGCAGATCGATTTCGGTCCGGACATCGGCATCAAGAAGACCTCTGCCCAGATCACGAAACACTATACGCCGGAAACCCTGGTCGGTCGGCGTGTCATGGCCGTGGTCAACTTCCCGCCGCGCCAGATCGGCCCGGTCATGTCGGAAGTCCTGACCCTTGGCGTGCCGGACGAGGACGGCGAGGTCGTGCTGCTCAGGCCCGACCTGGACGTTCCCATAGGCGGACGGCTTTACTGATCTGATTACCCGGGTATCCGCAGACGCGCCCTGAGGCCGCCGAGCGGGCTGTCTTCGAGGAAAAGGTCGCCGCCGTGGCTGCGGGCGACGTCGCGGGCAATGGCGAGGCCTAGGCCGCTGCCGGGCTGATCCTGGTTGCGCGCCTCGTCCAGTCTATGAAAGGCCCTGAACGCCAGGTCACGGTTTTCTTCGGCAATCCCCGGCCCGTCGTCATCGACGGTGATCGTCAGCCAGCCCTTGTCGTAACTGCCCTTCAATTCCGCCCGCGTGCCGTATTTCATGGCGTTGGTCACAAGGTTGGACAGGCAGCGTTTCATGGCGAGGCGGCGGAGTTCCAGTTCTGACGGTCCTTCAAACGAGGCGGTAACGTTGGCTCCGGAGATTTCCGCTTCTTCCTCCAGCTCCTCCAGCATCAGGGCCATGTCTGTCAATTGGACGTTCTCGTCTCCGTCGCCGCGGGCGAAGGCCAGATAATCCTCCAGCATGCTGCTCATTTCATTCAGATCCTTGCGCATGCCTTCGCTTTCGGGCGTGTCGCCGAGGAGGGCGAGTTGCAGGCGTATCCGGGTCAGAATGGTTCTCAGATCATGGCTGACACCGGCGAGCATCGTCGTGCGCTGTTCGATCTGGCGTTCGATCCGGCGGCGCATTTCCAGGAAGGCCTGCGCCGCCTGGCGGACCTCGCGGGCTCCGCTGGCGCGGAACTTGCCGATCGGCCGGCCCTTGCCGAAGCTTTCGGCGGCATTGGCCAGGCGCACGATCGGGCGGATCTGGTTGCGCAGGAACAGCATGGCAATGGTGATCAGGACCAGAGACGTGGAGACCATCCAGACCACGAAGAAATGGGAATTGGTCGCGTAGGTCTGGCTGCGCCTGGAAAAGACGCGCAGGACCGCGTTGTCCAGCTGGATGCGGATTTCCACGAAACTGGAGCGCCCGACCGTATCGATCCAGAACGGTTTGCCGACCTTCTGGCTGATCGCCCGGCTCAGGCCGCGGTCGATGATATCGAAAAACGGTTTCGGCGCTGGCGGCGGAAGGGGCTCCGGCGGCAACAGGGTTACGGACAGACCGAGTGCATTGCTTGCCATTCCCTCGATCTTGGCGTGTTCGGGATCCTGCGGATAATTCTCCAGCACGTAGACGATGGAAGCGATTTCCCGGGCGACTGCTTCGGACAAGCGCTCGGAGACGAGTTGGTAATGCCGCTCCATGAAGACATAGAGCAGCACGGCCTGGAGCAGCACGATCGGCGTGATAATGATCAGAAGCGCCCGGGAATAAAGTCCCTTGGGCATAGCCCGGTAGGCGGCGCGGGCCATGCGGCGGTAGCCGCGCACCAGATAACGGAAGGGGGGCGGAAGCTTGATGCCCGCCAGAAGCTGGTTCAGATTGGCCATGCGAAGCCCGCCCCCAATTTACCGCTTAGTCGCAGGCCAGACGATAGCCGATGCCGCGGACCGTCTGCAGATAGACCGGATTCCCCGGATCCTTTTCGATCTTGCGTCGGAGCCGGTTGATCTGCACGTCCACGGTCCGTTCGCCAAGGCCGCTGTCGTCGCCGACGATCTTGTGGCGCGGAACCGTGGCGCCCGGCTGTTCGGCGAAGATCCCCAGGATCTGCTTTTCCCGGTCGGTCAGGCGTACCGTTTCGTCGCCATTCTTCAGTTCACCGCGCCTTGTATTGAAGACAAAGGGACCGAAATGGATCTCGCGCGTGGTTTCAGCCGGCTTCGGGCCTCCGCGTCGCAGGATAGCGGACATGCGCAGCATGAGTTCGCGGGGTTCGAAGGGCTTGGCCAGATAATCGTCTGCCCCGACCTCCAGTCCGGCGATGCGGTCGGAAGCATCGGACCGTGCCGTCAGCATCAGGATCGGTACGCTGGAATTCTCCCTGAGCCAGGCGGCCAGTTCCAGTCCCGTCTCGCCGGGCATCATCACGTCGAGAATGATCAGGTCGAACAGGAGACCGGAGAGGCAATGGCGCGCTTCAGTTGCATTGGCGGCAGACGTGACCCTGTAGCCGGCGTCGACCAGGATGCGGCTCAACAACTCGCGAATTCGGTTGTCGTCATCGACCAGAAGAATGTGATGCGCGTTGTCGTTCGGCGGGAACGGGGTGGTCACGAAGATCTCCTGTGTACCTTGGCCTGATGCCTGACCTGGGGCTGCCTTAAGGTTGATTGGGCAGGCGCACAAGCTTCGCCACATCGGGTCGGGCATCCGGATCGATCATCTGAAACAGAAACTCCCGCACAACGTCGGCGGCGCCATCTGGCAGGTCCTTTGTGGCACGCTCAAGGCGTTTGGTCTGCAAGCGCGAGAGTTGCACCGCCAGGTCGTGTCCTTTTCCTGTGGTGAACAGAAGTCGCTGGCGCCGATCCAGGGGCCCCGGACGCTGCTCGATGAAATCCTGGTCGACCAGCTGTTTCAAGACCCGGCCAAGGCTTTGTTTGGTGATCCGCAGGATATTGAGCAGGTCAGTCACCTTGATCCCTGGATTGCGGTCGACAAAGTGGAGAACGCGATGGTGGGCGCGGCCGAACTCATACTGTGCGAGCACGTCGTCCGGATCGGAGGTGAAGTCGCGATAGGCGAAAAAAAGCAGTTCAATCAGATCATAAGGCAGCTCGTTCAACTCTTCAGGCGGATTGCCGACGCGGACCTTCTCATTCGGAGATGAGACCGGCGCCGATTGGTTTTTGAAATTTACGTCAGTCATATTGACTTATTTCTGATCGATTGTTACTTAAGATGCGCTCTGAACGAAATGATTGAACGATTTGATGCGTTTTTTCGGCATTTCCGTATTAAAACGAATCCGTTCGACGATTTCTTCACGGCAGGATACCGGGAGTTTCGGCGGCGTGCAAAGCACGGTTGAACGGTCTGCGCAAGTCCGGGCTCAGTGGGTCATTGCATGATGTATCGGGTTTAAAGATTGAACACGCCCAGTGAGAGGCGGTCGGGAGCAAGAAGATGGCAGGTGTGCCTTTTGATCAGCGCGATGGTGAAATCTGGTATGACGGCAGTTTCGTGCCCTGGGGCGATGCCAAGCTGCATGTGCTCAGCCACGGGCTGCACTACGCCAGCGCTGTCTTTGAAGGCGAACGCGCCTATGGCGGCCGGATCTTCAAGTCCGAGGAGCACACGGAACGTCTCCACGCCTCGGCCAACGTTCTCGGCTTCGAGATCCCCTGGACAAAGGACCAGATCACCGCTGCCAAGGAAGCCGTGCTTGAGCGGATGAATCTCGTCGACGCCTATATCCGGCCGATCGCATGGCGGGGCAGCGAGATGATGGGCGTTTCGGCACAACAAAACACCATTCACCTGGCCATCGCCGCCTGGGAATGGCCGAGCTACTTTGCTCCGGAAGAGCGGCTGAAGGGCATTCGCCTCGATCTGGCGACCTACCGCCGGCCGGATCCGGCGACAGCGCCTTACAAGTCCAAGGCGGCCGGCCTCTACATGATCTGCACGCTGTCGAAGCATGAAGCGGAACGCAAGGGCTATGCCGATGCGATGATGCTGGACTGGCGCGGGCAGGTCGCCGAGGCGACCGGTGCGAACGTCTTCTTCGTCAAGGACGGCAAGATCCATACGCCGACGCCTGACTGTTTCCTGGACGGTATCACTCGGCGCACGGTGATCGGCCTTGCAAAGGCGCGCGGCATCGAAGTTATCGAGCGGGTGATCATGCCGGAGGAACTGACCGGTTTCGAGCAGTGCTTCCTGACAGGCACGGCTGCCGAAGTGACGCCGGTGTCGGAGATCGGTCCGTACAATTTCGAGGTCGGCGAGATCACGAAGACGCTGATGACCGATTACGATGCGGAAGTCCGCCCCGATGCGCCGGCCCTGAAGGCTGCGGTCGGCTGATCGGAACAATCACGGTTTCTTTCAAAGGCGGGCAGTGCCCGCCTTTTTTATTCCGGCTTTGGCTGGTGGCCGGAGCCGGGGGTCTGATGATGGGCATGAAACATCCGGCCCTTCTCGGCGTAGACGACACAGGCGAGCGCGCACAGTCCGTAGACCGCAAACGCGAAACCGAGCGGCTGGGTGGTGCCGTCGAAAGACTGGCCCATGATATAGCCGAGCATGGCCCCGCCAAGCGTGGTTATGAAGCCAATGACCGACGAAGCGGTCCCGGCTATGTCCCCGAGCGGTTCCATGGCCATGGTGTTGTAGTTCGCTCCGATGAAGCCGAAGCAGGCCATAAGGGCGCCGGAAATCAGGGTGAAGGTCCAGAAATTTTCGACACCGGCGGTGGCCAGGGCAAAAAGCAGGATACCGAACCCCATGAAGGCCAGGGTCGCGGCATGGGACAGGCGCCGCATGCCGATCGCTTCCACCAGACGCGCGTTCATGTAGGAGGCAACCGACATGGCAATCGCGATCGCCGAGAAGACGATCGGAAACCAGACGCCAAGATCGAATATCTCGACAAAGATCTGCTGCGACATGGTGATGAAGGCGAACAACCCGCCGAAGACAAAGGTGAGGGCAAGCGTGTAACCAATGCTTTCTCGGGTGCGCAAGGTCGTCCAGTAGGCTTTGGTGATTGCCGTCACGTTGAGCGCTTGCCGGTATTCACGGGGCAGCGTCTCACGCAGACGGATCGCACACCACAAAAGCATGACGACACCGGCGAAGAGCAGCATGGTGAAAATCCAGCGCCATCCGGCTACGAGCAGGATCGCCTGGCCGATGGAAGGTGCGATGATCGGAACGGCCATGAAGATCATCATGACCAGGGACATGACCTTGCCCATCTGCCGTCCCGTATAGCAGTCGCGCACGACAGACACGGCGATAACCCGTGTCGCGGCGCAGCCAACCCCCTGGAGCACGCGGGCCAGCAGCAACTGGTCAAGGGTTTGCGACATCAGCGAAACCACGCTTGCCGCCGCATAGAGGGCGAGACCTCCAAGCAGGACGGTCCGTCGGCCAAAAGCGTCGGTGATCGGGCCGTAAAAGAGTTGCGCGCCGCCAAATCCGACCAGATAGGCGACCAGGACCTGTTGGCGGTCGTTTTCGTGCAGGATGTTCAGCGCGTGTCCGATTTCCGGCAGCGCCGGCAGCATCACGTCCATGGCGAGCGCGTTCAAGGCCATGAGCGCGGCGATCATGATCACGAATTCAATAAATGGCATGCCCGGCTGGGCGTGCGTGCCCGTCTGGGAGGACGATTCTTGCATATTTTTCCAACTGTCTCAAAGCCGGGAGGCCTGAGGAAGGCGGCTTATATCTTATGACTGGCGGTCGCCTCTTCCCTGCCGGTAATCAACGGGCAATTTGCGGTAGGGTCAAGCATTTTCGCACCCCAAAGTAAGTCATGTCCACTTCTCGGTACGGTAGAATTAACGAGGGATTACGACCAGCGCTCCGCTGCGGCATCATCCGTTTTCGTGGCTTTGACCCAATTGTCCGCATCGCCTGACTTCATGTGTTCTTTTTTCCAGAATGGTGCTCTGGTTTTCAGAAAATCCATGAGAAAGTCAGCGGCTTCGAAGGCGGCGCGACGGTGGGAGGAGGCTGCGATGACCAGGACGATTTGTTCACCGGCGGGGATCTTGCCGAAGCGATGGATTACCGTCAGTCCGCTCAGTGGCCATCGGTCGCAGGCCTCAAGGGCGATCCTTCCGATTTCGGTTTCCGCCATGCCGGGATAATGTTCAAGCTCCAGCGCCGCCAGCTTGCCGCCATCGTCACGGCAAAGGCCGATGAAGGAAACCAGCGCGCCGACATCCTTGCGCCCTGCCGTCAACCGTTTCGCCTCGGCGCCGGGATCGAAGTCCTCCGTCTGCACCCGGATCAGCGGTTCACAGGCCATTGTCTATCCTCCCGTCATGGGCGGGAAAAAGGCGACTTCGCGCGCGGCACCCAGGTCGGCGTCGACCTCGACATGCATCTGATCGAGGGCGACGCGGATGGCGTCTTCTTCTTCGAAGGCGGCGGCATGATTGTCGTCGATGGTTTTCAGATAGGCGATCAGATCGGCTACCGTGCCGATGTTGCCGGGAAGGTCGAGGGTCTCCTCTTCAATTCCCACCTTCTCACGCACCCATGCGAAGTAGCGGATTTGCACGTTGTCCCGTCCCTTCTGGTCATAGTGTGACCGGAGTTGATCCCGGCGCAGACCTATTCTTCAATGAGATGACCAATGCCCGCGCGGAAGTAGTCATAGCCGGTATATATGGTCAAAATCGCCGCAAGCCAGAGCGCCGTGAGACCCGCAAGGGTAGTTCCGGGCAGAATGGTTTCGCCGGCCGGACCCGCCAGGAGGAGGGCGATGGCAAAGAGTTGCACGGCCGTTTTCCACTTGGCCAGCCGGGTGACCGGAACACTGACCTGCAGTTCCGCGAGAAATTCCCGCAGGCCGGAAACCAGGATTTCGCGGCACAGGATGATGATGGCGGGAATGAGAGACCAGTCGTCGATTGTTCCGTCGGCCGCCAGCATGAGAAGCGAGACGGACACGAGCAGTTTGTCGGCGATCGGATCGAGCATCCGGCCGAGAGCCGATTGCTGCTGCCAGGCGCGGGCCAGATAACCGTCGAAGAAGTCGGTTATGGCCGCGAGGATGAACAATCCAAGAGCGACCCAGCGAAGCGTAAGGCCTTCGAAATAAAGACATCCCGCAAGGGCCGGTACCGCTGCGATACGCCCGTAGGTGAGGATGTTCGGCAGGCTCAGAGCAACGTTCTTTTTCATGTGGCCATGTTGGATCATCTGACGGTGAAAGTCGGTTCATTCAGCAAGAGCGATCCGGCTTTTCGCGGACACAAGCATGCCAATGGAAGCCTGTCAACGACGGGCGGCTCCCGTTCATTTCATAAATGTCGTCGCTTGCCGTGTCGATCGGTGCAGCGGGGCGCCGATCTAGTCGAAGATCCCATCGCCCTGCTGGTCGATCATGACCTTTGCCTTGCGCACGGTCTGGCTGACGGCCTCGTCCTCGCCGGGCAGCATGTCGGCCCGAATGAACATATGGACTTTGCGATGGCCGTCTATTTCCTTCTCGATCCGTCCGGAAACCTGCCATTGGCCGTTCGTCAGTTGCGGTTCTGGAACGATCTCGAAGTCATTGTAGAACACCGGTTGATGGTCTTCCGATTGCGCCCGTTCGCCGCCGCCGAACAGATTGCTGAAGAACTTTCCGATCATGTCATCGTCTCCCGGGATCGAATGCCGAAGCGCAGAACCTGCTTTCATTGCGTCGCTTTCAACTTTTATCCCGTCTGCCCGTCAAACTGCAAACGCATCGGGATCAATTCGCAGATTTCATCTTCGCGACGCCGGGCAGGACGATATCTGCTATCAAGGGCAGATGATCGGAGCCGATATCGGGGCCGAGCTTGACCCCGGAAAACCGCAGCCCGGGCGTGATCGCGACATGATCCACGACGGCGCCGAGGACCCAGTGCAGGCGATAGTCGAAGAAGAAGCGCGTCGTTTGCGGGAATCCGTCCGGAAAGGCCGTGCCGAGGTTCAGCTTGCCGAACAGGTTGGAGAAGTAGGCGGACCAGGGTGACAGGTTCCAGTCGCCGATGACGATGGTTTCGGCATCTCCTTGCGCTTTCAGCTCCGCAACAACCGCTTCCAGACGTTTCAGGTAGGTCTGTCTGCGGTTCCATCTAACCTCGCTTCGAGGGCTCGACGGATGCACGGCGACCAGATTGACCGGCCGGCCCTCGACGTCGAGCTTAAGGACAAGGATTTCACGGATGTCCTGTCGCTGCTGGCCGGGCTCATTTTCGACGATGATGGACCTGCTTTCCAGGATGGGGAACCTGGAATAAACGCTGATATCGCCGAGCGACCCGACAACGAGATTCTTTGGAAAGGGCGGTTTTCCGATCGCCCCGATCGGACGGCCAAGCTTCTTCCAGTGATGCTTTTGCAGCCACCAAGCGGTCTCCTCGAAGACCATGATATCGGGGTCGGCCTGTTTCAGGAAGTCGGTCAGGGCTCTGTTTTCCAGGAACAGGCGTTCCAGGTTGGTCGCGACGACCCGCAGGCTTGTTTCGCCCGCGCGGGTCGCAGCAACAGGTTGGGTGTGTTCGACAGTTCTCCAGACCGTTGACCCGGCCAGCACGGCGAACAGGAGGGTGTGCAGCACCAGAAGGGACTTGTAGAGCCCTGGCCGGCGATGGGGCACGGTGAAGCCCAAAAGCCCTCCGAACTGGCCGGCCAAACCGGCCGCCAGAAACTGGCGCAGGAAGAAGCTCATGTTGTCCGCCGCCCAGAACCCGGGCGCCGCGAACGCGGCGAGGCCCAGAAGACAGACGCTGATACCCGCAGTTAAGCTCAGCCAGCCGATCAGGGAGCGCAGCCGCCGGAAACGGTATTCGAACATGGGCGGCTTCGTATGTCCTGTAAGTGTAAGTCGCGGTTCAGGAGCGAGGCCGGCCGAGCAGCGACCGGCCTTGGATTATTGTTGCGGTGCGTGTTTTCCAAGCGCCTCGATCAACGGCTGGATATGGGACCCGTACTTCCGCCAACGTCCCATTGACGAGGTGTAAATCGGCTGCCTGACCTGCTGGCTGGAAAAGGTGATGACCTGCCTCTCGCCGGATTGGAAATCGAGGCAGACCGGATCCCAAGGCAAGCCGACATAGTCCAGCAGTGCGCGGCTTTCCGCTTCCTGATCCGCGATCAGGGCTTCGTAGGACTGGTGATGGATCTTGATGGGAAGAACCTTGTCCCAATGTTCCATCATCTCGGCATATATGCCGTAATATTGTCCGAGCGTCTCAAGATCGCGGCAATAATTATGCTGGGAGGCAAGCGGCGTCGTGTAAATCGATGTGCAGGTGTCGGCCGGTTCCCGATATGTGTGGATGACTTTCGCATTGGGAAACAGCAGCGCAATCAACCACAGCATTTCGAAATTGTGCGGCATCTTGTCGACGACACGGCTTGCTTTCTTGTCGTAGTTGTCCAGTTCGGCCAAGTACTTGCGACCAATGCGCTTGGCATGCTTCGCGTCCATTTCGATTGCTTGCGCAAACAATCTCGGGGTGACGATGTCTGCTCCCGACATATCTGTCAGAAGGCTGGCAAAAAAGTTCAACTCGCCGACACCTGTCGCCTTCGGGTGGCGGCCGATGACCTGTTCGACAAGGGTCGTTCCGGAGCGGGGCATGCCGACCACAAAGACCGGCCGGTCGGACGAGAGCCCGAAATCCTCCCGATGTTCGAAGAATTCCTTGCTGAACAGCCCTTTGGTCGCCTCAAGCTGCCATTTCCGCTTGCCCATATTATAGGGAGCGTACATGGTGTTCTTGTATTTCGCGTAATGTGCGAACGCTGAATCGATATCGCCTTTTTTCTCGAAAAGTTTTCCTGCTGCAAAATGCAGGAGTGCGTTCGCCTCCAGAGAGTTCTTGGATTCCGGATTGTCAACCTGCTTGAGAATCCGGTCGAGAACTTCGGTCTGCAGTTCAGGCTCTGATTGCTCGGCAAGGGTCATCAGAACGTAGGCGCTTTCGGGATCGATCGCGTAGGCTTTCTTGAGGTGCTCCAGGGCCGCATCACCTTCCCCCAGAGACGTTTCCAGGCGAGCCAAGCCTACCAGAGCGGTTGTGAAATCCGGGTCCAGCTCCAGAGCTCTTTCAAAGGCCTGTCGGGACAGGACAGGTTTCTGAATGTTGTAGTAAGCATCTCCCAATACGGCATGGGCGTGTTCGGACGTGTTATTTAATGCGGCGGCTTTTCTGGCGGTTTCCATCGCGGCTTCTTTGTGGCCTAATTTGCCGTATATTTCCGATAACAGCGAGAATATTTCAGATCTTTTTGTTTCAACCTTTGATGCGGCAATCAAGTGCTGCTGCGCTTTAGTTAAGTCTTTGTAGTGATTAAATATGACAGCAAGCAGATAGTTTATCCGCGCTTCCTGAGGATGCGCGGCATGCAATTCAAGAAGGAGAGGTGCGGCTTCTTCGTAGCGCCGTTCTTCCATGAGGGCAGCTGCGCGGAGGAATAAGGCATTCGCCATTTGTCGTTACTCTTAGATATCGAGGATAGAGACCCAAATTTGGTTTCTTATATCGTCGCTGTTGTTCAAAAGTAAGGCCGTCTCTAAGAAACAATCCGGGGCGGGTCCCGGTCGGCCTCATTCATGAAAATGATCATAGACGAGTTTTGCCGTTGCCTCGGAGATGCCGGGAACGGCGACCAGATCGTCCAGGCCGGCCTTCGAGACGGCTTTCGCGGTGCCGAAATGGCGCAGTAATGCGCGTTTACGGGTCGGGCCGATGCCGGCGATATCGTCAAGCGGGTTCTTCGCGATGTCCTTCTTGCGCCGGGCTCGGTGCGATCCGATGGCAAATCGGTGGGCCTCGTCGCGCAGGCGCTGAACGAAATAAAGCACCGGATCCCGTTCGGGCAGCATGAAGGACTGTCTGCCGGGGATGAAGAATTTTTCCCGGCCGGCATCCCGGTCCGGTCCCTTGGCGATGCCGACCAGCGGGACATCGGTGATCCCGAGGCTTTCCAGGGTTTCACGCGCTGCGGTCAGCTGGCCTTGACCGCCGTCGATCAGGACCAGGTCGGGCCAGGCGGGCATTTCCATCGCGGGCGCGGTGAGTGCGTCATCATTCTCATCGTCGGCCTCGCCATCGATGTTCGTTTCGTTTCCGGTTACGGGCAGCTGGCGTTCGTGTTCCTTGAGCAGCCGGGAGAACCGTCGGGTCAGAACTTCGCGCATCATGCCGTAGTCGTCACCGGGGACAAGGTCTTCCGACTTGATGTTGAACTTGCGGTAGTGGCCCTTTGCGAAGCCTTCCTGACCTGCGACGATCATGCCACCGACCGCATTCGTGCCCATGATATGGGAGTTGTCGTAAACCTCGATCCGGCGCGGCGGGAAGGGCAGGTCGAAGGCTTCGGCCACGCCTTTCAGGAGGCGTGCCTGGCTGGAAGTTTCCGCAAGACGCCGTCCCAGGGCTTCCCGGGCATTGCTCAGCGCGTGGTCGACCAGGTCCTTCTTTTCGCCGCGCTTCGGGACGGAAATCTCGACCTTTCGGCTCATGCGCTCACTCAGAGCTTCGGCGAGAAGATCGCGTTCGGCGAGATCATGGGAGAGCAGGATCTGTCTGGGAGCCGGTTTGTCGTCGTAGAACTGGGCGAGGAAACTCTCCAAAACAGCTGCCTCGTCCAGTGATTTGTCGGCCTTGGGGAAGTACGCCCGGTTGCCCCAGTTCTGACCGGTTCGGAAGAAGAACACCTGCACGCAGGTCTGTCCGCCTTCCTGATGGACGGCGAAGACGTCCGCCTCCTCCACGTTATGCGGATTGATGCCCTGATGGGACTGGACGTGGGACAGAGCCGCCAGCCGGTCCCGGTAGATCGCGGCACGCTCGAAATCGAGTGTTTCGGAGGCCTTTTCCATCTGCTCGGCCAGTTCCTGTTTCACCAGCTGACTGCGGCCGGAGAGGAAGGCCTTGGCCTCGGCAACAAGGCCGGCATAGTCCTCCGGGGCGATCTCGCCGGTGCAGGGCCCTGCGCAGCGCTTGATCTGGTAGAGCAGGCAGGGACGCGAGCGGTTTTCATAATAGCTCTCGGAACAGTTCCGGATCAGAAAAGCCTTCTGCAGGGCATTGATCGTGCGGTCGACCGCGCCGGCGGAGGCGAACGGGCCGAAATAGTCGCCTTTGCGCTTGCGCGCGCCGCGATGCTTGATGATTGCCGGCGCTTCGTGATCGCCGGTGATCAGGATATAGGGAAACGACTTGTCGTCGCGCAGGAGCACGTTGAACCGCGGGCGTAACCGCTTGATCAGGTTGGCTTCCAGAAGCAGCGCTTCGGCTTCCGTCCGGGTGACCACGAATTCCATGGTTGCGGTGGACAGGATCATGCGCATGATCCGGTTCGACTGTCCCTGGAGGCGGGTGTAGCTGGTGACCCGTTTTTTCAGGCTACGGGCTTTGCCGACGTAGAGCACATCGCCATTTTCGTCGATCATCCGGTAAACGCCCGGCCCCATGGGCAGCCGTTTGACGATGTCGGAGATCACCTCGACGCCTTTGCGCTGCGTCTGCGGTTGTCCGCTGTTCTTTTCCGTCGTATCCGCTTCCGGTTCGGCCGGAAGCTCTGAGTTATCCTGCATGGCGCTTATGTAAGACGATTGGCCGGTTCGGAAAAGCCATTAGCGATTTCCTACAGACATATCCTGGCACGACTTATTCGCCGACACCGATCACGTCGCCGGTTTCCCAGGCCAAATGCTGGCCGCCGTCGATTGCGATCATCTGACCGGTGAGCGACCCGCTCTCCCACAGGAAGCGAACCGTTCGTCCGAAGTCGGCAGGCGAGGGACCTTTGCCGAGAGGAACGGAGCGCCATTGCTTGTCGAATTCCTCCTCACTCTGGCGGATGTTCCTGAAGCTCGGGCCGGGGCCGATGGCATTGACCCTGATCCTTGGCGCCAGCGCCTGGGCGAGTGTTCGCGTCGCCGTCCAGAGTGCCGCCTTCGACAGGGTGTAGGAAAAGGCCTGGGGCGTGAGTTTCCAGACCCTCTGATCGATGACATTGACGATCAGTCCATTGCGGCCTTCAGGCAGTCGTTTCGCGAAGTCCTCGGCAAGGAACACCGGCGCCCGCGTATGGATGTTGAAATGCGCGTCGTAACGTGCCGGATCGAGCTCGCCGATGATATCGTCTTCGAAAATGGAGGCATTGTTGATCAGAACCGATGGGTTTCCGAAGGGTTTCGCGGCGTCGGCCATGAAGCCCCTCAGTTCCGCGATGTCGGTCAGGTCGGCAATCAGGACCTCGGCCCGGCCGCCGCGGGAGCGTATGTCCCTCACCAGTTCGTCTGCTTTTTCGGGATGGCTGTGCGCATGAAGAACGAGACTCCAGCCGTGGCTGGCGAGGTCTTCGGCCATGGCCCTGCCGATTCGACTGGACCCACCGGTGATGACTGCGATCGGGGCATTTTCCATGAGGGCGAGCCTGCCTGTCTTTTGGGAAAAAGGAAAGCGGCTTTGCACGGCCCGAAAGATAAGCTGCGGTTGGTGTCAGTTCGCGATGCTGAAGGTGTAGACCACGAAAATATAGGCGCAATAAGCGGCGGTCAGCGCCAAGCCGGCCAGCCTGGTGAGGTTGACCCGATAGACGGCGAAGCCGAGCAGAAGCAAGGCGCAGGCCATCATGACCCAGATATCGAGGTGCAGGATTTCGGCCGGCACATTGAGTGGAACCACGACGGTCGTGATGCCGATGATCGCCAGAAGGTTGAAGATGTTGGAGCCGATGACATTGCCGATGGCCACGGCACCGTGCTGGCGGATCGCGGCCATGACGGTGGTTGCCAGCTCGGGCAGAGATGTGCCGAGCGCAATGACGGTCAGGGCGATGACGGCGTCGCTGACCCCCCAGGCTTCGGCAATTTCGGTCGCGCCTTCGATGGTGAAATGGGCGCCGAGCGGCAAGCCGATGAGGCCTAGAACGATATAGACACCGGCAAGGCCGACGGATTCGGGAACCCCTTCGACCTCCTCCAGGCCATCATCGGTTTCTTCCGCCGCCTCGTCGGATTCCGTGTTGTTGGCCGCAGTTACGCCGTTCGCAGAGTCCTTGAGCGTTTTCCGGTGGCGGTAGGTGCTGAGGGCGGAGTCGCCGAGAAACAGGGCGAGCAGGACAAGCAGAATGCCGCCACTCAGGATGTCGAGGGGCGAAAAGAAGCACAGAATGATGAACACGCATGACACGGCGACCATGAAGAGGGCGTTTCTGACCGCTCCCTCCTCGCCGCAGGGGGTCGCGGCGATCAGGGCCGGCATGCCGAGCACGAGAAGCACGTTGGCGATGTTCGAGCCGACGACATTGCCGATCGCAATACCGTCGGCCCCTTCAAGGGCTGCCTTGAGAGAGATCACCAGTTCAGGCGCCGACGTGCCGAAGGCCACGATGGTCAGGCCGATGACCAGGTTCGGAATTCCCAAGCGTTGTGCCACCCCGACCGAGCCTCTGACGAGAACGTCACCTGCGATGATCAACGCAACAAGACCACCTGCGAGGCTCACATAATCAAAAAGCATTTAGGGGTTCCGGTCAGGGCCTGGGTTAACGAGAAAGGGCGGGTCGGGTGTTCATGGATAGCCAAATACCGGCGCATCATGCAGATGCGCATCGGATACGCAATAGATTGGTTCGCCGCAAGCGAAGACAAGATGTCAGGACTCCGGATTCGCACGGGAGAGATGCCTTTAACGCTTTGTTCACCAAACAGAATCTCGTCGCGCTTTGGTCACGAAATTTCCTCAAATTCATATTCGTGCCGCCACAAAGGGACGCCATACCAGTTGTCGGGTGAGGTTGGGGACGGTCCATTGGACTTGTCCTAACTTCGAATTGGGGCATGTACAGTTGGAGTAATGACACATGAAAGGTTTTGCATCTCTGGCGGCCGCCGCTGCGGTATTTACCGCTATTTCGGCGCAGGCCTTTGCCGCAGATCTGCCTCAGCCGGTGGATCCGGCTCCTGCCTATCCGGTCAGCCCGGACACGATATCCGGTTTCGACTGGACCGGTCCTTATGCCGGTGCACAGCTTGGCTGGGGTTGGGGGTCATTCACGACCCGGTCCACGCCGACCGGCAAGTTCGACAACGACGCAAGCGGGGTCCTGGGCGGCTTTTACGGCGGCTACAATTTCATGGTCACGCCGAACATTCTGGCCGGCCTCGAAGGCACATTCGATTTTACCAATCTGAATGACCGTACGTCCGTCGGCGGCGTCAACTACAAGACCGGGTCCGACTGGAATTCGACCGTTCGCGGGCGTCTTGGCTATGCCTTCGATACGTTCCTGATCTACGGAACCGGTGGTCTTGCGATTGCCGATATGGACGTCAACGCCAGCGGCAACAAGGACAGCACCACGGCTGTCGGCTGGACGCTTGGCGCGGGTGTCGAAAGCGCATTGTCGGAGCATGTCACCATGCGTCTCGATTATGCGTATGAAAACTTCGGCAAGGAAAGCTTCAACCTGGGCGGTACGAACTACAAGACCGATCTGGACAACAACGTGGTCCGTGCCGGTATAGCTTATAAGTTCTGATCCGGATTGCCTGTCGGGAATTGCCGCGATAGTTAAAAACCCCCGGCGCGAAGGCGCCGGGGGTTTGTTTCATTCAGGCTCTAACGCAGTTGGTCCGGGACCTCGCCGACCGGTTGTGATGGCAGTTTGGTCTTGGCGAGGATCGGGACCGCCTGCTCGACACCGTCCATCCATGAGGCGAGGCGGGGACAGGCGGCGCGCCAGTCGCCATTGAAGCGCAGGTCGAGGTAACCGAGCGCGCAGGCCAGGGCGATGGAGCCGACATCGAGATCTTCCGGCGCGCGGACAGCGGGCGGGAGCGTAGCCTCGAGCGTTTTCAGCGCACGCTCAACCTTCTGTGCCTGGTAGGCGAGCCAGTCCGGATAGCGGTATTCGGCAGGGCGGAAGCGTTTTTCATAAACCTGCAAGATGCCGGCATCCATCATGCCGTCCGCCATCGCCTGATTGCGGAGCGCGGCAAATCGAGCCTCGCCTTCCGGAATGATCCTGTTTCCACCGGCAAGATGATCGAGATATTCGATGATCACCCGGCTGTCGTACAAGGTGGACCCGTCCTGCAGGATCAGGGCCGGGATCTTGCCGAGCGGATTTTGCTGGCGCAGGTTGTCTTCCGGGTCGTTCGTGTTGGTGTTTTCGACCTTGATATCGTCAAGCAGTCCGAGAACGGATGCCGCGATTTTGACTTTTCGTCCGAAAGGCGAGGCCGGAGAGGAAAGAAGGACAAGCATGAGGGGCTCCTTTGAAAGGCTCGTCAAATGTGCATAGCAACCCACCCGGTACAAGCCCTTCGGACACAAACCTTGCAAAAAATCTTTGCCCGGAAATACCGGAATTCCGCGATATTCGGAGTTTTGCGAAAATTGGACCCATTCCCGTTAAGGGTTGTTAAAGGGCAGTTTGTAATTTCGCCCGGTCACAGACGAGGCGGATAGGACCGGTGTTTTCGACACAAGCGAACAGAAAGCTGTTTTCACGCGGGGTTACGGAAACTCTGCTGGTCGCCTTTTTCTTCTATGGGTATGGCGCACCGATCTTTGACGGGATGCGCCCTGATTTCCTCGACAAGCCGCTTTCCGAGTATCGTCTGGCGGTGCAGTCCGTCAGCAGTGGGCGTGAAATCGGCCTCGAACAGCCATTGCTCGATGCGCTCGGCCCGCTCAAGCAGGTTGTGAAAGACGCATTCGCCCCGGTGTAAGCCAGAGCATTCCTCTTTGTCCGGTCATTTTCGCAAAGGCGGATCGACGGTCAGTCGATTGGACCGACAGCCCGACCGGTCGACGGCACGGCACGAGCGGAAACTGAGATCCTTGTTCAGGCAGATTTGCACTTCCTTGAGCCGGCCGCTGGTGCAGGTGACGGCCATGGCGGCGTCATGCAAGCCGGGGTTGGCCAGCCGAAATGCTTTTTCCACCGCATCAGGGGCGATTTTGCCCGCCCGGTCGATGGTGTTGAACGCTGCGGGAATTCTGACCTTTTCGAACGCCTGTCGGGTCAGGTCGAAATAATCTTCAGGACTTAGGCCGGAACAGGTTCCGTGCTTGCGCCACTGATGCCGGGCAAGGCTGCGACTTGGCATGATGTCGAGAATCCCGGAGACGGTGTGTCGGTCGGGGTCTCTTGTCTTGCTCCGGCAGAAGTCCGGCCAGCCGCGTTCGTATTGCGGCCAAAGTCCGTGAACGATGAAACGGTGAGGCCGGGACGCATTGCACTGCAGTGGATCCGCATTGCGGCCTGCCGACCGGCAATAGGTCGGTGACCAGGACAGGCTCAGGACGTAATAGTCGAAATCGCCCGGCTTTCCTCCGGCCCTGGAGGGCAGGCCGGTGCCGAGCGTCAGGAGAAAGGCCAGGACAAGTGCCCGCAGGGAACGGACAGGAAGAGGCATCATGAATCAGCGTGGGCGGGTGGTGCTGCAATGCGCGCCGTAGACGTGCCATTTATCGAGCGGCGCAAGGCAGGCTTCGACATTCCAGCTGAGCCCGACGAAGCCGGTGTTTTCCTCAATCAGATAATGAACAGCGCGCACGCTGCCGTCGCTCAGGCTTGCCGTTCCGCGGCAGTAGCGTCGGGCGAGCGGGCTCACGCCGTCCACCTGGTAGCGCGTCTCCCGGATTTTGGTAATGCCGGTGATCGTCCGACCGCCCGCATAGTCCAATTGTGCCCGCGCCAATGTGCCTGCAACCGCGCTTTGCACCGAAGCGGCCGTGCAGTCCGGTACTCTCGGCTCCTTGTGGAAGGAAAAATAGGCGCGGTTCTCGGCCGATGCACCGCTTGCATAGAAAACGGCGGCCATCGCAAGGGCGAAACTGAATTTCCGGAGCAAAAACACGGCAAACCTCCCAGGGGGCAAATCAACGGGTAAGACGATGGTGGACTAAGCCCGCAAGGTCAAGCTGTTCGGGGCAAACCCCGGTACCAAACGGGATCGGATCTATTCTTCGATCAGTTGCTCCACCTGCCAACCAGCCCCGGGACCCTGATGCAGGACATGGCTCAGCCAGGGCAGGATTTCCTTCATGTCAGCGGCAAGCGTGAAGGGTGGGTTGATGATGGTCATACCGGAGCCCAGCATGACCGTGTCCGGTCCGCTTTTGCCGACATTCAGTTCCAGCGTCAGAACATCCCGGATACCGGTTTCGGTCCAGGGCGTCGTGGAACCGTCTCACGGCCTCTGCGGTCTTTCAGCGGATACCAGATGGCGAAAATTCCGGTCTGCCATTTCTTCCAGGATTTGCAGACGGCGCGTGCCATGCGGTCGAATTCGTCCGTGACTTCGAAGGCCGGGTCGATGATGACCAGTCCCCGCTTTTCCTTCGGCGGCAGGAAACTTCCGAGTGCGAGCCAGCCGTCGAGGTGGATCGTCTTGACCTGATGGTCGCCCGGAAACAGGCCGGCCAGGGTCTTGAAATCATCCGGATGGAGTTGCGGTCAGGGTCAACCGGTCGACCGGCCGCATCAGTGCCCGGGCCAGCGCCGGGGATCCGGGATAGGCCTTGAGCGAACCATCCGGATTTTGCGCCGGAGGATCACGTCGAGCCAGGGTTTGAGCAGGGTCCCCACAATCTCGGGCATGTCCGCAGCCAGAACCTTGCCGATCCCCTGCTGCCATTCGCCGGTCTTGGCCGTTTCTTTGGATGTCAGGTCGTATTGGCCGATGCCGGCATGGGTGTCGAGGATCCGGAACGCTTGTCCTTCAGCTGCAGATAGACGATGAGCCTAGTCAGGACGATGTGCTTCAGCACATCGCCGATATTGCCGGCGTGATAGGCGTGGCGGTTAGTTCATGGCAATCGCCCGTCGGCTTCAGTCATCGGCTTTTCCAAAAAGACGACGGCCTTGTCACCATAGTCCTGGCGACCGACTTCCTCGAATCCGAGCCTGGCATGGAATTTCAACGACCCCGGATTCGGCGGGCGCTCGTTGACCTCGCCACAGGACCGTGCGGCCGCTGTCCTTCTGAAGCTCGAACAACGCCCGGTACAGGGCTTCACCT